>DIEY01000037.1:182880-204712 GCA_002418865.1 Bacteroidales bacterium UBA5762 | reverse complement strand
GTATGCCAGTGTTTTCAATAATCATGGTGACAAACTTAGATAAAAAATTTTTTATACCCCGCACAATAAAAATCAACGCCACGATTGTTATAGAATTAATTAACATACTCAAAAGGTACAATTGTTTAATTTAAAACTACTTTCATATAAGATGAGAACAGTCAGTGGCCTTGACGTTTACAAAGATAGTTTATTTATGTGTATCTTGGATGAGGAAAGCAAAAAAACTGAAGAAAAATTTGGTGTAACCACCCGTGAGATAAAACGGATGAGTTTAGTCATGTGATCACACCTTATGAGTGAAGTGTGTATGGAAAGCACAGGTATTTACTATATAGAGGATTGCCTCCGCGTAACGATGGAAGCATAGGTAAAATTAAGAGCAGCAAAATGATACACGGCAACAAATGCTTTAAAGTACTCAATTGAGATAAAAACCATTTTGAATGATGAGTTTAAACAGCCTACCGAAGATTTTGTAAAATATTTCATTTATAAAGTCTATAGTAGGAAAGCAACAGAAAGAATTATTTCCCAGTTTTATGAGATAGTTAAAATATCATGTCAACAGTTTTTTAAGTGACTTAATCACCGAACATTTAAAAACTGCATTAGATAAAGAAAAGGAAACAGAACCTAAGATCATTGATCAGACAAAGTAAAGTGTCATAGAAACAACTAAAGAAAAAACGGAAAGCTATTATATCATATAGTCAATACTGCGACAAGATATTGAAAGTAGCCGTATATTTTACAGAGATTTTCAAAAGTTCGTTAGTATTCTTATTGATGATTCTGTCAGAAATACTGTTTGTAGATTATATTTGAATGATTCAAAAAAACAAATTGCATTTATAGATGAGGATAAAAATGAAACCAAATTTCCATTAAACTCTATTGATGACATTTTAAAATATACTGATCAACTTAAACGAGTAGTGAAAAAATTCAAAAAATAAAGTGTCAGTGCCTAACAAGCGGTCATACGCCATAAGGGGTTTTAGTGGTATATCAAGCGTTTCAGCTCGCATCAGTGTTTGTAATGGGCATTATAGGCGCAGCTTCGAAATCTCCTACGGCACATAGCGCCGAACATTATGATCAAGCCCGAAAAGCAGCATGACAGACAATAACAATTTAAAAGGAATAATAAATGGACATCAAAATGCAGGAAGTACCTTTTAGAAATCATGAACACAGTTCTTGACAATAGCACATAAGAAAATTGACATCAATAAATCCAGAAATGCACCTTGGAAACGACATTGGATTTGATTCCCTCGATTTGGCAGAATTAACAGCGCGGATTAAGACAGTGTGTGACATTGACATTTTCGAAGATGGAATAAAAAAGAAACTTTTTCAAATTAAATTATCTCTTCACGAAATTCTTTCAAATTAATGATGAAGAAATAAAGGTTTTCTTCTTATTTTTACGGCCAAACAATGAGGGATGCCCAAAAATTCTTCTTCTGTTTTCCGTCGTAAATCCATTGAATTAATTCTCGAACATGCTGAAGACAAGGTTGAGGGACAAACGAGTCTGAAGCGCAACCTTGGGGTTACCGATCTTACTGCTCTGGGCATAGCCGCAATAATTGGTGCGGGTATTTTCAGTACAATTGGTACTGCAGCAGCTTATGGTGGGCCAGCTGTTTCAGTTTTATTCGTTTTTACTGCCATTGCCTGTGGTTTTTCGGCTCTTTGCTATGCAGAATTTTCTTCGGCCATCCCTATCAGTGGCAGTGCTTATACTTATGCTTATGCTTCATTTGGTGAACTCATAGCATGGATTATTGGTTGGGACCTCATCATGGAATATGCCATCGGAAACATCGCCGTGGCAATCTCATGGTCTGGTTATTTTACAGGACTGATGGAAGGTTTGGGCATACATATCCCTCCATTTTTATGCATAGATTATCTGACGGCTTCAAGAGGATTTCATGAGATTATTGAATCGGGAATTTCTGTCGAACAGGCAAGTCGGCCATTGCAGGAAGCTTATTATGCGTGGACTACGGCTCCCCAAATAGAAGGAATAAGACTCATTGCCGATATTCCTGCTTTTGGCGTCGTTGTGTTCATCAGTTGGTTGGTTTATATGGGAATTCAAGAAGCTAAAGTGGCTGGAAATTTTGTGGTTTTACTCAAACTTATCACTTTATTTGTCGTCATAGGGGTGGGGGCCTTTTATGTCAACCCCGAGAACTGGTCACCTTTTGCTCCCAATGGAATTTCAGGGGTGCTTAAGGGAACGGCTGGAGTATTTTTTGCCTATATTGGTTTTGATGCCATTAGTACGACTGCCGAAGAAGCACGCAATCCAAGGAAAGATTTGCCCCGGGCCATGATTTATGCTTTGCTCATAACTACAATTCTCTATATCTTGATCAGCCTCATCCTTACAGGGATGGTGCCTTATAATCATCTCGAGGTATCCGATCCTCTGGCTTATGTATTTTCATTTCATCATATTGACTGGCTTTCGGGAATTATCAGTTTGAGCGCTATTATAGCCATGGCAGGTGTACTTTTGGTTTTTCAAGTGGGGCAACCCCGCATCTGGATGAGCATGAGCCGCGATGGTTTACTTCCCAAAATCTTTTCGAAACTTCATCCCCGACATCGCACACCGGCTTTTGCCACCATAGTTGCAGGCATTCTTGTGGCCGTTCCTTCCCTTTTTCTTAATCTTACCGAAGTTACCGATCTCACTAGTATAGGTACTCTCTTCGCCTTCGTTCTTGTTTCAGGTGGAATTTTAGTCCTTAATCCACATGGGAAAAGGCCAAAAAAAGACGATATCCACCGAAGATTCGTCGTACCGTATTTGAATAGCAGAATCTGGCTCATCCCTATATGGGCTCTCGTCATAGGTAGTATTCTTTATTTTGAACCCAAAGAAACTTTTAATTCTGACCATATAATTTCGTTTACGGCAAATATTCCAGTTTTATTATTTAGTATTGGTTCCATCATTATCTCGATATTTGCCATTGTAAAAGAATGGTCGCTTATACCAGTATTGGGATTGCTTACTAACCTTTATTTGATGTCACAATTAGGCATCACCAACTGGATGCGGTTTTTGATATGGTTGGTGATCGGCTTAATTATCTATTTTACCTATGGATATCGGAAAAGTCGTTTAAAAAGCTGGTTTAAACAAATAAAAACAGACTGATATGGTGATATGGCAGGCATTTGCATTGTTTTTAGGTGGAATATTTGCGGGTTTTGTAAACACTCTGGCTGGGGGTGGAAGCATAGTGAGCCTTTCGCTTATGCTATTGTTTGGTTTGGATGCCAATGTAGCCAATGGAACAAATCGTTTGGCAATTATTTTTCAAAGTCTAACCTCGAGTGAGACTTTTCGGGTTAACAAGATTCTTGATCTAAAACGTGGAAAGGCGGCCGTATGGAGTGCTCTGATCGGTTCATTAGCTGGCGCCTGGGTTGCCGTTGACTTAAATAAAGAAATCATCGAGAAAATCATAACCATCGTCATGATGCTCATGTTAGTGTTTATTTTTTATAATCCTTCGAGATGGTTAAAGGGAGACCCTGAACGTAATTCGAAACCAGCCAATCTGTTTGAAATCTTTTTGTTTTTAGTGATTGGATTTTATGGTGGATTTGTTCAGGTAGGAATTGGTTATCTGCTTCTGGCCGGACTTGTCCTTCAAGCGGGTTATGATCTGGTGAAAGCCAATGCCCTGAAGGTTTTCATCACTTTTGTATATTCTCCTTTCGCCTTTGCCATATTTGTTTGGCATCACCAAGTGAGTTGGATTCATGGCATTCCATTGGCCATTGGGGCCTCACTGGGAGCTTTTATTGCCTCAAAACTGGCAGTTAGAAAAGGAGCAGGATTTATCCGTTGGACAATAGTGGTTATGATCATCATTACAGCCCTTCAAACCTTCAACGTCATAGACCTTGCCACTATGTTCTCTTTCTTGAAATCGAAATAAAAATTCGATGTTGAAAGAAGGTTTATTCTGTTTCGTAAAGTTTTTCTCTTTCTACTTTCTCAACCATTTCATTATTTTTCAATTGACGCGAAATTGCTGAAAATGGAGCTACTACGACTTCTTCTCCTTCTTTCAAACCCGATATAATTTCGATGTAATTATTATCCTGAATTCCTGATTTTACTTCTCTTAGCTGTGCTTTCCCATTATCATATACGAAAACATATTCTTTAATAATTTCTGGTAATTTATTTTCGCTTTGTTCGGTTTGCGATTCAGTCGCAGGTTTCGTGCTTCTACGTGTGATTTTTCCAGTAGTATCTGAACGAGTAGTTACTGCTTGGATAGGAACGGTAAGTACATTGAAACGTCTTTGGGTTTGAATCTCGGCAGTAGTTGACATTCCTGGCCTGAAGGGGCTATAATCGGGCTGATCTGGGGGTATTAAATCGAGGTAGGAGGATTTGAGCAATTGAATTTTTACTTGAAAATTAGTAACCTGGTCAATACTTACACCTGTTGTAGTGGCCGATGTGGCGACTTCTGTTACTATTCCCTTGAATTTACGATTTAAATAAGCATCTACTTCTATCAAAGCTGTATCACCCAATTTTACCTTGATAATGTCGTTTTCATTCACATCCACCTCGGCTTGCATTTCATCGAGATTGGCTATTCGCATGATCTCGGTACCCGCCGAAAACTGTGAGGCACCCATTACTCTTTCTCCTTTTTCGACGCTTAGTTTCGAAACTCTTCCCTCGGCAGGTGCATAAACTGCTGTTTTTGTCAAGTCTTCACGACTTTTTTTCAAGGCTGCATTAGCACTGCTGATGGAATACTCGGCTGCTTTTATGCTGGCCTGAATGGCATCCAAATCGGCTTTGGCCACTTCATAATTCGTTTTAGCAGTTTCGAAATCGGCATCTGAGATCACCTTTTTCTCCCAGAGTGCTTTGTTGCGCAGATAAACGGTTTGGGCATTCTGAAACCTTGCTTCCAACTGGGCTAACTGCGCTTTGGCATTCGCCAGATTTGCTCTTTGCGAGTTGAGTTGAGCTTCGGATTGCTCATAAGCCGATTTATAAATCTCCGGATCTATGCGTACTAAAATGTCGCCCGCCTTTACTCTATCACCTTCCTTAACGAAAATTTCGATCACCTCCCCCGAAATATATGGGCTTATTTTAATATCTTTTACTGGCTGAATTTTACCCGTAGCCGATATCGTCTCGATGATGTCCCGTCTTTGTACTTTTTCTGTAGCAACTCGCAAGTAATTATTATTATTCTTCCGGTTCACAGCCAGTATGATCAATAAAATTACTACTAATCCTACGCCAATTATCCAATAAAGTCGTTTATTCTTTTTCATGATAAAAATTTTATAGTTGACTAAATCTTAATACAATACTAATGGTTTACCTTCATAAAAATCGAGGATCTTGGTCTTGAAAATAAAATCGTACTTTGCCTGAATAAGTTCCGATTGGGCCTTGTTAAGATCTTCCTTGTTCTGATTATATTCGACGGCATTGAGCAGGCCCACAGCATATTTTTCACTAGCGTAATTGAAACTTTCTTGTTGGGCATGCAGCTTTGTTTCTGCGGCTACATATTTTTTCAAGGCAGCACTTGCGTCGGCATAGGCTTGAACAATGAGTTTGCGAAGGTTATTTTGCGACAGCTGAAGGTCGAGCTCAGCATTGGCCACTGCAATTTTCGCTCTTTGCACATTGTCTCTGGAGCGGTAACCATTGAATATAGGTATGTTGAGATAAAGCCCAAGAGATTGATTCTCATTGGTTTTTAGCTGATCGCTAAATGGTTTTACTCTATAAGAATATTGTGCTGAAATTCCTAAAACCGTATCACCAGTGAGTTGAGTAATTCCAATGGGATAAGTAATGAGATCAGGAGCCACATTAGGGTCTTTTTCGAGAGAAGCTCCTGAATAACCTGTCCCCCAGCTGCCGTTGAGTGTCAGTGTCGGGCTGTAACTTCCGCGACTGATTTCGAAGTCTTTTTTAGCTGATTGTATTCTGTACCTCGATGAAATGATTTCGGGTTGATTCTGTAAGGCATAGTGTACTATTTTGTCGACTGGCGAAAGGCTGATATTTACTGATGGATCCGCCAGATCGGGAGCTACAACACTAAAACCACGCGAATCTTCCAGATCGATGAGTTGTGATAACTGCAACAAAGTCAATTCATAATTATTGCGAGATTCTACCAGTTGTAGTTCGGCCGAAGCCACCTGCGCCTCCATGTTAAGTAATTCACCTTGGGCTAATGAACCCGATTCTACCAAAATTTTTATGCGATCCCGCTGTAATTTCACCATCTCTAACTGACTCTCCGAAATCTTCAATAACTCTGCATTATACAAGGCCTGAAGATAAAAAGTGACAACATTTAGTGATATGTCGTTCATCATTTTCTCTACCTCCAGTTCACTGATGTTCAAATCGAGCTGGCTCTTGCGCAAAGTGTTAAGCTTCTGAAATCCACTGAATATAACCATTTGCGTAGAAACATAAAAACTGTTCGACCTTACCCTTTCGGTTGCAAATTGATTGGTAAATGGATCGATAGTTTGTCCCCAATTATACACATGTGTGGCATTGCCTCCTAAAGTGGGCAACATCGTTAGCTTAGATTCCGTTGAATTGATCTCTTGAAGCTGAACATTCAACAATTGTTTCTTGACGTTGATATTGTGATCGCGGGCATAAGTAATGCATTCCTCCAACGTCCATTCATGAATTTCCTGGCTGTAACCCAAAAAAGGCAAAAAGAAAAGCAGCGTCAAAAGAATGAGCCGCTTTAAAATCTTAGGGGAATTCATCATATTTAGAGCAATTTTCAAATTTTTTAAAAAATTCCTGTCGTTTTTTATGACTCAAATTAAACCTCTGTGTTTAGACGATATGTAAAAAATAATGTTACATTTTCAGGCTTAAAACGCTTCAAAGGTATGACTTTCTGTGATTGTAATTCAGAATAAAAGAGTAAATTTTTTATTTTCAATTGCAAATATCGATAAATACCTGATAGAAACGTTATGCCTTTTTTAATTTTTTTATTTTAAGAGATGTTAAAGGAAAGATGAGAGTGGCTTATATTTGTTCATTCATTTTTATTGAACACTGTTATGAGAAAAATCCGCTTCCTGATGATTTTGTTTCTAGCTTGTATCATATCCATTGGGCGGGCTCAGCAACTCAAGAGCGATACTTTTGATGTGGTGCATTATAATCTTCATTTAGATATCATGAATTTTCAGGCCAAACAACTGAATGGGTTTGCCATTCTAACTCTTACTCCAAAAATGAATCAACTTTCTTACGTTTCACTCGATTTACTAAGTCTTGAGGTGGACTCGGTAAGAGTGGAAGGACAGCCTGTGGTGTCGTGGTATCAGGATGACACTCTTTTGCGCATCCCTTTGCTTTCGCCAGTATCTATAGGCGACACTTTTCAGGTGAGAATTCGTTATCATGGCACTCCCGTTGTCGAACCTAGCGGATGGGGAGGTTTTCATTTTAGCTCATGGATTGCCTATAATCTTGGGGTTGCTTTTCAAGCTAATCCACATAACTATGGTCGAGCCTGGTTTCCATGTATCGACGATTTTATCGACCGGGCTACTTATGATTATTATATTACTACCGAAGCTGGCAAAACTGCGGTATGTGGCGGCCTCCTCATCGATTCTATCGTTCATCCCAATAACAACATTACCTGGCATTGGAAAATGAATCAGCCCATTCCAGCTTATCTCGCCTCCGTAGCCGTGGCTTCTTACGCCAAAATTGCTGATATATACAACGGCATTCAAGCCGATATACCAATTTTATTATACTTCAGCCCTTTAGATACAGCAGACGTTAATAATCTTTTTGTAAATCTGAAAGATATTCTATCGGTTTATGAAAACCATTGGGGTCCTTATAGCTTCGATAGAGTAGGTTACGTGGGAACCATAGAGGGCGCCATGGAACATGCTGCCAATATTGCCCTCCCTGTGAGTACACTTTCGTCAGGCTATGAATGGCTTTATGCACATGAACTCTCTCACATGTGGTTCGGAGATAAGATTACCTGTTCCTCGGCCGAGGATATGTGGCTTAATGAAGGCTGGGCTGTCTTCAACGAATCACTTTATCGTGAAGGAATCTATGGTTATTCGGCTTATCGCAGCAATATGAACTCAAAACATGCCAACGTGCTGCAATATTGCCATATTAAGGACAACGGCTACAGGGCCCTTTATGGCATACCCAATGAATATACTTATGGGGAAACTGTTTACGAAAAAGGTGGTGTTGTGGTGCATACTTTAAGAAATTATCTGGGCGATAGCCTTTTCTTCCCTGTCATCAGCAGTTTTCTACAGGATTTTGCCTTCCAACCTGTTTCTTCTTTCCAGCTAAGAGATTATCTTAGCCAATATACAGGGGTAAACATGACGCCTTTTTTCGATGGATGGGTGTTCTCTCCCGGATTCCCCTGCTTTGTGATCGACTCCTGTCAGATTGTTCCCGCTGGTCAAAACTTTCTTACCACGGTTTTTGTTCATCAAAAATTGAAAGGAACTACTCAGTTCTTAAATAATAACCGTTTGTTTATCAGTTTTATCGATTCCTTATGGAATGCGCATGATTTTATAATGGAATTTTCGGGTGAATTTGGCAGTCAGACCTTTAATCTACCTTTCGAACCCTTGCTCTGTTTGGCTGATTATTATGATAAAATTGCCGATGCAACCACCGATGCCGACTTACGAATACATCAATCAGGAGATTACGATTTCCCGAATACTTTTTTCCGACTTAGTGTAACTACTCTTACTGATTCGGCTTTTTTTAGGGTAACACACAATTGGGCAGCTCCCGATAGCCTTAAGACGCCTCTTCCTGGCTTAACTCTTTCTGACTATCGTTATTGGAGGATAGAAGGTATTTATGACGAACCTTTTCAAGCCAAAGGACGATTTTTCTATTCTCGCCCTTCCCATCTCGACGATTCTCTGTTACAAAACCTCAACGATTCTCTCGTCATCCTGTATCGTAAAGACGCCTCAGTCGATTGGCAAGGAATTCCCTTTACCCGCACAGGCACTCTTGCAGGTTATATTACCGTAAATGATCTTCAACCAGGTGAATATACTCTCGCTTCTTGGGACGAACTTTATGTCGGGAAAACCGAAATCCTGACTGCCAATCATAAAATTTCGATTCATCCTAATCCAGTTCTTGGACACTGTACGATAAAGGTTGCTTTGGATCATTCATCCGTGCTCAAAATATATGCTTCTTCGGGTGTGCTGTTGCTGAAAAAACTACTTCCGGCAGGTAAGCATGAATTGAATTACGATTTCTCTCAACTTCCTGCAGGCCTTTATATCGCCAGACTCGAAGACCAGAGTGGACATCCGCTTGCACAAGAAAAATTCGTAGTAGGGAAAAGATGATTTTTACTCTCATCAAAATACTACAACATTACATAGAAATTCATTGCGTTATAAAATAAATCTTTCGTCGGTAACAATGAAATACAAATTTTTTGAAGAAAGAATTTTCCCTTTCAGAAATATTATTAAAATTACAAATGAAAAAGTTTCACCCGGTGGACGACTAACTTTTCTCTTTCTATGGTAGATGACTGATATCTTAACCTAAAAGAGCGTCAGAAGATACCAACAATGACATGGTGCGTTTTATAAACGAATACATTTTAAAAAACGGATATGGCTATTTATACCAAAATCAGATTGTAGATGTGAGCAAACTTATAACATCGCTTTTTGAAAGGCAGAATATGCTGAGTAGGTAGAGTGAAAGGAGTATAGAACAAGTTTTAAAGAAAGCAATGAGGAAAGCAGGAATAAAAAAACCTGTTACCTTGCACTGGTTACGTCACAGCCATGCTACGCATTTGTTAGAAGCTGGAACCGAATTACGGTACATTCAAGAGTTGCTTGGGCACAAAAGTTCAAAGACTACTGAAACATACACGCATCTATCACAAAAAAGTTTGCAAAAAATCAGAAGCCCATTTGATGAATAGTAAAAAAAAGGTTCATAAATTTGGTTTATTAAATGAAAAGTTTTTGTACTATTGCATTGAATGATAAACGCAACATTATAGCGCCTATCCATCCAAATATGGAAATAAGGCGCTATGAAGTAGTGTGTATAAACGAGTTACAAGCAAGCCGAAAAAAAAAGAAATCAAAGAATAACAATGAAATTTTTGCTGCATAAAGNNGTTTTTCCAGATATATATTAAGTTGTGCACAATTGTATGAAATTCAGATAGAAATGATAAAATATTTGTTATTTTGTAGTAATTAATATTCACCAAAAAACCAAACCATATGAAAATAAGTACAATTTTAATCAAGAGCCCAAAACGCGACTCAAAACACTCTCGAGTTGAATCTCTCATAAGTAAATTAATACTTTACTTAGGTTTAATAATACTGATTTCCGCCCTAATATATATGATCGTTAATCTGGATAAAGCAGATTTGATTATTAGTTTATGGCTTCCGTTTATAATTGCCGGAGTATTTCTGGTCTTTTTGAGTCAGATGATTATTTGGAGATTTATTAGGATGCCAAAATAAAACAACTGTGCACAACAGCCGGTCATACGCAATTGCCGGGTTGTGCGGGTGCTATTGTTAGCTCACTTAGCTATATTAGTGGGTAACCCGACCAGTAAGCACTCTGAAACGGCAACTGCGCATACCGGCGGACGTTACAAGCAAGCCGAGAAAAAAGACAACGACACATTGACAATGAAATTTTTGCTGCATAAAGACTAAAAAAATAGAAATGCCAACGTGAAACAGCACATCCCGCAAAAACACACAAGCCATCGCTCGTAACCAATTTTTTGCAGGAAAAGCTGTTTTCTTACCTGCGCACAAGAAGAAGAATTAAATATAAATAGAACCAAAATTATTTAATCATGGATTACAGTAACCAACGTGACAAAACAATAATCCTAAAAGAAAAAAGAAAAAGGAAAAGTTCACCAGATCGCAATTGAAGATATAATGTATGTTGAGTGTAATTGGTTATTTATCAACACTGCATACAAATAATAAGAATAACCCATTGGCAATTTCTATACTTCTCAAACATATTGAAGAAAAAGTAAGCGGATACGGATTTTGCCGGATTAACAGAAACATCATAGTAAATTTAAAGTATTTTGACACCTATGTTTCTGGCAAAAAGAGATGTTTTAAAACTACAACAGGGGTAAAAATGAATGCTTCGAGAAGAAAATGGTGTATTTTCAAAGATAATATTCGAGAATAGAATACCGTTTATTTGTAAAAATATGCCGTTTATTTGAAAAATGATACCACTTATTAGATAAACTGACCATATTTGGTTATGTATTCGATTAAGTTGTAATTTTATCTTTGAAGAATTGAATTACGGATTTTTAGCAAGACATATTGAAAACCAAAGTTTTACTCATACTAATCCTATTAATTCATTGCCTGTTAAATAATAGTATGGCTCAAACTGTTATTGAGGGCAAGATCATCAATAAATCGAACGAACCAATTTCAGATGCCTCGGTCATGCTAATGAATACCGCTGATAGTTCGGTAGTTGCCTTTAGTTTCAGTGACAGTAATGGTAATTATTCCATTTCTACTAACAAAAAAGAAAAAGTATTGCTATTAATGGTGTATGGTTTCAACATCAAACGTCAAATCAAAAAAATCGATAATCATAGCCAAATAGTTGATTTCGTTGTAGATGAGGAAGCTATTGAATTGAAAGAGGTTTCGGTAAAATCAGAAAAAATATGGGGAACACGCGATACGATTAACTATGTAGTAGATGCCTTTCGGGATTCCACAGATATTGTAATTGGTGATGTGCTGAAAAAAATGCCGGGTATTATGGTGAAAGAGAGCGGACGGATAGAGTATCGCGGCAAACCCATCAGCAAATTTTACATAGAAAACATGGATATGCTACAGGGTAGATATGGAATTGCCACCAATAATATAACCGCTTCTGATATCGCGACGGTGCAGGTTTTTGAGAACCATCAACCCATTAAAGCACTCGCAGATATTTCCTTTACTGATGATGCAGCCATTAATCTTAAACTTAAACCTGAAGCAAAAGGAATTTACACGGCTATGGCTGATTTAGGTGCAGGAATAGATGATCAATTTTTATGGAATAGTTCAGTAACCGGCATGTATTTTAGTAAAAAACGCCAACACTTGACTGCTTTGAAATCTAACAATACCGGAGTCGATCTAGAACAGGAATTTCAGTCATTTACTAATGAAGATATGCTACTAACGGGGTCAATATCCTCCATTATGCAGCCAATACCACCCCAGATTAATAAAAACAGATATCTTTTCAACGAGGCGTATGGTGGCACTATTAATAATCTAATAAAGACAAGGAGTGAAGCAGAATTTACCTTCAATTTATATGGATTTCGTGATATTGACGACAGAAATAGCTATGACGAGACACGATATTTTATACCGGGTGAAGATACTGTTACAATCAAAGAGCAAATGGATTCACATAGCAGCCGGTTTAATATTGAAGGGGGTATTGGCTACAAAAGAAACCAAGATCAAAATTATTTGAATACACGTTTATTGTTTTCGGGTAATTTCATAGAAAGCACAGGTAACATTATAAGTGATGAACACATTAAGCAAAATGGTGAAAGTGACCCATTTAAAATAACTTCTACCATCCACTGGATCAGGCGAGGAAATAACAAACAAAGGTCAGGCACTGAATTATACTCTCAATCTTTTTACCAGTCACAGCCATACCAGCTGGATGTTTCGCCAAGTATGTTTGAAGATGTATTGAATGATAGTGTACCGTTTAAAACCATAAGACAAAATGTAGCCTTCAATACCTTTAAAACACAAAATAGCCTAACGTTTCTTTCATCGGCAGGCTGGCAATCATTTCGGATACACCCGATATTACTTTTTTCATTAGAACATCAGACACTCAACTCTCAAATAGCAAAATCACTCCAGAGCGATAATTTTTCGGAGCTGACGGCCGATTCGCTGCAAAACGAACTCACATGGATGCGGGTAAAAGCCGGAATTTCATTAAAGCTTACTTACCGCAAAGGTGATTTCAACTTTGAATTATCAACACCTATTCAATATCAATACATTTTACTTAATGATGAATTCAAACCAGATGATTCCTATCAAAACCGAATCATTTTTCAGCCCTATACTAATTTGAGTTATGATATCAATGCGCATTGGGAAATTTCAGGTTCATGGTTCTGGTACAACTACAATCCAAACCTGCGCAATCTTTACTCAGGATACATTTTGCAGAATTACCGCACCCTGAGCCATTATGAAAGCAGGCTTTCAGATTCTTACGGCCAACAGGGATCCCTCAAATTATCCTACAAAGATATTATCCGGTTTCTGTTTACAAATATTGAAATTAGATATAACCGGTATCGCAATGAAGTGATGTATGCCCAAGAGTTTGAAGGCTCATTGATGAAAATTTCAGCGGTTGAATTGGAAAACACTGGGAATTATTTTTCGGTTACAGCACGTGCGGGTAAAGGATTCAACTGGAAAGAACTTTCTATCAATGCGGAAGCCTCCTGGGGGAAAGGAATTACGCCACAACTCAGACAGCACAGCCTTATTGAATATAAAAACCAAGGGCTAAATGCCAATATGACGCTTTCATTGGCTCTAACCGAGAAATTGCAGTTTGCTAACAAAAGTAGTTGGAGCAGTGTAAGAGGCAGCACAGATGCTGGTAATAAACTTGAGCCCATTAAAAATTTTATTAATGCGGCAACCGTGAATTACATTGTTCCCAACGGTTTGATATTCAGCCTTGGAATGGAATACTATGATACACGTGATGGAAGCCATAAGCAAAACTTTTACCTTTTAGATGCGGGTGTGACATATACTTGGAAAAGGGTCAGGTTTACATTGGACTATAATAACATTCTTAACACACAAGATTATGTGTATGCCTACTATGGTACGCTCAGCAGTTACTATTCGGAGTATAGAATTCGTCCTGCATTTATTTTATTAAGTGCCCGATTTAAAATCTTTTAGTCATGAATAGCACTAACACAAATTTATGGTTTTTATACAAAACCAACCTAAGCTAAAAAGCCTTTGCCGGTTTGGGTAATGTGGCCGGCAAAGGATAAAGATGGCAATACACGTCTGATGGTCTTTCGAACATTACCATTGCAGATTTATTCATTTTTAACTAAAGCTTTACAGATATGAAATCACTTAAATTAAACAAACTGAATATAAACAATCTTTCTAGAGGACAGATGAGAACAGTTATTGGAGGTGAAGGATTGAAACCCACATGTTCATGTGGATGCTGCTATGTTAACCAAGGCGGACCAAATACGGGAGATAACTTAGCAGCTAACTATGCGGGTCATTTTTTTACGAGATGTGCCGATGGTGTAATTCATGTTTTTTATTAATCATTCATTCCGGAAGCTATGTTTTCTGGCTTCCAGATTTAAATTAATCTAAAAAATTATGAAATCAAAACAACAAAAAATTTGCTATTTTATTGTTTTAATGATATTTTTTTGTAATATTTCAGTTTGTCAGAATCCATCTTTTGTTAATAGTTTCACCATTATTGATTCTACCAAGTTTGAAATAATTTTCGAACTTAAATTCGTTATGGATACATTAAATCCATCCGAAAAGCTTGTTGATCAGCAAGCATTACAAATAGGAAATCATTTTTCCAAATACTTTAGTATACTACTTGCTAAAAGTGATAGTATAAATACTGTTCTGGAGGAACAAGGAGCTGATTACAGTCTTGCACCTCCTAAAGGAGCAAATTCCTATGAAGTTATTAAGAATAAAAATGCAAAAACTATCACGGTTACCGATCGTTCGGATGATATCATATTTCGATATTCAGAACCTTATCCATCGATAAACTGGTCCATTCACAACGAAAAGAAGATGATTCAACAATATTCTTGCCAGCGGGCTACAGGCAGTTTCAGGGGTAGGAATTATGAAGCCTGGTTTGCAATCGATATTCCAATACATGAGGGACCTTATAAGTTTGGTGGCTTACCAGGAATAATCCTTGAAATTAATGATTCGCAAATGCATTATCATTTTAAATGTATTACACTTAAAACGCTTGATACCAAAGAACCTATAAAGATTAGAAATTGGCATTATACTGAAACAACACGAACTGAACTAAATGAATTCTTAAAAAGGAAGTATAAAAATCCTGTAAATTACTATAAATCAAGGGGAGTTCCTATAATGATTAATAAAGACGGAAAATTCGTTGAAGCACCAAAGGATTTTAGTTTACCATATAATCCCATTGAATTAGAATAACAGCAAAATGAGAACAATAAGAAATACTACATTGATCATTTTAATAACAATATGCGTGACCAATTTAAGTCTTTTTGGGCAAATGAATAGACTACATTACATCGATGATTTTACTACGCTCGATTCAGCAAGATATGAAATTACCTATGAGGTTGAAAAAGTACCTGACACAACTAAACCAAATGATAAGTTAACTGATGTCCAAAAGCTGCTGATAGGTAAAGAGATATCAAAAACATATAGTTATTTGCATTTTCAAAATGACTCGATTCGCACAATTTTAGAAAAACAAGGAGTCGATTTCCCTTCTCTACCATCTGGTGCCGGAACCGATGAGATTTACAGGAATCTTCGCACCGGAAATTTAAAAGTAAAAAAACGCGTTGACGAGACAATATTTTGTTATGAAGAAAACAAACCTGTATTAAATTGGACAATACATAATAATCGTAAAGTGATCGCAAACTACTCTTGTCAGAATGCGACAGTTGAGTTTAGGGGCCGTAAATATGAAGCATGGTTCACAACAGAAATTCCAATAAGTTTAGGGCCATTTAAGTTTGTTGGATTGCCAGGACTAATTCTTGAAATACAGGATTCAAATCAACATTATACATTTAGGTTTATCGGCCTGAAAAAACTAAATCCTGTCCAGCCAATCAAATCTCAAAATTTTCCATGTACCCAAACAACACGCGAAGAATTGCATAATTTTCTAATAAAAAGATGCAATAATCCAACCCAATACTTCAATTCCATGGGCGTGATGTACGCTGTAAAAATTGACGGAAAGATAATATTTAATCCAAAGGATTACCGTATGCCCTATAACCCGATAGAACTTGAATAAATTATGAAAACAAAACAATATATAAGACCGGATATGATCAGAAAAAGCCTGGCCAATACACCGCAAATAACTTTTGAGGTTACAGATATTTGCAATCTTAGTTACGTTTATTGTGGTTATGGTAAATTATATTCAAACCATGATGAAAGAACAAACAAAAAATGTTCTATCCCTCTAAATCGCTGGACTGGATTAGTGATAAAAAACACTAATTTTACAAGATAAGAAGGACATGGAATTTAGAAGAAAAAGTTTCGTTTCTCAAGGAAGCGGAAACCGGTGGTGTTGTGGAAATCTGTCGTAAACATGGTATCTATGCAACAACCTATTACGAATGGAAAAAGAAGTATAATGAAGGCGGAGAGTCGGCTTTTTTGCCGGGTTATGCCAAAAGGGAAAGAAAGGAGATAAAAAGGCTTGAAAAGGAAAACGAACGGATGAAAAAGCTGCTTGCAGAGAAGGGCCTTGAGGTAGAAATGAAGACGGAACTTTTTAAAAAAAAGATGGAACACTGGAAGAACGCAAAGCGATAATCGGGAAATTTATTGCTAAAGGGATGAAGGCAGAAAAGGCATCAATGGCGGCGGGGATGAGTAAAAGCAGCTATTACTATCCATCCCGTGGAGGGAAACGAGGTAGGCCCTCTTCTACCCATTGTTTGAAAGACAATGCATGGTTGGTCCCCAATGAAGAAGTAGTAGAAGATATTCGCAACTCTCTGAGTGGAGAATTTATGGAGAACGGCTATTTAAAGGTTTGCCATGAGCTTAAAGACATGAGCTATGAGATCAGTAAAAACAAAACCAACATTATCTGAAAAGTAATTTCGTGGATCAGGAATTTATTCTGCCCGCAATCGCGCAACAGGATGTCCATATCGAAAGTTTTCACAGCGTAGTGGAAGAACTGGTATGAAAAAAATATGAATTTGAAGATATTCAACATGCCAGGCAAGTTTTGGATAGATTCTTTTATACATAGACTTATAAAAGAACCATCAGCTCATTCCTCTGCTTGCCACCGGCAGTGTTTTTCCATGAGTGGCTGAAAGGGAATATCGGGGTAACGAACAAGGAAAAAGGGAACAGAACAAAACAAATATTTTTCTTCAAAGGACAGAGGCCAAAATGGCTCTCTGCCCCGATTGAAGAATTTTATAATGGTCTGAACGATAAAATTACGAAAAAGATGATATATTTGTTGAACCATCACTAGTTGAGTCCTAACAATAGGTAGTACCTCATAGAATAATGAAATATATAATAATTATTTGCTTTTTAACTTTCTTTATCACAAGTTCAATTGCTCAGATGGTGGTTTTTCCACAGTCAATTATTGATTATAAAGTTGTGGATTCAAGTAAATATGTCATTAAATATTCGCTTGATTTTACAAATAACCCTGACAAACCGGAAAAAAAAGACTCGGACATCATAGTACTTGAAATTGGTAAAAACGTTTCAAAAAGCTATAGTTACAACTTGTTTAAATTTGATTCCATATACACTAATGGGAAGAATAAGGGAATAGAATCAGTACCATTACTACAAAAATCTGTACCCCCGGTAGAGGTATTTAAAAACTATCCAAAAGGGAAAATGTCAGTTGTATATAGATCTCCATTCCAAGGTCCAGTGTTTAAGTATGTTGAAGATGAATTTGATTTTAATTGGAGCATTCATTTAGAAAAAAAGAACATATTAGGCTATTCATGTCAAAAAGCTACTACCATTTTCAGAGGTAGAAAATGGACTGCATGGTTTTCAATTGAAATTCCTGTTTCGGATGGACCCTGGAAATTTTGCGGTCTTCCTGGATTAATACTTAGCGTTTCTGACGATAAAGGGCACTATTTGTACAATTGTGTTAGTGTCAATAATAAAAAATCACTTATAAAAATTTGGGAATGGGATTACGAAAACATAACACGGGAAAAACTAAGTGCTTTTCTAAAAAAAGCATATGAGAATCCGATGGATTATATGAAAACTATTGGTTCGGGAATTGTTTTTGTTGGTCAATCGGAAGAAGAATCAAAGAAAATATCTTACCCCTTTAACCCTATCGAACTCGAATAAAATGAAATATTCATGTAGATTTTCTACACACTCTGGCTTGTTTGAAAATTTTTAAAACAGATGAAAAATAAAGTATATGTCAATGCCGAATTGGTAAAAAGTATTTTGGCCAGTACACCACAAATTACTTTTGAGGTCTGATTTATGCAATATAAATTGTGTTTATTATGGTTACGGAAAATTTTATTCTGACCATGATGAAAAAACAAACAAAAAATGTTCTAGCCCTCTAAATCGATGGACTGGATTAGTGATAAAAAACACTAAATTTTATTAATTTCCTGGTTTACTGAACAACAATGAAATAAAATTTGGTTTCCGAATTTTTATAAAGGATGGTCCTCATGAAATCTTTTGAGGCGGTATTCAAGGTCAGGAAACTGATTGCGATGAACCAATGAAACGCAGGCTCTGATTCCTTCTTTACGTTGGCTTCCAGTAATATCCAAAGTGATAGCACTAATTCCATAATAAATTAATTCTTCAAGAAGCTGTGCCCCACTAAAGCCTGGATAACAAAAAGTAAAGTAGAAACCATCGGCAATAGGTACATCGAGATCTTTGTCATAAACAATGCGAAAACCATTTTGAAGGAATATTTTTTTCATAATGGCGGCTTTCTCCCCATATTCTTTCACTTCATTCAGAAAATGATACTGTCCATCATTCACAGATTTTAACAGATGTGCCAAGGCATACTGGGGTGAATGAGACGTGCCACTGCTGAGGGAATATAAAGTACCAAATACGAAAGCATGGCCAAAATTATCAGTGCCATAATATTTTATCAGATCGCCTGAATTGGTATGATATAATTTAGGTGAAATAACGAGAGCGGCAATTCTCTCACCTGCGTAACTAAATATTTTTGAACTTGAAATTAAAAGAACATACTTGTCATAATAATGTGATATACTTGGTTGATAAGGAGGCTCACCCGGCTTACCATAGTCTTGCCTGAAATCCATTCCAAAATAAGCCAGATCTTCAATAACGACAACATTGTACTTGGCAGCCATCTCTGCTATAATTTGCAATTCGTGTTCGTTAAAACAGAACCACGCAGGATTATTGGGATTAGAATAAATAATTGAAGCTACGCTACCATCGGATAGTTCTTCTTCTAATTTATCACGTAGCTTTTCCCCTCTATAATCATAAACATCAAAAGATTTGAAGGCTTGCCCTAATACTTTAACCTGTTGTTTGTGTACGGGAAATCCGGGATCGATGAAAAGAGTTTTGGTCTTACTTTCGATCATGCGGTTGACTGTTAAGAATGTTGCAAAGCTACCCTGCATGCTTCCTACAGAAGCAAAACAATATTGCGGATCAACATCAATATTGATAAAAAGTTTCAAAAAGCGAGAAATCTCTTTTTTAAGCGGTGTAATGCCCTGAATATCTGGATATTCACAAGCGACACCTCTTTTAAGCGCTTCTATCTGCGCTTCTACACCAAGAGAAGCTGGTGGTAAACCTGGATTACCCATTTCCATACGTATATACCTTTGTCCACTGGCCTCTTCGATATCATCAATCAATTTCTTGATTTCTCGAATAGAAGCATTTCCCACTGAAGTTAATCCATTTTTCGAGATGCAATTTCTAACAATCTGATAATCAATAGGGGTGTTTTTCATATCCAAAATAGTTTTATATGGCTAAAATATGTAAATAATTTCTAACTGACAATACAATACCGCCCTGGCCTTGAAAAATTAACTTATTAATTAACTTGAGTGAATTTGATGGAATGAGAAAAATTATGCATACAAGGATTTGATTTTCATGCAAACTAATATAAAATAATTAATGAAGCAGACTAATTCATTATACCAGATGTTGGCATGATGAGTATATTCATTTGGATTTCAAGCAAAAGAGAGTACTCCTAATGCTTATAGAAATGAGGCTTATAAAAGAGAATAAATTTTTAAGCGTTTGCAGCAGGTAAATCTATGGGCAAAATAAAGCTAAAACGCGCCCATTGACCTGGTTCTGATTCTGCCGTAATGTTTCCTTCGTGTTTTTGTATAATCCACCATGTAAGATAAAGCCCTAAACCCGATCCTTTTCTATCTTCCAATCCTTTTTGTCTAAGACGGCTAAAACGTTTGAAAAGCATGCCTGCTTGTTCCTTTGTAAATCCAACTCCGGGATTGGTAATACTAAATCTGAAGAATTTATCTGTTACCTGATATTCGATATCGATTTCGCTTTCCTCGAAAGAATATTTTACAGCATTATCGATAAGATTAGTGAGCACAATTTTCATCAAGTCAGGATCGACGGTGAGATAGACCTCTTCTTGGGGCGAGTGAATTTTAATTTTAGACTTGTGTTCGATGATTCTGGCATCGATGGTTTCAATTACGAAATCAAGCAATTCGGAACGAAATGCCACATGAGCTAAAGGACAAAATTTCATCTCACCCGTTTCTAAGGACGACAGGCCTAAATAATTCTGAATCATATTCATTAAATAACCAGAAATGCGGATAATTTTCGTCATTGTTGTTTTTCCAGCTTCATCAATTGGCCCTAAATAACCGTCCAGATAAGTATATCCCATAGTAGAAATTGTAGCAAGCGGACTTTTTAATTCATGAGCCACAAAACTCAGGAGGTTAAGATAATCTTTACGTGCTTTTTTCAACTGATCGATAATATAAGCCTTTTCGATGATGGCCGACATTTCCGATAATAATTCCATAAGTATATAAGCATGATGCATATCGAAGGCATTGCTATGGCGAGAGCTGTAAAAAAGGAAACCTATCTTTCTATCAGCTATCATTAGAGGAAGAGTTATATTAGAACGAACACCTTCGGCAACTAAGATCCGACTGCTTTTAGAATAAGGATGATCGTCGAGATAATGAGGCAAATCGTGAATAATTCGAATTTTACCTTCATTTATAATGGGTTGTAGGCTCGACATGGCCAAACCACCAGAATAAGAATCATCGAGAAGAATGGGCTTATAAGTGGCTTTGTAATAAATTGAGCTTAAGGTTTGACCATCATTTTCGATAAATGAAAGACCTATGCGGTCGCGTGGAATAAGGTTGGCCGTGTTTTCCCAGATAAATGACATGGCTTCATCAAGAGATTGGCAAGCTAAAATCTCATGTTGAAAGTTATGGATCGACTCTTTTTCAGATGCAGTTAACTTATCATTGTAAGATATTGAATTACAATACAAATACTCTATATAGGAAGAAGTCATTCTATGAAAATTTTATCCAAAAAAAATCAAAAGGGTGTAAAGAAAGAG
This sequence comes from Bacteroidales bacterium UBA5762, assembly GCA_002418865.1. Lineage (GTDB taxonomy): Bacteria > Bacteroidota > Bacteroidia > Bacteroidales > TTA-H9 > TTA-H9. The sequence goes on along the minus strand of DIEY01000037.1, from coordinate 183,093 downwards.
GGATTTGAACATTGAAAGGCTTTTCAGTAAAAACATCAGTAGGATGTTTAACAAATTCGGGCCAAACAAATTCGCCATTGGCATCGGCAAGTTGATGAATTACGAGAATTTTTTCATTTTGATAGTAACGCACATAAGCCATTATGGCTTGAGGAAGATTTTCGAGCCAATCTATTGTTCCTTGACCAAAAGCCTTGAAATCTTTTCTTATGC
>DIEY01000037.1:69154-182857 GCA_002418865.1 Bacteroidales bacterium UBA5762 | reverse complement strand
TCTATTTCTTTCCAATTGAGGGGGCCTCTCACATAAAACCTACTATCAGGATAACCTGAAAGCGTTTTCATATATTCGAACCATTCTTCGTCGTTGCCTTTGCCAAGTTCATCTCCATAATAAATCACAGGCGAGCCTGGTAATGTGAGCATAATGGAAAAGGCTTGCAGAATCTTTCTTTGGTCGAATCTAAAAAGCTCTGCCAGACGTGCCGATATACCTTCTCCTTCTCGAAAATTCCAACGGATATCATGACGGTAGTGTGTATTCATAATTTCACGTTCTTCGGGGGTAACCATTTCGAGGGTAAGTTCGTCGTGAAGTCGAAGAAAAGTAACCCACTGACAGATTTTGGGAATTGGGGGAGTAACTTCAGGTCTCAATATTTTTTGAACCGGCTGTCGATCGCCCAATGCCATAGATAAGAATATCTGAGGCATAAGTGGGAAATGATATCCCGCATGGCATTCATCACCCTTGCCAAAATATTTAACGACTTCATTAGGTGGTTGGCAAGCCTCGGCCAATAAAAGTGAACCAGGTCTTATCGCATCAATAACTCCTCTGAAAAATTTCACAATAATATGTGTCTGTGGCAGATTCTCACAATTAGTTCCATCTTTTTTCCATAAAAAGGGAATTGCATCAGCCCGAAAACCATCTATTCCTTGCGAAAGCCAAAATATTAAATTGCGACTCATCTCCAGTAAAACATTGGGATTATGGTAATTTAAATCGGGTTGAAATTCATAGAAACGATGGAAATAATACCACCCATTATCATACTCCCAATTACTTGGACAAAGTCCTTTAAAAAGCAAACGGGTTTCTTTATACTTATTTGTATCTTTATTCCAGATATAATAATTACGGTAAGGATTTTCAGGCCCTTTACGGGACTCCTGGAACCATTGGTGTTGGTCTGATGTGTGATTCAAGGCTATATCGAAAATTACACGAATATTTTTCTGATGCGCCTGGCTTAAAAATTCTCGAAACAATTGCTGTGTAATTTCTGCAGGAGCATCTTCGGGCAAACTAAACAAACTTCGACGTATGCTGCGATAATCACGAATATCGAATCCGGCATCCCTCATAGGTGAATCTAAAATGGGTAATAACCATAAACAATCAATTCCGAGTTGCTGCAGATAATCCAGTCGCTCGCTCAAACCCTGAAAATCTTTGTTAAATAAATCAACATAAGTTGAATAGATTACGGCATCTTTATACCATTGTGAGGGCAAGGCAGCTAAAGATAAATTCTTGGCTGTTGATTCAAGTTCCTCCAGAAAATCTTCGAGCAATCCTAAAAACTTTTCCTCATAAAGTTGAACAAAGTAATACCGCAATAAATCTTTAAAATCCATAAAACATTATGATTAGAGTATGAGCAAGGTTTTGCGAAAATACACAATGAAATAGAAATATCTGAAACTATTTTGAACTCGGACAACAGAAATAAAAAGTATGAACGCATCAATAAGCTATGCTCAGGGTTATTCTTCCCCATTTATGCCAACGTTTTTGCTGGGCAAATTCAGGGCTAAGAATATAAAAATTAGCACCCAGGCTTATTCCTTTAAACATGGTAGAAATACCTGCGCTACCCATCAATACATATCTTTCCACATCTTTTTCTTTAATTGTATATGGGCTTGAATGATTAAACATGCCTCCCTGTAAAGTAGCATCATAAAAAACAGTAGTACCTTCTACCTTGGCAAAGAAATCCAATTGTGCCCCTTTTTTAAAATCCTTCCATTGGGCTGTTTTGTTTCTATGAGGCAGATCATTGCCATAACGCCTATCGAAGCGGGCATAACGATAAGCAAAACCTGCCGAAAGCTTATTGTAGAGGGTTCCAGCCTGTAGTCTGCCTTCAATGGTTATATCATGATTTGGGACAAAAAACAGCGACTTTTCTATCTCGGCCTGATATTCTAAAACAATATCATCAAGGATTTGATGCTTCCATCCGACTGGTTTTTTCTTTGAACTATGAATAAAAGTTTGCACTTCCTGCCCCAAAGAACTAGGGCCTAATACTCCGGCATCGAACTCAGTTGTAATACGCATGCGGCTCACTGGAAAATTCGAAACCTTAAATTCACCCAAATATAGGTAAGAAGCAAAAGGCCTGTCATTGTATTGTATGTCTTCATACGTATTATAAACGGGGGTGTAGAAGTTTTGTCTAATGAGCAAACCGTAATAATCAAAAGATCTCCCCATCACCGGATGCAGCATAAATGACAAAGGATTGTATTGCCATGAAGGATTGATCCAACTAATGTTAGCTCCATTGGTATACCACATATCAGTTCCAAGAAACACATCATTATCAACAAAGGCAATAACCACTTTTTGAGGAATTACTTTTCCATAAAAAGCCGCTTTAGCCGAAGGACCTTCAAAGGTAAATTCACGTGGTGGATGAAAAATTTGGATCATTCGGGCTGATAAACGCTTAAGTAATGAAAGTGAATCGGATAGTCTTTGGCGTGAGTCCGAATTATCTGCAGAAAGTGGTTGGGCGTGTTCTATTTGTTTTTTATGTCCATATAGTTTTGGTGGCAATGGCTTCATTAAATGATCAACTTGTTCATATTCAGGTGGATGATTAACGATTTGTGGATTTTGAGGATATCTAAAAAGGATTATCCCCCAAGGTTGGTCAAATCTAGATGGTTCAATGCGATAGAATATTCCCTTAGGTAATTTAAATTCTATCCCTCTTGCTTCGGTAACTAATTGTTTAAGATGTAGGCTTTCTGCCCATTTATGCCATTCGAAATTAAAACGGGTAAGACTGTCTCTTAAGGCGTAATATTTTTCTATTCCGAGGGATTTTTTTAGGCTATCATCTAAGATACTATCTGGATAAAAGAAAACAATTGCCGAATCCTCAACAACTAAGGTTGATGGGGTTGATTGTTTTTCTGTTTCCTGTTTGCAGGCGATGAATCCAAAGATAATAAAAATGAAGAGGATTGCAAAATAGATAGTGCGATGCATTGCGAATCAAAACAGTCAAAAGAATTGTTGGAATGGGAGGCAAAGGTAAGGGGATATATGCAAATATTACAGTAGAGGGTTAAAACAATTAATGAGCGGGCGCTGGAACTTTGTTCCAGCGCCCGCTGATGATAACTTATCTCCTTTCAACCTTACCAGAATATAGCATATATAACCGTCAAAATCAGAATAACAACGGTAGATAAAATGTTAAATATAGGATCAGTATAAAAAGTACTCTTCTTTAAAGGAATTCCCTTGGCATCGTTAGCACCTTTTGTTTCGAAATAACTATAAATAGCCATAACCAACATAGTACCCAAACATACAATGAGCATCTGGTCCATCCATGGAAATGATGGGAAAAGTCCTGCAACAGAAGTACCGGCTAACCAGCCATTTTGTCCTACTTTGAGATAGAAAGCAAAAACAATACTAAAAAGAGCTCCAAAAATAGCCGAACGGTTAGTCGCTTTTTTATAAAACATCCCTAAGAGGAAAATAGCCAAAATACCCGGACTCACTATGCCGGTATATTCCTGTATATATTGAAATGCCTGTTTGATATTTCCAAGCAATGGAGCCATAAATATGGCAATTATTAAAGCAACGGTTGAAGTAATCCTACCTACTCTAACTAATTCTTTTTCAGAAGCATTCTTCGAAAAATAAGGCTTGTATATATCGAGAGTAAAAATTGTACTCGTTGAATTCAGCATAGAAGCCAGAGAAGATACAATAGCTGCAACCAAGGCAGCTACAACGAGCCCCTTTAATCCAGTGGGTATAAATGTTTTTATCAGCCAAGGATAAGCTCGGTCATTATCTACTGCTCCCATTGCGTTGAAGAAGGTTGGGTCAGCACTTTGGGGAGTGATGTTTCCACTTGGATCGGCATTTAAAACAAAGGCAATAATTCCGGGAATTACTACAATTAAGGGAATCAAAATCTTCAGAAAAGCGGCAAAAACAATTCCATGCTGGGCTTCTTTCAATGATTTGGCAGCTAATGTCCTTTGAATTATATACTGATTAAAACCCCAATAATATAAATTTGCTACCCACATACCTCCAATTAGTACTGCTAAACCAGGTAAATAGCTATATGCATCCTCACCATTAGGAGTAATAATTTCACCCTTTTGTAATATCATGCTGAATTTCTCAGGAACTGCTTCATAAACATGTTTAAATCCAGAAATAATGCCTCCATCGGGGGATACATCACTCAGAGCAAGAAATGTTGTTACCAAACCTCCTCCAATAAGTAATACCACTTGAATGACATCGGTCCATGCCACTGCCGAAAGGCCACCATATAACGAATAAGCTGCAGCAAACAATGCTAGCCCAATAATGGAGTACATGATTAAATCTCCATTACCCGTTCCGATGATAGTATCCAGAGCCTTACTACCAAGAAATAAAACAGAAGTAAGGTTCACGAAAATGAATAGTGCGATCCAGAAAACTGCCAAAATAGATTTTAATTGAGTGCTATAACGCTTCTCGATAAACTCAGGAATGGTGTATAAACCTTTTTCTATGAAGACTGGAAGGAAAAACTTCCCTACAATTAGTAAAGAAACGGCTGCCATCCATTCATAAGAAGCTATAGCCAAGCCAATAGCAAACCCTGAACCAGACATCCCGATAAACTGCTCAGCAGAAATATTGGCTGCAATAAGTGATGAACCTATTGCCCACCAGGGTAAGGCCTTACTCGCCAGAAAATAATCCTGAGAAGTTTTCTGCGTCCCCTTTTTGGTACGCGATACCCACAACCCTACACCTATGATGGTGAGTACATACAAGATAAATATAACATAATCAATAGTGCCAAATTGCATGGTTTTCATAATTGGTCATATTTATTTTTTTATCAATTTTGGGCGCAAGATATAAAATTATTTTTTACGTTTAACGCTTCTTTCTTTTTCTGATTGTATAAAATACAATAATTCGACATATTTAACCCCAAAATCCATGAAAAAAAGTTCTATTAAAACAGTCTATTTGCTTGTTATTGTGTATGTTACACTTACATGTTCTTTCACTTCTTGCCATAATACGAAATCCAACACTACTATGAAAATTTCAGAAAAATTGTTTGGCTTTACAGATGGAAAAGAGATAAAAATTTTTACACTCGAAAACCCCAAAGGGGCTAAAGTTAATATTATTAATTATGGTGCCATAGTTCAATCATTATATATCGGTGACAGAGAAGGCCATTACGAAGATATCGTTTTGGGTTTCGATAGCCTGAAAGATTACATCCAGCAGACGTCTTATTTTGGAGCCATTGCAGGTCGGTATGCCAACCGAATAGCTTTCGCTCGGTTTGCTCTCGACGGAACAACCTATCAACTAAATGCCAATGATGGAAAACATCACCTACACGGAGGATTTAAAGGTTTCGACAAGGTGGTTTGGGATCCAAAACCTTTTATCGACAGCAGTGGCGCTTGCCTCGAACTTCATTATATCAGTAAGGATGGAGAAGAAGGCTACCCAGGTAGGCTTGATGTCTATGTAACTTATTGTCTTACAAATGATAACGAACTAAAGATCGATTATCGTGCTACAACTGATCGTCCAACCATCATCAATCTCACTCATCATAGCTACTTCAACCTAAGCGGTTCTGTTAGCCGTAATATACTCGATCAGCAATTGATGATATATGCGGATTCGATGACGGTAGTGGATAGTACTTTAATACCTACCGGAGAAATTATTCCGGTTGAAAATACCCCCTTCGATTTTACCACTTTACGGCCAATCGGTAGTAGAATCCAAGAAGTATTTAATATAAAAACCGGTTATGACAACAATTATGTTTTGAACAAAACAACATCTTTACTTCATCAGGCTGCCAAAGTTTATGATCCTGAAAGCGGTCGTATTCTCGAAGTTTTTACCGATCAACCAGGGTTGCAATTTTATTCCGGCAATTTTCTGGATGGAAACATTAAAGGGAAAAACGGTAAAATGTATCAACAATATGATGGATTTTGCTTGGAAACACAACATTTCCCCGATAGCCCTAATCATCCTGAGTTTCCTTCTACTATACTTCGACCCAATCAAATATTCCATTCGCTAACTATTTATAAGTTTTCTACGGATAGATAGAGGGGTGTCTGGTGTCTGGTGCTAGGAGGATAGTGTGTAGAAAGTCTGAAAGTCCATAAAGTTGAAAAGTGGCTGGTGACTGAAAAATAGTGTCTGGTGGATGGATATCGATGTCTAAATAATTGAAAGGCCCAACAGATATAAACCTGTTAGATCTCGATTGGTTAGAGGTGTGTAATTTTTCCCTGGATGATTTATAGCTGCATAGTGGCGAAAATCTATGTATAAAAATAAATCATTTATTCAAGTCAAGAGTTGCAGCGCGGCGACATCTAAAAATTAATCCATATGTTATCAAGCCTTAATCAATGGTTTTGTTTCAGATGCAGGCAGGCAGCTTCCACAAAACTGATGAACAATGGATGAGGCGCAGCCACAGTACTTTTATACTCTGGATGGAATTGGACACCTATAAACCATGGATGCTCTGGAATTTCTATGATCTCAACCAAATTCTCCTTAGGATTGATTCCGGCGGCAATCATTCCGGCTTGGTCGAATGGTTCAAGATATTTATTGTTAAATTCGTAACGATGTCTATGACGCTCGAGTATAAGAGGAACCTTATAAATATTTCTTGATTTTGTTCCTTCCATCAATTGGCAGGGGTAAGCACCCAATCGCATGGTTCCTCCCATACCTGAAATTTTTTTCTGTTGTTCCATGATATCGATTACCGGGTCGGGTGTGCGTGGATCGAACTCAGTAGAATTGGCCTTCTTGAGTCCCAAAACATTTTGGGCAAACTCTATCACCGCACATTGCATACCTAAACATATCCCCAAAAAAGGAATTCCTTTTGTTCGGGCATAATGAATAGCCAAAATCTTGCCCTCAATGCCACGAATACCGAATCCTGGAGCAACTAATATCCCATGTAGCCCTGATAATTTTTCTAAAAAGTTTTCTTGGGTTAAGAATTCCGAATGTATCATTCGCAATTCAACCTTTACTTGATTATAAGTTCCAGCATGAACAAAAGATTCGACTATTGATTTATAGCTATCTTTCAGTTCTACATATTTTCCAACCAACCCAATTTCAACTGAATATTTAGGATTTTTCATTTTGTAAAGAAACTCTTCCCAACTCTTTAGGTCGGGCTGCCCTTCGAAAGGAAGACCACATTTGCGGAGCACTTCTTTATCAAGGCCTTCATCTCTTAATTTTAATGGGACTTCATAAATAGATTCCATATCAATGGATTCGATTACGGCCTGAGGAGAAACATTGCAAAACAAGGCTATCTTATTGCGTAAAGCCTCATTGAGATGTTTTTCGGTACGGCAAACAATAATATCTGGTTGAACTCCTTGTTCGAGTAAAGTCTTTACAGAGTGTTGGGTAGGTTTTGTCTTCAGTTCACCGGTCGAAGAAAGATAAGGAACCAGTGTAAGATGAATCACTACGCACAAATTGCCCATTTCCCAACGCATCTGACGCACGGTTTCTATGTAAGGCAAAGACTCGATGTCGCCAACCGTACCTCCTATCTCGGTGATAATGAAATCATAATCCTTATACTTAGAAAGCAGTTTAATACGGTATTTAATTTCGTCGGTTATATGAGGAATAACCTGAACCGTAGAACCCAAATAATCTCCTCTTCTTTCCTTTTCGATAACTGCTTGATAGATTCTTCCAGTAGTTATGTTATTTGCCTGGGAGGTAGGTTCGTTCGAAAAACGCTCATAATGGCCAAGGTCGAGGTCGGTTTCGGCTCCATCCTCGGTTACGTAGCATTCACCATGTTCGTATGGATTGAGAGTTCCTGGATCGACATTGATATATGGATCGAGTTTCTGAATAGTTACCTTATAGCCTCTGGCTTGCAGTAATTTGGCCAACGAAGCTGAGACTATTCCTTTTCCCAGTGAAGAAGTAACACCTCCCGTAACGAATATATATCGTGTTGTATGCATAATTGGCTTTTTAATTACGTTACGGGGCGGCAAGTTACAACAATTTTTAAAAGGATCTTTCGAAAATCCATAAATCTTAGTTATCTTGTTAATATTTAAATAATTATATTATGATGGAAAATTTCTTCCCATCACATATCTATCCCATCTTTCGATAACCTCTTGAAAATCGGCAGGCAATTCTGATTCGAAATATACCTCTTGATGGCTCGAGGGATGAATAAATCCTATGGTTCGTGCATGAAGCGCTTGCCCCTTCAACAAGCTGAAACTATTTTCGACGAATTGTTTATATTTTGAATACAATGAGCCTTTAAGTATTTGACGACCTCCATAAGCAGTATCTCCAAAAAGGGGATGGCCAATAGATGCAAAATGAGCGCGTATCTGGTGAGTTCGACCTGTTTCGAGGCTGCAATTTACTAATGTAACATAATCCCATCTTTTGATGACACGATAATGTGTGATACTTGCTCTACCTTTTTCAGGATCTTCATAAATAGTCATTATCCTGCGGTCTTTCTGACTGCGATTGATATATCCTTCTATGGTTCCTGTTTCATTTTCCAGATCACCCCAGACCAAAGCAGTATATTCTCTTTTGATCGAATGTTCGTAAAACTGATGTGAAAGTATAGCTTGTGCCAATTCATTTTTTGCAATGATCAATAATCCAGAGGTATCTTTATCGATACGATGAACTAACCATGGAAATATTTTTTGTCCGGCTTTGTCAGTTTTCCCTAAAAAGTAGAACAACAATGCATTAAATAGTGTGCCTGTATAATTAGCATAGGCCGGGTGGACAACCATACCCGAAGGTTTGTTTACAATCAAAACGTCTTCATCTTCGTAAATAATATTTAGAGGAATATCTTCCGGAATATTCTCTATTTCATGAGGTTCTCCTGGCAATAAAATGCTGATAACATCTTCTGGTTTTACTTTATAATTCGGCTTTACAACTCTATTGTTTACCAGAATGTTTCCTGCTCTTGCGGCATTTTGGATTTTGGTGCGCGAGGCATTTTCTATCCTGTTTACCAGAAACTTATCTATACGTAGTAAGGATTGACCTTTATCGACAACTATCCGGTAATGTTCGAATAAATCTTCATTGAAATCCTGTTCAGGATTCATTGCTTAATTTTTAGAAACTGCCAGTTTGCTTGTGTAAACAATATTTCCGTTCTTCCCTCTAATTTGAAGAAAATATATACCATTCGAAAGGGAAGAAGGTAGCTCGAGACGTGATTTTAGGTAAGTTTGAAAAACGAGCTGTCCAGTGGAATTGAATAGGGTAAGTGTAAGATTTTCATTTATACCGTTTTGCAGTAGATCACTACTTAAATAAATAACATTGTCATTAACCGGATTGGGGAAAATTATCAAGTTTTTTAAATTTTCCCCTTCTCTCGATAGATTCGAAAGTGGCTTGCCAACAAAGGGTCTGATCATCAGAGAGCCTTTATACTGAGAGGGTAGCCATTGTCCGTCTATGTTGAACAGATTCATTGCTGAGCTATTGCGTGAACGGTCGAAACCTATGTTTAAATTATCATCGGTAGTAGTAATAAAACCTACATAAAAAGCATTTCGAATAGGAATGGGTTTTTCGAAGACAAAGGTTTGAAAATCAAAAATTTCGGCTGAAAAATCGGGTTTTACGATGGTATCGTAAAGAAGGTTTTGTGGTAAGCCATTATTATCGTCCCAAACGCATAAATAGAAATATTGTTCGTTGGCATTACTGCGTGTAGGATTAAAATAGATTTTAACTGCTCGTAAGGTATCTTTTATATTGAGGCTAAATCTCACTGCAGCCATCGATCCAGATGGTGTTACCCCATAGCCAGCTTCGGGAGTTCCGTCGTCGTAGGCAAAATAGTTTCTAAAAATTTGTTTCACTTCTAAAGTATCGAAAAGACGGTCGTCGGGGGTATAATCTCCTACGATTACATGCCTGACGGTAAAATCTGCCGAATCCTTTAGTCCTAGAGGATCAATGGGAAGTATAGTAGTGATTCTGGGACAAGCAAATGGTTTGTATTTTACATAACCCGAATCATAAACGGGATAGACAGGATAACTTCCACCCGTATAACTCATGATTTGTTGATGATTTCCATCGAAAACGGCATAACTATAATTGGAAGGATGGGCTACTATATCGAGATTGGAGATCACTGTATAAAGCGTATCGTTCATTTCTTTTACCGGATCGTTGCTATAGTGGGTATAAGGCATAGAGTTGTAAGCTTTGAGCATGGAGGTCGAAACGTCTACAAAGCCTAGATCGCGGTAAACTGTGTCACCTCGGTAACGATTCTTATTCAAATAGATATAATCGAGATTCCAATGGTCCATGCTGCTTTGCCATGAAGGCATTACATTATTGGCCAGGCTAGCATAATTTACGAATCGAAATCGAAATCCATCATGATAATATTGTGCACTATCACTTATCCAAATATTCACTTGTTTCCACCATGATTTGTGATGAGTATAAAAAGTATCGAGTGGCATTCCGGGCGAAGCCCATATTCGGTTCCAAATACTATCGCGAGAATTGTAGAAATAAAGAATTAACGAATCGTTATTTTGAGGAGGATTACCTTGGCCCTGTGGCTGATAGAAAAAACTGAAATAAATAGAATCAGCCCTTAACAACGCACGAGGTGCAGGTGAAAAAATAGAATCGAGCCTTATGGGAAGTGAAGTGAAGCGATCGGCTTCGAAGGGAGTATAAGTAGCATGAGAATAAACTTTACCGGTAGAATCTAATGCATCTAATGTAACCACATGATAATTAGGAGGATTGTATGCAAATCCCTGATTCACATAAACATTATTAGCATCCCAGAGATCAGGATTAGGAAAAACTTCAGATTTACTAAAATCATCGAAAAAAGGAAGAAGCAAGGAAGATGCTTTCTGAGTGTTTTTTTTCAGAAGAAAGGTCTTAGATTCTTTGGCTACAATTGGATTATATTCCAGGTTTGACAAAATCTCCTGAGCTATTGATGGCTTCAACAAAAAACACAATGAGAATAGCAAAACATTTCTGAATATTTTCACTGTTTTTCTTTGTAAAAACCAATGCTCGAACTTAATTTTCATTTTCTTAAAAGCAGATTTTAAAATTCTTCCTCGTTTTCTACAACAATGCTATCGTTGTATAGATTATTTTGACGCAATATTTGTAGTTGTTTTGAACTTTTAACTTGACCAAAGACAAGATTTACATTCGACCCAACTGGCAATTGGGCACCAATTCCAGGGTATTGACGAATTACCTGAGCTGAATCTCGAGGAATATTTTCAGGAAATGAAATTTTACCAATATTCAGTCCAGAACGGAATAGGCTATTATATGCATCGTTGGGATATAAGCCGATTACATCTGGTACCGCCACTGGCATAGGAATTTCTCCTTTTTCGACTATAATGACAATTTTAGAATTCCTAGGCACTAACTCTCCTGGTCTTAAACTTCGTGTGCCAATACGTTGTCCTACTACAGAATTTTGAAACGGACCTTCAACATACGAAAGATAATCGACTCGTAAACCCGCAAGATTAAGTGTTTCGACAGCCTGACGCAGTGATAATTCTCTAATATCGGGCATAGGCACAAAATCGGGGGTACTCGATATGATAGTAACATAAATTTTTCGACCTGACTTTACACCTGTATTTGGCTGGGGATCCATTATATGAATGCTTCTTGGGGGCATCTTTTCGTTGTATATGGAGTCGGTAATGATAACTTTTAATCCTTTCTCATCGGCAAATTGAACCAATTCATCCAAGGGCTTTCCTGTGAAATCGGGCAGTAAAATAAATTGGCCATGTCGGGTGTATAACTTTAGCGATTGGAGGATTAACCAAATAAGTATCAGTGTAACTACTACCATCAAGGCCAAATGCCTAAAAAACAATTTGGATTTTATAAAATCAACAAATTTCATTCTATATATGGTCTTATAGGTGAGCGTTTATTATTGGGAAATATCCCCATTGGCCATCATTAAAACTTTATCTCATCAACTTTATTGCTCAAGATTGCAAAAGTACTAATAATCTGTCATTGATTATAGTTTTTGCATATCTTTAAGTTCCAATACGATGAGGTCGAAAAACGAAATTTTCCATTTTAAAGAGTGAGCAATGTTTTTGTAATTTCGCTGGCTTTAAAACTGATTGAGTAATGTCAAAAATGAATATAGCGGTTGTGGGAGGGGGAAACTCTGGAGAATATAATATTTCCATACAAAGTTCGCATAGGGTTGCCGATATTCTTGATAGGGGAAAATACAATGTATTTTTAATAGCCATAAAAGGGAGGAACTGGGAATACATTGATGAGACTAACAAGTGTGTTCCTGTTGATTTTAGTGATTTTAGCCTGAATATTGAAGGCCGGAAAGTAAAATTTGATGTGGTATTCAATGCTATACATGGTACTCCGGGTGAAGATGGTAAATTGCAGGGTTATTTCGAAATGCTGGGTATAAAGCATACCTCATGTAATTCTATTACTTCGGCCGTTACCTTTAATAAATATTTCTGCAATCGTTTGGTGAGCACTTTAGGTGTAAGTATTTCACCTTCCATACATTTATTTCGTGGACAAGAGATTAGATTGGAAGAAATACTTAATGCACTGAAATTGCCAGTATTTGTAAAACCTTGTTGTGGAGGAAGCAGTGTAGGCATGAGTAAGGTAACCAAACCAAAAGATTTAAGACCAGCCATAGAATTGGCATTTGAGCATGATACTGAAGTGTTGATAGAGCAATTCATATCCGGCAGGGAAATTACTTGTGGAGTTTATAGTGAAAAGGGGAGACCAAAGTCGCTTCCGCTAATGGAAATCGTCAGCAAAAAGGAATTCTTTGATTATGAGGCCAAATACAATTCAGACTTGGCCGAAGAGATTTTACCTGCCCCCATAGATGAACATTTAGCGGAAGTTTGCCAGTCGTTATCGGAGAGATTATATTTGCACCTCGGCTGCAGAGGTGTTGTACGTTTTGATTATATTTTATCCAACGATCAATTTTGGTTCCTCGAAGTCAATACAGTACCTGGAATGACTACAGCAAGCATAGTCCCCAAAATGGCTATAAAAGCAGGCTTTCAACTTTCTGAATTTTACGATTTACTGATTGAAGAAGCTTTGAGGGTTTAAATCTCTTTAATCAAGCAAAGTTTCATTTTCTAAAAATTCTGCCATTTTTCTGAGTGCTATCCCTCTGTGGCTAATCCTATTTTTTTCGCTTTCAGCCATTTGAGCAAAAGTAACCTCATAACCATCGGGAATAAAAATTGGATCATACCCAAAACCACTATTTCCACGTTTTTCTTCTATAATCCTTCCTTTAATTTCCCCTTCAAAAAAATACTCCTTTCCGTGAAGGATAAGTGAAATTATTGTTCGAAAACGAGCATTTCTATTGGTTATACCTTGCATCTCAAGCAATACCTTTTGAATATTGTCGTCGAATGACTTATTTTCTCCGGCATACCGTGCAGAAAAAACCCCTGGGCGGCCTTCCAAAGCATCAATCTCTAATCCCGTATCGTCGGCAAAACAATTTCGCCCATATAAACGATAGACATACCATGATTTTAATGAAGCATTGGCCATTATGGTTTCTCCATTCTCTTCAATATCATCTAAACACCCTATTTCTTTCAAGCTTAAGAGCTTAATCTTTGCCTCTAAGATTTGAGAAGCTTCTCTTATTTTATGCTGATTGTTTGTAGCAAATACAAGTTCTTTATGCATATTATTCAAATTATTGTTATACATCAACATTCTTCCTATTGAAAACTATTATTTAAGGCATTGTCCAATCTTCTTTAATGATATGCCCTTCTATTTGGTTCTGTTCATTCTCAGGCAGTTTTGCGTAGAAATTGAAACCCGTGAGTCGTTCAAGCGAATCAATGGTAATAGCTGAAGGAGGCTGTAAGTTGTATTGGTTTTGCATAATAAAAGCAATTCCTGATTTCTTATGATGTGTGTAAATAACGACGGCCTTGAAAAAATTGGCAGGCACACTCACTTTTCCTTTACCAATCTTTGGAAGGTCGGTGCTAAGGATAGGCCCTGTGACTATAAGCAAGGTATCATATAGTCGAGCCCACTGTCTTACATTATCTTCGAGCTTTTTCCAACTTATACGATTAAATTGAGGTTGTTGTGGACAAATATTGCTCAAATAAAACGATTCTTTCATTGCTTGAGCTGACCACGCCATATCGGCAGCTGGCGCCAAATGACCGCGATCAAATCCACTATGTTTATAATCATCAGAATGTGCTGACCAATCGCGAGGCAGGTGAGGATCGGGAACAAACCGATTTGATCTTTTTGCTGTTTTTATGAGCTTGTATGGCACCAAATCATAGGCCACCCATTCTGATACCTTGTGAATTTTATTGTATTTTAACGTAAAACCAGTATATTGAATGATAAGATCACTATCAGCATGAGCCGGTATACACCAAATATTGGGTTGAGCAAGCAAATTCGCCTCCCAAAATAGTATAAAGAGAATAATAATTTTCCTCAAAAGTTCTCTCAACATCTATTTGAATTGAAGTTTCAAAAGTATAAAGTTTAACCAAGCATGGCTGAAAAAGGCTACAATATTATCTTTAAACGCCTTCCATGTATTGTAATTTAAAAACTAATGGACCATGAATAAAAGTTTTGAATTAAGCCTAATTTATCTATGTGGAGTGTCAAATTAATTCCAATCTATTAAATTGATCAATATTTAAACTTATCAATCATTAACCATCACTTATAGAAATTATGAAGGTGAAAAAGTAGAGATGAAATTCTATCGCAAAGCAAAATAGCAAGCCTGGAGCGGTTCACGAAAAAATCATATTATTTATGCAATAAAAGTTTCAAATTATCGTAATTCGTATTTACTTTGTAGTTTGAAAATTCAAAAGGTTATAGCACTATCGAAGTGAGTAAATATTTATGTATTTAATTCTTTTACAATAACTTATTATAAAATTTCATTCGAGGCTAATATGATAAAAGCAAAGATAAAGAAAGAAAGGGGTGTACTTGTTTTGTTGTTTGTATTTTTGATAGGGCTTATTGTCTCATGTAAATCGGAGGAGAGTTGCGCAGCTTATGGCGAAGCAAAGAAGTATCAAGTAGAAAAACGGCAATAAGATATCAAGATATAAAGAAAACATTACGAAAAATTTCAAAAAGGAAGGGTGTCTTAGTCATCTTTAAACTAAAAAGGGCTGTAGAAACAGCCCTTTTTTCACATATAAGAATATTTTCCTTTACAGTAAACTAGGTTTATCTATCGATGGATACCTTACGTACAAATGTATTGCCATGATTGGAAATGCGTAAAATATAAATGCCACTTTTCAGATGAGACACATTGATTCTGTAAAGATCTTGAGTACTAATATTTACTGAAAGTTCGATTATTTTTTGACCCACCAGGTCGATGAGTTGAATAGTAGTTTGACCCGAAACAGAAGATGGGAAGTGGACATTCAGAAAATTCTTAGTTGGGATAGGGTAGATGTTGATTTTGTCTAAATCATTTTCAATCATTCCAATTCCTCTTGAGGTAGTAAATGAAAATGCGGGTGACCACTGAGAAGTATCAGAATTGGCCGTAACGCGCATT
Organism: Bacteroidales bacterium UBA5762; assembly: GCA_002418865.1. Lineage (GTDB taxonomy): Bacteria > Bacteroidota > Bacteroidia > Bacteroidales > TTA-H9 > TTA-H9. The sequence continues at coordinate 167,094 of DIEY01000037.1, read as the reverse complement.
CTCCAGTAATAAACCGTATTTTCTTCGAGTATGTAAGGGCATCTATAGGAGGACAGTGAATCGCCAATAGCAGGGCTAATGAATCCATCGATGAAATTAGGATCTGTATCGTATTGAAGTTGATAAGCATCGATACCGGTCATGGGTTCCCATGAGAATAAAGGTTGTGTGTTTACGTTCGTATCTCCATTGGCAGGAGATTTTAAAATTGGATAAGGTATTACTGTAAATGAACGACTTGCGCCCCAACTCGAAGTATCTTCTGTATGTCTTCCTCTCACTCTCCAATAATATTGCCCTCCAAAAGTAATTCCCGTAGGAGTAGCACTAGTTTTGTCTGTAACAAAGTGTAAGGGTTCTTCAAACTCGGGGTTAGTAGAAATTTCGTAATCGTACTTGGTAACGCCATTAGCCGCATTCCATGAAAGCGTTAAATCGATTTGTTGGTTTGTGGCATTATTGGCTGGTGCTTTTAAAACGATAGTATCGAGGGTCCTGAAATACCAAGTATCCGACCATGCGCTCGTATCTTCTTCATTTATAGCTCTCACTCTCCAGAAATAACGCGTTCCAAAACGTAGCTTGGGTGTTGTAGTCTTATACACACTACCACTAACTAATCCTGAATAAGCAATAGGGCTATCGAAACCTTGAACGGTATCGAGCATGTAATTAAAAAAGGTATTCCCTGTTACCAGGTTAGGCCCTAAACGGTCTTTCCATTCAAGAGTGGCCACAGGTGTAATCTCTTTTGATTTATTATCAGGTTTCTTATTATCCACTTTACTAAATACAGTAAAGTTTCGTGTAGCCGACCAGTAAGAAGAATCTCCGGTGGCTAAATCGTATGCCTTTACTCTCCAGTAGTATTTTACGCCATAATGAAGGTTACTCATATTATAACCCGTTAAAAATTCAGTATAAAATACCTCTGGTGATGTAAAATTTTGATCATCATCTATTTCGAGTTTATATTGAATAACGCCCAGACCCGTAACAGCCGACCAGCTTAAGGTTACATCCGGCATTTGATTTGTCGCTCCATTATTAGGCGAGAGTAATGTAGGCGTATAGATTTTTGGTTGCGCTATTACTGAGATTCCTATAAGAAGTAAAAGAGCAGTAAAAATTCTTTTCATGGTTATACTTGATTTAATGTTTATTTTGCAATGATAAACTTACCCGTTGAGATAGTAGATTCTGAAATACTTCGCATTATATAAGTTCCGCGATTTAAGTCAGAAACATCCATGGTAAAGGTATTATAGCCTGACTGTATCTTGACATGATTTTCCTTTACTTTTCTGCCACTAAAGTCATAAATTTCGATTCTAACATCCGAAGCATGTTCTCCTTGTATAACACAAGAGAGTTCATTGCGGACAGGGTTAGGATAGATTACAAGTTGGCCTTTAGTGGGTTGGGAATTTATTTCGGGTTGGTCTATTCCAACGAAAGAAGTGGAGGAATAAATCCCTCTACCATAAGTAGCCGCATAGATTACTCCATAATTACTTATTTCAGGATAATAAACTCCGGGAATATTTGGATCATCGTTAGGCACGAAAATACCCCCACCGCTAACAGTTTGTTGTAATAATACCTTAACTGGAATTCTGCCCATGGGGCCATTGTCATTTATCCAATTTGGAGTAGAAATATTTTCAGTAAAAAATATACCATATTCCGTTCCCAAAATTACAAGATTGGAATTATTGAGCTCAATTAAAGAGGAATAAACAGGGCCTAAGGGTAGATTGCCTTGAACCGAGGTAAAAGTAGGCAAAGAATCCAAAGCATTATCAATATTGTAGACATATTCATCAAAACCGTAATTCCCTAAGGTTACAATAATATGTTGAGGGTTTTTAGGGTCAACTGATATGGAAGTAATAGTACGATTAGGGAAGGATTTAATTTGTTGAGTAGAAACCACACATAAGGCAGAAGTAATTGAAGCCGTAGCTGCTGAATTGGCATAGGTGAGATTAGAAATGCGGAAAACATTTCCGCTTTCAGTGCCTACATAAAGATGATTCGCATCAGCAGAAATGCCCATACATGAAACAGTACCAACTACCTTAGCTACCTGCCACCATTCGGGTTCCTTAGTAAAATCGAGAATTTCTTTTGTATAATAAACCTTATCACCCAAGGCAAGGAAGGTTTTGGCTTGCAGAGGGTCTTTTAAATAAATGACATCGCCTTTTTGTAAATCGTGAGGAGCAGTAGTTTTGAAGGGATAGTCGTAAATACGGCTGCGAGCAAGAATCTCTTCTCCTTGTGCAATATCCTTGGGTGCTTTATAACGAGTAGTGTCTACACTTGTTGGATCATTGAAAGATTCCCAAAGCAACATGGGGCAATAAGTATTAGCTGGTGCTGTCATACCCGTATTCAAAAAAGTAGTCGAAAAACTAAATCCTTTATCTTCTGTACGCCTGAAAGGCCCACCTTTTAAGGATAAAATGAAAACCTCGGGATTGATCTTCGAAATGGCTACATAACCACCCTCTCCACTATTATTAAAGTCTCCGTTCCATACTTCTATTGCACCTAAGGGTGAATTTGTACCATCCCCAATATATTGTATCCCATTGCCCAGTGTACCTCCAATAGGATTCCCAAAACCATTTACATTGAGAGTAACAAATTGGGCAGTCATATAAGTACGATTCAAACTCTTAAATTGAAGTTCTCCATCTATGTTGATAGCAATACCCCCATCTGTGCCAATCAAAAAGGTTTTTGGATCATTTGGTTTGAAAACATACGTATGATGAAGTTCATGGAGATAATCAGGGGAAAATTTACTTGTAGCATAGTTAGATACAGGAGCAGTTCCCCAATGATAATATCCTTCGTTGATATATTTCCCATGCCACAAATTAATTCCACCAACTAATATTTCTTCGGGATTGTTGGGATAAACAACTATTGTATTAGCTACAAGGCCATAAGCCACATTGTTCACAACAAAGATATCGGGAAGAATAGAAGTATGCCCTGGGAAAATGATTTCCCATGTGTTTCCTTTATCGATAGAACGGTAAACATTGTCGAAATACCCAAAAGGATCACTGGCACATGCATAAATATAATCAGGATTGGAGGGAGCAACCGCTAATTCTATACGTCCAAGACCGGTTGAAGGAAGTTTATCCGGATTTAAAACCGTGTCAGGAAGAATTTGTTTTGTACTTTGATTAATAAATTCGTTGGGCTGCCCCGATTCAGAAACATAAACCTTGCTATCGACCGAAGCTACCACGATTCCATTACTTCCTACCTTAACGTCCCAAACAAAGCCAGCAAGAGGTTGCAATTGACCTTGATCATCTAAATAATTTGCCGTCTGCCATTGGGCTTCACCACTGTTACGAAATTTTAAACCCGCATTGGTTGCGGCATAAATACGTCCATTCTGAATAGCTAGTTCATTTATATAGGCCCATTCGAGAACATTGTTCACCATAGTAGGATTTGTTCCTGGCACGAGAGAAAAATTATCACCATCAGTTGAGACATACAATCCAGAACCCTGTGAAAATCCATATTCACCCGTTCCTGCATAAATGTCATTGTTATCGGATTGAACCATACAGCTTACATTCAAATTGGAGCTTGCCTGATTCACTTTTACCCAAGTACTTCCTAAATTGGTCGATTTCCAAATTCCTCCGGCAACGCTGGATGCATAAACTGTATTATAATTCGCATCACGCTTATCAAAAACTATAGCTCGAGTTCGTCCCCCTACATTGTCGGGGCCTAAACTCTGCCAATTAAGCGATACTGCATTGCCCGATTTAAGTTGATTCTGCAATTGGGCTTTCCCGGGCCGCTCATTATCATTTCCTTTGCTCCCTGATTGACCCGAAGCAAAAAGGAATGACCCGAATCCCATCATCATGGCCGTCAGGAAAAACAGTAAAGATTTATTTTTCATATCATTAAGATTTGTTTGAGATAGAGTTCTTATCTTTATAAAATAGGGGCACAAGTTACATACTCTTTATAAATCTGCAAGTATTTTCTTGATAAAAATTTCAACATCTATATGCGCATATCTTTTCTTGGTGATCCTTTTTAAACTATTTCAATAAGTTATATGTTGATTTTATATATTTTTAATGTAATTGTAACTTCCTTCAATTGGGTTGAATATCGAAAACTCAGTCTTTCATCCATCATTATCATTGCAAAATGCATTTAATAATCTATATCAACTCATTATTTATAAGACAAATTCATTAAAAGCTTTTCAAATAGTATTGCAAAGGTAATATTTTCGTATTCAATTTTATCTTACTAACCAAATTTTTTATCCTTCAATTGTAATAAAAACGAAAATTCCTGAATATGTCTCAATACTTCAATGGCTAAATAGTATCAGATTTGTTTTATCTGCTGCATTTCTAATATATTTGTCATATTAATTTTTGTGTTTACTTCATAATCCCATTAGCTTAAAGTTCATTTAAAAATTATTGATTATCAGCATAGAAACAAAATTATTTGTTAATGTGCTTTGATATAATTTGATATAATTGGTTTGCCAAATGAATTATAGATAGTTATAGAGGAGAATCGATTAAAGGAAGAATTGTAAGGATAAGACGAGGACTTATGAGAACAGAGAAAGATTTTATTGGAGAACGTCAGTTGCCTGATGATGCATTATATGGAATACAGTCTTTGAGAGCTCATGAAAATTTTCCCCATCATTCACGGTTTTTCGAGGAATGGTATCAGGCTATGGGAGTGGTAAAACACGCGTGTTATCTCACCTATTTATCCTTCAGCAGAGCCGTAAAAGAACGTGGTATGGAGTCGAGATTGCCTTCGCCTTTGATTGCACCAGAAATTATGGAAGCTCTAATACAGGCCGCAATTGAAGTAAGCCGAGGCGAACATTTCGAACATTTTATTGTTCCAGCTTTAAGTGGAGGGGCCGGTACGAGTATCAATATGAATATCAACGAAATAATTACAAATAGGGCCTTACTTATAATGGCTCATTCTATAGGTGATTATAACTTCATAGACCCAATTTTACATGCCAACGTTTATCAGTCGACTAATGATACTGTGCCAACTGCCTTGAAGATAGCCGTGCTAAACTTGCTCGAGCAACTCGAGGAAGAAATCAATTTTTTACGAGCCGAGACCGAGAGACTGGAAACTGCCTCGCGAAACATTTTAAGAATAGGGCGCACTCAAATGCAAGATGCCGTTCCATCTTCGTATGGTATTTTATTTTCTACATACAGTGAGGCCCTTTCACGCGACTGGTGGCGTGTAAGTAAATGTTTCGAACGCATTAAAACGGTCAATCTTGGGGGTAGTGCCATTGGGACAGGTTTGGGCGTACCGCGTTATTTCATCATCGAAGCTATAACGCATTTACAGGAACTCACGGGTTTACCCCTGAACCGCTCCGAAAATATGCCCGATGCAACTGCCAATCTTGATAGCCTTGCCGAGGTTCATGGCATCATTAAGGCTCATGCCATAAATCTTGAAAAAATAGTGAGTGATATTCGTCTTTTATCTTCAGATATCACAAATCCTAATGATATAAGCATTCCCCAAAAACAAATCGGCAGTACTATTATGCCGGGTAAAGTCAATCCAGTAATACCAGAATTTGTAATAAGTTGTGCACATCAAGTATATGCCAATGATGAAGTCATTACTTCCCTAACTGCTTCGGGTTGCTTGGATTTGAATGCTTATCTTCCTATTATTGGGCATTGTTTGCTCGATAGTCTTAAAACGCTCATCTCGGCCGATAAAACTCTAAAAGACAATTTACTCATCGATTTGCAATTTCATCCTGAGCATACTGCCCAAAAATTATGGAAGAGCCCATCCATTACTACAGCTTTGAGCCCCTATATCGGCTATTACAAGGCTTCTCAACTGGCTAATGAAATGAAAAATACCCATAGCGACATTTTTACGGCAAACCAAAGACTTCATTTAATCGATCCAGAAAAACTTCAAGATATAATGCGAACAGAAAATCTTTTGAAACTCGGGTATTCGCTCAACGAATTATAATCATATATTATTCATGACTAAAGGAAAAGAAGCTAGACCTCACATTGGCATCTTCGGCAGACGCAATAATGGCAAAAGTACTTTTATTAATAAACTGTCGGGGCAAGAATTATCTATTGTGAGTGAGGTTGCAGGTACAACCACCGACCCAGTGAGCAAGGCTATGGAAATAGGAGGATTGGGGCCAGTGGTTTTTATAGATACAGCCGGAATTGATGATGCTGGCCCCCTGGGTCAAAAACGCGTGCAAAAAACACTAGAAACGCTCAAAACCATCGACCTGGCTATTCTCTTAATTGCTGAAAATAAATTTGGACAAGAAGAAGAGGCCTTGTTACAGCAATTTAAGGAATGGGATGTTCCATTTATGATTATTCATAGCAAGGAGGACATCGAGCACATGAATGAACAAACCCTGTTATGGGCAAAAAAACAACAACCCGTGGCTATTGATACATTCAGCTCGGTGCAGTCCAATCATTTATCTGCTATCATTCAAACTATCAGAAGCTCCATCCCTGAATCAGCTTATAAAAGCCAGGGCATGGTGGGTGATTTGCTCAAATATGGAGATGTAGTAATGCTGATTACACCCATCGATATCGAAGCACCTGAGGGCAGACTTATTTTACCACAAGTACAAGCCATTAGAGATATACTGGATAATGATGCCATTGCTATTGTTGTAAAAGAAAGAGAAGCAGATGCTTATATTCGGAAAATGCAACCTCAACCTTCACTCGTCATTACTGATAGCCAGATATTTACAAAAGCCGATGCTATTGTCCCTAAACATATTCCTTTAACCAGTTTTAGTATTCTTCTGGCTCGGCAGCGTGGAGATTTTCAGAATTATTTAAAAGGAACTCCCATGATCTCGAAACTAAAGGATAATGACCGTGTGCTCTTGCTCGAATCATGTACGCATCAGGTATCATGTGATGATATCGGAAGAGTAAAGATCCCACGCTGGATCAACAATTTTACGGGTAAAAAAATTGATTATGAAGTTGTGTCGGGTCTGAACAAGCTACCAAGACCCATCACCGACTATGCCTTAGTAATACAATGTGGAGGATGTATGATTACTCGCCGTCAAATCATCAATAGACTAAAGCCCGCCATTGAAGCTGGTATTCCCGTAACCAACTATGGAATGGCCATCGCTTGGGTGCAAGGAATCTATCCTCGTGCAATAGCTCCTTTTACAGGGCAAACAACTATTTATTCCGATTATCTTTGATCAGAAAATCAAAACCATCATGAAAACATCACACACTTCCTCCATCATAATCGGAATTATATTTCTATTTTCTTCGGCTTATCTCCAATCTCAAACTGTTCAATTAGGCCCCGCTTATCTTTCACTCAAAAAAGGTATTACTTTGATATCTTATACCATTGATAAGAATCAGACGCTTTACCCCACCTCAATCATACCCTTTTTTACTTTCGATATAGACGACTATACCTTTGACTATCAAAACTTAAAAATTAAAGCTCAAGGAGATAGTATCTATTTTTTTGATAATATGGTTAAAGGCTCTATCACATTTGTGAATAATGAGAATGGAGCGAAATTTCGACTGAGGATTAGCAACAACGACATAGTAAAACATAAGATTTCCAATGTTTTGCCACTTGGGAAAGCCTCACAGAATGTCTATATCACAGGGGCAGGAAATTTCGAATGGCCCTATTATCTGAATCGTTCACAACTATTTCGGCCGGGATATGGACCAATAGGAGTAGTTCTTCCAGATAATGCATGGCATCTTGGTTTTTGCGATATTCCATTAGAAGCTTCGAATATCCGGCTTTGTGCTTTAGGGAGAAGAAGCAGTATTAGTGAGGGAAATTTTACAAGATGGCATGCCGAACTCGAGCCCAAGGGTGAAGTGGTTTATTATCTTTGGTTCGATACGCACGAAGGTGAATGGCAAAATGGTTTGAAAATGATGTTTCAGGAACGTTATCTTTACGACTTAGATACCTTCGATAATACTTTATTTGAGCGTTATGATTTGGCTTGGATAAAATCGGCATGGATTATTCTAATGCAATCTGCCTGGGACCATGAATGGTATGATTCATTTACACGCCAATTCACCTTCGAAGAAACTCTTTCGAAATATCAAAAAATTATAGGGGGTTACGATATTTATGCAATATGGCCTACATGGCCAAGGTTAGGTCTCGATAACCGATCGCAATTTGAGCTTTATGAAGATTTACCAGGTGGATTGCACCACCTAAAACATCAAGTAGAAATTAGTCACGAACTAGGGAAGAAGTTCTTCCTGTCTTATAATCCTTGGGATAAACCCGAGCAACTCAATTTTCATAAAACTCAGTTGAAAAAATTACTCACAGAAACCGATGCAGATGGCCTTGTACTCGATACTAAAGGTAAATCGGAAACATGGTTGCAAAATCTTGCCGATAGCATAAAACCCGGTATCATCATGTATTCTGAGGGCATGGCTGTTCCCAGGGATATGGCGGGAATAGTTGCTGGAAGAGTTCACGATGCGCTCTATATGCCTCCTGCCTTGAATTTAAATAAGCTGATCAAACCCGACTTTGCTATCTTTCGTGTTTTACAAGTGGCTGATGGAGATCTGCATCGCGAAATTGCAGTTTCCTTTTTCAACGGTTACGGAGTAGAAATCAATACTATGCGACCAGGAAGGCCTCCTTCTCTGCAAGAAAATCTTTATTTTTTGGGCAAAACCACCAAGCTTCTAAGAGATAATCAGACTGTATTTTTCAATTACAACTATTCGCCATTGCTGAATACTCTTGTTGATAGCATTTATGTAAATAAATGGAAAACCGACGAGAAGATAATTTACACTATTTATAGTTTACGTCCCGAAGGATTTCATGGCTCCTTGTTTGCATTCGACGAGCTGCAAATCCCTAATCCAAGCATTAAAGAAGAACCTTATCATTTTGTCAGTCTATGGAATCATCAGGAAATTGAAGCTATGAAAATGGATGGTAAATATTATTTGCCTGTTCATGTAAGCTCCTTCGATCGAGCCTTTTTAGGAACCCGAAACGAAGCTCAAGTAGAATGCATAGCTGTTTTACCTAAAGTTCTGGAAATTCATTTAAAACACGATACTTTATATTTCGATTCTTCCTTTGGGAATCGTATCGATATTACTGCTGGTAATCCATCTTACACAAGCCAAACCTATTCATTCGATCCGGCTAAAGGCTATATTTCAATCTATGAAACCTTTGGACGCTACGAAGGGAAAATTGTGGTTCAACTTTATGGAGGGAATGAACTGGTTGATGAAAGAATTATCGAGATTAAACCAGGTACTCCAAGGCTTATTTCTCGTTCCGAGCAAACACACCAACCTGATACTGTCCCGCATGGCATGGTATTCGTACCCGCCGGAAGCTACGATTTTGTCTCAACTTGTGAAGAAAATGATGTTGAATCATTCATTCCCTGCCCTTTTCAGAATGACACCTCGCATCTTATTATTTCTTCTTTTTATATAGACAAATATCCCGTTACCAATCAACAATTTAAAGATTTTCTCGACCAAAGTCATTATTCACCCATAGATACAGTCAATTTTTTAAAACATTGGGAAGATGGGGAAATTCCGGTGGGTATGGAAAATCATCCCGTAGTTTATGTGAGCTACGAAGATGCTCGTGCTTATGCCCAGTGGTCCGGAAAACGTTTACCCACTTCGCAAGAATGGCAATATGCTGCTCAAGGAAGAGATTTCAGACATTGGCCATGGGGTAACAACTTTGACTCCAGTTGCTGCAATTATAAAATTTCTCATACCACTGCTGTTGATAGCTATCCCAAAGGGGCAAGTCCTTTTGGAGTGATGGACATGGTTGGCAACATTTGGCAAATCACCAATGATATGTATGATAATGGGGCTTATTATTTCAATATTTTGAAAGGAGGCAGTTATCATTATCCCGGTCAAAGTCAATGGTATATCAAAGGAGGACCAAGGCCAGTCCATCATTCTCAAATCCAGCTGATAGTAAATCCCTCGTTTGATCGTTCGGCTACTGTAGGATTTCGATGTGTAGTAGATGCTCAGGAATGATTAAGGTTAATTTCATACATTTGCGCTCTTCAGAATGAAAATACCTCATTTATAAATAAAAGAATTTATGGATTATTTGTCGAAACGTGTTAAAAGCATGGAAGAGTCGGCCACACTGGCCATGACAAGTAAAAGCCGAGAATTGGCATGTCAAGGATTGGATGTTATTAATTTAAGCATTGGCGAGCCCGATTTCAACACACCTGAGTTTATTAAAGAAGCTGGCAAAAAAGCCATAGACGAAAATTATACACATTATCCGCCAGTTCCTGGGTATCAAGATCTAAGGGAAGCGATTTGCCTGAAACTAAAACGAGACAATCTTTTGGAATACAAACCCAATCAGATTGTTGTTTCTACAGGAGGGAAACAGGCTTTGGCCAATTGTATTTTAAGCATTGTCAATCCTGCAGATGAAGTTATTATCCCTGTGCCCTATTGGGTGTCGTATACCGAACTGGTTAAATTGGCCGAAGGAGAACCAGTTTTTATAAAAGCCAATGTAGAGAAAGATTTTAAAATAACTGCCCAACAGTTAGAGCAAGCCATTACTCCTCGTACACGATTGTTAATATTCAATTCTCCCAATAATCCTTCTGGCTCAGTATACTCTTGGGAAGAGTTAAAGTCTTTGGCAGAGGTTTTATCTCGTCATCCTCAGGTTTTCATTATTTCGGATGAAATTTATGAATATATTATTTTTACGGGGAAACATGAAAGTTTAGCATCTTTCCCTGAATTGAAGGACAGGGTTGCTTTAATCAATGGTGTATCGAAAGGATATGCCATGACGGGATGGCGTTTGGGTTATGTGGCTGCGCACCGCGAAATTGCCGAGGCATGTAATAAAATTCAAGGACAAATTACTTCTGCAACTTCTTCCATCAGCCAGCGTGCTGCACTTGCTGCCATGCTTCGCTCTCCCAACGAAACTCCCGAAATTCAACAAATGGTGTCTGCTTTCCATCATCGCCGTGATCTTGTATTGAATCTACTAAAGGAAATTCCTCAGATTAAAACGAATACTCCCCAAGGTGCATTTTATATTTTCGCAGATTTTTCTGCATTCTTTGGCAAATCGGATGGGAAACATCAAATTATCAATGGTGATGATTTATGCATGTATTTGCTCGAAAAAGCCTTAGTTGCTTTAGTTCCTGGAAGTGCTTTCGGCGATCCCAACTGCCTGCGGATTAGTTATGCTACTTCCGAAAATAATCTCATCAGGGCTGTTCAAAGAATAAAAGAAGCTTTAACTGTATTACACTAAGCACGCTTTCTGTTCGAAATTATCATAAAAGATGATAGTCTCATAACCATAGCCTCTTAGCCATATATTTTCTTAAAATTCAACCCTTACGAGGGAAAATGTTTGCTGTCTTGGAAAGGCGATATATATATGAACTTTTCATTAAAGCAGTTGTTTAATTCGAGAAGCATAAAGATTTTTTAAATTTGATGCAATAACGTAATAAAAGAGAAATGGATTCATATTCTTTTTTAAATGCTTCTGACCCAAAGGTACTTGACGATTTATACCAGGAATTTTTGTTGAAGAAAAACGATCTGCCTAATGAATGGCAATTATTTTTCACAGGATATGAATTAGGTATAAAGAATTATGTAGAAAACCAGAGTCAGATGATTCCGGATGAATTCAAAGTGCTGGAACTCATTCGGGATTATCGCGAAAGAGGTCATTTATTTACCAAAACCAATCCAGTAAGGACCAGAAGGAAATATTCACCCGATCTCAATATTTCCAATTATGGGCTGAAAGAGTCTGATCTTGACAAAGTATTTCAAGCAGGAAACGAAATCGGGATTGGAGCAGCCTCTTTACGAAATATCATTCAGCATCTTGAGCAAACATACTGTCAGTCGTTTGGAGCAGAATTTATGTTTATTCGCCAACCTGAAGTATTAAAATGGCTGATTACTAAAATGGAATCGAGGCGCAACACCCCTTCTTACACCATAGAGGAAAAGAAAGCCATACTTACGAGTCTTTCGCGAGCCGTACTTTTTGAAAAATTTATTCATAAAAAATTTCCTGGGCAAAAGCGTTTTTCTCTTGAGGGCGTCGAGTCAATGATTCCTGCTTTGTTTGCTTTGATGGAAAAGGGAGTTGCCATGGGAAATGAAGAATTCATCGTAGGCATGCCCCATAGAGGAAGATTGAATGTATTGGCCAATGTATTGAGAAAACCCTTCAATGATATCCTTGCCGAATTTCATGGCTTAGAATATGAAGATGAATTATTATTAGGCGATGTAAAATATCATTTAGGATACACTTCCACCTTAAAAACCCTTAGGGGTAAGGAATACAAAGTGACTTTATCACCCAATCCTTCGCATCTTGAAGCAGTAAACCCCGTTGTAGAAGGTATTACAAGAGCAAGACTGGATGATGCTTATCAGAGAAATACAAATAAAATCACCCCTATTCTTATTCATGGTGATGCTGCCATCGCTGGTCAGGGAATTGTTTACGAAGTATTGCAAATGTCTGGCTTACCTGCTTTCTCAACGGGCGGAACTATTCATATTGTGGCCAACAATCAATTGGGTTTTACTACTCATTATCTCGATGGGCGCACAAGTATTTATTGCACCGATGTAGCCAAAACCACACAATCGCCTATTTTTCATGTGAATGCCGATGATGTAGAAGCCGTAGTTTATGCCGTAGAACTCTCTATGGAGTTTAGAGAAACCTTTCATCGCGATGTATTTATCGATTTATTAGGATACAGAAGATATGGCCATAATGAAGGTGATGAACCCCGTTTTACGCAACCCGTCTTATACAAAATCATAGAAAATCATCCCGACCCTCGAAGCATCTATCTTCAAAAACTTGTACAGGAAAAAATAATAGATGAAGATTATGCATCGAAGCAAGAAGCAAAATTCAACCAAAAACTCGAGGAAAGTCTTCAAAATGCCGAAGAACGTGAAAAGATAAATATTCGTAATTTTCTTGAAGACGAATGGAAGAATTATCGTAGAGCAACTGAGAATGATTTCAAACAATCTCCAAATACAGAAGTAAGTCGGAAAGTAATAGAAGATTTGATCGTTAAGATGACGACCTTGCCTGAAGATAAGAAGTTTTTCAGAAAAGTAGTCAAATTATTTGAAGATCGCCGAGAAATGGTTCTCAAACAAGGCAAAGTCGATTGGGCCATTGCCGAACTTTTAGCCTATGCAACCTTAGTTAGCGAAGGACATCCGGTAAGAATAAGTGGTCAGGATGTAGAAAGAGGTACATTTTCGCACCGCCATGCTATACTTACTATAGAAGATAGTGAAGAAAAATATTCACCCTTAGCTCATCTTACGCCCGATCAGGCATCTTTTGAGATTTACAATTCACTACTATCCGAGTATGGAGTATTAGGGTTTGAATATGGATATGCCCTCGCTCGACCCGAAGCCTTAACTATCTGGGAAGCACAATTCGGCGATTTCGCCAACGGAGCACAAATTATTTTCGACCAATTTATGAGTAGCGCCGAAGATAAATGGAACGTTATGAACGGGCTTGTGGTGTTATTACCTCATGGATACGAAGGCCAAGGACCCGAACATAGTTCAGGCAGAATTGAAAGATTTCTTATTCTCTGTGCCGAAAATAACCTTCAAATTGTTAATTGCACAACACCGGCCAATTTCTTTCATCTACTTCGACGTCAATTAAAACGAGAATTTAGAAAACCTCTTATTGTTTTCACACCCAAAAGCCTATTGCGTCATCCTAAAGTAATCTCTCCCGTCGAAGATTTAACTTACGGCCAATTTATGGAAGTCATTGATGATCCCAAGGCTGATCCTAAAAGGATTAAACGTGTCCTTCTTTGCTCGGGGAAAGTTTATTATGATCTGCTCGAAGAAAAAGAAAAAACGAATAACGAAGAGATTGCCATCATCAGGTTGGAACAACTCTATCCTTTCCCAGAGGAGCAACTTATGAATTTAAGGCAGAAATACGACAATGATCCTGTTTGGTTATGGGTTCAGGAAGAACCAGCCAATATGGGGGCATGGAGTTATTTAAAAACCCATCACGACGACTTTGGCTTGAAGCATGTTGCACGTCCAGCCTCGGGTAGCCCTGCCACCGGAAGCAGCAAATTTCATTTTGCTCAGCAACGTAAGATTATCGACAAAGCCTTCCATCAATGTATTTGCCCTCGCCTCGATATAGAATGCCGTATGAAATGTATTGGTAATCAATGGCAAACATTTATAGAAGAATCAAAAGCAAATCAAAAGGAAATAAAAAAGATTTAAATAATTTTTTATGATTGTTGAAGTGAAAATTCCCAGTCCGGGAGAATCTATCACAAGTGTAGTGTTAGCCGAATGGTTAGTAAAAAATGATGAAATTGTCGAAAAAGACCAGGAAATTCTTGAGATTGACAGCGATAAGGCTACATTATCCCTCAATGCTCCTGAAAGTGGAAAAATCAAAATCCTTATCCCGGAGGGACAAACCGTTGAAGTTGGAACTTCTGTGGCACAAATCGATACAGATATAGTTGTTATAAAAAAAGAGGATCAAACTCCAACCCCCCTATCATCACAAACTCAAGAAGCCCCTATTCCATCTGTAAACGAAAAACCACCTGCGTCTCCTTCTGCAGCCGTTAGCTTCAAACCACAGGAAACAAAGATTCAGGATGAACCTCAACTGAATATCTCACCTTTGGCTCGACTTCTTATGAAAGAAAATCAAATTACCGAAGAGGAATTCCTGAATTTTTTCCGACATTACCGTATTAGCAAAGAAGACGTAGAGTTTTACCTCGAAGAAAGGAATAAGAATAAAACCAATTTCTCAACAACCGAGATTAAGTTGGGTGCTAAAATTAATCCAAGCCGCGAAACTCATCGTGAAAAGATGAGTACACTTAGGAAAAAACTTGCCGAACGATTGGTGGCTGTAAAAAATGAAACTGCTATGCTGACGACTTTCAACGAAATCGATATGTCGGCAGTGATTGGAATACGCAATCAATACAAGGAAGCCTTTCAGAAAAAACATAACATAAGTTTGGGGTTTATGTCATTTTTCAGCAAAGCTTCCTCAATTGCGCTCCAGCATTTTCCGCAGGTCAATGCCATGTTAGATGGCGATGAAATAGTGTTTCATGATTATACCGATATAGGAATAGCCGTAAGTACGCCCAGAGGATTAATGGTTCCAGTATTGAGAGATGTCGAGTCTATGTCACTGGCCGAAATTGAGATAAAGCTGAAAGATTTGGCCAACAGGGCAAGAGATAAGAAAATTTTACCCGATGAGCTTTCTGGAGCCACGTTTACGATAACCAATGGAGGAGTCTTTGGAAGTTTATTTTCTACGCCTATTATCAATCCACCACAAAGCGCAATTCTCGGAATGCATAATATTGTAGAAAGACCTATGGCTATAAGTGGCAAAGTTGAGATTCGTCCTATGATGTACGTGGCCCTTTCATACGATCATCGACTCATCGATGGCCAGGAAGCCGTTAGTTTCTTGCTGATGATAAAGAATCTGATCGAAAATCCCATACAAATGCTAACTAACGGAGCTAATCCCGAAAAAATGTTACTGGAGCTATAATGAATTTCATTAAAAAAATATTTTTATTTTAACATAAGATTCAAAATGAATTCAAACAATTCTTTTATTTTTACAATCTAAATCTATTTATCATTAACTAATTAATTTTCAACATGAAACTAAATTTTATAAATTTTAGTAAAGGGATTTGGAAAACGCTAATCACTTTTACATTATTGATGATGGGTGGTTATTTTTCCTTTTCGCAGACAGTAACCGAATTGGTAGTACCTAAATATATAGGTGCCAAGAATGCTTCGGGTACGAATTATGAACGTACTCCTTTTGCGGTTTGTTTCCAAATTGAAGGGCTCACACCCAATCAGATTTATGATGTAAAGACACAGATTGGCTTAGTAACGGAAGCTGCAACTGCTTGGGGGGCTGGTAATGTTTGGGATCCTGTTGGTGGCTCATTTTCAGGTAGTACAGTTGTTAATGCTTTTACTACAGATGCTTCTGGAAACGCCATTTTCTGGATTTACTATCAACCCACCGGCAATAGTTCGCGTTTTGGGGCCGGTCAGCAGCACAATTTGCGGTTGGGTTGGAGGCCTTCTGGCGGGTCATTTCCTTCGAGTCCTCAGTTCGTAGGGAGTAAAGTAATTACTGCTCTTGATATTGCTCCAAATGCAACCACTCCTGAAACCACCGACGATGGTGCTTATATTAAAGGCACAGCCGATCCGGCGGCAAGCGGAAAATATGTTTTGCTTTTCGACAATGTAAATGGCACAGGTGATCCCCTCTTTTCCTATCAAATTCGGCAAGCTATTCCAACCAATCAAAACCAATCTTTACTCAATCCCGAAATTAATGATATTTATCTACAGGCTGGGACGAGTATTATAGGCGATTATCCTGCTATCGTTCCAATTGGTGCCAACAATCCCAATGGAATCAGACGTATAGAATCGCGCAATGATGACAATAGTATTTATGCTTTCAGTACCGATGCCGATGGAATCTGGCCAAGTGGTGCTAATACCACCAATATGAATCGTCTCGATATTCGCTATATTACAATCGGTGATGCGCCTTTGATACCTCAGGGAATACCAACGGTTACCACTGCATCAACTACTAACATTACCTACAATAGTGCTACCAGTGGTGGTACGGTTACTGCTGCTGGCGGAAGTTCTGTTACTGCAAGGGGTGTTTGTTGGTCAACTTCGCCAAGCCCTACTATTGCTGATCCCCATACTACTGATGGCTCAGGATTGGGAACTTTTACTAGTCAAATTACTGGTTTAGAACCTTCTACAACATATTATGTAAGAGCCTATGCAACCAATAGTTTTGGAACGGCTTATGGAAATGAAGAATCATTTACAACGCTCACTGCACCCTTTCCTCCTACAGTTGATTTCGTGGCTTCCGATACAAGCGTATCAATTGGAGCAGTGATCGATTTTACCGATTTAAGTACAAATGGACCTACCTCATGGTCGTGGTCGTTCGTAGGAGGCATCCCTTCATCATCAAACGTTCAAAATCCTACGGGAATTCTATATTCTTATCCTGGGGAATATACCGTTTGTTTAACAGCCTCGAATCAATATGGTAGTAATACACTGTGCAAGGAAGCTTATATTGTAGTAAATGCCCCTGTAGAAGCAAATATTGTTATCACCGAAATCATGTATAATCCTCCAGAATCGGGTACAGATAGCATAGAATTCATAGAGCTTTTCAATAATGGAGCCACTGCTGTAGATCTCGAAGGATTTTATTTCTCTGAGGGAATAACCTATACATTCCCCTCTTATTTACTTGCTCCTGCTGCTTATGCGGTTGTGGCTGTCAATGCCCAAGCTATGCAAAATACTTTTGGGGTTTCAGCTTTGCAATGGACTTCTGGTGCTTTAAGCAATTCAGGAGAACTTATCCGTCTAAAAGATAAATTTGGCTATACTGTTGACTCGGTAAATTATGACGATATATTACCTTGGGATACACTGGCCGATGGATGGGGTCCTTCACTTACTTTGTGTGATCCAAGCCTCGACAATTCACTGGGCGAAAATTGGACACATAGCACTGAATACGTTACTATAAATGCTAATGGGGATAGCATTTGGGCAACCCCAGGTGCACCTTGCATCATACCCGTTTTGCCTGTTGCCGATTTCGTCGGATATCCACTTTTTATACTTGAAGATGAAAGCGTTCAATTTACCGATCTTTCTACGGGACCAAATATCACAAGCTGGGAATGGATTTTCCAAGGAGGAACTCCTGCTACCTTCTCAGGGCAAAATCCTCCTCCTATTTACTATAATGAACCTGGAATTTTTGATGTTACACTTACAGTAACTAACGAATTCGGAACAAGTACTGCCTTTAAACCACAATATATCGCTGTGGGGGTTGATGCCATTGATGATGCTGTTTCTCCCAATCAAATTTCAATACAACCTAATCCTTCTGCAGGTAAAGTCAGCGTCAAACATAACCAGAACGAACTTTTATTGGAAATTTTCAATTTGGTAGGGGATAGAGTTTATTCGCAAAAACTGAATCCCCAAATTCAAGATCTCGACCTCACACATCTCCCCAAGGGAATCTATTTGATGCAATTTACCGATGACAAAGGATTGAAACTCACGCATAAACTTATCCTCAAATAAATTAATAAATTAAATTCTCTTTGAAGAATGGCCGGGGTACAGATGTAACTCCGGCTATTTTTATTTGTCCTTCCATCAAAATCTGAGGTTATCTTCAGGAAAGGTAAAATAGCATATTCATATTTCAATTTGCTATAATAAAAAACAAATGGTATGTTCTATTGGATTAAATTTTAGTTAAACATGAAAAGAATTCGGGTTTTCAAATTATCTTTGTATTGAAATTTTAAAAATCGGATTATGAAAAAAGTTCTATTATTTGTTGTAGCAATAATTATGGGTTTCAGCGCTCAGCTTGCAGCTCAAGGCATGGAAGATTTTACAAATTTTCCCGAAACCGGAAGTAGTTATAACGATGGTACCTTCTCAGGCTTGGATGGAAGCATATGGACTTACACTCAATGCAGAGGTGATATCGCCATAGCCCTGCCCACTCCAACATTGGGGAAAAATCGTACTCCAACTTCTTCGATACAATCAGGGCTCATTTCGGGGGGAATTGGAGTTTTAAGCTTCGATTATATGCAGGCTTTTTCTACTAATGTAAACCTCGATGTTTATGTAAACGGAGTACTAATTACAACGGTGACATCCAATAACGAAGTCAATATTGTTAAAAATTCGGGAGATATTGTGATAAATGTTCCGGGAGATTTTAATCTTAAGTTTATTCAGCATGATAACAATGCTGGTCAGGTAAGTATAGATAATATTGTATGGACAGGATATACAACCACGGCTTTGCCAGAACCCACCAACTATCCCGAGAATTTTTCAGCAACTCCCTCTCCTTTCAGTATTATTCTCAATTGGGATGATGCTACCACTGGAGCTCAACTTCCTCAAGCTTACCTCATAAAAGCTTCGACCTCTAATAATATTACAGCGCCTTTGGATGGCACGCCCGTTGCTGATGACATCGACCTGTCCGATGGTAGTGGAGCTAAAAATATAGCGCAAGGAGTCGAAACTTTTAGTTTTACAGGCTTAGCTAACAACCAAGTCTATTATTTCAGTATTTACCCATATACCAATTCGGGTTCACTTATAGATTACAAAACCGATGGTACAGCACCCTCTGCTTCGTCTACCACTCCTAATTTATCCCTCATCCATTCTCAGGATTTCAACGATCGCACTTTTGGCGCGTGGACTACTTTTAGCGTTACAGGAGATCAGCAATGGACTATAGATACGATTCATGGAATTGAAAACACTCCTTGTGCCAGAGTAAGTGGATACGCTACTACAAGCAACGAAAATGAAGATTGGCTGATTAGCCCGACATTGAATCTTGCAAATTATACAAGCGAAATCATACAGTTTTACAGTGCAAAAAATTACACAGGCCCCGATATGCAAGTAATGATATCTACCGATTACGTGGGTTCTGGTAATCCAAATCTCGCCTACTGGGAAAATCTCGATGCAACGCTCTCTCCTGGCGGATGGGCTTGGACATTTTCGGGAAACATCGATATTGCCAACTTTGCCTCAGGTAATGTGTATATTGGCTTTAAATATACCAGTACGGCTACGGAAAGTGCAACCTGGGAAGTTGATGATATCAAGGTATGGGGCCATCAGGAAATCGGGATAGAGCAGCCTAAAAATAACCTAACTAGCATTTCACCTAACCCTGCTAGAGAATTTGTAAAAGTATCGGTACAACATCCTTGCGAACTTCTTTTATACTCGCTTACTGGGGAAAAAATCATCCAAACCCACATCACAAAAGGAATTCATCAGATTAGTCTGCAAAATTATCCATCGGGTATTTACATACTTAAGCTTATTCCTGAAGGTTATCCTGCCGAAGTATTTAAACTGATTATCAGATAAAATATCTCATTTCCACACCAGCCGATCTTTTGTACAAGGTCGGCTTTTTTATTACTCGATAGGCTTATTGTAATTCTTCCATTTCTAACTCACCCATGGCGAATTGGGAAATAGTTTACATTTAAAATTAGAGATGTAAAATAGGGAAGTATATGTAGTTATCGTTGTTAGGATTCCCTTTCAGAGGTGGAAGATTTCGAGTGCTGTGTCAAAATCAATAAAGAAATCGGCTTTATGTTTTAAGGCTTGAACGGCCTTATGTTCCTGTTCGAGAACCTTCATGCGGAAATCGTCCAATTCTTCCTTTTCTGATTCACGTTGAACATCGAGGGTTTCTCTATAAGTAAGTTCGATAAAAACCTTCAAATCGGCTTCTTCGAGCTCTATGGCATATAAACCACTAATTATCAATACTTCAATGTTTTTAAAGTCGGTAATTAGTTGATCTACTTGGTCATTCATTAAATCGACAAGCGGCATATTAGATGTATTCCCTTCGACGAAGTCGTGCACATTTTGTTTAACTCTATCCCAATCAATCTCCTGAGGGCCAATAGAATCGAGGCCATGCTCTTTTCGCCATTCGGTGCGTAAAGCTGGCGGAATTTTGTAGTAATTGTCCAAATACATGGTTTTTAATTTAATACCCCGTTTTTTTAGTTTTCTTCCAAGTACATGGGCAATTTCTGCTTTCCCAGCCCCCACTTCACCTGAAATGGCAATAATATATTTTTCGGTTCTCTCGGCTAACACCTTTTCGAGAATGGTTTTAGCAGCTTTTTTATGTTTTTTATTAATGATAAGAATATTTTCGTACATTTTTGTTGCAATTTTATAGATAAAATATTCAACAAAACTAATTATATTTCGATTGTTTTAGTAATACCTGGTAATAAAATATATTCCTTACCATTAACTTTTACCTTTACTTCTAAATTGTGAGGGGCACCCACAGTTAAAATCATTTTCTTTTTATACATTTCTGCAAAATACCTAATGCCTCGAAACGAAAAATTAAAGGATAATTTTTCCCAGTCTTCAGGTAAATGAGGTTGGAAAGACGGAAAAT
Organism: Bacteroidales bacterium UBA5762; assembly: GCA_002418865.1. Classification (GTDB taxonomy): domain Bacteria; phylum Bacteroidota; class Bacteroidia; order Bacteroidales; family TTA-H9; genus TTA-H9. The sequence goes on along the minus strand of DIEY01000037.1, from coordinate 145,770 downwards.
CTTCTCGTAAGCTCAGTCCTGCATAAAGATTCAAGGCCAACCAGATAGTGCCGGCCATTACTCCAGCATGAATTCCTTCGGCCGTAGTCCCGCCTTGTATATCCACATAATCACTCAGCAAAGCCTCACGAAACATTTGCCAAGCCAATTCCTCTTCGCCTACTAAATGAGCCAGTTTAGCATGAACTACGCGGCTGAGCGTACTACCATGCGAGGTTCGATTTAGATAATACCAAAAATTTTTCTTTAAATAATCTTCGGGTAAGACATAACCCATCTCTTGAAGCAACTGATTTACTTCCTCGGGCAAAAGATTATAGAAAATCATTAAAACATCAGCTTGTTTAGCGACCTTGAAGTCGTCGGGTGATAAACCTTCGGCTTTCAGTAAGCGGTCCATGCGATAGACATTGCCATACTTGTTTTTAAAATATTCCCAATCGAGTTCCTTGAGTTCAAAATATCCATCAAACTGGGCTATGATTCCTTCTTCATTGATGACGAGCGACAGATTATGGCCTATATCTTCCCATCTTTCCCATTCTTGCTCATTTAAACTAATTTTCTTGGCAACTTCACCAAAACATTCTTCACCTATAATGTTTCTGATTTGATATGCTTTTTGGAGAGTCCACACGGTCATCAAGTTGGTATAAGCATTATCATCGAGGCCGCCATGCTCAGCATTGGGATATTTTTCATGAAACTCATCCGGCCCCATAACGCCTCGAATATGGTACTTCCCATCTTTAGCATCTTTTCGGCATAAACCAGTCCAAAACATGCAAATGTCAAAAAAAAGCTCGGCTCCGTAATCTTTCATAAACTGCTGGTCAAGGGTGCAATGATAATATTCCCATATATTATAAGCTATAGCCAGTGAAACATGGCGCTGAAGAGAGCTGTAATCATCGCCCCATATACCAGACACTGGATTCAAATGTACTACTTGAGTTTCTTCTCTACCCGAACTCCCACTCTGCCATGGAAACATGGCTCCTCTTTCACCATGTTTACGAGCATATTCTCGTGCAGCAGGTAATCGGCGATAACGATACATCAAAGCACTGCGGCTGATTTCCGGAAAACTTAAATTATAAACCGGAAGTATAAACAATTCATCCCAGAAAATATGCCCACGGTATGCTTCGCCATGCATTCCGCGCGCAGGAATACCGGCGTCAAGCAAGGCATTGTGGGGTGAAGCCGTAACAAACAAATGAAAGAGATTCAATCGAAAAATCTTTTGAGCTAAACGATCTCCTTCGAGTTCAATATCTACTCTGGCCCAAACATTTCGCCATGCCGTCTCCGATAGTTCTCTCAATTCTTCATACGATTTTAAATTTTTACCTTCACTTAAAACTAAATTTAAAGGATCATCATTTGTAAGGCTGTTGCATAGGATAACACGTTTAGTCATTGTAAGTTCTTCATCAGACTTAATGTGAGTAGTAAACATCGAAGAGGCTTTGCCTTTACTGATATGTGGCTCCCAATGGCCTTCCTTGTTGGCATTCAAAATATAACTGCAAGCAATCTTTATATTGCTTTGGGAAGTGATAGCCACAACGTAACCAGAATTGCCATTTACTTTTTCTTCCATAGGCAAAATATGTTTCTGGTTCAGAGAACGATAGCGCTCTACGCCATCATTGATTAAGTCGACGTCGAGCCCAGCCTTTATCGTAATTTCATCATCATAATCGACGGCGATTATTTTGTATTGCTGAGCGGCAAAATGTCTGTTGTGCATAGAAACAAACCGTTCTGATACTATTCTACTGGTTTTCCCTTCAAACCTAACTGTCATCTTTTTTTTCAAAATGCCCGAGTGAAAATCTAATTGGCGTTGAATTTCAATAATTTCGGCCTTAATAGGATCGAACCATTCTCCATTTCCAATCTTGAAGGTGATAGGCAACCAATGAATACAATTTACAAAATCTTCATTCTCAACGTCTCTTTCAGCTACTCGCGAAACGAGGCGATTATATACGCCAGCCATATAAGTAGCAGGATAATTATATGCATTGCTGACCACCTCCTCCATCGAGCCACGTGTAGCAAAGTATCCATTCCCGATTGCTAAAAGAGTCTCTCTTTGTTTTTCTTTCTCGGGTACGAGATCATAGTAAATTAGACTATGGTTGTCAACAGGCAAACCATTGACAAACCAATCCATTATTCCATTAATTCCTCCTAATTCACCGATATCTGTAACCACCCTATCAGCACCATGGATAAGCAACTCGTGATTATTGTTTTCACGGGCAACACCCAGAACAAATCCAAAATTGCCATTTTTACCAGCCTCTATGCCAGATACAGCATCCTCAACGACAACGGCTTTATAGGGAGAAACATCTATGTTTTTACATGCAGTAATAAAAATATCCGGTGCAGGTTTGCCTTCCAATCCTAATTCAGCAGAAACATTTCCATCCACCACAGTTTCAAACAGATTAAGAATGCCTGCTCTTTCAAGCACTGCCTTACAATTTTTACTGGAAGATGCTACAGCCGTATGAATTCCATTTTTACGAAGTTCATAAATCAAATCTATAGTAGTTTGATAAACCTTTACACCTTCTTTTTCAAGAACTTCATTAAAAACCTGATTTTTTCTGTTACCGAGTCCACATATTGTTTCCATTTCAGGCGGGTCGGTAGGAACTCCAAATGGCAGTTCAATATTGCGTGATTTGAGAAAAGACTCCACACCTTGATAACGTGGTTTGCCATCAATATAAGAAAGATAATCGCGATGATGTTCAAACTCCTGAAATTCAATTCCATTCCTTTTACTCCAGCTTAAAAGAAATTCATCGAACATTTTCTTCCATGCGGCGCTATGAACTAATGCCGTTTGGGTAATAACACCATCCAAATCGAATATTACAGCCTTAAAAGGATAATATTTAAGCATAATTTTACCTATTTACTGGCACAAAATTAGGATATTTGCACTACCATCAATAAATATACTGTGGTTTTAAATGATAACTGAGCTATGGCCTCCCATGCAAAAAAATCATATATAAAGAAGCTCATTGAGGAAGGTGAGAATCAGCAGTTAGATTTTAAATTTGCGGTAAATGATTCCCGAAAAATTGCCCGTTCGATAGTTGCATTTGCCAATACCGACGGAGGTCGGTTATTGATTGGAGTAAAAGATAATGGAGTTATTGCAGGAATAAACTCAACCGAAGAGCTCCACATGATAGAAACTGCTGCACATATTTTCTCACGCCCACAAATTGACTTTAAAAGCCTCGAATGGAATATAGAAGGAAAAATAATTTTAGAGATTACTATTCAACAAGGACCAAAACGTCCTTATTATGCGCAAGACGAATTTAATCATTGGAATGCCTGGATTCGACAGGATGATAGGGACATTAAAGCACCAAAAATATGGATAGAATATTGGAAACGAAAATCTTCGGGTGAGATGACTACTTTATCTTACGGTCCAACTGAAAAGTTTTTTCTGCAAATGCTTGAAAAACAGGGATTAGTAAGCATAGAGAGTTTCAGACGATTGCTGGGTATCAGCACGCACTATGCCAACGAAATGGCTTTGCAATTAATGTTAATGGATATAATTGGGATTAGATTTGAAGATGATAAACCTTTTTTCTACCTTAAAAATGGCTCAAGTTCATTATAAATATGATTTTAACATCTCTTCAGCTTCACGAATATAGAATTCCAGCTGATTTAAACCTTGCCCGGTAAGAATATATTTATGATCTTTCAAAAAAGCGATGGCCTCTATTACTTCTTCCAAAGGAAATTCAGATGAAGAACTGTGAAATAGTACTCTATTCAAAAAGGCAATTTTTTCACCTATAATTTCTATCAGCTCTTCCTTGTTTTGGTAATAAGCGTTCATTCATCTATCTATGCGGTTGCAAAAATATAAAACTTCACTTCATTCAAACGTCAAGGGTCGGGGAGAACCGTTAAAAGGTTTATTGGGTGTAGAGTCCTCTTAGGTATTTTATAATATAGAATTCGTAATTATGTAATTATTTAAGCTATATCTTTGCATTACTACAACAAAATAACACTTTATGTTGTCATAAAAACATTGAAATAATAAAATGAGGGATTTCTTACTTTTATTAATGGGCTTCTTGATAACGTTAAATGCCTTTTCGCAATCTGATACTGAATTTTGGTTTGCAGGGCCAGAAAATGAATCTCATAATGGATTGCGCGATAGGCCTCTTTATATTCGAGTAGCCACTTTTACTTCATCCGCCACTATTACTTTAAGTCAGCCGGCACGGCCTGAATTTACTCCTATTACGGTTAATGTCCCTGCCAATAGTACTTATACCTTTGATTTGTATAACCCAAACGATTTAACGGAAGTAATCGAAACAAAACCTCAAAATCAAGTTCTTAACTATGGTTTAAAACTTACCAGTACTTCTCCCATCACTGCATATTACGAACAAAGCAGCTCGAGTAATCCCGACATTTTTACCCTAAAAGGGAGAAATGCTTTGGGAACAAGGTTTATAGTTCCATTTCAAAAAACGTATTACAATAGTCAAAGAACCGATTTAGGAGGGACAAAGTATTCATGGTTTGTTGTTGTAGCCACAGAAGACAACACTCATGTTACTATAAAACCTACCGTAGCTATTGAAGGACATGCAGCCAATATACCATTTACAATCACACTGAATAAGGGCCAAACCTATGCATGTCGTTCCATTGGCCAAAGTCCTGAAGAGCACGCAGCTGGAACGCTTATAACTTCAGATAAACCCATTGCTGTGACTGTGAATGACGATTCTGTTTGCCAGTGTCAGTCTTGCACGACTATTGGCCCCGATTTGATTGGCGATCAAATTATTTCTTACGATGTATTTGGTAAAGAATACATTGTCGTAAAAGGCTATTTTATCCAATCAGGTTCATCTCAATCCGCAGACCACGTCTATGTTTTTGCCGATTCGGCCAATACGGCCATCTATATCAATGGAACTTATGTGGCTACAATTAATAATTCAGGTGAATTTTACACTTATAATTTTGGTGATGAAAATGCAATTTATCTCTCTGCATCGAAACCGGTAGAGGTTTTTCATATGTCGGGTTATAATCAGCAACCAGCTGGTGCTGTCATTCCACCGATAGAATGTACGGGTTCTAACGAGATTGTATTTACAAGAAGCAGTGTATCGGGTTCTCAGTTTGGCTTAATTTTATTTACTCGGTCAGGAAATCAAGGATCCTTTTCGGTCAACCCTTCAACTTTTAGCATATCTGCGAGTAATTTTCAGACAGTTCCGGGTACAGCAGATGAATGGGTTTATGCTCGTTTGGGAAATATGTCGGGAGTTATCCCTAACACGGCATATCGAATCTCTAATTCATCAGGATTATTCCATCTTGGAGTATTGTATGGTAATTCTTCTAGTAATTCACGGTATGGATTTTTTTCAAATTTTGCATCGGTAAATTTAGGCCCAGATAGAACTATTTGCTTTGGTGATAGCACCTATCTGGATGCAGGAGCTGGAAGAGAAAGTTATGAATGGAGTACTGGTGAAACTACTTCTGCTATATGGGTAAAAGATGCGGATACTTTTTGGGTTCATGTGACCGAAAACCTTTGCAATCTATACGATACCATAGTCATTTCGTATTATCCTAACACTCCCGTCAATTTAGGTCCCGATGTGGGAATTTGTGAGGGACAAACTGCTACTTTCAACGCAGGTGCAGGATATTCAATTATCTCTGGACTCCGGGAAATATTCAAACACAAACCTATACAACAGGAACTGCAGGAACTTATACCGTTACAGTTCAAGATGAGAATGGATGCCATTATTCAGATACCATACAACTTTCGGTTCATCCTTTACCTACTCCAAAACCCATAAAACACAATTGAATATAGAAACTAAACCCTACTGACGAGCTCTATGATACTAACCAGCTTCAAAAAGCTATTTGCTTCACAAATTTTGATCGTATTTCTACTCATTTCTATGAAATTATCAGCCGAAGGAACCAAACAAATTATGCCTACGGCCAGCAGTTATGGTGAATTGCAACTTATGCCTTCGTTCAGCAATTTCGCATGGTTCGATTGCGGTGTGGATGATAGGCTCAACATACATATAAAAACAGTTGGAGAAAAAATCTGTTTTGGCTTTGGTGATCGTATCGATAATTATGGTGGGACCATTTCAGATGTACAATACCGATTACGTAAACCTGATGGTACCATTGCCATGGGACCAGCTAACCTTCCAACTTCTGGTGCAGGTTACATTTCAACTTATAATCAGGCAACCATTGGCCCAAGCAATTTGAGTGGAAACACAGGCGGTTATACCGCTTTGACTCATACGGCTACTATGACAGGAGATTATTATATCGAATTTTCGTACAATTACTCAGGTTGGAGTTCTCCCGATCGATGTCGTTTTAAATACTTCGATATCACAGTCGGAAATTTGGCTAATCAGGAAGTGGATGGAAGAGTATGGTCGAAAGCATGGCAGTTTACCTCGGGGAATCAAAACAACGAATTTACTGGAAGTCTTTTTGTATATGCTGATGATGGCATTGTAACCAAAATCGATTTTAATGGCATTCAACCATATGTCTTCACTGTTTACTGCAACCCTACGGGGATTACCAATACAGGAGTTTTCGAAGAAGACCGCAAATCAAAAAATGGCACTAATTATACGGTAAATGCGCAATACAAGATTTTTCTGAATGATCCCGATATTACTATTTATCCAACCGGAGCATTTGGGTCCATAACTGGTCCCATTACAACAGATAGCCATTGCGATGGCAATCTTGATATTTTCGTTCCCGTAAATAAAGCAGGAAAGGTAGATATTTTTTTCAATATCAATCCTTTGCCTGGGACGCAAGCCGAGGATTTGAGTCTTACAGCCAATGTGAATGTTGGCATGAACACTATCACATGGAATGGCTTGAATGGATTAGGTTTACCCGTTCCCAGTGGTACGGATTTTACGATTACAGTTACTTACATTAATGGGTTAACCAATCTGCCTTTGCGTGATCCCGATACACATCCTTATGGTTTCATCGTATCATTGATTCGGCCAGCCGGCTCTTCACCTGCCCTTTTTTGGGATGACTCGGAAGTTGGAGGTTCGGTTAATCTTGATGGCTGCACTTTGGCTACGGGTTGCCATTCATTTTCTTATCAAGTAGGAAATAATAATTATATCAACACATGGTGGTATGCTTCGAGTACCACTGGCGATCCTGTTACCGTAAATTATCGACGCTCGTATGCAGGAACTATTGAAACCAGTATCTGTGAAGGCGATTCAATTTTAATTAATGGGTATTGGGTAAATACTGCAGGAACATATATCAATAACCTCACAAATCAACAAGGATGTGATAGTATAGTAACTACTGTTTTAACTTTAAGACCAACACCAATTGTAAATTTAGGCCCCGATACTACTGTTTGCAACGGCCTTCCTGTCCAATTTACTGCTCCTTCGGGCAACGGCTATCAATACCAATGGAGCAATGGCGCTACTACTCAATCCATCATCGTTACTCAATCAGGAACTTATACCGTAAATGTAACCAACCCCGCAGGATGCACTGGAGTTGGATCGGTAAATTATCTTAGTTTCCCTAAACCCACACCTCGACTTATTTACCATAACTAATATTTATTTTGGCTTAAGTTAATTATCTATACACTCCCTCGAGGCATTATTAATATAACAAAGCACCAAACTCAATGTAATTTATTAAGATGGATAAACAAATAAATGTAATGTATATCAACTTTTATGTATGTTTGTAATGAGAAAAACATGAACTCCCTCATTTTCTTTCATATGTATCTCTTTAAATAATTTCACTTAAAGTATGAATTTATTAGGAAGAATCGTCATTTCGAAATCCTTACTTATTCTTTTAGCAAGTTTCAGTATCTTGGGTGTCTTGGCCAAGGCAGAAGGAACAAGAGAATTGCAACCCGAAGCCACCTATAATCCACGACTTCGACTAAGTTACTCCTTACCAGTTACTAGCGATGACGGAGGCCCTTTTGCAACACCTGTGGCTCCTCCCGAATACCGGCTTTGGGTAACCATAGGGAATGCGACTGAAATAGTTTATTTCGGCTTTAAACCCGAAAGCAATAACGTTTTTTTTGTAATAAAAGATTCGGTTGGAACAGTAGTTTATCCTGCGTCGGGAACACCTATGCCTCTGCCTACCTCCGGGAATGGATATATAGTGGATTATAATCAGGCCGTGAATGGGCCAAAGCCATTAAATACAGCAGGATACGAACCATTGACATTTACACCACCTTATGCAGGCAATTTTTATTTTGAGTTTTCATGGAGTCCGCCCAATGGACAAAGATATATTACCTATTGGGACATCACCGTAGTGGCTCCTGGTAATATCGAAAAAAGAGGGAGAGTATGGTCGAAGAATTGGCAGCTCCAAATGGGAAACAACAATCATCCATTTACAGGAGTAATGTATCCCTATACAAATGACCAAATTACTACCTCTATACACTTTAATGGAATGGCCCCAGCGCGTTTTACAGTCGCATGTAACCCAACGGGAGTATCCAATACGGGTAATTTTATCATTGACCGAAAATCAGTAGCTGGAAATTATACTTATCCAGAATACAAAATATTCGTTAATGATCCAGACTCTAATCTTTTCCCAACTGGAATCTTGGGTGGCGTAGATTCGGTTAAAACATCCAATCACTGCGATGGACATCTAAATATAACGCTGTTTGTCAATAAACCTGGAGTTGCAGATATTATTTTGCAAATTAATCCCGAACCTGGTGTACAACCCGAAGACATTAATCTTTCCGACTCGGTTTATAGTGGAGATTCAACTACTATAGTTTGGAACGGATTAAATGGATTAGGCGATTCTGTGCCAAGTGGAACTACAATCGGAATTGAAATTACTTATGTCAATGGGTTGACTCATTTGCCTTTATATGACGTAGAGTATAGCGCTTCGACTTGGAAGGGATTTATAGTAGACTTAATACGACCTCAAGGCAATAAACCCAAAGTATTTTGGGATGATAGCAATTTGGGTGGTTCAGTAAATCTTAGCGGATGTATTGACCCTTCGGGTTGCCATTCATGGGGTTACGCACTCGGAGATGAGAATACCATCAATACATGGTGGTTTGCGGTTAGTACTTCACTTATACCTATAGAATTACTTTACAAGCGCTCCGAACAATATGAGCATGTTCATACAATTTGTGATGGCGACAGCATATTAATTGCAGGAGCTTATTATAAAATCGCTGGAATATATTATGATAGCTCTACGAATACTTTAGGATGTGATAGTGTTCATGTTCATCATCTTGCCGTCAATCCTTCACCAGTAGTAGATCTTGGCCCGGATGTGGTGATATGCCAAGGAGAATCGCATACCTTTGATGCCGGCTTTAACCCTGATTATACTTATTTGTGGAATACCGGAGAAACCTCTCATCAGATTACCGTATCAACTACTGGTTATTACAGCGTTTCTGTAACCAATCGCGAACAGTGTACACGTGCCGATGAAGTTTATCTTTATGTTAGTCCTTTGCCTGGGCCACTCCAAATAAAGCATAACTAACCATATCAATGATCTTTTTTAGTGAAAAATATTATCCCCCTGCTCATTTTGTACCCATCATTCAGTAAATAACGAAGCCATATCTAATATTTAGTCCTTCGTATCAAATACAACGATGTAGCATTAACCTAAGCACTTATTGTCTTTCTTAACGAAATGGCTAAAGAGAAAATATTTTATAGCTTTGCCACTGTCGATGCCTAACTTTTAACCACTATCGAATGTTAAATCTTTTTTTTAACTTTAAAAAAATCTACTCTTTCGCATTTTTATTTTTTCCTATAATTTTTTGGACATATAGGCTACAAGCTCAGAATAATTTGTGCGAAAATTCACTGGTCTTTTGCAGTACTGATATTATTACTTATGCAGCAGGTGTAAATGCAGACACGGCACAGCCTGGTGCATCTTATGACTGTTTAGCTACTCAACCAAATCCAGCTTGGTTTTATATGCAAATGCAAAACAATGGGAATGTTACTATAAAAATAGACAGCAACCCTCCTCGAGATATAGATTTCTGTCTTTGGGGACCTTTTGAACATCCAACCACTCCATGTGTGGCAGGTTTAACCCAAGATAAAGTTGAAGATTGTAGCTATGCGCCATTAACTAACCCTGAATATGCAGATATTACAGATGGAATTACTGGTGAATTTTATATTCTGCTTTTGACAAATTACTCTAATCAACCCACAGAAGTAACCTTTCAACAAACTGGTGGCAATGGTATGCTCAATTGCGAAATTGTGTTCGATTGTTCCATAGTTGCTATTAGTGCTGTTCCGTCTGAATGTAATCCTTCTTCCAACACATTTAGTGTTAGCGGGCAGATAATTTTTACTAACCCGCCCTCTACTGGAACTTTAACAATTTCCGATAATAGTGGAATGAATCAAATTTTCTCTGCTCCTTTTGTTTCTCCTCAAGCTTACACCTTAAATAACATTCCTTGTGATGGGACTATCCATACTTTGAATGTTAGTTTTTCAGATAATACTACTTGCAGCAACACAACAACATACAATGCCCCTGAAGCCCTATGCCCTATAGCAAAACTCAAAGGTGGTGGCCAAGCCTGTCAAGGCGACTCAATTCCCTTACTTATAGAATTAATAGGTGAACCCCCCTTTACTTTTGCTTATGCTATCGATAATATAACTCAACCAGCCATTACGGATTATTATGGCCCTTCCCCATACATTCTGCAAGCCTTTTCCTCAGGAATTTATACCATGGTTTCTGTCTCTAATAATTTTTGCTCCGGAAATGTTAGTGGTTCAGCAAGTGTATTGTTCCATCCTCTCCCTACAATTGATTTAGGTGCAGATACTGGTTTTTGTTCTACCTATTCTATTTCAATCGATGCAGGTTCGGGTTTTAAATCCTATCTATGGAATACAGGCGCTACTTCACAATTCATTAATGTTACTCAAGGTGGATTGTATCAAGTAACAGTGACCGATTGGAACAATTGCTCCAACTCAGATTCTATCCAAGTAGTAGAACATCCTCTTCCGTCTCCCCTTCAGATTAAGCATAACTAAGTCTTTTATCAATCAATATTGCAATAATCACCTGGTTACTAATGCAATATCTATTTTCTTCCCTTCCCAAATGTAATAAACAATTGCTAAGCATTAAAGCTTGTTGTGCCTCAATCACTTGAATTAGAAACAAACTTTAAAATCAATCTCCATTCGTTTTAAATCAACATTCGCCATAAATATTGTTGAAGAAATCAATACAATAAATTCAACTCAGTGCTGATGTCATAGAAATATCCATTCAATTTTTACTCGTAATTTTGGAATGTAACATTTACGAAGAACTTAACAAGTTTATAACTCCAATTTTGCTGCACATGACTCCCTTCTTTCCAAAAAACTTAAAACTGTCCTTTATCGCTTTAAACATACTAATTTGTTTTTGCTCAACTGAAGGTTTTGGTCAAATTTTACAGAAAAAAAATAGGCCAGTTCCAGTTATAGAAGATAAAAATCTTAAAACAGCAGCAGAAAGCAACAACATTTTAACAGACGAAATAAAAACGGGCTGCCAGCAAATCATAGCAGTGTTCGATACATTAGAGTGTATCCCTGTTCCTCAAGATACTGGGTTTTTCTTTTATTTCAGGGTATGTCTGGGTGACAGTGTATTCTTCAAAATAAAGGGAATTTATCCCGAAAACGATAGTCTTTATCATCAAAGTGATAGCCTTGCCACCTTTACATGGAATTTTGGGGATGGAACTAAGCTTATAACCGACACTCCCAGTATATGGCACACGTACGATACAGCCAAGGGATTCGAAATGAGTGTTTATATCACTGACACAAATAATTGCATTAGTTTGCCCTTGGTAGGAAGAATTACAGTAACTTCCAATCCAATTAATAAGGTAAATCCGATGCCAAAAATTTGTTTATACGATACGGTTACCCTTCAGGCCTCCACGTTTACCACTTATTCTTCATACAGCTATAGCCAAATTACGAGCCAAAAATTCGATAGCTTAATGTTTATCCCTGATGGACCCAACTGCGATCCTACTAATCCTTGCTATAATACGGATGTATTTTTTACCTCCTTTTTACCTAATCAAACCATAACAAACGCCAATGATATTCTATCCATTTGTGTATTCATGGAACATTCATACGTAGGTGACTTGAATTTTCGGATCGTTTGTCCCAATGGACAAAGTGATACCTTAAAAGAATATATTCATTGGGGAGGTGCTGATATGGGAATCCCGGGTTATCCCGATGAAGGATGTAATCCGGTTAATAACCCAGCGGGAACTCCATGGAGTTACTGCTGGAGCGAAATTTATCCAAATATTGGTACCATCAATGCCAATGCAGGCAAACCAAGGTTAGACTCTACTGACCGGACAAATAATATTAACTATTACTTAGCGGACGAACCATTCTCAAATCTCGTAGGATGCCCTCTCAACGGGAAATGGACGATTGAAATCTGCGACAAATGGGCTATCGACAATGGCTATATTTTCGAATGGACTTTGAACCTTTCCCCCGAACTATTACCTCAAGCTTGGGGGTATACTGCCGAAATCGATAGCACATGGGTAGAGGGACCTTTTATAATAGACACCATTTTAGCAGGTTACCTCATCTCGCCTTCCGATACCGGTTTTTTCCCCTATACTGTATATATAGCCGATAACTTTGGATGTACCTGGGATACTACAGTTTTTTTGAGAGTTCTGCCATTACCTGAAGTAAATTTAGGCAATGATACGGCCTTTTGTGCAGGGAATTCGATCGTTTTAGATGCCGGTGCAGGTATGAAGAATTATCTTTGGAATACTGGCAGTACAAACAGATATATTACTGTAAGTCAAGGAGGTATATATTCTGTTACCGTAACGGCCTCTAATAATTGCAAATCTTCCGATAGCATAGAAATTATTGTTCACCCCTTACCTCCCCCAAAATTGATTCGTCATCAATAACTATTCTTAATCGTAATTATGCATTGTATCTTATCTTTTTACAATAAGCTGAAAACTTAATTAAAAACCAAGTAATTAGATTTGTTAGTTCAATTAATTGAATCATTTCTTTTCCATAGTATTGAATAAATTTTAGTTCTTTAAAAAAGGTTCACATTGTTTTACAAGATTTTTTAGAATTTAGCACAACCATTTGAATACAGTAATTGTCTTTTTGAGGATGAACAAATTGTACGAAGTAAAAAGAAAAATTGCTTCATATTTAGTAATAACCTTCTGTATATCAATTTTTGAACTATTAACGATGAAGGCTTATGCACAGCAAGATACCGTTTTCTGGTTCACTGCTCCTGATGTAGCTGCCGAACATGGTGATGCGCCCATTTTTATCAGAGTCTCAACTATAGATGAAGCAGCAAACATCAATTTATCAGAACCAGCAAACTCTTCTTTTTCTCCTATTAACTTAAATATTCCAGCCAATACCACTCAAAGCATTAATCTTACTCCTTTTAAAAACATCATCGAAAACCAGCCAGCTAATACAATATTGAATTATGGCCTAAAATTAATTTCTTCTCAAAAGGTTACTGCTTATTATGAGGTGGCCAGTGATGTGAACCCCGATATATTCCCTCTGAAAGGGAAAAATGGTTTAGGACTGGAATTCTTCATTCCATCGCAATTTCATTACCCTAATCAACATGGAAACGAGACATTTGAGATTATTGCCACAGAAAACAATACAATGATTACCATCACGGTTACCGATGATGTAGTTGGCCATAGCAAAAATTCTTCTTGGACGATAACTCTCCAGCGGGGTCAAACCTATTCAGTCCGATGTTTGGGCACAGGAATAAACAATACTCTTGCAGGTTCATACATCGTAGCAAATAAACCTATAGCTGTTACGGTAATGGATGATAGTCTCAGACCTTTGATCACAACAGGTGGGTACGACCTTGTTGGAGACCAGATTCAACCCATTAATTTGCTTGGGATAGAATACATCGTTGTAAAAGGATTTGCTTATAGTGGCTCCCAAAATTTCGAAAAATTTTATATATTGGCTACACAGCCGAATACTCAAATCTTTATCAATGGTTCATCTACTCCTTCAGCAACCATCAATGCTGGAGAAACATATTTTCAAGTTATGGATCTCGATGCTTATTATATTTTAACCGATAAACCGGTTTATGTTTACCACATATCGGGTCATTATGATGAGTTGGGAAGTGCGGTTATTCCACAGATCACTTGTACAGGTTCGCAACAAGTCGGTTTCAATCGTACAAGTAATTTAGATTTTGCATTAATGATTCTTACTAAAAATGAATTCAAATCGGGCTTCTTAGTAAATGGGAATAATGGGATCATTACAGCCAGTGATTTTTCAGCCGTTCCAGGTACAGGTGACATTTGGGTTTATGCTCGTAAAGTATTGAATAGTACTTCTCTTTTACCTACAGGTTCTAATATTATAGAAAATACGTTAGGACCTTTTCATTTAGGTATCCTCAACAAACTTGGAGGAAGTTCAGAGTACGGTTTTTTCAGTGATTATAGCAGTCTATATTTAGGACCCGACATTAGCTTTTGCCCTGGCACAACGGTTACACTCGATGCCGGAGAAGGAATGACGAGCTATTTGTGGAATACGGGTGATTCCACACAAACCATCATTGTAAATGAACCCGGAGAATATTATGTAACTGTTACCGACGAATTATGTACTTTAAGCGATACAATTGAACTAACTTATTATCCCGTAACTCCAGTGAATATTGGGAATGATACTTCTATTTGCCAAGGGCAGCAAATTACCTTCGATGCAGGTGCAATTTATCGTTCTTATTTATGGTACAATGGAAGTACAAGCCAAACTATCACAACGAGTACCGGTGGTTTGATCTGGGTTCAAGTTATTGACGAAAATAATTGTCAATTATCTGATTCATTACAACTTACAATAAATCCTTTGCCTCCTTATAGAACGATTTATCACGATTAAATCAAATTATATTAAATTTTCTACAACCCAATTACAAAAAGTGAAAACAGATGATAGAATCTTTACTAAATATATATAAATTTGTTGTCAATATTTTCAAGCCTATTATACTTTTAACCCATATACCACATTTCAGAACACTTAATTAAATTCAAGATATTTATCAAATTCATTACAATTACATGAAAAGCAGGTTTTTACGAATTTTTATATTACTCTTTGTAGGGTTGATACCCTTTTCATGGGTTAAGGCTCAGAATTCGACAATTCAGCCTGACTCGGTGTGTACGGGAAGCACAGAATTTTATAGAGTAGATAGCACGGATGGCTCTTATTTTTTATGGGGAACAAAATACGCTAGTGGTACAATCACCTACCTTTATAATGATTCTTCAGCACATATCCAAGTAACGTGGGGAAATACTGTCGGTATAGATACTCTTTGGGTAATTGAAACGAACGAGTATGGATGCCCTGGTGATACAAATAAACTTGGAGTGGTCCGATTTTCTAATCCTGAAGCCACTATACCTATAAGTACCCTTTCGGTGTGCGAAGGAACTACCCTAAACCTCACGGTAAATGTTTCGGGGTTAAGTCCTTATTCTTTTCAATGGTATCAAAATGGAGTTATATTACCCACTCAAACTAATCAAAACCTAATTATCAATAATGTAGATGCTACTCATGCCGGATCATATACCTGCGTAGTTTCAAATTCTTGCGGAAATACTACCAGCAACGCCTGCAATGTTACCATCCTTTTCAATCCTGTAATAACCTTACTATCTTCACCCGTTAGTACCTGTTTAGGCGAGAATATTACCATCCATGTCAGCACCACTGGCAGTCAACCACTTTCATTTCAATGGTACCATGGAGCTACACCATTGGTCAATAACCCTCCACATATTACTGGTGCAACAGATTCCATTCTAACCATCACCGGGATGACTTATTCCGATACGGGTTATTACCATTGCATCATTTCCAATACCTGCGCAATGGCAATCACTGATTCAGTCCTCGTCAATATCAATATTGCTCCTGTTATTACACAACAGCCCGATAGTCTTAGCATCTGCAACAACCAGAATGCTCAATTTACAGTTTCAGCATCAGGTGACTCATTGTATTATCAATGGCAGAAAAATGGAGTAGATATTGTAGGAGCCACTAATGATACTCTTTCATTTACTCCAGCTACTTATTTAGATACAGCAAATTACCAATGTATTGTATATAATACTTGTGGAACTGAGATTTCTTTAATTGCAAATCTCAATATGAACATTCCTCCTCAAATTGTCAATAACCCGGATAGCGTTTCTATTTGCGATGGTCAAAATACGTTTTTTACAGTCATTGCCACGGGGGATTCTCTTCATTATCAATGGCAGAAAAATGGGGTGAACATAGCTGGCGCAACGAATTCCACACTCAATTTCATACCTGCACATTATTCCGATACGGGAAACTATGTATGCGTTATCAGTAATAACTGTGGAACAGATACTTCGGCCAATGCTCATCTCAACATGAACATTCCTCCAGCCATCGTTACTCAACCTCACAATCTCTCGAAATGCCTTGGACAAGATGCAACATTTAGTGTAATAGCTTCAGGCGATTCGTTGAACTATCAATGGCTGAAAAATGGAAATCTCATCCCTGGTGCTTCTCAATCAACATTAATCTTGAATAACATTCAGTATTCCGATACAGCCAGCTATGTGTGCCATATCTGGAATAATTGCGGAGAAATATATTCAAATGCCGGTGTATTAAATATCAACATCTTACCTGTTATCACCGTTCAGCCCAACAAAACATCTTCATGCTTGGGAGATTCTGAAACACTTTATGTGGTTGCTACGGGAGATTCATTGAAATATCAATGGCGTTTGAACGGAATCGATATCTCAGGTGCTATCCAATCATCCATAACTATCAATCCTGTAACTTTGGCTAATACCGGTGATTATACCTGTTGGGTCTATAATAATTGTGGAGGAGTTTTATCCAATGTAGCTACTCTAAGTGTTAATCTCGTGCCCCATATCGTAGTTCAACCCCAAAAGATTTCATCTTGTCCTGGGTATAGTGCCACATTCTCGGTTACTGCCACGGGAGATTCACTTGAATATCAATGGATGAGAAACGGCGTGATTTTGCCAGGAGAAACAAATGATAGCCTTACGATTAATCCTGTAACCTATAATGATACTGCAAGTTATACCTGTTTGGTCAGCAATACCTGTGGTTCTGAATTATCGACACCAGCTAAGCTTACTATTAATATTCCGCCTGTTATTACAGTTCAACCTCAAAATATTTCTACCTGCATAGGGAGCAGTATTACACTAAATATTTCGGCTACGGGAGATTCTCTTTATTATCAATGGAAATTCAATGGAATAGATATCCCTGGCGCAATCCAATCTTCATTAACTATCAATCCTGTACAATACAGCGATACTGGCTATTATTCCTGTGATGTGTATAATACTTGTGGTTCAGTTACTAGCCAACAGGCCCATGTTACCATTAATATCGCTCCTGTCATCGTTCAACAACCCGTTAAGATATCTACTTGTCCTGGCGAAAATGTGAGCTTCAATGTTATAGCCACTGGAGATTCACTCTATTACCAATGGAAAAAGAATGGGTTCGATATTCCAGGTGCTACACAAAACACACTCATTTTTAATCCAGTAAGTTATGCTGATACCGCTAATTACACCTGTCAGATATACAATACCTGCGGTAATATACTTTCTGAAACAGTATACCTTAACATTAATATTGCTCCTGTAATTCAACAGCAACCTCAAAGCCTACTTTCATGCGTTGGCGATATGGATTATTTTCATATCGATGTTACTGGAGATTCCTTGAACTATCAATGGAGATTCGAAGGAAGTAATATTATAGGTGCCAACAGCGAGAATTATATCATTAACCCCGTAACCCTCGCTGATATTGGAGTTTATGATGTTATAGTATGGAACAACTGCGGCACTGTTATAAGCGATACGGCCCACCTTTATGCCAATATCGATCCTGCGATAATTGTTAATCCTGAAGATATTTCATCTTGTCTTGGCCAAACGGAATCTTTCATCGTTGGAATTATAGCAGCTGGCTCAGCTCTGCCCAATTTCCAGTGGTACAAGGATGGATTAGTCTTAACTGGGGAAAATGATAGCGTTCTAACCATCAGCAATATTACCCTTGCTAAAACAGGAGCTTACTTTTGTGAGTTATCGAACAACTGCGATACTGTTTATACAGATATCGTTTATTTAACAGTCAATATAGCCCCTCAAATCGTTCAACAACCTAACAGTATTTCCACTTGTATAGGGAATACCGAGCAGTTTATAGTAGTGGCAAGTGGTGATAGTTTATATTATCAATGGTTTAAAGATGGAAATCCTCTTCCTGGAGCCACTGACAGTATTCTTCAATTCAATCCTGTTCAAGCCAGCCATATTGGGATTTACTATTGTCATATTTGGAATACCTGTGGAAGTATAAATTCTCAACCTGTTTCACTTTATATGAATATCCCTCCAGCTATTACCTTACAACCTATCAATCAAAAGGCTTGTTCTGGAGAAAACGTAATTTTACAAGTTGCTGCAACCGGTGATTATATTAATTATCAATGGTTTAAAGATGGGGATCCTATACTTGGAGCAACTTCCAGTACCTTGCAGTTCAATCCGATTGATTATTCTGCCAGGGGGCAATACCAATGTAGAATTCAAAACAACTGCGGAACAGTTTGGAGCAATACGGTATGGGTTTGGGTAAATACTGCTCCCATCATTACACAACAACCACAAGGTATATCTACCTGTGAAGGCGAAAATTATACTCTGAGTGTTACTGCCCTTGGCGATTCAATTTCTTATCAGTGGCAATTAGAAGGCATTGACATCCCAGGTGCTACTTCCAATACTTATACGATTTATAATATTCAATACAGCCAGACAGGCAATTATACGTGCTACATGAGCACACGCTGTGGAAATACTATGACCCAACAAGCAAAAGTTACGGTTAATCGTGTTCCTGTTATTACTCAACAGCCTTCTAATATCAGTTCATGCGAAGGTGACTTTGTTTCTATTAATTTTGGTGTTACGGGCGATTCTCTTCAGTACCAATGGTATAAGAATGGGAATCCCATGGTTGGGGCAACAAATGCTTCATTAGAGTTTCCAGCTATAAACGTGGATGATAGAGGTATTTACCGTTGTCACATTTTTAATAATTGTGGTGAAGCATGGACAATAAGTGTCAATGTATGGGTAAATATATTACCAGGAGTTGTAGTTCAGCCTAATAGCCAAACTCGATGCGAAAACGATTCGGTTAGTTTCAGAATTACCCCTATTGGTGATAGTATTTCTTTACAATGGTATCATAATAACCAACCTATACTAGGAGCAACGGATAGTATTTATCAAATCCCAGTAGTAGCTCTTGCTGATGCTGGAACTTACTTCTGTCGGGTAACCAGTGCCAGTTGTGGATTTTATGATAGCGACATCGTTACTTTAGATGTTGTTCAAAAATTTTCTATCCATGCTTTAACTACTAACATCAGTTGCAACGGAGCTAGCGATGGAGCTATTGACTTGACGCTTGTCAATGCAACTCAACCAGTTCAATATCAATGGTCGAATGGAGCAACCTCGGAAGACCTCACTGGATTAGCTCCTGGTTTTTACAGCGTTTATATTATTGATTATAATAATTGTCGTGAAAAAAAGACCATAGAAATAGACGAACCAGACCCATTGGCATTCGTTCATGATACGACGATCTTCAGCAATGTATTACGTCAGGGTGGGCCTGGCAACGATATGATTATGGCCATCAAAACTGATAAGCTTGGAAATACTTATGTTACCGGCAAATTCCAAGGGACTGCAAATTTCCAAACCCAAACCCTCACCAGTTTTGGTCTCGACGATATTTTCCTTGCCAAATATAATGCGGCTGGTAATTTGAGCTGGATTCGTCAGGCAGGTGGCTCATTGCAGGATCAAGGCCATGATCTGGCACTCGACTCTCTTGGGAACATCTATCTTACAGGTTCGTTTCAGGTAATGGCTTTCTTTGGGTCAACTCAAATCTTAGCCAATGGAAACAAAGATATATTCTTGGCTAAATATGATAATAATGGAAACTTATTGTGGGTTAAAAACTTTGGTGGATTTTTCGACGATGCGGGGAATTCTATTGTAACAACAGAAGGAGGGTATAGCTGGCTTGCAGGGTCTATGCAAGGAATAGCAACTTTTCAGGATTCCACCATCATTAGCTATGGAGGTGACGATGCTTTCTTAGCGCGATTCAATCCTAATGGCGAATTACAATGGGTTAAACATGCTGGAGGAACCTCGGAAGATTTTGCTTATGCAGTTACGATAGATATTGCCGAAGACGCTATCATTACTGGAAGATTCCAAAGCACTGCTCAATTTGGTTCTACATCTCTCATTTCATCGGGCAATAACGACATTTTCCTTGCAAAATATGACCCCATTGGCAATCTAAAATGGGTACGTAAAGCGGGTGGAACTGGAAATGACCTCTCCCGCGCAGTGAAAACAGATTATTCACAAAATATTTACCTTGGCGGAAGCATAGAAGGGAATGCTAATTTTGGAACCTTAAATGTTACTTCACAGGGTCTGAAAGATGCATTTGTAGCAAAATATAGCAAAGAAGGATATCCACAATGGATTAGGACAATTGGGGGTACGGGAATAGATAATTCCAAGGATCTGGATGTGGATGCCTTGGGCAATACTTATATTGCTGGTACCTTCCGCAACAATATTACATTAGGCAGAAAAACACTGACGAGTATTGGCAGTAGTGATATTTACGTTGCCAAATACAACACGAGTGGTTATCTGGTTTGGTCTCAGCAGGCCGGAGGTATAGGTGCCGATTCGGCTATGGCTATCGCGCTTCGCTATGACAAGAACCTTGCCTTAGGAGGATCATTTAGCAATGAAGCTGCTTTTGGAGGATTTTCACTTATTAGTCAAGGTGGAGATGATGCCTTCTTAACTCGCCTAAACCAGGTTGCCGTACCTACTCCGCCTGAGATAGAAAATGCACTGTGCTTTAATGGAAATGAAGGCAGTATCAACCTGACCGTCGGTGGTGGAACCCTGCCTTACGAATTCTTCTGGTCAACAGGAGCTACTACCGAAGACCTTACCAATATTCCTGCAGGTACGTATTGGGTATTTATAAACGATGCCAACAACTGTGAATTGGACGAGCAATTTATAATCGAAAGTCAATATCCCTTCCCCAATCCACCTATTTCTGCTTCAGTGAATAGGGATTATTTCTGTACAAACGATCCAGGAGATATTGTTCTTTCTGCTGACGGTGGTTCTGGCGATGTGTTGAATTGGTATTCTGATAGTTGTGGAGGTGTACCGATTGGCTCAGGTTCGCCATTGACCATACCAAGCCCAACCGTCACAACCACTTACTATGCTCGTTGGGAAAATGCCTGTGGTGCTTCACTTTGCGCCAGTGTCGAAGTACATGTAATTGATCTTCCCTTGCCACCGTCCTCAGTTAGTGTGAATCAAAACCCAATTTGTGAAGGAACGGAATACATCACCCTAACGGCTACAGGTGGTCTGGGAGAAATTTTGAAATGGTATAGTGATTCATGCGGAGGCATTGAAGTAGGAACAGGTACTCCGCTTACTATACCTGCTCCAACTTCCGCCACTACTTATTATGCTCGCTGGGAATCTATCTGTGGTTCTAGCGAATGCGATTCTATCACCATTGATGTTACACCTTTACCACAACCCGTTACTCAAATTACAGCCAGCACTGATACAATATGTGTTAATAATACTAATCCTATAACCTTAACTGCAACAGGCGGCTCGGGCGATGTATTGAACTGGACAATCAATACTTGTAACGGAACAGTTATAGGAACGGGTTATTCCATATTAATTGATCCTCCTTCGGTTACAACTACCTATTATGCCTATTGGGAAAATTCATGCGGGACATCTGCTTGTGCATCAATTACAATTTACGTAATTCCTAATCCTGTTGCTCCTACCCAGATTACTGTGAGCAATAATTTCTTCTGCTTTGGAACTGTGCCCAATATTACTCTTACCGCTATAGGAGGAGATGGAGAAGAAGTAAGATGGTTTACGGGATATTGTGGGAGTACAAATATCATAGGAACAGGAACTTCTGTTACTATTCCTTCACCTACAGAAACAACCGTTTACTATGCACGTTGGGAAAATGCATGTGGAGTTTCTGCATGTGCATTTACAACGGTAACAGTTTATCCTGAACCCGTTGTATTCTTCACAGGACTGGAACCAAATTACTGCATCAACAGCAGCAATGCATTACTAACTGGCAACCATGCTCCTGATGGTTATTTCAGCGGGCCTGGAGTTATCAATAATGGGGATGGAACTGCGTGGTTCAGTCCGTCAATTGCTGGTACGGGAGGCCCTTACACGATTACCTATACTTATACTTCCCCACAGGGATGTTCAAAAAGCTCCTCACAAACTACTATAGTACGTGCTCTTCCTTTAGTAAATTTTGTAGGCTTGTCCAATTCATACTGTGTAAATGCTGCACCTGCTCTATTAACTGGGAATATGGCTCCGCAAGGCACATTTAGTGGACCTGGAATTACTAATTTAGGTAATGGTACGGCTATGTTCGATCCTGCCGTAGCTGGTGTCGGAGGCCCTTATCAAATTATTTATACTTATAGTGATAATTGGGGATGTGAAAATTCAGAAACAAAATCGGTTATTGTTTATGCTCTCCCTGTAGTGGATTTCAGCGGTTTGGCTCCACAATATTGTGTAAATGCTAATCCTGCAACCTTAACGGGTAATCAAGCTCCAGATGGTTTCTTCAGTGGTATAGGGATTACAAATATTGGACTTGGCCAAGCTATTTTCGATCCGGCTGCAGCAGGGGTTGGAGGACCATACACAATTACATATACATATACCGATCCGTATGGATGCTCTAACACAAAGAGTAAAACAGTAACCGTAAATGCGCTACCTACGGCTTCGTTTACTGGACTTAATGTAGATTACTGTTTAAATGATCCACAGGATACCCTTATAGGCAGTATGCTTCCTTTTGGAACTTTTACGGGGCCAGGTATAACTGACAATAACAATGGAACTGCATTCTTTAAACCTTCGGTAGCAGGCGCAGGCGGACCATATACCATTACCTATTCTTACACCGATCCTAATGGATGTTCTGCTTCTCAATCGCAAACCACTATTGTTTATCCCTTACCCCAAGTAAGTTTTACTGGGCTCAATCCAATGTATTGCGTCAATGCCAATCCTGTTCTTTTAACAGGTAATCATGCCCCATTTGGTGAGTTCAGCGGGCCAGGAATTACCGATCATTTTAATGGCACGGCAACCTTCGACCCCTCTGCTGCCGGTGTTGGCACTCACCAAATCACCTATACTTACACCAACACGAATGGATGCATTAATAGCCAGACGAAAACAGTAGTTATCAATGCATTGCCTAATATCAGCTTTACAGGGCTCGAAGAAATTTATTGCATCAACGATCCATTCGATATTCTGACGGGCAGCCAGGCTCCTTTTGGAACCTTCACAGGACCCGGCATTCTAGACCTCGGCAATGGTAAAGCCAGATTCTATCCAGATCAGGCAGGCATAGGAGGACCTTATCCTATTACTTATACTTACATCGATAATAATGCTTGCAGTGGAACTTATACCGATTCTACTTCTGTGATCGATATACCTCAATTAAGTGTAAGCGGTCTCGAGCCTTCTTATTGCATAGACGCAACACCCGATACCATTGTGGGTAATTTCGAACCTATGGGCTCTTTCTCTGGCCCAGGCATTATCGATCTTAATATTGGGAAAGCCATCTTTGATCCCTCTCTTGCTGGAGTTGGAGGACCTTATACAATAACTTATTCCTACACCGATCCTAATGGATGTTTTAATGAAATATCTATCGAAGTAACCGTTCATCCTTTGCCAGAAGTCACTTTTAATACACTCGAATCAGGTTACTGCATTAACGCTAACCCTGTAATTTTGGTGGGCAATCATAAACCTTATGGAGCCTTTAGCGGAACAGGAGTCACAGATTATGGTAATGGAACGGGCTTATTTACTCCCTCAACTGCTGGAGTTGGAGGCCCTTACGATATTACTTATGAATATACCGATCCAAACGGATGCTATGCTTCTCAAACACAATCCACTTATGTTTATCCCTTGCCTACCACTCCCGATAGTTTGCATGCCTCGGCCAATAACTTCTGTACAGGTACTGTACCCAATATTACATTGAGCGTTATTGGAGGCTCGGGAGACATAGTCAGATGGTTTTCAGCGGCTTGTGGAGGAACTGAAATTGGAACAGGAACCTCTATCGTTATCCCTTCACCTGCCGATACTACTCTATACTTCGCACGTTGGGAGAATCAATGTGGAGTGAGCGAATGCGATTCTATCCAAATAAACATTATTCATTATCCTGTTGAACCTGACTTGGTTTTTGCAAGTGAAAACAACTTCTGTTCAACTTCAATAGATTCGTTGACACTGACAGCTGTCGGAGGCCTTGGTCAAGTATTCCACTGGTATGCCGATAGCTGTGGACTAAATCTTATAGGAAGTGGCAGTCCACTCACCATTGCTGCTCCATTAGCTACAACTACCTATTTTGGAAGATGGGAAACTGCTTGCGGACCTTCGAACTGTAAAGAAGTTACGGTTACTGTTGATCCTCTCCCCGTCATCATGGATTCGATTACTGCCAATCATAATAACTTCTGCCAGGGAGCTTATACGAATCTGACATTAACAGCATGGGGAGGACAGGGTGATTATCTCGAATGGTATGCAGATGCATGTGGCAGCACTCCTTTAGGAAGTGGTTCACCACTTGTAATCCCAGCTCCCGATTCTACTACAACTTACTTTGCTCGTTGGATGAATGGATGTGATACTACTGAGTGCCAATCTGTTATAGTAAATGTTATGCCTGCAGCCATTGCTCCCGATTCCATTAGCGTCGATCAAAATAACTACTGTGCCGGTACAGTTGGATTTATTACTTTGAGTGCCTTTGGTGGTTTCGGAGATACCTTACAATGGTTCGAAGGAGAATGTGGTGAAAATTATATTGGAAGTGGAAATTCTTTACTTATTAATGCCCCAACAGAAACTACAACTTTTTATGCCAGATATGCAAACAATTGCGGACCTTCAGAATGTACCAGCTTAACAGTAAATGTGATTCCGCAACCTCTTATGACAGATTCACTTACTGTTGATACTAATTTCTTCTGCCAGGCCTACAATGGGATCATCATACTCAATGGATTTGGAGGTATTGGAGATACACTCCGCTGGTATGCCGGCAGTTGTGGTAGTAATTATGTTGGAAAAGGAACCGAACTCAGAATATCAGCTCCCGATACAACCACATGGTATTTTGCTCGCTGGACCAATGCGTGTGGAGAATCGGAATGCGACTCCATCAAAGTAGTGGTGGATGAACCTCTTCCTTTGGATAGTGTATGGGTGGATAAACCTATCGTTTGCTTCGATGATCCAGGAAAGATTCATCTTTATGCAAGCGGGGGTTATGGGGATAATATTTACTGGTTCGCCAATCATTGTGGAACTACTCCCATTGGTTCTGGCACTAGCTTGCAGATTAATTCTCCTACTGTAACTACTACTTATTTCGCACGTTGGGAAAACCATTGTGGAGAATCGGTTTGCGATTCGGTCCAAGTACTCGTTATTCCAAAAGCCACGCCACCCGCTCTAATTACAGTCGATACTAACTATTTCTGTCCAAATACAGTTGCTCAGATTACCCTCAAAGCTTTTGGAGGATATGGCGATACGCTTTCAGGATTTGGAGATACCTTGCGGTGGTTCATTGACAAATGTAATGGTGTAGAAATTGGAACAGGAGATTCGCTTACTATACCGGCTCCTATGAAAACGACAACCTATTATGCTCGCTGGGAAAACCATTGCAGCGAGAGCGAATGCCTTGCTTTTACCGTGGTTGTCGATGTTCCTATGCCTGTTACTTACATTTGGGCCGATACTAATAATTATTGCCAAGGCCAGGTTGAAGATATTACCTTGATGGCTTATGGCGGATATGGAGAATTCCTCAGGTGGTACAAATGGGAAAATGGAGCTTACCAATTGCTTGTCACCGGTCAGCCTTATAATTTCCTTGCACCTGATACTACTACAACATACTATGTACGCTGGGAAAATCACTGCGGAGTTTCAGCATGGGACAGCATCATAATCAAGGTAAATACACCTGTTGTTCCTCCACTTCTTACGGTTGATACAAATGGATTCTGCAGTGATTATGGAGCACCAATTTATCTGGGCGGAATAGGCGGAAATGGAGATACATTACGCTGGTTCACGAGTTCTTGCGGAGGAAATGAAATTGGCATAGGAAATCCCTTGAGTATCCCTGCACCAACACAAACTACAACCTACTATGCCAGATATGAAAACATCTGCGGTATCACCGAGTGCAATTCGATTACAGTAGATGTGGTTCCTGCTCCCATCATCTTTGCTGGTGGCCTTGATTCGGTTTGCGAAAGAGGAGCTTACAAAATAATGAACGCTCATGCAGAAAACTACAGTAATATCCTCTGGACTACGACAGGAAGCGGTATTTTCGACAATCCAGCAAGCCTCAATCCTACTTATACCCTTTCCAATGAGGAGGTTATTGATAAGGATACGGTATATCTGATTATGAACGTGAATGGAAACTCACCCTGTGGAATTTATTCCGACACTCTCACATTACTCATCAATCCTTTACCTGTATTGAGCATCTTCCCATACGACACAGCCATTTGCCGTGATTCCTCCATACTGATTACTACATCTGGTGCTCCAAATTACGAATGGAGACCTACCACAGGATTGGAGAAGATCGATAATCAAAATTATCTGCTTTCACCTACTCAACCTACTACTTATACCCTCATTGGAACTTCAGCATCGGGTTGCGTCGATTCGATTAATTATAAGCTTGATGTATATACTACCCCATACGTTGATCTTGGTCAAGACTTATATCTGTTCAATTGTGAACCGGTGGTATTGGATGCTGGAGGCGGCAGTTTAGATGTGAGCTATGAATGGCAGGATGGCTCTCGCCAAAGATTTTATAAAGCAACAGAAAATGGTACCTATTGGGTAAAAGTATCTAACAGAGGCTGCTATACGATAGATACTATTCAAGTTCAACTTTGTGAAGGTTACGTTTGGGCGCCTACAGCCTTCTCACCAAACTCCGATGGACTTAACGAAACCTTCAAGATCATTACTTCCGACGAAACCATCAATTTCCAGATGTATATCTATTCTCGTTCAGGTATGTTGGTTTATGAAACGGATGATATTACCAAAGGCTGGGACGGAAAAGATATGAATGGCGAACTTTGCCCCTCGGGTGTTTACGTGTGGAAAATCATCTACAAAGGGAATAGCCCAACGTCTCCAGGCATCGAATTTACCCGTTCGGGAGTCGTTACATTAATAAGATAACTTAACTTCATTGCTTGCCTAAAGGCTGTCAAGGCTCAAATTGCTCTGACAGCCTTTTTAATTGAAAAAAATTCAATTCGCTTAGCCTTTTTCCCTATTATTGTCGAAAAATTCGTGATGGCATCGCCTATAATGTACAAAATTCTTTACTTTTATAGCTCATCTCAGAAAAAACGGATTCTTAGAAGATTCTTCTTTCATTTATCTGGCCTTCTTTTGTTATTTGTTTCTTTTACGGTAATTGGCGGAGATACAATATCATTTAATGCAAAGACCTATTTCAGGAGTTATTTCACCGATGCCATCTCCATCATTACTTTACCTAAAGAAATGACTGATGCAGATTGGGCTTTCGCTGGATTTGCGGCTACCACTGGGGGTTGGCTAATGACTTATGATAAGGAAGCCTATGATTTTATCCGAGATAAAAGAGGAAATTTTACTCAGAATGTTTCTAGATATTTTCTCGAACCACTTGGTTCAGGATTGATTACTTTACCTGTGTTGTTATGCATGTTTGGGTATAACCAATGGCAAGGCCAATCCTATCATTCGGAAGCTGCCTTACAAGCCGTTAAAGCCTTTATTATTTCTGCAACATTTGGCGAAGGTGCAAAATTATTGCTTCATAGATGGAGGCCTTCCGAAACGGATGATCCTTATCGCTTCGACGGGCCCGGTTTATCATTCGAAAGGGATGCAATGCCTTCGGGACATACCAGCACAGCTTTCGCCGTCGCCACGGTGTTCGCCGAATATTATCAGGATAATTGGCTTATTCCAATTGTTTCCTATTCAATGGCCAGCTTGGTTGGCCTATCGAGAATCCATGACGGGAAGCATTGGCCTTCAGATGTGTTTGCTGGAGCTTTGTTGGGTCATGTGGTAGGTAAAACTATTTCCAAACATGGTAACTTGGCAAAGAAAAAGAAAATTAGCATGTACACACTTATGAATCCTAATGAAACAAGAATTTGTATTTATTATCAATTTTAAAAATGGTATTTGTAGCTATAAATCTTACTCAATATTACTAATTGAAAAGATCTTGTGAAATATCTCTTGCTTAGAACAATTTGAGGCTAAAACTCCTCACAAACAAATAACTAATAGGGTTGGGTTGTATGCTTCACAACTTGGTAGCAATGCTTTCAATGGCCATCAGCATCGAGCGAGTCAAATCAGAATCTAAAGAATAATCGGCCGAAAGAAGATTGTCTATGCGGTCTTCTTCCAAAAAATTCCATGCTTTTGCCCAGCGTTCACGTCGATGTTTGTCGTACACTCCAATAGCAATACCACCATGACGTCTGATCACCGAAAAACAAGGAACATCTGTTAAACCATCTCCAACAAATATCATATTTTGCAGTGGAATACGATATTCATTCGATGATACCCTGCGGTTTACTGCATAATGGTCGGCTTTGGAAGCCTCACGACTTATACCCTTGGAAATCTGAAATAAATATCTTGTTTTGTCGGTAAATGAAACGATGTTTTTGGGAAAAACAGCTAATCCTTCTTCATTATAGTGAAAATCACAAGCCCAAATATCTCTGAAAAACTTTTGAATACGGCAATTGCGAATGATATCACCAATTCCTGAGCTAATAATATAAAATTCTAAAGAAATTTCAGGATGATGTATGGCAATATTGTTAAGTAGAAAAGGGAAAATTTTCATCACACCTTTGTGAAATTTTAGGTATGAAGCAAATTCCTCGAGTCGTTGACGTGTAATCCTGTATTTCTCGTTTTCGTTCGAAAGCCGAAGAAGGCTATACAAATAGGCTGGTACTGGATCCCAGCTATCATGACAAAGAGGGCCTACTTGATTCTCCCAAAAGTCTTGTGCATCTACTCCTATCCATTCTATAAAAGCAGATGTACTATCCGGTGCCAAGGTATCATCAAAATCGAAAACAAGAGCAATCTTTTGCATTCGGAATACTTTCTTATTCAAAAGCAAAGATAATGAACCTTAATAGATAAAGTTTGCATAAAAAGCTTCTATCAACGAATGTTTCTTATGATTAACTGAGCTTCATCTTGTAATTGTTGAGATTTTCCATAGAAGGGAATAATTGAGAAACAAAAAATCATTGATGCGTTTGTTTATTAACTATCTACTCTTTATGTTGATCAGAATAAGCAAAGACATTGGATAAAAATCATCTTCTTGAAGGAAATTTTCTGAAAAATAGTCGAAATGCGATTTTGATTTTAAATTTGCAGAGATGAAAAATATTCGTAATTTTTGTATCATTGCTCATATCGATCATGGAAAGAGCACGCTAGCTGACAGGCTTTTAGAGCTTACTGATACTATCAGCGAACGTCAGCAACAGCAGCAAGTGCTTGATAGCATGGATTTAGAGCGTGAGCGTGGCATCACCATCAAAAGCCACGCTATTCAGATGAATTATCATTACAATAATGAAGATTACGTTCTCAATTTAATAGATACGCCAGGCCATGTTGATTTTTCTTATGAAGTATCACGAAGTATAGCAGCCTGCGAAGGAGCATTACTAGTAGTAGATGCTACTCAAGGCATTCAAGCACAAACCATTTCCAATCTTTATCTGGCTCTCGAACACGAATTGAGTATTATTCCGGTTCTCAATAAGATAGATATGGAAAATGCCATGATAGATGAGGTTTCCGATCAGATGATCGACCTTCTGGGGTGTTCACCTGATGAGATTATCGCAGTGAGTGCCAAAACTGGTTATCAAGTAGAAGAAATCTTAAAAGCCATAGTAGAAAGAATTCCACCTCCTCAAGGTGATCCCGAAGCCCCCTTACAAGCTTTGATCTTCGATTCGGTATTTAATTCCTTTAGAGGAATTATAGCCTACTTTAGGATTTTTAATGGAACTATTCGTACAAACGATTTCGTAAAATTCGTTGCCACGGGTAAAGAATATCATGCTGAGGAGATAGGGATACTGGGTTTGGAGCGTAAATCATGCAATGAACTCAGTGCTGGAAATGTCGGATATATTATTTCGGGAATAAAGTCGGCAAAGGAAGTTAAGGTAGGTGATACCATTACACATGTAGAACGTCCTTGTGATAAGCCTATAGAAGGATTCAACAATGTTAAACCCATGGTATTTGCTGGTATTTATCCTGTGGATGCCGATGAATACGAGGAATTACGCAGTTCGCTCGAAAAGCTTCAACTAAACGATGCTTCACTGGTGTTTGAACCCGAATCATCGGCCGCACTGGGGTTTGGATTCCGATGTGGATTTCTTGGATTGTTGCACATGGAAATTGTTC
Organism: Bacteroidales bacterium UBA5762; assembly: GCA_002418865.1. GTDB lineage: Bacteria > Bacteroidota > Bacteroidia > Bacteroidales > TTA-H9 > TTA-H9. The sequence goes on along the minus strand of DIEY01000037.1, from coordinate 114,635 downwards.
AGGAAAGGCTCGATAGAGAATTCGACATGGATGTTATCACTACCGTGCCAAATGTTTCTTATAAAGTTTACACCACCAAGGGCGAAGTCATTGATGTATACAATCCCAGCGGTTTGCCCGATCCCACACAAATTCACCATATCGAAGAGCCATACATCAGAGCCAACATCATTACCAAAGCCGAATTTGTTGGGGCTATTATGAAACTCTGCATCGAAAAACGCGGAACATTAGTTAATCAAACTTATCTTACAACCGACCGCATCGAACTTATCGTCGATCTTCCTTTGGGAGAAATCGTATTCGATTTTTACGACAAGCTAAAATCCATTTCGAAAGGTTATGCTTCATTCGATTATCACATCACTGGATACAAAGAAGCCAATCTTGTGAAACTCGACATATTGCTGAATGGTGATTCGGTAGATGCGCTCTCCACATTGATTCACCGCGACAATGCCTATAACTTCGGTCGCCGTATCTGCGAAAAACTTAAAGAACTTATACCACGCCAGCAATTCGATATAGCCATTCAGGCAGCCATTGGCTCAAAAATTATTGCCCGCGAAACCGTAAAAGCCTTACGCAAAGATGTCACTGCTAAATGCTATGGAGGTGATATTACACGTAAAAGAAAACTCCTCGAGAAACAAAAGAAAGGTAAAAAACGCATGCGTCAGATAGGAAATGTCGAAGTTCCTCAATCGGCTTTTCTGGCTGTTTTGAAACTCGATTAATCGCTAAAAATTTTACCTATTCTGTAACTTTTACAGCAAACATCCGTCTTTAATTAATAATTCTCGAACATCCCGAAGTTTTCATGACCATTGCCGAATATAATCAATGCGTGGAACAACATGCCGATAATGTATATCGGTTTGTAGTAAAAAATATTGGAGATGAACAAGTTGCTAAGGATATTGTCCAAGAAGTGTTTGCAAAAATGTGGGAAAAGGTTATGACCATCGACTATCAAAAATCGAAATCATATCTGTTTACCTCAGCTTACCATACTTTGATAGATATGATGAGATATCAGAATCGTTTTGCAAGTTTAGAAAACAACCCCGAGCAAGCTTACGAACCTCATCATTATGATGGCATCAAAGAAATATTGGAAGAAGCCTTGAGCCAATTACCTCCAATACAAAAGGCTGTAGTGATGTTGCGAGATTATGAAGGATACACTTATGCAGAGATCGGTGAAATTACAGGACTGAGCGAAAGTCAGGTAAAGGTTTATATTTTTCGGGCTCGTCAGAGCCTTAAAAATTATCTTGTGACCATCGATAACCTTATTTAACTACCCGGAAATGAAGAATATAAATATAAATACAGACAATTGCGAAGCCTATTTCCTCGATTATTACGAAGGCAGATTGAGCCAAGACGAAATTGCTTCGTTGAAACAATTTCTAGTTATGCATCCAGAATGGCAAGCTAAATTCGAGGAGTGGGAAAATATTCACTTGCCTGATACACCTTTATTATTTCCCGAAAAAGAATTGCTCAAACATTCTCTGACAAACGAAGCCATAAATATTACTCTTAATAATTACGAATATTACTTTATTGCTGCCATAGAAGATGAGCTTACACAGCCTCAACTCGATAGCCTCAATCTCTTCTTAAAACAATATCCCGAACTCGAGAAGGAATTCTATCTATATGGTTTAACTCATTTGAAACCACACCATATTCCTTTCCTTGATAAAAAACAATTGTTACACAAAAAGAAAACCCTACCTCTAAAATATTTCATTCCCGCCATGGCCGCTGCGGCAGTAGTAATGTTGATGATACTATTCCAACCTTCTAAACATCAAAATTTTCAGCCTGAATCTGATAAGCCACTTACACAAGTTTCAACACTTCAAGAATCCGTATCTGCTCCATTTTCCTCTCATTCAGTCGGCCAAACAGAAGAAAAGACTGGAAACAAAATACATCGCACAGTGAGGCTTACTTCTACTTCTTTGCCTCAGCGACAAGTTCTTATTCCTATATCCATTATGCCATCAAAAGAAATTACAGATATACAGTTAGATACGGCTTCTCCTGAGGTAAAGAATATACATCGCATTCATACAGCCATGTATATGGAAAAAATAGCACAACAGCAAAACCATACCAATGATGATCGGCCTCACTTATTGTCCAAAATCACAAAACCCATTGTTGGGTTATTTCAGAAAAACTCTAACGATGAAATTGCAAACAAAAACGAAACGTTTAATTTATGGACTCTGGCTGAGTTTACCGTTAAGGGAATCAACGCCATAACACAGCAAGATATCGAACTGAGAGCCCAGACGGATGAAGAAGGTAAAATCTTAGCCCTGGCTCTGAAAGGAGAAAATTTCAAAATTGCAAAAGTTAAGCCTCAAAAACAGGAAGAAGATAGGAAAGAATAATAATGGTTTATTTTGGATTATATTTTACAAAACGAAGAGACAAGAAATGCACGTTCAAACGAAGTTAATAGATTCAAGGTGTAGTAGCCGATATGGGCAGGATTTTCCCATTAAAGAACTGGAAACCATATTCGGTGAAATCGCTTATAAATTCTGCGAGTGCTTCAGGATCGAAGGCTTCTTCGACCCCGGGAAAGGCTTCCTTGAACATCTCGGTTTTGATGGAACCCGGTGCTATACAATTGACATGAATGCCTCGAGGCCTCAGTTCTTCTGCAAGTACTTCGGTCATGACAGCTACTGCTGCCTTGGAAGCACTATATAAAGATAAGCCTGGAAATTTTACACTTCCTTGCACACCACCCATGGAGGCGATATTTAATATATGCGAACCCGACTGCATCAAGGGTGATAAGGTACGAATACCAAAGAAAACAGCTTTTACATTAACCGAAAACATACGATCAAAATCATCAGCAGTCATTTGAGAAAAAGGTTTATTAATCAATATTCCGGCGTTATTAATAAGGGCATGTAAATCAGTCGTCCTTCCCTGAATGATTTCATAAATCCGCTGCCATTCGTCCTCCTGAGTGATATCGGCTGTAATTCCGATGAAACTGGCATTATTGGATTGAAGGGAGAGGCTTTCGAGCTCATCAAAAACTTTCTCTGTACGAGAAATTCCTACAACAGTATGACCTCTCTGCAGCAAAGACTTACTCATAGCTAATCCTAGTCCTCTGCTTATTCCCGTGATAATAATCTGCATATTTTATAAAATTAATGAATGATAAAACTTATCTATTTCCGAAGATACATTTTTTATTAAAGTCATAAAATCGCATATCGTCAGGTTTTTAAAAGTAACCACTAATTTTACCAGGTTTTGTGGTTGCTTTGACCTCGAAGCACCAAAACCATACATAAGCAATGAATTTGAACGAAATTACAAAGCTACAATTTTGCATGATTCTTCACTCGGTTTAAAACACATGTTTTGCGCAGGTTTTATTACTTTCTGAATAGTTTGTGATACCATTTTAAATTTCTAAGACGTTCAATTTCCTGCCCGTTACTTATAATTATGGCTTCTAATTTCGAAATAGTGGCCTTGCTTTCTTGAACAGATTTTTGATATTGCTGAATTGTTTTTTCTGCATTCGCTTTCTCAGCAGTTAACACGGAAATTTCAGACTTTAACCTCTCAATTTGTTCATTTAGATCTTTGGTTTTGTCTAACAAATATTTGATCTCTTTATTTTGTTCGTTAATTTTTTCTTGTTGATTTTGTCTGTAAATCTTTTTTAATTCAATATAAATAGGTTTGTTTTGCTCAATTACCTTTGAATGAAAGAAATAAGGACTATTGTAGTATGGTTGTAATAAATCCCATTCTTCAAAATTAGCGATCGGTGCTAGCTGGAAGGCGTCGCCAATTAAGATTACCTGTACTCCTCCAAAAGGTATATTTTCTCTCTTCCTGAACACCCTTTATAATCTATCAACTACATCAAGCAAGTCACATCTTACCATTGAAATTTCATCAATGATTAAAAGTTCTAAACCTTTGATTATTTTATGTTTTTCACTGAAATATTTGAAAAGGTCATAAATGGTACTTTTGTGTGCTATTGAAACCCTTATTGGCTAATCTACTTGTTAGTAACATCGGTTTTTATTTTGCGGTCATTTTGATAATTTCAGAATTTTGAATGCACCACGGCCAACTATAACAAAAACAATCGTTCCAACGATAAGGTCAGGATATTTTGAGTTTGTCAAGTAGACAAGCACGCCTGCTAAAATTACTCCAAGATTTGCAATTACGTCATTAGATGTAAAAATCATACTTGCTTGCATGTGTGCTTCCTTGCTTTTACTTTTTTGTAATAAATACAAACATAGTCCATTGGCAATAAGAGCAAGAATGGAAATAATTATCATTGTCTGAAAAGTAGGAACAGTTTCCAGTCCGACAAATCGTCTGATAACTTCAATAAAACCCAGCATGGCCAGTGTTAATTGAAAATATCCTGCAGATTTTGCAATGTTCTTTTTCCTTGTAATAGACCCAGCAACGGCAAAAAGTGCAAGTCCATAAACAAAACTATCGGCCAGCATATCCAAACTGTCGGCAACAAGACCCATTGAGTTTGAAATAAAACCTGTAGTAAGTTCGAGTACAAAAAAGAAAAAGTTTATTACTAAAACTTTCCACAACAATCTCCTTTCTTGTTCAGTGTTGCTGGTTATGGTTTCGTGTTCATCAAGCGAAATGCTGCTAATAACCGAAGTGTCAAATTTTAAGCTGTCAAGTCGTTGAAATATCGGTTCATAATGACTGGTATGGAAGACGGTCAATTGTCGGTTAGGAATATCAAATTCCAATGAGTTGATGTTTGTCAAGTCGGCAAGTTTCATCCGTATTATTTGTTCTTCGGAAGGACAGTCCATTTTTGGTATTTTAAATGTGGTCTTTTGCATTGTCAATCTTTCTTGGTTGAGTCGTTCTAACATTAGCGCAAAAGTTCAGAGCTTTGCGAAAAAGTAGCATTAACTGAGTTAGACGATACTTAATCTGATTCGGAGTAATTCTTTGGATTGTAGCATTAAATGTTCCAAATCATGATTGATTAGAATCAAATCACGCAAAATTATTTAAGAATTACTTTCCCCTCCATTATCTCGGTTAGTCTCATTATTACTAACGGGTTGCCTCACAGCAGAGCCTATCACATTTCATCCGATAAAAACGAAAGTAGAAAATCCTGATTAAGAATACATAATATTTTTTTGCCGAATGTAAATTGATTGCTAATATATCAGCATGTGAGCTTTTAGAGAATTCTGCCTATCTGAGGGTGCCTTTTATTTTTGTGATATTTTTCTCAGATATCTACCTAGATGAATACAGGTAAAGAAATATCTGTGTATTAGTCATGACTTAATCTAACAATCTATAAATTCATTGTTAGTCTTTTAACTTTTCACTTTCCAACCTTATGAACTTTCAAACAGGAACAGCTTAGCCAGCGAGCTCATTCCAATAAACCCCATCATGTTGACGTCATAGAACCACTTCGCTCAGTTTAGCTCTAATGTTTTTTTCGAGTTCTTCGGCAAGTTCAGGGTTATCGACGAGTAATTGTTTAACGGTTTCTCTGCCTTGGCCCAAGCGAGTATCGCCATAACTAAACCAGGAGCCGCTTTTTTTAATTACACCCAATTCAGAACCCAAGTCAATAATTTCTCCGAGTTTAGAAACGCCTTCTCCATAGATAATATCGAACTCGGCTTGACGGAAGGGTGGGGCCACTTTGTTTTTAACCACTTTCACTCTGACGCGATTGCCTGTAATATTTTCGCCTTCTTTTAATTGATTGACGCGTCGAATATCGAGTCGTACACTGGCATAAAATTTTAAAGCATTACCTCCTGTAGTAGTTTCGGGATTACCAAACATGACGCCGATTTTTTCTCGTAGCTGGTTGATAAATATACAGCAAGTCTTAGTTTTACTGATATTGGCCGTAAGTTTACGCAGGGCTTGCGACATAAGCCGAGCTTGCAATCCCATTTTCGAATCTCCCATTTCGCCTTCTATCTCGCTTTTGGGTGTAAGAGCCGCTACAGAGTCAATCACAATGATATCTATGGCATTGCTTCTGATTAGGTTATCGCTGATCTCGAGGGCTTGTTCTCCATAATCGGGTTGTGAAACAAAAAGGTTATCTGTATCTACCCCTAGCTTTTGTGCATAAGTACGGTCGAAAGCATGCTCGGCGTCTATAAAGGCAGCTATGCCCCCCTGTTTTTGAGCTTCAGCAATAGCGTGAAGAGCCAACGTAGTTTTACCCGAAGACTCAGGGCCAAATATTTCTATTACTCTTCCTTTGGGTAAACCTCCAACACCAAGGGCTGCATCCAGAGCTATAGAACCCGTCGAAATAACTGGGATAGCCTCTCTGGGTTGATCTCCTAAACGCATGATGGCTCCTTTGCCATAATTTTTTTCTATATTGCTGATAGTGGCTTCTAAAGCCTTCAATTTTGCTTGTTTATCGTTGTTGTCCATATCGATGTTAATGAATTTGAGAGGTGTTTGATGAGTATTGTTTTTCTGTTGATTCCTCAAAAGTAATATAAATTTTGATAGTTGGAAAAAAGATTAGCGCGAGCCAAATTTTATTTGGCTCGCGCTAATAAATTGATTTTCAGCTTGGATGCCTTTGAAAGGGTTACAAAGGAATATAGAGTGAAGGATCGACTGCTGTAGGAGGATCGACGGCAATTTTTATGATTACGTCATTGAAATCTTTGTCACCTCCAGGCAATAAAACGTCTTCGAAAGTCAAAATGAGATTGTCGCAGGCTGCATCGTAAAACAACAGGCTTTGTTGCTGGCCTCCATTAAGATTTAAATTCATGTCGGAATAATGTGTATAATAGCCATTCGACAGACCAGTGGGATAGGTGGGCGAAAGGCCTGCCCATCCACCAACAACCAAAAAACTGCCAATAGATGTACCCGCTGAGAAAGTGCCTACCATGTGAATAGTATGCCCAGCAACGAGATTGCCACCAGAATTTACCTTAGAGGTATTAGGGAATAAGAGTGTTTTAGTGGATTTGATTTGTGCTACAGAAGTTGGTGGATTTGATGCATTGTACCAATATATGCCATAAGAATTTTTCATACCCGCCCCTTCATCAATAAAGGTAAAATAAATAGTAGCAGGAGCATTAAGCACAATATTGTGATTGGGATTTATAAAATATTCGGGATGGTTAACCATGGCATTTTGGTTGCTTGGTAAGGCGAGCTGAAGTGTGTTCATAAGCGTAGGACATATAGGCTCGGGGTTGGGTTCGAGACATACTGGCATACCAGATTCATCATAATCGCAAATTACATTGTAATCGCCTTCCCAGACTTTATGAAGAATCTTTAATCCTTCGCGTCCGTTGGCTATAAAAATATAATTATTTTTAGCCATTACATAGTTGGCCGAGGCTCCATATTTGTAAATTCCTACAACACTCAGTTCTTGCTGTCCGGGGATGATTTTGCACAGATAAAGCCCTCCACTCCCGTTGGCTATATAAACATAATCTTCATCAATAGAAACACCGTTGCTAATACATTCGGGTGCCATATTGGAGGGTGAAAGACTATGAACCACTGCTCCTGTATTCAGATCGAAGGCTTTTACACCTTCATATCCCATTGCCACCCAAGCAAGGTTATCCTTTACATATAAGACAGATTTTCCGTCTTCTGGCTGAATGCTGCCAATAGAAAATGTATTCAAAAGCGTATGTGCCTGGCTAATTTCATATACCTGAATTTCGGCGGTATTTCCACTTTTCAAAACCACATTCTTATCGCCTATATTCTGGCCTGTAACTGCATTGTACTTGGCGTTGGGAAATTCAATAGTGTTTTCTAAATGCATGTTGCTGGCATCGAAAGTAAATAAACCACCTGCAGTGCGCCCTGCAGTAGCAAATAACCATGTGGCTGCACGAGCTACGCTATTGGAGGATTTTCCCGGTGGAGTTTTTGTTCTGTACATCACTGCCGGTGAGGGAATTTCTCCATTTTGCAAAGTGAGTTGATAAATGGCTCCTCCTACACCAAAATCTGTTGCAGCAACCCATAATTTACGTTGCCCGTTAGTCTCAGTCAAGTCGAGTGTCATAGAATTGAAATCTGCCTTTTTTGTAGGAATAGCAGATTGTAAGATAACTGGTAAACTTGGATCGGTAATATCTATTACATCGATCTGGCCTTCATAAAGATCACCACCAGTGAATCCCGAACCAGATTGCTCATTGTAATGATAGGAAACATAAGCCTTGTTCCCTAAAACCTCCACATGGGTGGCACTTAGAACTCTATTGCCACTCCTAACCGGCGATGCAATTTCACCTACCAGAATAAATTGATGAGAAGGATTAGGAATAATATCTAAACTGTTCTTCAGTGTGTTGGTAGAATTGTAAAAATTCTGATAAGTAGTATCGAAAACCGGCATGTAAATGTATTTCATGCGGCTGGCTGTAAGCTGCTTACTGTCTGTATTTACATTCAATAACATCTCATCATCTGAAGAATACTGAGGTTCATCTTGCTCCTTCGTACAAGAAGCAAACAACATTATCGAAAGAGCAAAAGAACCCATAAGAATTTTAAATGATTTCATAAAATATTGCTTTAGTGATTTTTAAATATTTTGTCTTTATTTGTTAGTAGAATAGAATAACATTCAATCAAACTTTATTTTCTTTTTTATTATAGGAAAATTTATGCCATTTCAGTATTGAAATAATCTACCTCTCATCTAAGGCTGTATAATGTAGTTTAAGTTATTTATTTTGAAGACATAACAATTTTATACTGATTCTTATGAATCGAGAAACAGTAGCATTACTTTTTTCAATAATTAGAATTTTTATTCAAAAATGGGAAAATTCCTTTTTTTAGGTTGTGTATCAATTTTTTATAAATCTTTTTCGAGGATCTGTGAGGCGTGATTTTTAGTATCAACTTGTGTAATGATATTTTGAATGAGGCCATCTTCCGAAATCAGGAAGGTATAACGCATGATACCTTCATACTCTTTGCCGTACCTCTTCTTTTTACCCCATGCGCCATAACTCTTGATGATATTTTTTTCAGTATCGGCTATCAAAGGGAAGTTCAAATGATATTTCTCGGCAAAATTTTTTTGAGCTTTCACGTTATCGGCACTTACCCCAATAATCTCATAACCTTTGGTTTTCAAATGCTCTAAATTGTCGTTTAGGCTGCATGCTTCAGCTGTACATCCAGGGGTATTGGCTTTTGGGTAAAAGTAAAGCACAACTTTTCTTCCTCTGAAGTCTTTTAATGAAATGGGATTGCCATTTTGATCTATACCCGTAAAATCTGGGGCTTTATCTCCTATCTTTAGCATAACTATTTAAATTATAATGGTTTGAATGAAGATACAAAATTGGTGTTATCGATAAAATAACATTATTTTATCCTTATTTGTTCGAAAAGTTTACTTTTAATGAATAGTGAAGTGAGAAGCTTGGTGTTATTTAGACTTTTTGTATGAAAGCTGAAACATGGTTGAGAGAATGAATTTCAGATAATTTGAAGCTCTTTAAGGCAGGTTTCGATTTTCGACCAGGTGTTGCTAATATTATGATCGAGGCCGACTGAGAAACGGACTAAACCTTCGGAGAGTCCCATTTTTTGTTGATATTCGGGTGGCACTTCACTTGATGTGCTTTTGCCTGAATTGCTAAAAAGAGTTTTAAAATAGCCCAAGCTAACGGCCAGATAGCCCACACCTGCCACTTCTATTTTTTCCATTAAAGCAGCAGCTTTTTCGCTTGTTTCAAGATCAACGGCAAGCATACCGCCAAAGCCATAATCTGGGTTCATTATTTTTTTGAATACTGGGTAGCAGGGATCATCTTCGAAACCAGGATAAATGGTCTTTAAACCCGTTTCGCGGAATTTTTGGGCCAGATATAAGGCATTGCTACTATGTTTTTGCATGCGTATATGCAGTGTATGTAGGTTTTTTAAAATAGAAGATGAACGCAAGGGATCGAGAACAGGGCCAAGAAGCATAGCACTGCCATCGTTTACATTGCTCAAGGATTGAACAAAATCTTTTGAGGCACAAATGGCTCCGGCTATGCAATCATTTTTTCCATTTACGAATTTAGTTAGGCTATAAACCACGATATGGGCACCTAATAAAGCCGGGCTCACAATCATTGGTGTAAATGTATTGTCAACGACTAGTGGAAGGCCATGTTGATTGGCAATTTCGGCGAGTACGGGTATGTCGCTAATTTGCAACAATGGATTGGTCATGGTTTCGGTATAAATGAGTTTTGTATTGGGCTTGATGGCTGCTTTTACTTCTTCAGGTTTGGTAATGTCGACAAAACTGACGCTAATGTTGAATTTTGCAAGATAATTATGTAGAAAAGCAAAGGTACCACCATAAGTACATAAACTGGAGACAATGTGGTCGCCTGAGTTACACAAATGGAGTAAGGTAGTAGTAATTGCCGACATTCCGCTGGCTGTAACCCAACACGATTCTGTACCTTCCATGGCCGCGAGAGCATCTGCAAGGTATTTATTACTCGGATTCCAATGACGGGAATATAGAAAACAACCATCTGTTTTTCCAGCAAAGGTCTCACTCATAGTTTTTGCCTGCATAAAGGTGAATGTGGCAGAATCTGTAATAGATGGATTTACGTCACCAAACTCTCCAAACTGAAGCAGTTCGAAAATTTTCTCTGAAGGATCAAAATTTATATTCATGATAGCATCATTTTTTTAGGATGTTTTACAAAATTATTAAAAAAGCTCGATCATCAGGATATAGATTTTATAAATTTTTCATCATTTGATTAATATCTTTCGTAAAATTTCGATTAATTTTGTAAAAGTGTAAGTAAAAAGGGAGAAAATATGAATACTAACTTCCAACTCGATAGTTTAGATCGTAAGATTCTAAATGTTTTAACAGAGAATGCCAGGACTCCCTTTCTCGAAATTGCGAGGGAATGCGGAGTGAGTGGTGCAGCCATACATCAAAGAGTTAAGAAAATGGAACAGGCTGGAATTATTCAGAAAGCTACTTTAAAGCTTTCACCTCAGGCTTTAGGTTATTTCACATGCGCATTTATTGGAATTCAAATCAATCTTACCACTACTCGAACTCATGAGGAGGTTTTCGAAAAAATAAAGCAAATTCCGGAAATCGTGGAATGCCATCATATTACAGGAAAGTATAGCTTGTTAGCCAAGATTTATACTCATAATAACGAGCACTTAAAGCAGATTATAGTAGATAAGATTCAATCTATTCCTGAGATCACTTTTACTGAAACCTTTATCTCATTAGAAGAAGGTTTTATACGCAGTTTGATTCCAGAAGCTTAGAATGATAAGGCGGGTTGTCAAATTAAACTATGAACTAAATCGAAGTAAATAACAATGGCTGTTCCTTTTAAAGCGCATCATGAATATCCAGACGATGAAGGTAGATTGAAACTCGACAATGGTGACTTCAAGAACAATAAACCAAATAAGGGCTACACCAGTCAAAACATAAGTTTCGAAGCCATTAGCCAAAAGGACTAACGCTGTGGCTGGCATCATCAGCTGTGCAGTCTGTTATTATTCCAGGATTTTTTAGGGTATCAATACACTCGATATGAGCTGTAATAGTAATACAACAAGGATAATACCGAGTTTTTTAATGGTTAGTGTTGGCTTACCTGGCAAGCGTAAGCAGCAAATTCTTTAATGCAAACGATTCTACAAAATTATTGACTCATGCGAAATCAAGGTATTGACAATCACTTTTTAGGATATTTAAAAAATGGATATCATCAATTTTTCGTAAGATTTGCTTTATTTTGTAAGCCAGATAAAAATGACGAAATGAGGTTGTTAATGAAGAATGGGGAAGACGAATATTTTGTTGAATTAATTGATTTTCAATAATAAAGATACAAAATTAGGATGAAGAAAGTTCAAATGGAGATTGCAGGAATGTCGTTCAGTCAGGTACAAAATGGTGCTTATGCATTAATTTTAGGTGAAATAGGAGGGAAAAGACGTTTACCTATCATTATAGGAAGTGCTGAAGCTCAAGCCATAGCCATAGAATTGGAAAAAATGAAACCTGCTAGGCCATTAACTCATGATTTGTTCAAGACTTTTGCAGAAACTTTTGGGGTAAGAATAATAGAAGTATTTATCAATAAATTTATAGAAGGTGTTTTTCATGCGGTTTTAATTTGTGATGATGGTCACAATATAATAGAAATTGATTCAAGAACTTCTGATGCTGTAGCATTAGCTCTGCGTTTCAATTGCCCAATATATACAACCGAAGAGATTCTTGAAGCAGCAGGAATAGAGATAGATGAGGAAATTCAAACCGAAGAGGAGGGTTCAGAACCTGGTGGAGAGGAGGAAAATTTAAGGGGATGGGAAGCTTATAATAATGAAGAGCTGGAACAGATGATGCAAAAGGCTATAGATGATGAAGATTACGAAAAGGCAAGCAAGATCAGGGACGAGCTAAACCGTAGAAAATAAAACTAACCTAATTGTTCTATATCTCTATGAAAAGTTCTACTATCAAATTGATTTTTATTATAATATCTATTTGTGTTTTACCTGTAGCTGGAATGGCCGATTCAGTAAGTACATCCGATACGTTGAATGTACATAAGGCTCTAGCCGATACTTTAGTACAAGGAGCTAACCCCTCGGGTACCCATTTGCCTCAGGAACTTAAATTGGGATTTTCTCTTGTCTCAGTTCTAAGAGGCCTCTTAGGTATGGTTGTTTTGTTGGCCATATCGTATTTATTGAGCATGAATCGTAAAGCCGTGGATTGGAAAGTTGTTTTTACCGGATTGGCCATACAGATTTTTTTAGCTATTGGGGTTTTATATATTCCTGTCATACGAATTATATTTGAAGCAGGAGGTAAAATATTTGTTGAAATTTTGAATTTTACTAAGGCAGGTAGCGAATTTCTTTTGGGTAACCTTCTCGATGCAAATTCATTTGGGTTTATTTTTGCTTTTCAGGTATTGCCTACTATTATATTTTTTTCTGCATTAATGAGTCTTTTGTTTTATTTAGGTATAGTGCAGGTAGTAGTACAAGCTCTTGCATGGTTGTTGGCTAAGACGCTGAAAATTTCTGGTGCTGAGAGTCTGTGTACAGCGGGAAATATATTTTTAGGTCAAACCGAGGCTCCACTTATGATAAAACCTTATTTACCATCTATGAGCCGTTCGGAGATATTTTTAGTAATGACGGCAGGAATGGCTACCATGGCTGGTGGAGTATTGGCTGCTTATATTAGCTTTTTAGGAGGAGACGATCCGGCTCAGCGCCTCGTATTTGCCAAACATCTTCTTTCTGCTTCAGTAATGGCAGCTCCCGGCGCAGTAGTTATTAGTAAAATACTGGTACCCCAAACAGAGAGTGTTGATAAGACCGTAAAAATTCCTAAAGAACGGATAGGGAATAATGTACTCGATGCTATTTCGAATGGGGCTACTGAAGGATTGAAACTTGCAGCTAATGTGGCGGCTATGTTGCTGGTTTTTGTTGCTTTTATTGCCATGGCTAATTTTATCCTTAATGATCTGATAGGACATTATTTGGGTATCAATGACTGGATTGCTGCTCAAACGGGTGGCCGCTACAAGGGTTTAACACTTCAGTTTATCCTTGGCTACTCTCTTGCTCCTTTAATGTGGCTTATTGGAGTCAATATCCATGATATTACTTTAGTGGGTAGTCTTTTAGGCGAAAAAGTTATAATGACTGAATTCGTTGGATATATCAGTCTTGCCAATTATAAAGCCGCTGGGCTTTTCTTCGAATACAAAAGCATTATTATTTCTACCTATTTGCTTTGTGGCTTCGCTAATTTTGCCTCTATTGGAATCCAAATTGGAGGGATTGGCTCTTTGGCTCCCAATCAGAAGAGTCAATTGGCTGCCTTTGGATTTCGATCATTAATTGCTGGTACTCTTTCTGCCTTATTCTCCTCAACTATCATCGGTATGATTACATTATGATGAGACTCAAAGCTATCATTTTATTTTTAATATTAATCTCAGGAACGTATGCTTGTATAAGGCCTCAATATGACCATTTTGCTCCCATTGGAGAGGATCATTATTTGAGAATGGTGGTTGAAACTTCAGCCGGAAACACCCATTGCGTTCAATATAACTCATCTCGTAATGAGTTTATCAAAGGAAGTGCTCTCAAATCGCCTGTACCAGTCAATTTTGGATTTATTCCTTCTTTAAATATTTCGACCAACAAAGAGAATATCGATCCGGTTCACGTGATGTTGTTATCCGACTCAAAACCTGCCGGAACCATACTCAAAATTATTCCAGTGGGTATGTTGCAACTGTCGGTTAGTGATGAGGAGAAACACTTTATTCTTGCCATTCCTGCTGATCCTTCCGAACAAAAGGTCAAAATTCAAAATTCATCCGAATTAAGCATGACAAACCCATCCATTTTTCTTCTCTTAGAATCATGGTTGAAAAATTATTTTACTACTTCTGGCGTTAATATTCAAATTAATGGATGGTTAGATGAAAATGAAACTTGGCATTATCTATTGAATACCTTTCATTTACAATCCTGAGGAAAAATTATGAAACAATATCTCCATTTACTTCAACATATTTTATCGAATGGGATCGAAAAACAAGACCGTACGGGAACAGGAACCATAAGCGTTTTTGGTTATCAGATGCGTTTTAATTTAGAAGACGGTTATCCATTGCTGACTACTAAAAAACTTCATGTTCGTAGCATCATTTATGAATTACTATGGTTTTTAAAAGGTGAGACCAATATTAAATTTTTGAATGAAAATCATGTAACTATATGGGACGAGTGGGCCGATGCCCATGGAGAACTCGGACCCATTTATGGTTATCAGTGGCGATCATGGCCAACCAGAGATGGCAAATCAATTGACCAAATAAGTAAGGTGGTCGAGTCTATCAAATCGAACCCAGATTCTCGACGTCATATTGTAAGTGCTTGGAATGTTGAAGATATTGATAAGATGGCCTTGCCTCCTTGTCATATTCTTTTTCAATTTTATGTGGCCAACGATAAATTAAGTTGTCAGCTTTATCAACGAAGTGCCGATGTATTCCTTGGTGTGCCTTTCAATATTGCTTCTTATGCTTTGCTTACCATGATGATAGCCCAAGTAACGGGCTACCAACCCGGAGAATTTGTTCATACTTTGGGTGATGCCCATATCTATAAAAATCACGTCGAACAAGCAAGATTGCAACTTACGCGTCCTCCATATCCTCTTCCCACCATGAAATTGAATCCTGAAATTCACTCCATCTTCGATTTTCAATTTGAAGATTTTCAACTCATCAATTATCGGGCACATCCTCATATTAAGGCCGAAATATCTGTATAAAAGGATGAATGAAAAACCTCTAAGTATTATTGTTGCTATGGCCAATCATCATGCCATTGGCCTGAATAATCAAATGCTATGTCATTTGCCGGATGATCTGAAGCGTTTTAAACGTATCACGATGGGTCATACGGTAATCATGGGTCGTAAAACTTGGGAATCTTTACCTAAAAAACCATTACCAGGTCGTAATAATATCGTCATGAGCCGTTCGCCATTAAACTTAACGGGCGCTACTGTGGTTTCTTCGGTTGAACAGGCATTAGACTTATGCCCGAATGGAGATGAAAGTTTTGTTATTGGTGGAGCTACAGTTTATAGCCTATTTTTGTCTTATGTAGATAAACTCTATATAACCCGAATTTATCACGATTTCGAAGCCGATACATTTTTCCCTGATTTCGATGAATCGCAATGGCAGCTGATAGGACGGGAAGATGTACTTCCCAATACAGATAATTCTTACTCTTACGCTTACTTAACTTTTGTAAGAAAATAAAATTTGTATGTTTTATTAAAACTCATGTAAATTTTGAAATTATGAGTCTTCAAAAAAAAAGAAAGGTTATTATTCCGATAGCATTGAGTTTGTTGTTTATTACCAGCTGCAAGGATAAAGAGGAGTATAGGTTCGATACATCTTATAACAAGGAAACCATAAGAGATTTTTTATCGGCCGATGCCATTTATCTCAATCTTTTTCGCCATGCTTATCAATTATCATTTGATACTTCCATATTGAAAAGTGGAGAGGGGATCATCGATTCTGCCTTTATTAAGAAACAGGGTGAAGAATGGCTTTTTACTTATAAAGACGAACAGGCTTGTCCAGATGGTTCGAAAAGAAGCGGTCAGTTTAAAATACATTGGGATGCTCCTTTGAGTGATTCGAATGCACAACTTACCATCTTCCCTCAAGGCTTATACATCAATAATAAGAAGATAGGTGGGTTGATTACCATTACACGTTCAACTCAATTTCAAGCTATTTTTCGTATGAAAGTTGATACAGCTTCCATTTCGTTTGATCTGCCGGGTTATTCAGAAAAGAAAAAGATACAATATACAGGCGCATATACCTATAGATGGGAAAAAGGGAGCAGCACACCTTATAATATTTTTGATGATGTTTTGCTTTTGACAGGTACGGCTTCTGGTCGCGGAAAAGAATTTGACAGGTTTTTCTTTACAACTCTCGATACTTTGACTTATAGGTTTACATGTCGCTATCCTAGGGGAGGGAAAGCATCTTTACAAATGCCAGATTTAGAGATCAACCAGATAGATTTGGATTATCAGAAGGCTAATGAATGTTCAGCTTTAGTAGTGGCAACGTTATGGGGTTTGCTTCCCAATGGTTCAAAAACCCAAAATGAGAAAGTAAATTTTACGATAAATTATTAAGTTTTGTGTTTTTTCTTTTTGGCAGCGGGGAAGAGTACATTATTAAGGATAAGCCGATATCCAGGCGAATTGGGATAAAGATCTAAGTCGGTAGGAGGATCTCCAACAAGATGTTGATAATCTTCGGGATCGTGCCCGCCTAAGAAGGTCCATGTTCCTTTACCGAAATCCCCATGAATATAGCGGGCTTCGTTAGCTTCTTTAGTTTCTCCCATAATTAATACATCAGGTTTAATATATTGTTTTCTGAAAGAGGTAGTTTGGCCCATAAATCCTTTGATGATTCGAGTGTGATTTTGGCACAACATGGTAGGGATAGGGTCCCATTTAGCTGAGAAATCGAACAAGGTAAAATAATCATTTTGTTCGGTGAGGCCTCTTGTATTGGGATCGGCGTCGATCGAAGAGATCTCATACTCGTAAGGATTGGTAGAAATGATAAAATCGGTAAAAGCGAAACATTGACTGAAATCGAGTTTAGATTGTGCCTCAGAGTCAATAGGATCACCATCGAACATGATATCGCATATATCGGTATTTTGTGCTGCTAAGGCTACATCATAACTATCGGGAGCCGAACACATGGAAAACAAATATCCACCTCCTGCCACAAAATCTCTTATTTTGAGTGCAACCGCCAGCTTGAGTTTAGAAACTTTAGAAAACCCCAGTTTTTTGGCCAATTCTTCATTTACTCTAACATCTTCCTTATACCATGGATAATCTTTATATCTTGCCCAAAACTTTCCATATTGCCCTGTAAAGTCTTCATGATGAAGGTGCAGCCAGTCATAAGTGGGCAGTATTCCCGCAATAACTTCTTCATCGTAGATGACATCGTAAGGGATTTGTGCATAAGTGAGTGCCAAGGTTACTGCATCGTCCCATGGAAGTTTATTTTTAGGAGAATAAACCGCAATGCGAGGAGCTTTATGAAGTTTTAAGGCATCCATATTCACTTCGGGACGGGCAATCTCATCGAGGATAGCTGCCACTTGTGCATCGGGCAGAGTTTCAAAAGTAACACCTCTTAACTTACATTCGCGATCAATGGAGGCAGCATTAGGAATTAAAAAACTTCCTCCTCTATAATTTAATAACCAGTCGATTTCAAGTCCTTCAGTCAAAGCTTTGTAAGCTATGCCGTATGCCTTGAGATGATTTCTTTGGGCTTCGTCCATAGGAAGCAAAAAATACATGGGCAAAACTTTGAAAGGTATACATATCAATGCTATACCTATAATCCATATTTTTTTCATTTTTCGAAGACAAACATTAATAAAACCCTGTTTTAGTAGGGGATATCATCCGTATTATCCTGATTCATTTTTGAGGGCATGGTAAGGGTAGGGCCTTGGTAATTAAGACCCATTGAGAGATTGGAAGCAATTTGAGTAACGTCAATATTATCGGTAAATCTGGCGAATTTATCTATAAATTGCAATCTTACCTCATCGGTTTTTCCGTTGCGATGTTTAGCTATGATGATGTCGGCTTTATTGTGGGTGGAGCCTTTATCATCGCTTTCTATTTTATAGTATTCTGGGCGATAAATAAACAATACCAAATCGGCATCCTGTTCTATGGCGCCTGATTCGCGCAAGTCGCTTAGAATTGGTTTTTTAGGTCCACCACGTGTTTCCACACTACGATTCAACTGGGATAAGATGATGACAGGGATATCCAGTTCTTTAGCTAAGGCTTTGAGTGAACGACTAATCAGGGCGATTTCTTGTTCGCGGTTTCCACGATTTTCGATACCCGTACTCATCAATTGAATATAATCTATCATCACTATACTGATATCGTATTGTTCTTTCAGACGGCGACATTTAGCTCTCAGTTCGAAAATCGAAAGAGAAGGGGTATCGTCGATATAAATAGGGGCTTCGAGTAGAGGGGTAATTTTTACATTGAGTTGTTCCCATTCGAAATCCTGCAATTGACCCGAGCGAAGTTTTTCAGCTGGAAGTCCCGATTCTGCCGAGATGAGGCGTGTAACCAGTTGTATAGCCGACATTTCTAAAGAGAAGATAGCCACGGGGCGTTTTTTCGTCAAGGCTATATTTCGAGCCATGCTGAGGATAAAGGCAGTTTTCCCCATGCCAGGTCTTGCAGCTATTACAATAAGGTCTGATTTCTGCCAGCCCCCAGTTATTCTATCCAGGTCGGAGAATCCCGAGGGAACTCCTGTAAGCGCATCTTCTTGTTCATAAGCTTTTCTGATTTCTTCAACCGCTTTACGTACAAGTGAATCCATCTTTTCATAATCACGGCGGAAATTTTCATCACTTATAGAAAATAAAGCCATTTCAGCCTTATCGAGCAAATCCAAGGCATCCATTGAGTCTTCATAAGCATTGTGAATAATCTCAGTCGAAACTCTAATCAATTCTCTTTGAATGTATTTTTCGGCCAAGATACGGGAATGAAACTCTATGTTGGCTGATGAAGCCACTCTATTGGTCAACTGTGCCAAGTAATAAGGACCTCCAATGATCTCAAGCTCGCCGGTTTTTCTAAGCTCATTATTAACTGTAATCAGGTCTATAGGTTGGCTTTCGGCAAAAAGCCGCTTGATAGCACTGAAGATTCTTTGATGTGCTTCCTTATAAAAAGTTTCTGGTTTCAAAAAATCGATCACAGCGGTTAAGGCATTTTTTTCGAGCAAAAGCGCTCCCAATACTACCTCCTCGACTTCCAAAGCTTGGGGTGGAATTTTTCCAATTACATTGTCTATTAGTTGCCCTTTTATGCTTTTGGGTTTGTTAATAAGGCTTTTAGGGCGTTCGTTCTGTTCTGAAGGTCGATTTTTATCCATGTTTCAAATTTACAAAAACTCAAGCGAAAATTTTTTTTAAAGAAACTTTTTTCTATTTCTATTTAAGCCTTGTTATTAGTTAAGCCTTGTTATTAGGCCTTCCATGGGTTTTAGTGAAATTGAAGCGTAAGAAAAAATTTTTGTTGAATATAAAAAACCCGGTTCCTTCATTGAAACCGGTAGTATGTTTAAATAATAGTGGATTCGTTTTAATAGAACGCGAAAAATTATCTTCCTTGCGAACGAAATGCGTCGAAGTCGAAGTTAAGCGTAAAGCGCAAGGTTTTATCGAGGGGATTTCTTTGATCGGTGCTAACGAGATAGGAAAAATCGAGGCTAAAAACGTTATAGCGTAGTCCGGCGCCAAAAGTAAAAAACTGACGAGCTCCCTTCTCGGCTGATTCATGAAAATAACCTGCTCTTAAGGCAAATTGTTTGTTATAAAGATATTCTGCTCCAATGGCATAGGTAATCTCTTTTAATTCTTCACTGAAGCCACCAGGTGCGTCATAAAACGATTGAATCATTCCTTTGAATACAGATACACGGGGATCGTAACCTTTTTCGATTACCTGATTTCCTTGGTCATCAACTATAGGTTGACCTGTCAAGCTGTCGAGTTTATAAATAGGAGGCGTGGGAACCAGAAGTTTAGTAATATCTATATTAAATGAAATTGTATTGTAATCGTCGAAGGCATACTTAAAACTTGGGCCAAGGCGCAAATTAGTTGGGATAAAGTCTTTCTCAATAGTCGAAGTATAGGCAATTTTAGCTCCAATGTTGGAAATATTTAGTCCAAAATTAAACCACGCATCATTTCGATTAATATAGAAGTCTCTAGTATAAAATAAGGATAAATCAGCCGCGAAACTTGTTCCAGCATGCGATTCCTGTCCTTGAACCGTTTGGCCCAAGGTTAAATTTGAATAGATAAACCTTCCGGTTACTGCTCCTGAAAGATTGTCGGTTAATTTACGCGAATAAGCTGCATCGAGCGAAAATTCATTGGGTGAGTAAGTGCCCTTAGGATTTCCCTCATTGTCGGTGAAAGTAATTTCCCCCAGTGAGAAATAACGCAATGAGGCTCCTAAGGCCTGTTTATCATCAAAACGATAATAGAATGAAAGATAACCAAGCCCAATATCATTGACTAATTGACGTAACCATGGAGAATAAGAAACTGAAAATCCCATTTTTTTATCGATGAAGGCATATTTGGCTGCATTCCAATGAATGGAAAGAGGGTCGGGATCAGAGGCAACCCCTGTTTCTCCCATAGAACCAGCCCTTGCGTCGGGTCCTATCAATAGAAAAGGTACAGCAGTAGTAATAGGGTAGGTATCTTGAGCTTTCAATATAGCAGGAATGCTTATCAGCCCAGAAATCAGAACTAAAACAGTCGGTTTAATGAATTTCGGCATATTAATTATTTTGTTTTATATTTCTATGTTATAAAAATAAAGGTGCAAAAGTAACGAGAAAAGATAAGTTATAGTATTTATTGTTCATCAAGCATTTGGAATTAAAGGATAAATAAAGGGGCGATATTTCTCAGTTATTCCTGACAATCATGAGTTTTTGGCTTTGAGTACGTATTGTTCCTACCTTGTTTTCAACAATAATCTGGTAAAGGTACATACCAGATGGAAGCAAATCGCCCGATTCGCTTCTTCCATCCCATTGGATAGGAAGGATGCCATAACCCGTAGTAGTTTGCTCCGAAATCAATGTTTTTACTCTGATCCCTTGAAAGTTGAAAATGTGAATCGTTATTCTAAGGAGATTTCCTGGTTGATTGTGTTCGAAATAGAAATTGGTGGTATGGCTAAAAGGATTGGGATGGTTAGTAATTTTCCAAAGTTTGATAGAAGCATCGGGGGCTACAGTAAATTCTATGGATTTTTGGTTACTATTGCCTTGGAGATCCCACGCGCGTAGAGTAAGAGTATGATCTCCGCTCTCGAGATTGTGAAAAGTATATGTAATATTTCCCCGAGTATTCCAAACATTGAGTGGCTCGAAGAAATCATTTAGATTAACTGCAGAATGGGTTTGTCCATCTATCCAAGCCGAAATATTGCGTCCTAAACCGTAACCAAAGCTGTTGATTCCGGAAGAATCGGCTAAGGAAGCAAATAAAACAGGATTTTGACTCGAAAGATTTCCAGGGGCAAAGTTCTTGTCATCAAGGAACATTTCTATTTCGGGACCCTCATTATCGTTAGCCAGTGTTTCATCAATACCGCCTATTATGAAGTTTGTGAATGCTCCAGCCGCGTCGCTTAAACTGTCTGTAGCATAAAAACTGAATTTTCCATTTCCATTGTTCAAATTTATATCTTTTGGTAGAATAAATGATCCTTCAAATTTTCCATTTATAACAGGAGCAACCGTGTGGGCAATTTGTTTATTTTGTATTTGAAATGAATAAGTGAAAGTAATTTGATCATTCGCCAGCGTTCGAATAGGAGTCTTTTTATCGAAAACAGTGATAAAAATATCTCCATTGAAATCAGAAATTACTTGGTTTTGTTCATTCACAATTTCTCCGGCTACTTTCACTTTCTGGCAAGCTTTCAGCGTATCAGTAAAAATTTCGACAGGAATATCATTAATATGCGTTGTTTTAATGGAATATTGAGGAAAGGCGGGTGTGAGGGCAGGGTCTCCTAATAGAGTGAAATTTCTGATTTGGATATTATTGTTGTTTTTGTTTTTCGATAATCTAATAAGGTCGCCCATACGTGGTGTATCTCCCGATTTGAGTTGCTGGAATAGGGTAATGTAGAAAGATTGATTCAAATAATTGTTAGTATGAGAAAACGACAAGCGAGTCGTAGTAAACAATGCTATACCACCTCTATCGTTCAGAAGTACAGCATGCTCACCAGCTGATACGCGCTCTGGGTCGTCGTAACGGCTGAATTCGCAAGTTGCGGTAACAAAAATGGGCATTTTTCCTTTATTGTCCCAGCTTACAATTTCTGGTACAGTTAGTATGTTTTCATGAGCCCATCCTGTTTCACCTCCATGTCCCGTGTAATTGATGAATAAGGCTCCTTGGTTCACTTGTTCTGTAATGGCTTTATTAGCATCGGGATATTTGTTGCCATTAGGAGTGCTATATTGTTTGTAAGCATCTATATAAATCTTATTGATATTAATGGTAGAAGAAGCGGTATCTATGATTTTAGCAAGTTTTTCGGCTCCTTTTAAGTGTTCATTTCCATCTTCATCGTCGGCAATAAAACAAAAGGTATTTCTCCAGGGTAGCATGGCAGGAGGGCCTTTTTTGAGGTAATTTTCTACATTATCTACCATATTTTTTGCTTCTTCGACCGTATATACAGGGAATCTCCCTACTCCAACATCAATGGCTCCATAAGCATCTAAACCTTCTTCATGGTCTAAAAGGCCATAGAAATCATCGCATACGAAAGAAGAAGTGAGGTCTAAGGTCTCCTGCGATTGAAAAGTTGGAATCCGATATTTATTTCCTGGTATTCTATGTTTAGGATCATAACTGCCATCGCCAAATAGAAGAAGGTAACGTGGTTCTTCACCTGGTGCCGCTCTTTCATAAAGCATTCTCATAAAATTACGAATAGCCACTGGGTCCTTTGCACCCGACGAAAATTCATTGTAAATCTGTTCGACATTAACAGTCAAAGCACTTATGCCATCTTTTTCCCTATGTATTTGTGCCAAACGATTGGCTTCATCCCATAATGATGCTGGAGTTATGATAATGTATTCGGCAGGTTGCAAAGCATGGAGATTTTGATTGTGCACTTCTTCTATAAAAGTGGGGGTGTAATATGAACTTCCATCAAAAGCAATGAAATAATGGCCATTATACGCTTGTATCTTAAAATAGACAGAAGTGTCGCTATGTTGAACAGGGATGTTTTGAGGCTGATGCAAATCGTCAACCAACCAAATTCTTAAATCAGAATGAGTAGTTTGTAAAGAAATTTCGGGGATTTGACCAGTTTGGGGACGAGGCATATATGTAAAAGGCATCTGATGACCATTGAAAATTAAATGACGGGTAACATTTACTTCTATATAATTGAGATAGCCTAAGCTGTAGAGATGATTTTTCTGATGAGTTAGATTGAAAATGATAGTATCCGATTGAGGAGTAAAATTCAATAATGCCTTACCCTTGCGAGCGTATAATCCTGTCATCAGATTTGCACTCATTCCAGCCAGAGAAATGGTAGAAAGTTCTTGCTGATTATAGGATAAAACAAATGAGTTTGCTTCGAAGGATCGTCCTGCTACGTCAAATTCTATAATTCCCTTTTCTCCTGCCTTATGATTGGGAACTACAAAAGTAAAATTTTGGCTGCTGTTTTCATCGAAAGTTTCGCCATACCACTCCTTTCCGCTCTTGGTAAGTTGTTGATCGTTATTTTCGTGTAAAAGCGGGAAAATGTATTCGTCTACCCGATGTGTTGCTGAAAGTGTAGGAGTTACAAAGTCCTGAATGCGTAAAGGATTTTGTACTCCATAGGTTAGATAATAGTAAGTAGTGTCTTCGTAGAGGTTAGTTTGGTGGTTTAATTTTTGGCCCAAAATATTAATTATCCATTTGTGTGGGCTTTCACCATAGAAAAGAATATAATCCTGAGGATCAAAAACACCATCTTCCTCGCCTATTACTTCGATGGCTACTGGAGGCAAATCGTCTTGTACGGGTTGTGAATTTGATTCAGGCAGCATTTTGCCTCCGAGACTATGTAATGATATGGTTTGAGGGTTGATTTTATCGGGGTTTAATCCCCATTCTCTTAAATTTTGATAAGAAATTTTATAAATCCCTGTTTGTGCAATTCCTATTTTATACCATTTACCTGAAGCAAGAACTGAAGTGGCAGCAAAACCTGAAGCAGTGATATTTTTCTGTTCATTTTTCAAAAAATTAAGGTTAGCCTCGAAAGAAACGAGTTTCTCCAACTTTCCATTTTCCGGATTTAATCTCAAGGGTATAAAACATACTCTTGCTTTTTTTTGTTTCCGCTCGGTAACAATAGTAATTACAGGTTTTATTTCTGTGCCTATTCCTTCGATTTTTAGCTCAACGGTCTCAAACTGCTGATTTGTCAATCGATATTCCAATTCATTACTACCCTCAGGAAGAAGAACCTCTTCCATATAGACTGGAACATTTAAGGAATCGTCTATAAAAGAAGCCTCTTGAAACCATTGACCTAAGACATTTTCTGAGGTTACTTCCTCTAGTTGCCAATGTATAATTTTCTGCTGCGCCGATAAAGGCAGAATTAAAAATAAGAAACCAGAAAGAACCGCAAGACGAATTATATTTTTAAGAGTCATGATGAATTTTTAAGGAAGTAAGTTTTAACGATTTCGAGAGATTATGAGCTTGCCTGTTTTTTGTTGAATATTTCCCTTTAAATTGCTAAGAGTGAGTTGATAAATATATAATCCCTGACTTAATTTTTTACCACTATCGGATGTACCATTCCACTCGATGGGCTGGCTACTATATCCAGAGAAATAAACAGTTTGAATAATAGTTTTCACAACTCTACCGTAAATATCTATTATTCTGATTTCTACATGCATTTCTTGTTCACTTTGATTATGCTCGAAAATGAAGTAGGTTTTATCGTTGAATGGATTTGGATAGTTTCTTAGATTAGAAATAATAAAAGAGGAAGAATTCTTAACTGTAAATTTCAGCTTAGAGCTGGCAGAGTTGTTATACACATCCCATGCGGTAAGACGTATTTCATGTTCACCTTCTTCGAGGTTGAACAAGGGGTAAGTTAGCGTTCCACTCCTATAAGTATTGAGGTCTGATTTATAATAATTGTTCAATATAAAGGGATTATTCGAATTATCATCCAATATAGCCACAATATCGTGGCCAATACCACTTCCAACAGTATTAATTCCATTTTCATCGGAAATAAAGGCCAATAAAACCGGGTTTTCATCAGTAATTCCTCCATCTTTAAAATTAATGTCGTTCATATATAATTGAATAGAAGGAGGTGTATTGTCAATTTGGGCGTTAACATTAATTCCGCCGACATAAATGGGCATAAAGTATCCGGCTGCGTCTTCCTTTTCATTGTTGGCATAAAAGAAAATTTTCCCTTCCCCGATTTTATATTCAATATCTTTTGGAACGATGAAATTCATGCTAAACTTTCCATTTTCAACTTCAGATAAACCCTTATAGATAATGTTTTTCCTTGCTTCAAAGGTAGTAGGTTTATTTCCTGGATCGTTGGCCTTGGTTTTAATTAGAGAAACCTTGTCGAAAATAGTAGTTGTTACAGTTCCATTGAAATCTGGGAAGGGATGACTTTGAGGATCAGTAACTTCACCGGTGATAGTAACGTGGGAGAGAGCTTTTAGGGTGTCGGTCGAAATCTCTATGGATGTATTGTTGATGGTGAGGGTATGTATTTTATTTTCAGGATAAGCAAGTTTTAGGGCTGGATCGCCTAATAATATAAATTTTTTACCATTCAAATCGGAACCACTTTCTTGTTTTGCAATCATGATGATTTCTCCGAGTGAGCGATATTTGCCATTAACTCTTTCAAAAGCATATTTATAAAAACTGTGATTAAGGGTGAGATTAGAACCTCCATAAGTGAGACGTGATGTAGTGAATAAAGCAATTCCGCCTCCGTTGGGATTAAAGAAAACATGTTCTCCAGCCGAAATACGCTGAGGGTCATCATATCGGCTGAATTCGCATGTGGCAGTGATAAAAAGTGGAAGTTTATTGAAATTTTTCCATGAGTTGATATCGCTAATTTCAAGGACTCGTTCGTGAGCCCAGCCAAGCTCACCGCCATGCCCTGTATAATTGATGATGAGAAGGCCGTTTTCTACTTTTTGTGTAATTGTTTGATTTACATCAGGATATCGTTGACCTCCTGGTGTAGTAATCTGATCATAAGCATCGAGGTAAATTTTATCAATTTTGAAGTAGGGATAAGTAGTATCAATGAGATCGGCAAGAGATTCGGCTTGGCGTAAATGTGAATTACTGTCTTCATCATCGGCAACAAAACAAAGGTTGGTTCGCCATTCTCCCATCGAGTTGTCTCCATCACTGATGTATTGTCTGTATTTTTTTAAATAGTCTTCTGCCTGTTGTGGAGTGAATACAGGTATGCGTCCTATACATAAATCGGGAGATCCTCCTCCGCCTTTGCCTTCGCTCTCATCAAGAAAAGTAAAATAGTCGTCTGTCGCAAAACTATAAATCGGATTTAAAGATTCTTCTGATTGGTAGGTTGCCACAAAATTTGTATTATCTTGTATTCGGTCTTTATAGTCGTAAGAAGCGTCACCAAAAAGTAAAAGATATTCAGGTTTGTGAATGTTTGCGGAGGCAAGTCTTAAATGCCGCATAAAATCTCGTATGGCACTTGGATCTTGCATCCCAGATGAGAATTCATTGTATACCATTTCTGGGGTCACAATTTTTACATTGAACTGATGTTCTGATTCATGAATCTGTTCAAGCTCCTGAGCATAAGGTAAGAAATCGGGATGACTAACGATGATATAATCGGCATCGGTCATACCATGAAGATTCTGATTGGGAACTATCCCTACAAAAGTGGGTTGAAGAAAATTGCTACCATCAAAAGCTATAAACTCACGTAGGGTATCTTTTTCAATATTAAAACTAAGAGTATTTCCTGTAGATTGTATTTGAAGTTTGGACGGTTGTATAGGATTTGTAACATCCCAGATTTGAATATTCGGGTTGGCATTTTCCATTTTATATTGAACCACTTGAGAGGCAGTATAATGCATGGGTTTGCGAAAACTTAGCTGAGGCCCCGCAAAGCTCAAATTTCGTTCGTAATTAACTGTAAAATAATCGAGCCAAGCCTGAGAAGCATTGAGAGGTTTAACATATTGAAAAGAAAGTGTAACCGAGGAGTTAGCGGTTTTGAATGAGGCTGTATCAATGGTTCTTTTAGCGTAATCCGATTCAAGAGCTGGAGGAGGAATAGAAGGTATAGTTTGTATGAGAAAAGGAGTTGCTCCTACTGAAACCTTCATGCTGCTGTAAGAATAAGAACTCGCAACCACAGCTGATTCGAACAGAACACGGCTCCCATTAACTATTCCCTCGAGTGAAATCGGAAAATTCATTGTGTTTACTACATCAAAAGATTCACCATACCATTGCCGCCCAGTTTTTCCTAAATTAATCAAGTCTTCCTCATGATGATAATGCTCAATAAAAGTCGTTATAACTTGATTAGGAGAAGTTTCTGGTGTATGACTGAGCTGAATTCTCTTTCCTTTAGTGTTGTTAATGGTAAGGAAACAATAAGAAAAATTTGAATAGGCATGCTTACTAAACTGAAAACGTTTTTTTTGTGTATTGTACATCCAGGAACCTGGGCCCTGGGCATAAAACAAAATATAATCTCCTGCATCGAATTTTCCGTCTTCTTCTCCAAAAATAAAAATGCTCATTTCCATCAAATCATCATAACGAGGAGCACTATTGGCTTCGGGTAGCATTCTGCCTCCATTGCCAAAGATGTGAATATTTCGGGGGTCGATGCTGCTAACATTAATTCCCTGAGATTGTAATAATTCTGGTGTTATTTTATAAATGCCTGTTTCGGTGATTTGGATTTTGTGCCACTCTCCTTGACTCAGCACCGATTGAATGCTTCCTACTTTTAATTGAAGTGAAGCTGGCAAAGTCATCTCTTTTACATCGATTTCGAGATGAAATCTCTCGAGAATCTCAACCTTATAATTTATTGGATGAATACGAGCAGGTAATATCCCTATCTGAGCATACGGTTTGCCCCTGATTTCGATTTTATTTATAAATATTTGATATTCAGACGTAAGTAATTCAGAAGACAAAATATCTACAGAATTATCTTCTTTCGAAATGGAAGGAAGCATTTTCACCAAAATGCTGTCGGAAAGATGTTTTATAGGAATTTTTTTTATAAAGATGGGAAGGGCTCCTGTTTCGGCAAGGCCAGCTGCGTTTTGAAAATATAGTATGCTTCGTTGAGATCCCGAAAGAGTATCTTTTAAACTATAATTTTCCCATTTCAAAGTAATGTCCATGCTTAAATGTGGACTTTGCCCAAAGCTATTGAAAATGAGTCCACTCAATAGAACAATAAACAAAAGTTTGAATCTTAATTTCATAGGCAAAAAGTTTCGAATAGCATTACTTTAGTAATTAGAACAACTTCTAAACAAAATTGTGCAAATTTGCCGTTGATTTTTTATACAGGTTTAAATCGTGAATTCATTTCCCATAGAATACTATTAAAGTTTTAACGTTCTTTGCATGGGCTTATTGTTTGAAAAAAGTTAGAATATTTTTTTGAAAAGTGATGCATATTATAAAATTTTGTAATATTGTTGGGTTGTTTTGTGTATCGAAGAACTCACTTTTTATATTCCAATAGATTATGAGAAGTAAAAGCTACGTTTTTAGCATGATTCTGGTTCTCAGTATTTTATGTATAGAATTGAAAGGCCAGGATCCCACGTTTTCTCAATTTTATGCCAATCCTCTTTATCTTAATCCGGCTTTAACAGGATCGGCCTTTAGTCCACGACTTACTTTAAATTATCGAAATCAATGGCCTTCATTAGCTGATAATTTCGTTACTTACAATGCATCTTACGATCAATACATTCCCGATATCAATAGTAGTTTTGGCATTATTTTCAATACCGACAGAGCGGGTTCAGGAATGATAACTACGACTACAGTGAGTGGACTCTATTCATACAATTTGAAAATTTCTAGGAATTCATATCTTAATGCTGGTTTGCAAGGAAGTTATTATCAGCGAAAACTCGATTGGTTGAATTTAACTTTTGGCGATATGTTTCATCCCGTATATGGTCAAATTTATCCTACTAGTGAACCTTCGCCTGATAAATACAGCGTTTCTTTCATCGACTTTTCAGCAGGTTTGACCTACACTTACCGAGATGTCTTTTTTGGGGGCTTATCCGTGAATCATCTTACACAGCCTTATGATGGCTGGTATAATGATAACACTACTGTTTTACCACGTAAATGGACTATTCATGCAGGAGGTATTATCGACCTTGAACCACGCTCCCGAGGCCGAAGAAACTTGGAAGCCATGACGCTCTCTCCCAACATTCTTTATCAGCAGCAACAAAATTTTAAACAGCTTAATGTGGGATTATATCTCAATAAATATCCTTTTGTAGTTGGAACTTGGTTTAGGCACAATTTTGAAAACCCTGATGCGTTTATCTTCTTGTTAGGATTTCAACAAAGCTCGTTTAAACTGGGATATAGTTATGACATTACAGTTTCGAAACTTAAAAATGTTACTGGAGGAGCTCATGAGGTTTCTTTCACTTTCCAGTTTAATAGTCCAGAGCAAACCCGAAGGAGAAACGAGCCTATGCCATGTCCAAGTTTTTAATCTAATTTTGTAACCCTATTGTAAAAAAGAAGAAAATCATTCAAAAAATGGTGAAGTTACATAGAATTCCAGCTTTAATACTCATTGTGATCCTGATGATTGGATTCTCATCTTGCGGCATGTTTCGTAAAAATAAGGAACAATCTACTGCCACTGGATGGAATTACAATGACCCTACACAAGGAGGATTCGAGAAAATCGATTTTAAAGAACAACCTAGTGGTCCTGGGCTTATTCTGATAGAAGGAGGAACTTTTGTGATGGGGGCTACTCAAGATAATGTGATGGGTGAGTGGAACAATACACCTCGACGTGTTACCGTGCGTACTTTCTACATGGATCAAACCGAAGTAAGTAATCTTCATTATCTCGAATTTCTCTATTGGGTGAAAAAAGTTTTTTATCAGACCAATAATCAACAATATCAGGAATACTATGTCAAACAATTGCCGGACACCTTGGTTTGGCGCGACCGTTTGGCATATAACGAACCCATGGTAAACCTTTACCTGCGCCATCCTGCTTATCGCGATTATCCTGTGGTTGGTGTTAGCTGGCTGCAAGCCAATGAATATTGCCGCTGGCGTACGGATAGAGTCAACGAAATGTTGCTCTATAAAGCAGGCGTTTATAATCTCGATACCGATTATGATGTAAATGATTTTTTTACTACAGAAGCTTATTTGGGTGGTTTCTATACTAAAGGAGATACTTTGAAAGGAGATACACTAGGTCTACCCGATCTCAGTTCGAACGAGAAAGGAGCTAAACGCAGGGTGAGAATGGAAGATGGTATAGTTTTGCCTAATTATCGTCTTCCAACCGAAGCCGAATGGGAATATGCCGCTTTAGGTCTTATTGGGAATACAGAATTCGAAAATATTAAAGAGAGAAGAATTTATCCTTGGAATGGAAATTTTACTCGTATCAATTCACCTAAAGAAGCCGATTATGGGCAATTTGCGGCG
This sequence comes from Bacteroidales bacterium UBA5762, assembly GCA_002418865.1. Classification (GTDB taxonomy): domain Bacteria; phylum Bacteroidota; class Bacteroidia; order Bacteroidales; family TTA-H9; genus TTA-H9. The sequence goes on along the minus strand of DIEY01000037.1, from coordinate 83,528 downwards.
AATTTTCGTCGCGGTCGAGGAGATTATATGGGAGTAGCCGGCAGCCTTAATGATGCAGCAGATATCCCTGCTCCGGTTATCTCTTACTATCCTAACGATTTTGGACTATATAACATGGCTGGTAATGTGGCCGAATGGGTACTCGATGTTTATCGTCCTTCTTCATTTGAGGATTTTAGTGAATTGGAGCCTTTTCGCGGCAATATCTTTACTGCCCCTGAACTGGCCGGCCAAGGCAAATTCCAGATTGATAGAGACGTTATTAAACCAGATGGAACCCCAAATGAAAATTTTGGACGTTTTAAACGACGCCCCGTTGATTCTCAAATAGATCCTACGTTGCCTTTCCGTCGTAATTATCGCACAGCCGATAATCGCAATTACCTCGATGGCGATTGGGCTTCGTTGAGCCAGGCTTCCAATACTGACGCAACCCAACGATGGAAAGAAGTCGGAAATAATGAACAGGCTACTAATAAAATGTATTACAATGGGGAGTGGAATCCTGCAGATAATAAATTCGGAGAAGGAGCTACAAGTTTAATCACCGACCGTTCGCGTGTATATAAAGGCGGTTCATGGAAGGATGGCGCCTATTTCCTTAGCCCTAGTGTTCGCCGCTTCCTCGAAGAAAACCTTAGCACCGACTATATCGGCTTCCGCTGCGCTATGGATAGAGTGGGTACAACTTCCGAAAACATAGAATATTAATACATTGATATTAATGTGATGATTCCCCATATTCATTTTTGCTGATTTTTCGAAACATAGTTACCTTAACTAATGGTATTCGTTATTAGCTGCTAAAACCATCTGCTTAAAAAGAATCTTTGTGTACCAGTCCTCATGCCTAAAGTCATATCGTGAATAATTCATGTCTAAAATTTTAGGTTCTGATTCTGCCTAAGATCATTGATACTTATTACCATAATATTCTGCAAAGTATTTTTATTAGTTTTCATTTTCATTCTATATTCCCCCATGTAAAGGTCTGACCCGATCGATAAAAGGAATTCGTTCGATTAAATAGAAAGTATCAACAAAAGAAGGCTAAGGAAAATAAATTTAACCTATGTATTGGCCATAGATTGAAATAGTAAAACCATCTTTAATTGATAATAGTTGCTTATTATTGAATGATAGAGGTAAAATATTAACCTCAAAGAATATGAAGAAAATATAACACTAAATTAGAAAAAATACTTCTTTGTGAGGAGCCTTTATGTGCTTAGTGCTAAAAAATGTAATTCGAGCAGTAAGCTTTTGTTCATTTATAATAACTCGTAAAATCTTTCTAAATCTTTTAGACGATGGATTGAATCGAGTTGTTTTCATTGAATAATTATAGTATTCAGGTATATTTGCGTCATGGAAAACATAGAAGAACTCTATCAATTGTTTTTAATTTCGAGGGGTGTTTGTACTGATTCAAGGAAATTGGAAGAAGGACAGTTGTTTTTTGCCTTGAGGGGTGAAAATTTCGATGGCAACGATTTTGCCGAAATCGCCTTGAAGAATGGCGCCATGGCTGTGATTATTGATAATCCTGAGAAAAAAAATCTGCAACATGCTTTCTTTGTACCCAACGCTTTAGTTACCTTGCAACAACTGGCTGGGTTTCACCGTAAGCATTTTCATATTCCAGTCATCGCCATTACGGGTTCTAATGGGAAAACAACAACCAAAGAGTTGGTTTCGAGTGTTTTATCTAAAAAATTCCAGATAAAAGCTACTACTGGAAATTTAAACAATCACATTGGTGTTCCATTGACTTTATTATCCATTCAACCCAACACAGAGTTTGCCATTATAGAAATGGGAGCAAATCATTTGGGTGAAATTGCTTACTTATGTGAGATAGCTCAGCCCAATCACGGTCTTATTACGAATATTGGCAGGGCGCACTTGGAAGGATTTGGGAATTTTGACGGCGTAATCAAAGCAAAAACCGAATTATATGAATTTTTAGCCCTTTCCAATGGATTGGCCTTTGTGAACGGCAAAGATGAACTGCTTCTGACAAAAAGCAACAACCTTCGCCGGATATTGTACAATTCTGACTCGAGCATTGTAAAAGGGGAGGTGATAGATTCTACAGGTTATTTGAAAGTGAACCTTAGAATTTCGAATAGTGAACACCTACTGCAAACTCAGCTGGTGGGTGCTTACAATCTTTCAAATATTTTGGCGGCAGCTTGCATTGGCAATTATTTCGGTGTGGAAGACGACATGATTTCTGAGGCTATTGAAGAATATCGTCCTAGCAATTTTCGCTCTCAATATATAGAAACTCCATATAATAAATTAGTAATGGATGCTTATAATGCCAATCCTACAAGTATGGAAGTCGCCATAACAAATTTCATGAATCGCCCAGAGACACCTAAGGCAGCAATTTTGGGTGAGATGCTCGAATTGGGAATAGAATCACTGAAAGAACATCAAGTCTTAGTGGATAAAGTTGCTTCGGCCAATGTTCAGAAGCTATTTTTCGTAGGAAAGAATTTCTCGAATGTAGCCTTGCCTTCTGCAGCAAAGTATTTCGAAAATACATCACTACTGAAAGATTATTTAAGAGTAAATCCCCTTCAACAGTATTTCATACTTATTAAAGGAAGCAGGGGAAACAAATTAGAAACCTTACTCGATGTTTTATAACCCAAAAAATCATTACAGAGCTCTTGGAATAATGTCGGGTACATCGTTGGATGGAGTTGACCTGGCAGCATGCAATTTTTATTCTCAGGATGGAAATTGGAATTTCGAGATTTTGCAAGCCGAAACTATACCCTATCCTTCTTTTTGGGTAGATCGTTTGAGTAAGGCAATGGAAGCCTCGGCTGCCGAACTTGCCAGTTTGAATATGGAATTGGGAAAATATTTTGGAAACTTAGCTGTCGAATTTTTGAATCTTCATCAAATAGAGGTTGATTATATTGCTTCACATGGCCATACCATATTTCATGATGCCACGAAAGGTTATACTTTTCAGGCTGGTAATGGGGCAGCAATCGCAGCGGCTACACATTTACCTGTAATTTGTGATTTTAGAACTGCCGATTTAGTAAGAGGCGGACAGGGCGCACCATTGGTGCCTATTGGAGACGAATTGCTTTTTCATCCTTATTCGGCTTGTATCAATCTGGGAGGGTTTGCCAATATTTCTTATAATAAGGATGGAAAACGCATTGCTTTCGATTTATGCCCCACTAATATAGCCTTAAACTATATTGCTCGGAAAATCGATCTGCCTTTCGACAATGACGGAGAATTGGCATCCTCTGGTCGCATCATACAGCCTTTACTCTTCGAGCTTCTGCATCTTGATTATTTTTCGAAAAATCCTCCTAAATCGCTGGGGAAAGAATGGTTTTTACAATTTTTTCTTCCAATTTTAAATAAGTATGAAGGCGAGCAGATTAAAGATCTCTTGCGAACAATTTGTGAGCTGATTGCTATTGTAATTATGCGTTCTCTTTTCGATGTTCAGATGAAAGAAAAAGGCGTTCTCTTTTCTGGAGGCGGAGCACATCATCGTTTCCTGATAAAAAGAATTAGTGAATTAGCAACATTACCCATTGTCATTGCCGATCCATTGATAATCGACTTTAAAGAGGCCATGGTTTTTGCCTTTCTTGGATTATTGTTTCTCGAACAAAAGCCAAATATATTATCATCAGCTACAGGAGCTCAAACTGATAGCATTGGTGGATGTCTTTATTTGCCTTGATGAAATTTGAATACTTTGATCAAAATTTTTGGTAAATCATTGAATATAAATTTATTAAACATGTATATTTAAAAATTAAAACATTTAAATAAGCATCTTTAAAAATATAATCAAAAAGTTAAGGAATATTTTTAATTTTGTGGCCTGTAATTCCTGTAATTTAAGAATAGATGGATAGCAAACTTCAAGAATTAACGGCGAAAATTTACAATGAAGGGGTTGAAAAAGCCCGTGCCGATGCCTCTGCTATATTGGAAAAGGCAAACAAAGAGGCGGAAAATATTTTACAAAATGCAAAACAAGAAGCCAGCCGAATTATAGAACAGGCACATAAAGAAGCCGAAGAACTCAAGCGAAATGTAACCAACGAGATTAAATTATCTTCGCGCCAGGCCATTTCTTCTCTTCGTCAGCAAATCACAGAACTTATTCTTACAGAAATGGTTAGTCAGCCTGTTAATGAGGCTTTTAGAGATAAAGATTTTATTAAACGCATGATTGAGTCTATCCTTAAGAAATGGCAAGCTGATAATTCAAGCGGAGGACAAGGTGTTTATCTCTTTTTACCACCAGAGGATGAAGAAAAATTGGGAAAATATTTCGAGACAAGAGCAATAGAATTGATGAACAAAGGTTTGAAGCTAATTTATGATGAAAAAATGGGAAGAGGTTTTCGTATTGGCCCGGCTGATGGTAGTTATGTAATTAGCTTTACCGAAGAAGACTTTGAGAACTTTTTCAAGAATTATCTTCGTCCACGCACTAATCAACTTCTTTACGGAGGAAAATAATGTCGGGTAGAAATTATTATTATCTGGTAGCAGGTTTGCCCGACCTAGTGCTCGAACAATCCAAACTCACCCTCGATTTTAGTGAGTTCAAACTCGAATTGCAGCATCATCTGTCGAGTTCCGATTATAAACTCGTTGAACTGATGCTCTTGCCTATCGATAATAAAAATCTTCTTCATCTACTTTTAAAAACGAATGAACAATTTATTCCTAACGGCAAATACTCTTTAGAAACGCTCGAAGAAGAAATAAAGACGCCTAAAATTCTTCCCGATTATCTTCGCGATTTTATCCTTCATTTTAAGGAAGAGCAGCCTGTTTATCCAGAGTTGAGCTGGGAAGATCAATTAACGGCCATGTATGTTGAATATGCTGTTAATAATAAGAATAAATTTGTATCGAGTTGGATGAAATTTGAAAGGAACGTCAGAAATATAATGGCAGCTCTTACTGCCAGAAAATTCAAGCTTAATGCTCGTTCGTTCATTATTGGCAATGATGAATTTTCTCAAGCTCTCATCAAAAGTCAGGCAAGAGATTTTGGACTTGCACAGCAATTCCCTTATATTGAGAAACTTATTCAGATTTTTGAGAGCTCCAATTTATTAGAAAGAGAAAAATCACTCGATCTTTTGCGTTGGTCTTATCTCGACGAATTAAATACTTTTCATTATTTCAGTATAGAAGTAATTCTTGCATTTATATTAAAACTTCAGATGGTACAAAGATGGTTGCGACTCGACAAAGAAGCTGGCATGACCATGTTTAAACGTTTGCTCGAGGATTTGGAACATAGTTATGAATTTCCTAAAGAGTTTTCATGATAATGAATAACACGAAAAAAACTACCGGGAAAGTTTCCGGAATTATTGCGAATTTGGTGATTGTGAGGGCTGATGGCCCTGTTGCGCAAAATGAGATTTGTTATATTAATCGAGATGGCATTGATCTCATGGCCGAAGTCATAAAAATTATTGGTAACCAGGCTTATACTCAGGTATTCGAAAGTACGCGAGGATTGAGAATAGGCTCGCCTGTGGTATTTGAAGGACACTTGCTCGAAGCTACCCTTGGCCCTGGCATCCTTTCGAGTGTTTATGATGGATTAATGCACGATTTACACGAAATGACAGGAGTTTTTCTGAAACCAGGTGAATATACACGTGCCTTAGATCCTGAGAAAATATGGGATTTCAAGCCGCTGGCAAAGGTCGGAGATCAGGTATTAGCTGCTGACTGGCTAGGTGAGGTGATGGAAAATTCTATTCCTCATCGTATTATGGTGCCTTTTGTTTTCGAAGGAAAATATACCGTGAAATCAATAGTTGCAGCTGGTTCTTATAAGATTAATGATACTATTGCCATTCTCACCGATTCTAACGGGAAAGATTTCCCTGTTACAATGGTTCAGTATTGGCCAGTGAAGAAGGCTATCAAAGCCTATAAGGACAAACCGCGTCCGTTTAAACTTTTTCAAACAGGTGTACGGACTATGGACACCCTCAATCCTATGGCTGAAGGTGGTACAGGGTTTATTCCAGGCCCGTTTGGTAGTGGTAAAACCGTTTTGCAACATGCTCTTTCTCGTCAGGCCGAAGCCGACGTTGTGATAGTAGCTGCCTGCGGTGAACGTGCCAATGAAGTGGTCGAACTTTTTGTAGAATTTCCTGAATTGGAAGACCCTAAAACCGGTCGAAAACTGATAGAACGAACTACTATCATTGCCAATACGTCTAACATGCCCGTTGCAGCTCGTGAAGCCTCGGTTTATACGGCCATGACTATTGCAGAATATTATCGCTCTATGGGATTGAAAATATTACTTCTGGCCGACTCTACTTCCCGCTGGGCTCAAGCTTTACGCGAAATGTCCAATCGTATGGAAGAACTCCCTGGTCCCGATGCTTTTCCTATGGACTTGCCCGCCATTATTTCAAACTTCTATTCTCGTGCGGGATATGTCTATCTGAATAATAACCAAACCGGAAGTATTACTTTTATTGGGACAGTCTCACCCGCTGGAGGAAATCTGAAAGAACCCGTTACAGAATCTACAAAAAAAGTAGCTCGAGCTTTTTATGCCCTGTCGCAGCAGAGAGCCGATAGCAAACGCTATCCTGCCATCGATCCTATTGATAGCTATTCCAAATATCTTGAATATCCAGAGGTTCAAGAATCTCTTCGCACTAGCATCTCTGATGATTGGGTCGACAAGGTTATGCTAGTAAAAAATATCATGATTCGCGGCCGCGAAGCCTCTGAACAAATCAATATTTTGGGCGATGATAGTGTCCCACTGGATTACCATCTCGCTTTCTGGAAGTCAGAAGTCATAGATGCTATTATCCTTCAACAAGATGCCTTCGATAAAATCGACTTCAATACACCCATTGTACGACAAAAATATATGCTCGATAAGGTGATAGATATTTATGAAACCGATTTCGAGTTCGATAGCTTCGAAGAGGTCAATCCCTTCTTTAAGCGGATTATCAATCAGTTGAAACAAATGAATTATTCCGAATTTCAATCGGAACAGTTTAAACGTTTTGAAAATGAACTCTATAAAATTATAGAAGAGAGGAAGGTAAAAAAATGAGCCCTGTAGCATTCCAAAAAATATATACCCATATAACCAATATTACTAAAGCCACATGTTCTCTAAAGGCCTCAGGAATTGGCAACGAAGAACTTGCGGTTGTCCATGGACGTTTAGCTCAGGTAGTTAAAATCATGGATGATGAAGTAACTCTTCAAGTATTTGGAGGTACTGAAGGAATTCCTTCCAATGCCGAGGTTATATTCTATAATCGGCCGCCTACGCTTAAAGTGAGTGATGATTTGGCAGGTCGTTTTTTCAATGCTTATGGACATCCTATTGATGGAGGCCCTGAAGTAGAGGGCGAAGAACGTCCTATTGGCGGACCTTCCGTAAATCCTGTTAGACGACGCCAACCTTCCGAACTCATTGCCACAGGTATAGCTGGCATAGATTTAAATAATACACTGGTAACCGGACAGAAGATTCCTTTTTTTGCCGATCCCGATCAACCCTTCAATCAGGTAATGGCTATGGTAGCTCTGCGTGCAGAAGCCGACAAAATCATTCTGGCCGGAATGGGCTTAACCAACGATGATTATCTTTATTATAAAAATGTGTTCGAAAATGCCGGCGCCCTCGACCGTATTATCAGTTTCGTCAATACCACCGAAGACCCCCCTGTAGAACGCTTATTGGTTCCAGATATGGCTCTTACGGCAGCCGAATATTTTGCCGTTGATAAAAATGAAAAAGTCTTGGTACTGCTTACCGATATGACACTTTATGCCGATGCATTGAGTATTGTTTCTAATCGTATGGATCAAATTCCATCCAAAGACTCTATGCCGGGTTCACTCTACAGTGATTTGGCTAAAATTTATGAAAAGGCCGTCCAATTCCCCAGTGGAGGTTCCATCACAATTATTGCTGTTACTACACTTTCAGGAGGTGATATTACCCATGCCATCCCTGACAATACAGGATATATTACTGAAGGCCAGCTTTTTTTAAGACGTGATACGGATATTGGTAAGGTTATTGTCGATCCTTTCCGCAGCCTTTCACGTTTAAAACAACTCGTCATAGGCACAAAGACTCGCGAAGATCATCCTCAAGTAATGAATACAGCCGTACGCCTTTATGCCGATGCTGCCAATGCCAAAACTAAACTCGAAAATGGTTTTGATCTGACAGATTACGACCAACGTACTCTTGACTTTGCTAAGGAATATTCCGAATATCTTCTGGCTATTGATGTGAATATCGATATCAATAAAATGTTAGATACGGGTTGGCAGCTTTTTGCTCGTCATTTTAACAAGGCCGAAGTGGGAATAAAACAAGAACTCGTCGATAAATACTGGCCCGAAAAATAAAATCCCTGTCTGTATCTTGTTTTACCAGAAAACCTAAAATGAATGAAGTAAACAAAAATGGCTATAAGATTTCAATATAATAAGACTTCACTTCAGGAGATGAACAAGCAGCTGCGGATACGCTTGCGTGCCTTGCCAACTTTAAAAAACAAGGAATCGGCCTTACGGGCAGAAGTGAAGCGAGCCAAAGATTATGCTACAAGCCTCGACGAGAAGTTGTCTGCTGCTATGGCCCAATATAATGAAATGGTCCGTCTGTGGAATGAGTTTAATCCAAGATTGGTCGTCATTCGTGATGTTGACCTAGGCATAAAGAAAATTGCCGGTGTCCGCATTCCTATACTTCAGGAAATTCATTTCGAGATAAAACCTTTCAGTCTCTTCAATCAACCCGTTTGGTTTATGGATGGTGTAATGATTCTCGAGAAACTGGCTTCAATTGCTATAGAACGCGAATTTTACTACGCTAAGATGAAATTGCTTGATCACGCCCGAAAAAAAACTACCCAAAAAGTAAACCTTTACGAAAAAGTCCAAATCCCGGGTTATGAAGAAGCTGTAATCAAAATAAAACGTTTCCTCGAAGACGAAGAAAATCTTTCCAAATCTTCGCAAAAAATCTTGAAGAATCGTTTTGATCAAAAGGAGGTTACGGTATGATAGTTCCGATGACCAAATTTATTTTTCTGGTATATCATGAAGATTATGAGCCATTTCTAAAGGGTTTGCGATCGGTTGGTGTTGTAGACATTGTAAAGAGAAAAAAGGAACTCGACGAAAACACGGCTGAACGTCTTGCTCTTCAGAAACAGATAGCTGAAACAATCAAATTGCTCAAAAAATATAAAAAGCCAGAACTCACTGAGGAAGCTCCCCCAAATGGAGATGGCATGAAAATTTATGAGCATATCAATGATTTGCAGGCAGAAGTTGAGTCGCTAAATCAACAACTATCCACCTTAAAAAAGGAGATAGAGTATACTGAACCATGGGGAGATTTCGACCCTCAAATCATAGAAAAACTTCAAAAAGCCGGATTAGCAATATCTTTCCATACTATACCTTCTCGAAAATTCGATCCTCAATGGCTGTCCAAATACAATATTGGAGTGGTGAACGAACTGCCGGGTGTTATTTATTTCATTCTTGTAAAGGAAGGTCAAGAAGAAATTGATTTACCCGCTGAAGAAGTTAAAGCACCAGCACATCCTCTGAGTGAACTGCTGAAAAAACAAGAAGCCATTCAGACACGCCTCAGCCAGATTGAAGAAGAATTTGCGCACTTGGCTGCCAGCTCTATTCCACTTTTGCAGAAAACATTGCATCAAATTGCATCCGAAGTCGATTATCATTTAGTAGTAAGCAACACTTTATCGGAAGCAGAAGGCAAATTGAAGGTTTTAGAAGGTTTTGCTCCTACCGAAGTGAAAGAAGCCGTAGAAAAATATTGCGAAGAAAACGGCATTTTTTATATTGAGAGTGAACCCGACCCAAATGAGAAAGTGCCTATTCTCTTGCGTAACAATAGTTTTGCGAAATTGTTTGAACCAATCGGACATTTGTATTCTCTTCCCAAATATGCAGAACTGGATCTTACTCCATTCTTTGCGCCTTTCTTCATGATGTTTTTTGGGTTTTGTTTAGGCGATGCTGGTTATGGATTATTTATATTCATTGCTGCTACTTTATTTAAAAAATTCAAGGCAAAACCTTCGTTTAAGCCTTATCTTACTTTGGCTCAATATTTAAGCTTAGCCACTTTCATTTTTGGAGCTATTTCGGGAACTTTCTTCGGTATCAATCTCATAGAAGCTGAAATCCCTATTCTTGAAAATATAAAATCTTATTTCTTCGATAGCAATAAAATGCTGATATTATCATTGCTTCTTGGTGCAATACAAATTATTTTTGGAATGTGCATCAAAGTTGCTAATATTATACATCAAGTAGGATTTCGCAATGCACTTTCGTTGGTAGGTTGGCTGATCCTTATTATAGGACTCTTAATCCGTCAGGGATTGCTTTCGGCTGGAGTTCTTCCCAAAGGAGAAACCATCCTCCTCTATAGCATTTTAGGAATAGCATGCATATTAATTTTTTTCCTGAACGACCTAAAAACCAATGTATTTATAAGGATTGGGAAAGGGTTATGGGATGTATACGGCATGGTAACAGGTATATTTGGCGATTTGCTTTCTTACATCCGTCTATTTGCTCTTGGAATATCCAGTTCTATCCTTGGAATAGTTATCAATAGCGTTGCCATGTCGATATTAGGAATTCCTTATATTGGACCTCTATTATTTGTTGTTTTTCTTATTGTAGGCCATTTAGGTAATATTGCCATTAGTTCTTTGGGTGCATTTGTACATCCTATGCGTTTGACTTTTGTAGAATTTTACAAGAATGCCGGCTTTTCTGGTGGTGGTAAACAGTATAAACCTTTCGCCGAAAAACATGGAGCTTAATTAAAATATTAATTTATAAATCATTAAACTAATCATTTAAAACCTTTTTCGATTATGACGACTGCAGTAATTTTAGCTTATGTTGGACTAGCCATGATGCTTGGATTAGCAGGTGTTGGCAGTGCTATTGGAGTGACTATTGGAGGCAATGCCACTATAGGTGCTCTTAAAAAAAATGAAGAAGCCTTTGGCCCGTATATGTTACTTAGTGCTTTACCAGGAACCCAAGGTTTGTATGGTTTTGGAGGATTCTTTATCGTCAATGCAAAACTTACATCCGAATTTGTAGCCAATATGACTTTAGGTCAAGGTATGGCCATTTTTGCGTCTGGCCTTGTTCTTGGCGGTGTAGGTTTGTATTCGGCTATACGTCAAGGTCAAGTATGCGCTAATGGCATTGCAGGAATAGGGTCGGGTTACGACGTATTCGGTAAAACCATGGTGCTGGCTGTTTTCCCAGAATTATACGCAATTATTGCTTTTGCGGCAACTTTCATCGTTAGTGCTTCTCTATAAATGATTTGCTATTTGGAGCAACACTTACCAACTAGTTATGGATAACCCATCCTTAACCAGTTTCCCATGTATGAGAAATGAAAATAATACCTACCGTCGTTCTTGGTGTTAGTAGAAATCCTGAACGTTTTGCTAACCAGGCCGTTAAGGCTCTTATAAACTATGGTCACCCAGTTTACGCTGTAGGAAAGGAAGATTTTATTTGGGATGGGACCGAGGTTCATTCAACTTGGGATAAAGTGTTTGATGTACATACGGTCACTATCTACCTTCGCCCTGAATTACAAAAGGTTCATCAGGAAAAGATTCTATCGATTAAGCCTCAAAGAATTATCTTCAATCCAGGAACCTATAATCCCGAATTGGCAGAAGCAGCTTCAGAGGCAGGTATAGAAGTATTAGAGGAATGTACACTAGTTATGCTTGCTTCTGGCCAATTTTAAGCACTTGCGAAATTTTTTTTAATTTGGCTCGTTCATTTTATTACTAAATGGATTTTCTTGAAATCGAGTGGTAAAAACATCTCAGATGAAACGTTTTTTTCTTGTCATAGTCTTAATAAGTTCTGCTTTATGGCTTCCTGCCCAGATTTTAGTTTCTTTCAAAAACGATAGCACATGTAAAACCGATACTATTATCGTTCCCTTGAGGGTGCAAGAATTGAGGCAATGCGCTTCTTTTCGGATTGAATTTTCATTTCAGGATGATATCATTCGTTACGACAGTCTTTATTTTCGTAACCCCGCTTTATCAGGTCTTACAGCTTCTTTAGATGGAAATAATCGCCTGGTTATAGAATGGACATCGGCATCTGCTATACCCTTTGGAACAGGCAATATTGCAAAGATTCAATTTACGGCTTTACAAACTGGCATTTCTCTACTTTCTTTTGATGCTGTTCAAACCTATTTTAAAGATGAGCAGGGAAATTCCTTGGCTTATCTTTATAGCGATGGGAGCGTGAAAGTTCATCCAAGGGGGATTCAATATACCTTAAGCCAGTTAATGATGGGTTGTAGCAAGGAAGATAAGGGGCGTTACGGCATTTCTATCCTTTCGGGAACCCCTCCCTATCAAATCGATTGGGATGATGGCTTTTTGATGCCTGGCATCGATACGGTGGTCCTGGGTGTTAGCCCTGGCCAGCATAAAATTACGATTGTAGATGGGAATGGCTGTATTTATCGCGACAATTACTTCGTAAAAGTTTTAAAGGCTCCTCCCATTCATTTTACTTCTGATCCCGATACCGTCTATCTGCAAAAACCTAGCGTTCAATTTTACTCTAATATCGATTCGCTTCTCAATGTTGGAATAGATGTATATAATTTTCAATGGAATTTTGGGGAACCCGATTCGAGCCGCTCTGTCGAAAAAAATCCTTTACATACGTTTACTAGTGCCTGGGAATTTTTTCAGCAACAAATAAAAGAATATCGTGTTCGGCTCTATGCCATCAATAATGATAACTGTGATACGGCTGTAGTTAAATTTATTCCCCTACAGCGTCCTAAAGTAGAAGTACCCAATGTTTTTACTCCCAATGCCGATGGCATCAACGATGTTTTGATTATTAAAGTGGATGGAAAAACGGAAACCGACCAACCCTCACTACTTCGATATTATGAACGAATGGAATTGGTGGTCATGAATAGATGGGGGAGAAAACTTTACGAGAGTAAAGATTATAGAAACGATTGGGATGGTGGAAAGCTGGCCGATGGTACATATTTTTACGTGCTGAAATGTATTGGCAGATTTGGTGAAGAAGTTTATAAAGGTAGTATTGCCATCATGGGCAGTAAAAATTAGACAGACAAGGGATGGAAATCCCCCTTAGAAATATTGAAGATTTTTTGAAGATCGATGCTCCTTGTATAGATGTACGATCACCAAGTGAATATGCTCAAGGCCATATTCCGGAGGCAATCAATATTCCATTGCTCGACGATGAAGTAAGAGAACAGGTGGGAATTGATTATGCACAACAGGGTAGGGTAGCAGCCCTAAAAACGGGTCTGTCATTGACTTCTTCATGGGTTGGTACGATGATAGATAAAATGATTAGGATTTCGTCTGATGGTCAATTGAAAATATATTGTTGGCGTGGCGGCATGCGTAGCGAAGCAGCCGCTCTCCTTGCCCGATTTGCTGGTTTAAACCCGGTTTTGCTATCTGGAGGATACAAGTCCTTTCGAAATTATGTGCATCAATCCTTTATGTTTCCTTGGAAATTTATAGTAATAGGAGGGATGACCGGGAGTGGAAAAACCGAACTCTTATCTCGATTGGCTGAAATGCATCATCAAGTGCTCGATCTCGAAGGACTGGCTCATCATAAAGGGTCTGTTTTTGGTGGATTGTTGCAGCCTCCACAGCCTACTACAGAACAATTCGAAAACTTGATCTGGCAACAACTTGCATCCTTCAATATACAATTTCCTGTTTGGGTGGAAGACGAAAGCATAAACATAGGTCGTTGTTTTGTCCCTAAGCCCATTTTTGAGCGTATGCAGGCATCACCCTTAATTTTGTTGAATATCCCCTCTGAACAGAGAGCAGAAAGGCTCGCCTTAGAATATGGCCAAGCTGACACAGAAGAACTTGTTGCTACGGTTTGTAAAATTAGAAAACGACTTGGTTTTCAACAAACCGATATTATCACTCAGCTTATTAGGCAAAATCGATTTAAAGAAGCCTGCTTGATGTTACTTCAATTTTACGATAAGGCATATTCTATCAGTTTGTCTCGACGTGATCCACATACCATTATTCATTTGCCGGTTTCAAATAACCCCGATGTAGAACAAGTTTTAAATACAGCTGAAATAAACTTATTTGAAATACCGTAAATTTATTTGCGTAATTTTTAAGCAATTATTTTGCAATGGATATCATATTTTGGTCGAGTTGAAGAAATCTAATGAATTGCATTCAAGAGGTGATTTATT
>DIEY01000037.1:22452-69137 GCA_002418865.1 Bacteroidales bacterium UBA5762 | reverse complement strand
TTTTTGAATTTTTTTCAGTAAAATGATATTTATTTTTGTGATGAGCTAAGCCCCATCTTTTTATTCTGAGATTTTGCTTGATGCATCCTCTATCTTTTGTCAAATAATCATAGTTAGTGCTATTTAGCTGGTAAGTAAAGCATTCTCTTTGTGACTTTTTTGTTTTATCTGTATTTCTTTTATCTATTATAAGTGTATCACCGTATAATGAAAATTTGAGGCCTACCTTATCATGGGCTTAATTCAAAACCATTGAAAAATGAAATCGATTGATTAGGGTTTTCTCTAAATCCACATATTTTTTTAACACATTTAGAAAACTATTCTTTATTCAATTTCTTTATATATATTTGGCGTAGTATTTCATTCCGTTGAAAGCATAACGACTTCAAAGAATTTTGAAAATGTACAATGATAGCTACCAAGGCTTCGATCAATCAACTAAAGATTTTGAAGTTGAAACGAACAAAGTGAAAGAAATTCGTAGTCCAAAAGTCAATCTTCATTTTTTGGGTATATCTTCGTTTTTTCCATTTGGGCGGTTTGCTTACAGTTATTTGCTGATATTCTTTGTTGTAGTGGGGATACTTTCTTTTACTTCGTGCCGGGTTAGACTCATTCCCAATAGAGACGAAGCAGTGATAAGTCAGGCACTTCAAGTTGCTAAATCCATCGATTTATTTTATTTGAACTTAATAGATGCAGATTCATCCGAACTTGCTTATGCTAATTTTTCCGATTCTTATCAGTCCATAGAGCTCGAGTTGCGTTCGTTGTGGCTGCAATCAGAAGCCAAGCCTTTGAATAGTGAGGCAGCTCGCATATCCAGGATCATCCTCGACCTCTGGGTGAAGTATAAGGAGCAACATCAGAAAAATAATACTTATAATTTGCATCTTGCTCCTATTCACCGCGACAGGTTTCACGAACTCTTTGTTGCCTTTTTGAATGCCGAAAAAGCTAAAACCATTCAATAATTTTTTTGCCATGGACTTGAATTTAGAAGAATTGATCGAGGGACTTTCATCCATTTTGAAAAATGAATTGGAAGGTGGAAAGGAAGAGATAAAAGATTATGCGTATTATATTATAGAGAAACGGAAACAACGCCTTAAGGAGCTTGCCGAACTTTATACTGGTGGTTTTATCAGCAAAGAAGAAGTAGAATCTGAATTAGCCGATGAAGAGAAGGTAGTTGAAGCTCATTTGTTGGCCATGCAGGTAAAGGCCAAAGCATCTATACAGCAAGCGGCCAATGCTTCCATCGAATTTATTACCCATTATATATTGAAACTTTTATAAATCAATTATTTATGGAAAATAATCATCCAAAAAGTGTGACTAAAGACTACATGAGTGCAAGGAATATCATTGCTTTGTTGATTACTTTAGTGATCCTTGGAGCTACAGTTTATGTGGCTATTGAAGCCATTCGTATTTCGAACAATCAGGATAAGATGGAAGGATTGAAATTCGTGGCTCAAACTCTTTTGCCACTCTGGGGAACTTGGATAGGCACTATTCTGGCATTTTACTTCAGTCGTGAAAATTTTGATGCCGCTACAAAATCATATCAAAATATTATAGAAAGCATGAAGCCTGAGGAAAAAATTGCCAAAATTTCGGCTAAAGAGGCCATGATTCCACTCGAAAAAATTATCTACCTTGAATATGAGGAAACCAAAACTCGTACAATACGCGATATTCTCGACGATGAAAAGTTTAGGGATTTTAATCGTTATGTCATCCTCAACCAAGATAATACTCTGAAATATATGATACATCGCAGCACTTTTTTTCGCTTTTTGGCCGAAGTTTCAATGGGTTTGGTCGACATCGAGAAAAATACCGACGACCTCATTTTCAGTGATATGGAAGAAATGGCCAGTAATGCTGTGAAAACCATGATGTACAAAGGATTCAATTTCATTTCAGAGAACAGTACCCTGCTCGATGCTAAAAAGGCCATGGACGCCATTCCTGAATGTCAAGATGTGTTTATAACCAAGAATGGTAAACCTACGGAACCTATTATTGGCTTGGTTACCAATAATAAGATTTTGGAATATGCTCGTGTATAAATCCATAAAAAATGATTACTCCTGAAATCAAACGTAAAATTCTGCAGATTGTAAATGTTTTTGAGACTGGGAAATTAGAAGGGCGCTATGATGAGTTAGTTGTGATGAATGATGGACCTGGTGGAATTCCTCAGATTACTTATGGCCGCAGCCAGACCACCGAATATAGTGGACTCAAGAACCTTGTTCAGAGGTATATCCGAAGTGAAGGAAAGTATGCAACTCAATTGAGTGAGTATGTGTCACGGATTGGTAAAACGCCCTTATCGAATGACCGAGTTTTTAAACAGTTGCTTGTACAAGCCGCCCGTAATGACCCAATGATGATAAGCGTACAGGATGAATTCTTCGACAAGACCTATTATCAACCTGCCTATAAGTTTTTTATCTCCAACGGGTTTAAACTGCCTTTGAGTTTATTAGTGATTTACGATAGTTATATCCATTCAGGCCGTGTACCTGATTTCTTGAGGCGCAGATTTGGAGAAAAAATTCCAGCACGAGGAGGCAATGAGAAAGAATGGGTTGCACGATATTGCGATGTTAGGCATCAATGGCTGAAGTATCATAGCAATCCCATCTTACGAAATACGACATACCGAACAGCATGTTTCAAGGAACAGATTGCCTCGGGCAATTGGATGCTCGATCAGCCCATTAAGGTTCAGGGCGTGGTGGTGGCTTAATAAGGTTTTGATAATACATGCAAAAATCTTTAATCCCACAAATATCGCATTTTGGTTTGCGGGCCTGGCATACATATCTTCCATGCAGAATAAGCCAGTGATGAGCTTTAGAAAGATAATGTTTTGGGATATAACGAGTTAATTGTTTTTCAGTTTCTAAGGGAGTTCGGGCATTTTTTACGAGGCCTATTCGTCTGGCTACTCTATGAACGTGAGTATCGACGGGCATAGCCGGCTTGTCGAAGGCTACCGAAAGAATTACATTAGCCGTTTTTCTGCCAACCCCGGGCAAAGTCTCCAAATCATGCAGGTTATCGGGTACTTGACCATTGAATTCTTCAATCAGAGTCTGAGCCATCCCAATTAAGTTTTTAGTTTTATTGTTGGGATAGGAGCAAGATTTTATTAAGTCGAAGACTTCTTCATGAGAGGCTTTAGCCAATGTGGCTGCATCAGGAAATCTCTCAAAAAAAGCTGGAGTAATCTGATTGACCCGCTTATCGGTGCATTGGGCCGAAAGAATAACTGCCACTATTAATTCATAGGGAGTTTGATAGAGCAGTTCGGTTGAGGCTTCTGGCATATTTTCCGAGAACCATGAAATGAATCTTTTGTAGCGTTCTTTGGTTGTCATGATCAGGGGATAAAAAGAAAGCGGCGCTTGCAGTGCATCAAGAGCCGCTTTAATATTGAAATGACTTATGCCTATAATTGATCGACCACTGCTTTGAAGGCATCAGGATGATTCATGGCAAGGTCGGCCAATACTTTTCGGTTGAGGCGAATATTGGCTTTGTTAAGTTTACCCATAAATTCGGAATAAGACATTCCATATTGACGTATGCCAGCATTAATACGAGAAATCCATAAGGCTCGAAAAGAACGTTTCTTGGCGCGTCGGTCGCGGTAAGCGTATTGCTGACCTTTTTCCCATGAGTTTTTTGCAACGGTCCAAACATTCTTACGTCGGCCATATTGGCCACGTGTTTTTCTGAGAAGTTTCCTTCTTCTTCTGTGTGATGCAACTACATTAACTGATCTTGGCATTTTTTTAAGGTTTTTTACGGCAGCGTTCTGACGTTTTCAGAATCTTGATTAGCTGAACGTAAGGTTAGACATAAAGTGAATTGATTAGCAAGCGAGCATTTTTTTGACATTTGAATAGTCGGCTTTGGATACCAGAGTGGAATGCGTAAGGTTACGTTTCCGCTTGGTAGCCTTCTTGGTTAAGATATGACTCTTGAAAGCATGTCTGCGCTTGATTTTTCCTGTTCCAGTGTAAGTAAAACGTTTTTTAGCACTGGCTTTCGATTTCATTTTAGGCATCTTTTGACTTTTATTTTAGATGATATTTAATTTTTTCTAATTCTTTAAGATTTTTTAGGTGCTATAGTGATGAACATGCGTTTTCCTTCGAGTTTAGGAAGGCTCTCGAGTTTGCCAATATCTTCGAGGGCCTGGGCAAATTCAAGGAGAATGATTTCTCCTTTTTCTTTATACACTATGGTTCTGCCTTTAAATAGAACCTCTACTTTTACTTTTGCGCCTTCTTCGAGGAATCTACGGGCATGATTGAGTTTAAAGTTGAAATCATGCTCGTCGGTATTTGGCCCTAAACGGATTTCTTTTACTATAACTTTAGCCGTTTTTGCCTTCGCCTCTTTTTGTTTGCGCTTGAGTTCATACATGAACTTGCTGTAATCGATGAGCTTGCAAACGGGTGGATTAGCATTGGGTGAGATTTCAACCAAATCTAGTCCCATTTCATCGGCTATCTCGAGGGCTTCTTTAATGGTAACTATTCTTTGCTCGTAATTATCTCCCACAACCCGAACAACGGGGGCTCTGATTTTTTCGTTTACCCTATAAGGCTCTTCCTGATTTTTTGAGGCTGGATTTCTATCGGGCCTCTTTTGTAATGCAGCTATATACCTTCCTCCTTCTTGATTTGGTTAAACATGAAAATTATTTCTTGGCAGTATTTCCATTTCTTCTCTTCAATCATAAGAAATCCTGCACTTGATTATTCACAGCATCCATAAATTCCTTTATGCTAAAACTTCCCATGTCGCCTTGTCCTTGTTTTCTTACTGATACTGTGTTATTCATTTCTTCTTTTTCACCAACGATAAGCATATACGGAATATGTTGTAATTCAGCATCTCGTATCTTTTTCCCTATTTTTTCATTCCGGTCGTCAATGAGGCTGCGAATTTCGGAATTTTTTAATAATTGAGAAACATTTTCCGCATAAATTTGATATTTTTCGCTCACAGGAAGAATAATCACTTGAGTTGGAGCCAGCCATAATGGTAATTTTCCGGCCGTATGTTCAAGCATAACGGCAACAAATCGCTCTATAGAACCAAAAATGGCTCTATGAATCATAATAGGGCGATGCCGCTGATTATCAGCTCCAATATATTCTAATTCGAAACGTTCGGGTAAATTATAATCCACTTGTATTGTGCTGAGCTGCCATTTTCTTCCTATGGCATCTTTTACAATAAAATCGAGTTTAGGGCCATAAAATGCAGCCTCACCCTTTGCTAATATGGGATTTAAATTTTTTTCTTCAGCCGCTTCTATAATGGCTTGTTCAGCCTTGTCCCAGTTTTCGTCCGTTCCAATGTACTTAGCCTTGTTGTCAGGGTCTCTCAACGAGACTTGAGTAATGAAGTTATTGAAATTGAAGGTTTTAAAAAGAAATATCACGAGATCAATTACTCCTATAAATTCTTCTTTTAATTGATCGGGACGGCAGAAGATATGAGCATCATCCTGAGTGAAGCCTCTTACTCTGGTTAATCCGTGTAATACACCCGATTGCTCGTAACGGTAAACCGTTCCAAACTCGGCATATCTTTGGGGCAGTTCCTTATACGACATGGGTTTGCGATTATAAATTTCGCAATGATGCGGACAGTTCATGGGTTTTAGCATGAATTCCTCACCAGGTTCGGGGGTAGAAATGGGACGGAATGAATCGGCTCCGTATTTTTCGTAATGACCCGAAGTTTTATAAAGGTTGACATTGCCAATGTGAGGTGAAGCCACCAAGACGTAGCCTCTTTTGTAAAGTTCTTTTTTAAGAAAATCCATGAGGCGTTCGCGCAATAAAGCTCCACGCGGCGTCCACAGTGGCAAACCATTGCCTACGCGAGCAGAGAAATGAAATAAATCGAGCTCTTTGCCAATTTTACGATGGTCTCTCTTTTTCGCTTCTTCGAGCATATTAAGAAATTCGGCAAGCATCTCGGCTTTTGGAAAAGTTATGCCATAGATTCGCGTAAGCATCTTGCGTTTTTCATCTCCTCTCCAATATGCACCAGCCGTCGATAATAATTTTACTGCCTTGATGGGTGAGGTATTGGGTAAATGCGGCCCACGACACAGATCGGTAAATTGTCCTGATTCATAAAAAGTGATGCTGCCATCTTCTAAATCATTAATTAATTCGACCTTATATTCATCACCTTTGCGTCGGAAATATTCCAAAGCCTCGTCTTTGCTAACATTCCTTCTTTTAAATTCTTGTTTTTGGCGCGCAAATTCCATCATACGATCTTCTATTTTCTTGAAATCATCTGATGAAATCTGATAATCTCCAAAATCTATATCATAATAAAATCCATTCTCAATGTCAGGACCTACACCGAATTTTACACCAGGATAGAGGCTTTCGATGGCTTCGGCCATTAAATGAGCCGACGAATGCCACATCGTAGCTTTCCCTTCATCATCATCCCATGTGAGCAATCGAATACTGGCATCTTGAAATATTGGCCGCGTAGCATCCCAAACTTCACCATTTACTTTAATGGCCAATACATTACGGGCCAATCCTTCACTGATGCTTCTGGCTATGTCTAATCCTGTTACCCCTTCTGAATATTGCCTAATGCTTTGATCGGGAAATTTTATGTTAATCATTATCAAAATGTTGAAATGGAACAAAATAGACTTTTTAAGGTCAATTTTGAGCGTGCAAATTTAGAGATTTATCGTTTAATCCGTAAATCATCTTTAAATCAACAATTTCAAATACTCTTTGTTGAAGTCATATTCGTTGATTTTTATTCCTGTGTTTGCGATAAAATTTTCTTCAAATCCAAGGCTTAAGAGTTATATGGCGAAAAATTTTTTCTTTTCTTGCATTTTCTTTTCAGGCTGGCTGTTACAATTTTCCAAATAAAAAATGTTAATAAATGAGGTTTTATGGTAAAAGAATTGTACTTTTGTAACAAATAGTAACGGCTCTATATTCGATTATTTTAAATTTCGATGATATAATCTAAAACCACATTGAAACATTCATTTAAATATTTCGTTTATAGTTTGAAGAGTTTTTAAAATTTTATCACTCAATTTATTGATAAACGTTTTGGATTTAAAATTAAGGAGTCATTGTAATATATAACATAAAAATGAAGGAGGACATGAAGATGGCAGACTTTTTTAAAAATGCAATTTTAGCAGGGATTGGTTTAGCTTCACTAACCCGTGAGAAAGCTGAGGAATTTGCAAAAGAATTGATCAACCGTGGCGAATTATCGGAAAATGATAAGGCCAAATTCGTCAAAGATGTAATGGACCAAACCGAGAAATCGAAAACCGAACTCGAAAAAAAGATCGAAAAATCGGTAGAGGATATATTTGCTAAACTGAATATTCCGACAAGAAAGGAATTTGAAGAACTAAAGAAGAAGGTAGAAGAATTATCACAGACTTCCACTAAGACGGAAGAATAATTTTTCTTGATAAAGGATGCAATGAAATTATAAAGCCACACTAATGGCCGAATCCTATTCGTATGTAAATTTCCGATTTGGGAACAATCTGGATAAAGTCAGGCGAAGCCGTCAAATCATCTCAGTATTCTTTAAATTTGGGCTCGATTATTTTTTAGACAGGTCGAGGATTAATCTAATAACTCGACTGCGCAGGCGACGTAAAGGCTACCAGAAATTATCGAATGCCGAGAAGCTTCGTATGGCTTTTGAAGAATTAGGACCTACTTTTATCAAGTTTGGTCAGATACTGAGTACCCGACCCGATTTTTTACCTCCAGATTATATTCATGAGTTGGAAAAGCTTCAAGATGCGGTGGCCCCGGTTGAGTTTGAGAAAATTCAAGAAGTTATCGAGAAGGAACTTCAAAAGCCAATACCTAAAGTTTTCAAAGAATTTGACGAAATACCAGTAGCCTCTGCCTCACTAAGTCAGGTTCATAGAGCCGTATTACACAACGGCAAGGTTGTGGCCGTGAAGATTCAAAAACCAGATATTCAATATACGATTGAACTGGATATTTCTATTCTGGAAACTTTTGCCAACATTATTGAAAATAGGTTTCCTGAAGGTCCTGTATATCATCCAACTGCTACGGTAGAAGAACTGAAAAAAACCATTAGAAAGGAACTTGATTTTTTAAATGAGGCATATAATTTCGAAAGATTCAGAACAAATTTTAAGGAGGTCGATTATATAAAGATTCCGGAAGTGCATTGGGATTTAACTACCGTGCATCTTCTTACTATGGAATATATTGATGGCATAAAGATTTCTGAAATTACACAAGAAAAGTATCGCTCTCAATTCGATTTGCAAAAAATTGCAAAACAGGCTGCTGAAGCTCTTTTCAAACAAATTCTCCTCGACGGATTTTTTCATGCCGACCCACACCCAGGTAATCTTTTTATCATTCCCCCTAATACCATAGTGATGCTTGACGTGGGCATGACAGGTCATTTAGATGATCAATCGCTGATAAGTATTGCCAAGATTTTGCGAGCTATCAATCATAGAGATTTTGATCAGATTGTTAGAGGATTGCAGGAATTGGGTTTCATTATGCAAGAAGTTGACAAAATTGCCCTTCGCCACGATATAAAAGAACTTCTCGATGTGTATGCCGACCGTCCATACAAAACCGTTAGTCTGGCCCGAATGAATCAGGATGTTATGGAAATCTCAATTCGGCATAAACTGGCTTTACCTTCTAACTTCGTGATGATGATTAGAGCCATGTCGATTGCCGAAACCATTGGCAAACAACTTGAGCCCGATTTCAATATGTTTGAAATCTTGAAGCCGTTGACAAGAAAAATGTATCTCAAACTCTATTCTCCCCGAAGTTGGAAAAAACGTACGGCGAATATGATAGATGCAAGTGTCGAACTGATTGAACATTTACCACAAAATATGTATGATTTACTCGAGAAATTAAAAGAAGGTCAGTTCGAAATTCATTTGGAACATCATCGTTTAGAAAATCTTGCCAATGAAATAAAAGAATCGAGTAATCACATTTCTATGAGCCTGATTATTGCTGCCTTAATCATTGGCTCCTCAATCATTGTGCAACAAAAAATTGGACCGCTCATAGCTAATGTTTCGCTATGGGGTATTTTAGGCTTTGTTATTGCCGCTATCATGGGAATAGGATTGCTGATTTCTTCTATGCAAAGAAAGAGGAGGAAAAGATAGTGGTTGATGCATAGAG
Source organism: Bacteroidales bacterium UBA5762 (assembly GCA_002418865.1). GTDB lineage: Bacteria > Bacteroidota > Bacteroidia > Bacteroidales > TTA-H9 > TTA-H9. The sequence continues at coordinate 59,865 of DIEY01000037.1, read as the reverse complement.
GATGGAGATGGGAGGATGGTGCTTAAGATTTGGCCGTTTGGTTTATTATTCAACTTTAAAATTATTTGCTCATTTCTTTTTTAGAATATTTGACTGAACTTTAATTAGAAAATTTTGTTTGTTTTACAGACAATCGAATAGTAAACAATTTCAAATCTAATCTAATATGAAAAAGAACAAAGGAATTACAACTTTTATGGGTAATCCTATCACTCTTCTTGGCGATATGGTTGAACCAGGCATGGTTGCGCCTAACTTTACTGCATTAAAGGCTGATTTAACACCTACAAGCCTAAGCGACTTTATAGGGAAGGTTGTTCTTATAAGTAGTGTGCCTTCGGTAGATACTGGTGTTTGTGCTGCACAAACACGTCGTTTCAATACAGAAGCCGCTTCACTGGGTGATGTGGTTATCCTTACTATTTCGTGCGATCTTCCTTTTGCTTTAGGAAGATTTTGTGCTGCCGAGGGCATCGACAAGGTCATCACCCTCTCCGATCATAAAGATACGGATTTCGGCCTTAAGTATGGATTCCTTATCGAAGAACTGCGTTTGCTCAATCGTGGAATCGTTGTAGTGGATAAAGATGGAATTATTCGCTATGTTGAATATGTAAAAGAAAATACCAATCATCCCGATTACGATGCCGCAATAGCAGCTGCACGCAAATTAATTTAAGAAACTCTTACTATTATTACTAATTAACCTCCTGTTGAATCGAATGGGAGGTTTTTTGTTGTTTGAAAAGCCTCAACTTTCCTGTTTTCCGCATTCTCCCACCCTAATAATTCTCATCAACACTTGTTATCGAGCATTGAGAAGGCTTGCTCTATGATCTTCTCGTCACTCGCGAACCCAAAAAGCTTCAGTTGATTTCTACTCAAACGCTCTATCTCCTCCCTGGCCAATTGCTCCAGCCTCTCAATTTCGTGCTGCGTGGTAGCGTAAGCGATGGTTTTAACCATTTGATATCTATGTCGGAACTTCTGTATTACCCACACGGATTGACTTATAGATCTAATTATTACTTTTCTATCAACCCGATGAAAATTTTGCAATCCATAACTATAGATCAATATTGATTATCAATATGTTACATAGACATCCCGAAAGAGGGTGGAATACAGGATGCGAGATTCGTATCTGGTTACGAAACAGCCTCCTTATGGAACGGTTGGTATTACCAATTCTTTCGATCTGCATTCCTCGATGAAGAACAGAATCGATTATGTTTGGATAAATGAGGGTATTACGGTTACTAAATACGGTGTGCTCAATGAACAACAGTATGGTCAATTTACGTCAGATCATTTACTTATAATGATTCATGCTGTTTTTTAAAACAATCCTATACAAAAGTTATGGACGATTTTTTTTATGCGATGCTTATCCAACAAGCATTGCATTCGCCTCGACTTCATTGTTTCATTACCTTTTTTACCAGCTTGTCGATCTGACTCAATTCTTCGGATAAATATGCTTTGATGTCTAACCTGAGTTTCCCCAAAGTGTGTGGCGTTAATTCTTTTGTCGGCGGATTTGTTTCCATATATTTTTCCACCTTTTCGTGACAGACTCTCCCATATTCTGCTAACCTTGTATGAACTTCATCACCTGCATCAAATTTCGGAAAATAGATGTCCAAAATTTTCTTGTGAACATGCCGTGCACCAAACAATCCCTTTGCTTGAAAATCTTTCATAAGTAGGTTGGGGATAGTTGAATTTAAGATAGCGGAAAGATAATAGGCTTCATTTTCATTATTTGTGTAATATACGTAGGAAACGCTTTCTACGATAAATTCCAAGTCGATGTTGGTGCGTTTCACAATCGCGGCATTCGCATCTTTAGCCGAAGAGTTGTATAAAACCACATATTCGGCATTTAAATTCTGATCTGTCAATTTATTTAACCAATTTAAATAATCGACTGCACTCATTGCCTTATTTTTTTCTGTTTTAGAAATATCCCATATTCTTTCGGCATTGCGAAACCAACGGGAAGCGTGCAGATAACCAAGATTCATTAAACTGTCAGAGTTGTGCAATCGGATTGTTTTACGATTATTTTCATCCTCTGCAATAATGATGGGCAGAACCACAAAATCGGGTCTGTAGATATGAAAGGGAAGTATGGATTTCGAAATTGCCGTTCTAAATAAAAACCGGCTTTCTATTCTTCCCGAGAAATCGAATTTCCAAGGAGCTTTGGCGTCCGCTTTAACAGACTCGGCAGTTTTTATGTTGATAATCCTGTCCACGAAATCATCGGGTATTTCCTGATTGAGGTCAACAAAATAAAAAGCACGAGGCACGATAGTAGCACCCTGCTTAAAGAGATTTTTATATGGATTGACGTTCTTCTGCGAACCGTTTTTTCTATTTGAAAATGCCGAAGATTGGCCTTGTTTGATGTAATGCCAAGCTACAGGGGTTTCGAGTAACCGATTTTTGGCAGTTTCGAAATTGCAATTATGGGTGGGCAGTTTCCCCGAAAATCTCACCCCCTGCAATCCCGAAGTCTTTATTATTCTTTTATCCTGTGCCTTTTCGGAAAACAATACGCAACAAGGCACCCTGAATAACGGAGATACCTCGCTTAAATCCCAGATATGGGTCAAACGAAACCCCTTGGCTGTACCGTTTCTCGAATTTTCGTGGTGGTCGGCGCTAAGAAATGATCTGGGCAGGACAAAAGCCTGTTTCGCGAATGCTTTCAAAAAATAGCTGCTGCAATACGCTTGGAAAATAGCCGCAATTTCCAAATGCGGATAATTAGCTGCTTTCTTGGGTTTTACATCGTATCTGACGGCCAGTTCGTCAAGAATATTTTGATAATCCTCATTCTTGATCGAGCTGTAGGTAAACCACGGTGGATTGCCTATGACATAATCAAACTTTTCTGCCAAGAAATACGGTTTGTACAGATTAGACAGGATGAATTTCCAGATGCTGTCACGACCTTTTTCCTTCACTTTTTTGAATCCGGTGTAAATCTGATAAAAACTTTCCACCGATTGAGGGGTTAATCCTCCTTTAGTTTGCTGATGAAGAATAGATTCAAAAACCGAAAATTCAATCGATTTCTTGTTCATCGTCTGTTCCGACAATTCTTCACAAATATCGAGAACGGAATCGAATACCTCTACATTTTCGAGAACTTGGGTATTGATGACATACTTATCTCGATCGATTTGCATGACAAACTCGCTGCCGAACAAATTTTTCAAACCTTCAGGAGCAAGTAACGTGTTTGCCAGTATCACATTCAAGTGAACGGGCTTTCTTGACTTTGCAATATCTTTACCTAATGCCAGCAGCAGAGTGGTTTTGGCAATCTGAACCGAAAGCGGGTGGATATCAATGCCGTAAATTTGATTGTTAATATCTTCCGGAGTGTTGTCCGGATTCAGTTCTCTGATCCTGTGAACAAATGCACGCAGAAAAGAACCACTTCCGCAAGCAGGGTCCAATATCTTATCGCTCTTTTTAAATTCGAATTCGTTTACAATCCGTTCGCAAAGCCAGTCTGGCGTATAATATTCTCCCAGAGAATGACGCGTATCAATATCGATAAGTTCCTGATAAACGCCTTTCAGGATGTCCTCATTTACATCGGTAAAATCGAAGGTCGAAATTTCTTGGGCAATCAGGCGAAATACTTTTTTCAGTTTAGGATAATCGCGGTCCCCATTTACCCAGTGGAAGAAATCGTTATCGACAAAATTGGCAATATTAAAACTGTGAAAAATACTGCCGTCCAATATCTTCCGCATCTCGCCATCGTCGATATAATCGTCGTTGGATACTACAGCATAAGCAAGCATTTTCGAAAAAATGCTCAAATAGGTATGAATTAAGAATACATTTTCCTGAGCATCAAAAGAACCGTAAGCAATGCTTAAGAACTTGTGCCATTGCTCATAGGATACCTGCACGACACCGTATTTCTTTGCCTCGTTAAACCAACTATTTAATTCTCTAAAAGATTCGATAAACACGGGACTTTGATAACCAAAGGCTTCTTCGATACTTTTCAGCGTCGCTTTTTGCTTTTCTTCCTTAAATAAAAATCTGTCGATCCAATAGTAAAAATCCTCAGCATTCGACTCGTTCAGTACAAATGAAGCACCTTCAATTTCATTCAGCATCAATTCATCTTCCTGTAAATAATCCAGTTTATCCAGACAGCTGATATCGGGTGCAAGAACTTTCCAATGGATAAAATCTGATGCAATCAGGGTGAAGTTGTAGCCACTTCCCGATTTGAACTGCCCCAACAAATATCCAGCCAATTGTTCTTTTGCATGAGAATATGAAACTCTCAAATCGTTTTCAAATTCGATGATGATATTGTTGAAAAGCGTGTCGGCGCTTCCACGGTGCAATTTATCTTTTCTGGGAATGTTAAGGACAGTTGTTTCCGCACCAAGTGTAATCTTGTCGATGATATTTTCGATGTCCTTATCCGATACATATAATCTGTTGAGTAAATCCTTAAAAGCTTCTTTTTTGGTCAATTCCTTATTTGAAGCAGTGACTTTTCGATAATACTGTCGGATAAGCTCTTTTTTGTCATTCATACGGATGCTGATTCAATCTCCCAAAAGTAATCAAATTATTTCATTTTGTTACAGATTTCCTGTTTTCCGCATTCCCCAACCCTAAAAATTCTTATCAACACTTGTTATCGAGCATTGAGAAGGCTTGCTCTATGATCTCGTCACTCTCGAACCCAAAAAACTTCAGTTGATTTCTACTCAAACGCTCTATTTCCTCCCTGGCCAATTGCTCCAGCCTCTCAATTTCGTGCTGCGTGGTGACGCAAGCTATGGTTTTAACCATTTGATATCTATGTCGGAACTTCTGTATTACCTATACAGATTGACTTATAGATGCGTTTTGCTTTTTCCTTACAAACATATCAAAAATTTTGGGACACCCATAATTACAGAATTCATATTGAATATCAATATATTACATAGACATTCCGAAAGAGGGTGGAATACAGGAATGGATATGCTAAACAACAAAAGGCCGGGAAGCATATCCCAGCCTTTTTTGTTTTCTTGTTGGATAAAAAACTCACCGCATCAGCATCATCTTCTTCACAAAGGTTTTATCTCCAACTTCAAGTTTGTAATAATAGATGCCATTTGTTAGTGCATAATCTTCATTGGCAGGTGACCATGGAATTTCGTAGTAGCCAGGCTTCATATTTTCATCTACTATAGTGGCAAGCTGTTGCCCTCTGATATTATACACGGAGAGCTTTACATGTGCTGGGACATTCAGACTAAATTTGAATATTGTTGAATTGCTAAATGGATTGGGAGAATTTTGATAAAGAGCAAATTCTTTTGGAAATTCTGTTTCTTCTTCAATACCTACCCCTGAGGTTTCAAACTTCAGGATAAAGGCATTTCTATAATCTCCTGCATGTGTCCCCTGATAATAGGCACCACCCCCAGGATTCTGGGTCGGGAAATCGGTTGAATAAGTCCCACCGGTAACAAAGAGATTACCTGAACCATCGGTCGTAATGGAAATGCCATCGTCCTCACCATTTCCGCCGTAATAGGTTGCCCACGCTCTTTCACCAGTATTGGTAAACTTCAAGATAAAGGCATCGTAATCTCCTGCATTTGTCCCCTGATAATAGGCACCACCACCAGGATTTTGGGCCGGGAAATCAGTTGAAAGAGTCACACCGGTTACAAAAATATTCCCTGAACCATCGGTCGTAATGGAATAGCCATAGTCGGGATTACTTCCGCCGTAATAGGTCGCCCACGCTCTTTCACCAGTATTGGTAAACTTCAAGATAAAGGCATCATAATATCCTCCTAATATCCCCTGATAATAGGCATCACCACCGGGATTCTGGGTCGGGAAATCGGTTGAACAAGTCAAACCGGTTACCAAGATATTCCCTGAACCATCGGTCGTAATCTCAACGCCCTCGTCAGCATCACTTCCGCCATAATAGGTTGCCCACTCTCTTTCACCAGTATTGGTAAACTTCAAGATAAAGGCATCCCAAGATCCTGCAAATATCCCCTGATAATAGGCATCACCCCCAGGATTCTGGGTCGGGAAATTGGTTGAAGAAGTATAACCGGTTACCAAGATATTCCCTGAACCATCGGTCGTAATGGAATAGCCCTCGTCCCAATCATTTCCGCCGTAATAGGTCGCCCATAGAAGGGATAAGGATGGGTCGATGATAAGTCGCTCTTTCCTTGACCAAGCCTTTACATCAAAACCAATTAGTCCATCTTCTGCTGTTTTGTAGCAAACCTCAACAGGACTTTCTCCTTCATAACCAATTACATTTCCATCCTCTATCTTTCCGATGGGTGTTGAAAGGATAAGCTTTTTACCATCTTTTACCTCCAAATCCGCATACTTCACCCGGAATTTTATTTTGCTTATATCCGCATCCTCGCTGAGCTCAAACTCATGATGAAGTCTCCCTTCTTTATATCTCCAGACCCAGTCAATCCCGGGATAAACCTCTTTTATTCTTACCTTTCTATAGGTCTTAACAAACAAAGCACCGTCAGGACATTGAGGAAGATAATAGTTCGTGTATCCGGGTAGCTCATCCTCATACACAACATTTGCGCTTTCAATCCTTGAATTTATCAGTTCAAGGTCAATCCGGGCAAAGTGAAGCCGGGCATTTTGGGATTTGGAATGGGGCAATTCTGAGATTTCATCTTCAGGAGTTTTTTCAGATTTGTAGATAACATAACTTACACCCTTATCCGTGACGAAGATGCTAAATCCATTATTTCTTGCCGTAAACAGGATATTGTTTACCGGATTTCCATCAAAATCACCAACCTGACCGAGGTTTTGCTCAAAACCCTGATTTTCATCCATCCAGGCGCTCACTGCCTTATTGGATATTGCATTATCATTGGGCATTGCGATAGTAAGCCCAAAGGAACAAAGCACGATTAATAGTACAATTATTTTTTTTAACATATAACCTCCTTTTTTAAGTTTCAGTTGTAAAGATAAATTTTTTTAAAATATGCAAGGATTTTGTCTAAAAATTTGTGGTGGCGCAAACGATGGTTTTAATTATTTGATATCTACGTCGGAACTTCTGTATTACCTATACAGATTGACTTATAGATCTAATTATTACTTTTCTATTAACCCGACGAAAATTTTGCAACCTATAATTATAGGATCAATATTGAATATCAATATGTTGCATAGACATTTTGAAAGAGGATGGAATACAGGTGTAAAAGAAAATACCAATCATCCTGATTACGATGCCGCAATAGCTACTACACGTCAATTAATTTATAAGAGACTCTTACAATTATTATTAATTAACCTCCTGTTGAATTTGATGGGAGGTTTTTTGTTGTTTGAAAAGCCTCAACTATCTTTGCCAAGAATTAGTCATACTTTTTAAATCAAGAATTTGATGGCTACACATACAAGGCGGTGGATGTTGATAGTTACCCTGATATTAGTTGCCATCATAGTTTATTATTTTAGTTTTGTTTTATGGTACATAGCCATAGCCGGGGTTTTTGCCATTTTAGGCAGGCCATTGGAAAAAAGATTGAGGGGTGCGGGCTGGAAAAAATTTAGACTACCAGCATGGGCTTCTTCTTTAATTACCTTGGTGGTTCTTTTACTTTTTATTGTGCTTTTACTTTATGGATTTGTGGTTATTGTTTATCAACAGGTCTTAGTAATTAGCAAAATAGATTTCAATACACTCGCACTTAATTTAGCTCCATTGCTGGAGAATATCGAAAATTTCATGCACCAGTATCAACTTATTCCTGCTGATGAAAATCTCGAGGAAGCAATTATTCAACGACTGGGCGAGTTATTAGGATTTAATTCCATTTATAAGTTTTTAGGAGGACTTACAGGAATTGTTTCTTCTTTTTCTGTAGGTGCTTTTGCAGTGGGTTTTCTTACTTTTTTCTTTTTACGCGATGATAAGCTTTTAACGAAGTTGCTGCTTCTTTTTGTGCCTTATGAATATGAGACAAGAGCCCTCAATGTAATGACTGCCAGCCGAAATTTGTTAGGAAGATATGTGGGCGGTTTATTCTTGGAAGTATTTATTATGATGGTACTCCTCACAGTGGGGATGCTTATTGCTCGAATTCCAAATGCGGTTTTAGTCGGATTCATTGGTGGATTTTTTAATTTGATTCCCTATTTAGGTCCTTTTATTGGAGGTGCCTTAGGCGTATTGCTTACACTTTTTTGGGTACTGGCTGAAGGTTCTTATGTCAATTTTTGGGTTCAGCCTCTTATTGTAGTGATAATTTTTGTAGCAGCCAATATGGTAGATAACTATGTGCTTCAACCTCAAATTTATTCTAAGAGCGTGAAAGCTCATCCCATTGAGATTTTTTTAATTATGTTGATGGCTGGCTCTATAGGTGGTATCGTAGGTATGATTTTGGCCGTTCCGGCATACACACTGTTAAGAATTGTTGGAAAAGAGTTTTTAAGTGGTTTCGATTTGATGGATAAACTCACTCGAAATCTATAAAGATGAATGGGATGCGCATTCGTTTGTGGTTTAGGCTGATAAGATGTCTAAATTTAGCGCGAATTTTAAATTTTGTAAAAATCCAAACAAGTTATTGGCTTACGAAATGGAGTGGCAATTATTTCCACTGGGGTTTTCCTTGGACACTTTCTATTGAAGTATCTGGCATTTGCAACTTGCATTGCCCCGAATGCCCAGCAGGTACTCGTTCTCTTTCCCGTCAAAAGGGCTTGCTTCATCTTCAGGATTATACCCATTGGCTCAATGAATCTTCACCCGAGCTTTTTTATCTTATTCTGTATTTTCAAGGTGAACCTCTTTTAAATGAAGATTTTGTTTCGATGCTGAAAATGGCTCATCAAAAACGAATTTATACCATCACTTCTACCAATGCACATTTTTTAACTTCCAAACTTTCCGAAAATATCGTAATGGCTGGATTGGATGAGATAGTTGTTTCTCTCGATGGAACAGATGCTCTCACTTATCAAAAATATCGAAAAGGAGGAAATTTCAATATAGCTATTGAAGGGATACAACAGCTTGTGAATGCCCGTCATCGTTTGGGACGAAATAATCCTTACATCAGGCTTCAATTTATTGTAATGAAACACAATCAGCACCAATTAAAAGAAATTCGTCATCTTGCAAAAAGGTTGGGAGTAGATGCACTTGAGTTGAAATCGGCTCAGATTTACAGTTCGACAGATGAAAACGATTTTTTACCAGATATTCCTAAATATGCACGATATATCAAAGGTGAAGATGGTTTGCTGAGGTTGAAAAGGAAGAAAGCCAAGGCATGTCGGCGAATGTGGCAAGGAGGGGTAATAACTTGGGACGGTAGATTGGTCCCTTGTTGTTATGATAAAGATGCCGATTATTCTTATGGCCTCCTCGATACTTCTCATCACTTTAAAACATTGTGGAAAAGTCCTGAAGCCGATAAATTTCGTCAAAATGTTATGAAATCGAGAGATGTTTATGAGATTTGCCGCAATTGTGGAGAATAAAAACGAAAAGTAACAGAGACAAAGATTTTGAGCTTTAGTCTTTATATGGTCATGATGTCTTTTTCTTTTATTTCAAAAGCCTTGTCGATTTTTTCGATATACTCATCGGTCAATTTTTGAATTTGTTCTTCCAATTGTTCGATTTCATCTTCAGGTATGCCGTCTTTTTTGAGTTTTTTAGAAGTTTCCATTGCAGTGCGGCGAATGTTGCGGATAGTTACCTTTGCATTTTCGGCTTCGGCCTTGGCTTTTTTAACTAATTCTCTGCGACGTTCTTCGGTGAGTGGTGGCACAATGATTCGTAGAACCTCACCATTATTTTGAGGGTTAAATCCGAGATTAGCAGCTAAAATGGCTTTCTCGATAGGTGCTAGCATAGATTTATCCCAAGGCTGAACAATAATTTGCCGAGGATCGGGAGTGGTTATATTGCTTACTTTGTCGATAGGGGTAATTACCCCATAATAATCAACTTTTACGCCTTCGAGCATCTGAGGATTAGCCTTCCCAGCCCTTATTTTCTGAAATTCCTTCTCGAAATAAAGTAAGGCATTATCCATGCTTTCTCGGGTTTCTTCCAAACAAAATTCGCTTTCTTCACTTAACATAATAGTATATTTCATTTATTTACGATTGCAAAAATATAATATTTGCCAATTATTACCTCGCCAGATATCTATCCATTAAGCTCGAAAATTATTCTTACTTTTGCCGACTCTTTTAAAATCATCAAAAACATTAATTTTCTGATTTTCTTTATAACTTGATAAAATCAGTTTTTAATTTTAAATCAATTCAATTAGGTTTTCATGAAAGCATATCTTTTTCCCGGACAGGGCGCTCAATTTAGTGGTATGGGCAAAGATTTATATGAAAAGTCGAGTCTTGCGCGTGAACTTTTCGAAAAGGCCAATGCTCAGCTTGGTTTTCGAATTACCAATATAATGTTTCAGGGCAGTGAAGACGAACTGATGCAAACCAAAGTTACCCAACCAGCCATATTTCTGCACAGTGTTATATTAGCTCGGGTGATGGGTGAGGAGTTCAAACCCGATATGGTAGCAGGCCACTCATTGGGAGAATTCTCGGCTTTAGTGGCCAGTAAGGTATTGACATTCGAAGATGGTTTAAAATTGGTTTATGCCAGAGCTATGGCCATGCAAAAGGCCTGCGAGATGAATCCCTCCACAATGGCTGCCATTCTTGGCCTCGACGATGCCATAGTAGAAAAAGTCTGTCATAGCATTACAAATGAAATTGTAGTTCCTGCCAATTATAACAGTCCTGGACAGATTGTAATTTCTGGCAGTATTGATGGTATTGCCTTAGCTTGTGAAAAATTAAAAGAAGCTGGAGCCAAACGTGCCCTACCCCTTAAAGTTGGTGGTGCTTTTCATTCTCCTTTGATGGAGCCTGCGCGTATAGAACTGGCCGAAGCTATTTCGTCAACACGTTTTGCCAGGGGAATTTGTCCTATCTATCAAAATGTTACTGGACAACCGGTTACCGATCCTGAAATCATTAAGTCTAATCTTATTAAACAATTGACATCCCCTGTACGTTGGAGGCAAACCATTGAAAATATGTTAGCCGATGGTGCAAAACTATTTATTGAAGTTGGCCCTGGTACAGTGCTTCAAGGCTTAGTAAAAAAGATAAATAAGGATGCTGTGACTATGAGTGCTCTATGGGAAAATTAATGATGTCTGATATTTTTGTATAAATGTTTCTAATTTATGTTTGAAGGTCTTACCGAAAAACTCGATCGTGCTTTTAAAGTCCTGAAAGGCCAGGGAAGTATTACCGAAATTAATGTTGCCGATACGGTAAAGGAAATTCGTAGAGCCCTGCTCGATGCCGATGTTAGCTATAAAATTGCCAAACAGTTTACTGACGATGTAAAACAGAAAGCCTTAGGGCAAAACGTTCTGAAAGCAATTTCTCCTGGGCAGTTAATGACCAAGATTGTCCATGATGAATTAATTTCATTAATGGGCGGCCAAAAATCTGACATCAATCTCAAAGGCAATCCTGCGGTTATTTTATTGGCTGGGCTACAAGGTTCGGGTAAAACTACTTTTTCGGCCAAGCTTGCTAATTATATAAAATCGAAATATGGACGTTCGCCCCTTTTAGTGGCTTGCGACGTATATCGTCCAGCTGCTATCGAGCAACTAAAGGTTCTTGGCCAACAAATAGGCGTCGAAGTTTATACCGAAGAAAATAATTCCGATCCTGTTAAGATTGCCCGTAATGCTGTGAATTATGCTCGTGACAAATCAGGTCATCAAGTAGTCATTATTGACACCGCTGGGCGATTGGCTATTGATGAACAAATGATGAATGAGATTGCGGCTATTAAAAATGCCCTTAATCCACAAGAAACTCTGTTTGTAGTGGATGCCATGACGGGTCAAGATGCGGTTAATACTGCCAAGGCATTCAATGATGTAATCGATTATGATGGAGTAGTGTTAACCAAACTGGATGGAGATACCAGAGGAGGAGCAGCACTGACTGTCAGGGCCGTCGTCGATAAACCCATTAAATTTGTTGGATTGGGTGAAAAAATGGATGCCATAGATGTATTCTATCCCGAGCGTATGGCCGACCGTATTCTCGGAATGGGCGATATCGTTTCACTCGTAGAGAAAGCTCAGGAACAATTCGACGCCGAAGAAGCTAAAAAACTTCAACGTAAAATCGCCAAAGACGAATTTAATTTTGATGACTTCCTCAAACAAATTCATCAAATTAAAAAAATGGGGAACGTGAAAGACCTCATGGGAATGATACCTGGCATGGGAAAAATGGTGAAAGACCTCGATGTTGACGATGATGCCTTCAAAAGTATAGAAGCTATTATTCAATCGATGACACCTGAGGAAAGACAAAATCCAGCCATCATCAACGGAAGCCGTCGTAAACGCATTGCCCTCGGATCGGGTACCGAGGTGGCTGATGTAAACCGACTATTGAAACAGTTCGAAGAAACCCGTAAAATGATGAAAATGGTGACAACCAGTAGCCCCCGACAAATGCTTAAAAATGTGAAACAACAGAAAAAACGCTGAACTAACGAATATTTTCTAATGATTCTGCTCTATTAAGATTCATCAATTTTTCGTTAGTTTTGTATTAAATTATATCAATGTAATGAAACTCCTCGATGGCAGAACCTTACTTGCAAATATTAAGGAAGAGTTAAAAAGTGAAGTGGCCGCAATCATCGATCACAATGAGCGTCCACCTCATCTGGCAGCCGTGTTAGTGGGTAATGATCCATCCAGCTTGTCGTATGTGGCTTCTAAAGAAAAAGCCTGTCATCAAGTCGGGATTACTTCTTCAGTGTATCAATATCCAGAAAATTTTACCGAAAATGAGTTACTTCAAGTGATAGATTTTTTGAATAATGACCAAGATATCGATGGATATATTGTGCAATTACCTCTTCCACCGCATATCGACCCCAATAAAATTATCCTAAGTATTTCTCCCGATAAGGATGTAGATGGATTTCATCCATATAATTTAGGAAGGATGATGATGGGCCAGCCTAGTTTCATTCCTGCCACACCTTTGGGTATCATGCAAATGCTTGAGCGTTATCAGATAGAGACCGAAGGAAAACATTGTGTGGTTTTGGGACGTAGTATGATCGTTGGTACCCCTGTCTCTATTTTGCTTTCCCGTAAGGCAAAACCAGGCAATGCTACAGTTACACTTTGCCATTCATATACTCAGAATTTGAAAGAAATTTGTCTATCAGCCGATATCCTCATCGTTGCCATTGGTAAACCACACTTTGTTACAGTCGATATGGTAAAGGAAGGAAGTGTAGTGATAGATGTTGGGATTCATCGTATCCCTGACAGTACTAATGAAAAGGGCTATACCATTGTTGGTGATGTCGATTTTGAAGAAGTAAGCAAAAAAACCGAATGGATATCTCCTGTGCCAGGCGGAGTAGGTAATATGACGATTGCCGGTTTATTGATGAATACCCTGAAGGCATGGAAACAAAGAAATATTAGGCAAAATATCTATTAATTAATAGTACTCCAAATTCTTTTATGAACATCTATTATATATGTTCAAATCACTTTTTATAAACCTTCTGAAGCATTGGTTTCAAATCACCCAGGCAAAAATAAACATCTGGATGTTGCACGATAAAATTCGTTTCTATCAAAAACTCTTCAGTGGAAATATTTTAGATGTTGGTGCAGGATCAAAACCTTACAGAAAACTTTTTACAGAAGCTACACAGTATGTCGGAACCAATACCCTCAGACATTATCAAATCAACCGCCTTCAACCCGATGAGGATACAACGGATGTTTGGATAGAAGATGGGACTGAACTTCCCTTCCATGATGCCACTTTCGACGGCGTGGTCTGTTTTCAGGTCTTCCCTTTGATTGCTCGTCCTGACAAGTTTTTTCAAGAAGTAAATAGAGTACTCAAACCTCATGGATATTTCATGATGTCTTCCGATTATCTTTATCCTTCATGGAGCGAAGAAGATTATATGCGTCATTCCCAGACTCATCTCGTTAAATTGGCTATGGAAAATGGCTTTACGGTTTTTTCTACCGAAAGCTTCGGCGGAATTCTTACAACCATTTATTCCATGATAATCCGCTATATACGGAGTTACCCCGAAAGAATTTCTCGAGCATCTCATCCTCTACTGAAATTATGGAGAACATTGTGGCTTTTATTCTTTATAATTATCTCTCCTATGTCATTAATATTAGGTTCAATGCTTTATTTTTTCGAACGTAATAAACGTCAAGAATACAATTATACAATGAACCTCTTGATTGTGATGAGAAAAAATGCTTAGTTTTTTCCTTTCACTTTATAACCAACAATCTTTCTTAATTTCCGCGAAAGCATTCTTTTGAAATTGTCCCAGACAAAAAGATGTTGTTTAACATCGAAGATAACATAAGGCCCGGCTGTATTTAAAGTATGCATTCCTTTGAAATGTTGCCTCAATTTTGGAGGATCTAAAAAAAATTTAGTGATTTCGAAGAAGGAGGATGGAGATATTTCGATTATTTCATTAATGGCTATTCTATGACCTGAAATGACTGAACAGTCTTGAGCTGGACGCATTAGTCGGCCATCCATGTAAAATATATTGCCTGCTGGTCTCGATGAACGAATGTCGGTTTTTACAGGATTGTTGAGATGTGGAAAATAAGGACCTCGAAAATCTTCGGCATACCATAAATGAAGGCTGTAATTACTTTTGAATTTATCAGTGAACATGAGCCACCATTTTTGATGGTGATAAAAAATGAAGGGATCTACGGCTTGTATGTCAGAAATAAGAATTTTTTCGAAAATAAGTTCCTCTTTTTCTATATCCCATCTGTATAACATGAGCTGGTTGCTCTCAGCCGACTCGGGTACACACCAAAAGTTACTTTCAGCTTCAAAAATAAAAGGGAAAGCAAGATGCCAAGATTCATTCAGAAGAATTTTTTCCGGCTTATAGAATGCCGAATTATTATTTATTTTGAATAGACTTATCTCACCATGAGCCGATTTGTAATCATAATGTTCGCAAAGAATCTTCAATTGATGGTTTTGGTATATTCCTGCTGGATCGGCGTAATATTGCCTTCTTGTCTTGCTATGTATCCATTTTAGATTTTCTGTTGGGAAGTTGTTTTCTATAAAATCATTTATCGAAGTTTCTATAAACGCTATACTCCAGTGTTCGGCTCGAAACAATTCATTGAAATGAAATTTCACCTTGTTCATCCATAGTTTGAGTAAAAATTTCATCATGATCAGATTGCTTGGTGCAAATCGCATGGGTGCAGGTTTAGGAAAAGTTTTATTCTTCAGGCAGCCTGCACCTTTGTATCTAATCTCTCTGCATACTTGGGCGGGCCATGATATCGAACCATAATAAGCTTGGTCGAGATTGGACTTCCACGAGTGATTTATAGTGGCAAACCATCCTTGCTGTAAAATTCTTCCGGCATCAATGCTTTCGTCGAGCTGTTGTAAAATAGCTCCATTCACCGGGATATCTTCCACAATCTCCCAAAAATTGGATGGCACTCCTCTAATTATTTCAGGATCGTCGTGATGAAATGACCAGATTCCATAAGGTGCCGCATGAAGAATATCGCCTTTTATGATCCCAAAACCAAATCTTAAAAGAAATTGAACTTCCGAACTTTTTACGGTTTCTATCGCTTTTTCGCTAAAATAATACGATTTTTTTACTCTCCTTGCTTCCTCTTCCAATAAAATGGCTTCTTTTATCCATTGCTCTATCGTAACCATTCTTTTTGATTCAGGCTTCAACAAAAAACGATAATAAAAGAGAAAAATGAAGTTTTTTATAGGATAAGCCCTCAACCGCCTTATTCCTTTTGGCTTTTGGATTGTTTCTTCCTTGTTAAGAATGATAAGCGCAAGAGTATTCCCTTCAGAAATTAACTTTTCGATGACTAAAGCTTGCCAATGCTGAAGCTTTAGCGAATCGCACAAAATGCCAAATTTCAACCCTTTTTCCCCCTCTTGTGTCATTCTATGGGTATTATTTCCTGATAAATTTCGAAAAATCGTTTTCCAACTCTCGAAAAGCTAAAATTTTCTACCGCATAATCTCGCAAAGCTCGAGCATCATAATCCGTTGCATGGTCTAACATAAAATTCATGGCTTCGCATAGGGAATCTTCATCTCCGGGCTCGATTAAAATGCCTTTGTTTGAGTCTATTATTTCAGCAATTCCTCCAACTCGTGTTGCAATTACAGGTTTACCACACGCCAAACTTTCGTTGATCACCACTGGCATATTTTCGTAATTACTAAACATTACCATACAACAACTTTGTCGATAATATTCCGCTAATTGCTCCTCTTCTTCTATTAATCCAGTAAAGATGACATAAGGTTCTAAATGAAGCGTCTTGCTATATTCCTGTATTTGTTGAAAATCTTGCCCATCTCCAACAAGTATTAGCTTGAAATCATGGCGAAGTTGAGAGAGTCTTTGTGTTGCTCTGAGCAATCCGCTTATATTTTTCGATTTGTCTTCGAAGCAGGAAACATGCAGAAATTTCTTGCTCGATAGATTTAAGGAAGAAGGTTTAAAGATGTTCGTATTGACAACGTTAGGGACTATGTAAAATTTTTTATGATGGAGTCCATGCCGCTGCATAGCATTTTTTAGATTCTCGGTTACGACTGTTATTGCCTCGGCATTTTTCACGACTTTACGCGTAATGCTTTTTCGCAAGAGTCCTTTATAAGTGTTGGTTATGGGCAGATACCTCGACCAATGTTCAGTGATTAAATATGGTAGTCCAGCAAAAATTTTCAACAATAGAGCCAAAATTCCCGCTCGAGTAAGTATATTCACATGTACTATCTGAAATTTTCCCATTCGAGTCTTAAGCCAAAAAAAACCCCTTGTTAAATAGAACAAATACAAAATTCCATTAATGATTTGATTAGCCGGAACTTTTTTCGATGCACCTGAATAATAAATCTTTAACTCATGTAGACCGTTGCTATGGGAATAGTCCCAGCCTTTAAAAACCTTTTTCTTATTGGCAATTGAATGAACATATAATACATATACCTGTGCGTAATAAGCGATAGCCTGGGCATGTCTTTTGACGAAAAGTCCTGCCATGGAGTCCTCTTTGTTGGGGTACCAGCGCGAAATAAACAATATCTGTGGCTTTTTCTGATCCATTTCTTTGCATCAAAGTCCGGCAAATCTACCAAAAACAATGAACATGCTTTTGTGGGGTCTTTAAAGACAAGTATTATCTTCGTCTTCCGCCATTCTATCTTTTAAGGTCAACATAAACACCAACAAACTAATTTCTTAGTACAGAATACGTTATAAATGATAATGCAGAAGAAGGTTGTGCTATAACAAATTTCATTAAAAAATTGATGAAATTTTATCGTAAATAATGCATTGATTTAGTTTGTATTACACATTTTTTCCTATAAAAACTGCAATAAATTGCAATAATTTTATGAGATATATTTTGTGAGACAAAAAAAGTATGTAATTTTGCACCCGCTTTAAAAGAAGCCATATTGATTAATTCGAAGCCGTTTTAACGGCAATGAATGGAAGGAACCTGATAAAACGGACAAGCTATAGGTTTCGAGCACGAATCAAAACGAATTAAAGTGCACAAGCAAACAGTGAAGGGTTCGTGGTTTGTCCTGCCGATATGCGTACCGGTGAATCATTCAGTTTCTTTTCATTTTCAGGATTAACCAATCTTCTTGAAGTCAATTTTTTTTGAAGATGATGGTTTATAAAAGATTAATCGTACTTTTGCACTCCCTTTTTAAGGGGTGTTTAGAAATGAGAAAGGAACTAATTAAGTTGATATGCCCACTATACAACAGTTGATTCGCAAAGGACGTCAAAAGCTTGAGTATAAGAGTAAAAGCCCAGCTTTAGATTCATGTCCTCAACGCAGAGGGGTTTGTACGCGTGTATACACTACAACCCCTAAGAAGCCTAATTCAGCCATGCGTAAGGTAGCAAGGGTTCGCTTGACCAATGGCAATGAAGTTACTGCATATATTCCTGGCGAAGGTCATAATTTACAGGAACATTCCATAGTCATGATTCGTGGAGGTAGAGTGAAGGATTTGCCAGGGGTAAGGTATCATATTATTCGTGGTACTCTCGATACAGCCGGTGTTGAGGGCCGTACCCAGCGTCGTTCGAAATACGGTGCCAAAAGGCCTAAGGTTAAACCAGCTGGCTCTAGTCCAAAAGATACAAAAACAGGCAAAAAGTAAAACCATTATTCGATAATACAATACGCAATAAATCATGAGGAAAGCAAAACCAAGAAAAAGAACCATACTTCCCGACCCCAAGTTCAATGATATTATGGTTACCAAGTTCGTGAATAATATCATGCTTACGGGGAAGAAAAGTATTGCTTTCGACATTTTTTATGAAGCTGTGGATCTGGTTGGTCAAAAAACCGGGGAGGATGGACTTGAAGTTTGGCAAAAGGCATTAGCCAATGTTACTCCTTCTGTTGAAGTACGTAGTCGTCGTGTTGGTGGAGCCACTTTCCAGATTCCTACTGAAATCAGACCAACTCGAAAAATGTCATTGGGTATGAAAAACATGATCTCCTTTGCTCGTAAGCGCCACGAAAAATCAATGGCAGAAAAACTGGCAGGCGAAATCATGGCAGCCTATAAAGAAGAAGGAGCTGCCTTCAGACGCAAAGAAGATATTCATAGAATGGCTGAGGCTAACAAGGCTTTTGCTCATTTTAAATTTTAACATAGATACAAAAAATTACGCTTATCCAAATATAATACAATATACATGACCGAAAGGCTTATTCATACAAGAAACATAGGCATTATGGCTCATATCGACGCTGGGAAGACTACCACTACCGAGCGTATATTGTATTATACTGGTGTAAATTACAAAATGGGTGAAGTGCATGATGGCACAGCAACCATGGATTGGATGATTCAGGAACAAGAAAGAGGTATAACTATTACCTCAGCTGCTACTACTGTTTATTGGGATTATAACCACCAACGTTATAAAATCAATATCATAGATACCCCTGGACATGTCGATTTTACAGTTGAAGTAGAAAGATCGCTTCGCGTACTCGATGGTGCTATTGCTATTTTCTGCGCAGTTGGAGGAGTTGAACCCCAGTCGGAAACAGTATGGAAACAGGCCAATAAGTACAAGGTACCCCGCATCTGTTTCGTTAATAAAATGGATAGAAACGGAGCCGATTATTTCGGAGTAATTTCACAAATAAAATCCAAGTTAGGAGCTAAACCTATCCCTATTCAAATTCCTTTGGGAGAGGAAGATAATTTCAGAGGCGTTATCGACTTAATCTCATGTAAGGCTTATGAATGGGATGATGCTTCATTAGGTGTTAATTATGATGAGGTTCCAATCCCAGAACATTTATCTGCATTGGTCGAAAAGTATCATAACGAGTTAATAGAAGGCTCAGCCGAAGAAAGTGATCAACTTTTTGAAAAATTTCTTTTCGATCCCAATTCAATTACAGAAGAAGAAATTATAAATTCACTTCGCAAAGCTACCTTAGAGATGAGAATTACTCCAGTGCTTTGCGGTTCATCTTTACATAATAAAGGAATTCAATTTTTATTGGATGCTGTAGCTGCCTACTTACCCTCGCCTTTGGATATTCCACCCATCACAGGAATTAATCCAATCACTGGTAAAGAAGAAAGCCGACGTCCCGACCCCGAAGAAGCTTTTGCTGCTTTAGCCTTCAAAATTGCTTCCGATCCTTACGTTGGCCGCATTGTATTTTTCAGAGTATATAGCGGTAGCTTGCAAAGTGGAAATACTGTTCTGAATGTGGCTACAGGGAAAAGAGAACGTATTGCCCGTATTTTTCAGATGCATGCCAACAAACAAAATCCTCTTGAAAAGATAGAAGCTGGAGATATTGGCGCTGCAGCTGGGTTTAAACAAATTCGTACGGGCGATACCCTTGCCGATGAAAAACATCCTATTCTCTTGGAATCTATCACATTTCCAGAACCAGTCATCAGTATGGCCGTTGAACCCCGTACTCAGGATGAATACGAAAAGCTGATGAATGCTCTTCAAAAAATTAGTGAAGAAGACCCTACTTTCACGGTGAGTATGGAAGAAGAAACCGGGCAAACCCTTATCAACGGAATGGGAGAATTACACCTTGATATTATTCTCGACAGGCTTCGTCGCGAGTATAATGTTGAATGTAACCATGGAAATCCTCAAGTAGCTTACAAAGAAGCCCTTACACGTAATGTCCGTCACCACGAGATTTATAAAAAACAAACTGGCGGTAGAGGACGTTTTGCCGATATTGATTTTGAGATTAGTCCTGCTGATACAGGAGTGAAAGGCTTGCAGTTTATCAATGAACTGCATGGACAAAATATTCCTAAAGAATATATTGCTGCCATTGAAAAGGGATTTCGTGCGGCTATGTCCAATGGGCCTTTGCTGGGTTATCCCATCGAAAGTATGAAAGTACGTTTATTAAATGCAATGACACACCCAGTAGATAGTGATGCGCTTTCATTTGAAATTGCTGCTGTAACTGGATTTAAAGGAGCTGTTCGACAAGCTCAATGCATTCTTCTTGAGCCCATTATGAAACTCGAAGTAGTAACTCCCGACGAATATGTCGGTGATATTACAAGCGATCTCAATCGCCGAAGAGGCCAATTATTAAAAATTGACGCAAGAGTTAGTTATCAGATCATAGATGCTTTTGTTCCCCTTGCCGAAATGTTCGGCTATGTAACCATTTTGCGTTCAATATCGAGCGGTCGCGCTACCTCCAGTATGGAATTCTCGCATTATGCTCCTTGCCCTCCTGAGATACAGGATCAAGTAATCTTAAAAATAAAAGGATATATTATAAAACAGTAATTGATTTTTAATTCTCTATAACCGTGAACCAAAGAATTAGAATTAAGTTGAAATCGTATGATTACAATCTGGTGGATAAATCAGCCGAAAAGATTGTAAAAACAGTAAAACAGACTGGAGCTGTGGTTAATGGACCTATTCCATTGCCCACTCACCGTAAAATTTTCACAGTAAACCGCTCCACTTTTGTCAATAAGAAATCGCGCGAACAGTTTCAGTTGTGTTCGTATAAACGACTTCTGGATATCTATAGTTCAACTTCTAAAACCATAGATGCACTCATGAAACTTGAATTGCCCAGTGGAGTTGAAGTAGAAATTAAAGTTTGATAATAATAGTAAGGACCTTAAAAATTTAATACGATGTCAGGATTATTAGGAAAAAAAATTGGCATGACCAGCATATATGATGAGACGGGTAAGAACGTTGCTTGCACCGTAATTCAGGCAGGTCCTTGTGTGGTTACGCAAATTCGTACGAAAGACCGCGATGGATATGATGCCATTCAATTGGCTTATGATGATGTGGATGAACGTAAAATTAATAAGCCATTAAGAGGGCATTTTGCTAAGGCCGGTGTATCTCCCAAACGCATTATGGCCGAATTTACGCGTTTCGAAGAAGGTCATCGTAAATCCTTTGGAGAAGTTATCAGTGTTGATGTCTTCACGGTAGGTGAATTTATCGATGTAAGCGGATTGAGCAAAGGCAAGGGTTTTCAGGGTGTGGTCCGTCGACACAAATTTAGCGGTGTGGGAGGTGCTACACATGGACAACATAATCGCTTACGAGCTCCGGGTTCTTTAGGCGCATCTTCCTATCCTTCTCGTGTATTCCCTGGAATGCGGATGGCTGGACAAATGGGACAAAAAAAAGTAAAAATGATAAACCTGCGAATCTTACATATATTTCCTGAAAAAAATCTTATCGTTGTCAAAGGTTCAGTGCCAGGTGCTAACGGTTCATACTTAAAACTTGAAAGATGGAGCTAACAGTTTATAATTACAAAGGAGAAGATCTAGGGCGAAAATTGATTCTCAATGAATCCATTTTTAATATTCAACCCAACGATCATGTGATTTGGCTCGATGTGAAAAACATACAAGCCAACCAACGACAAGGTACCCACAAATCGAAAGAAAGATCGGAAGTTTCGGGTAGTACTCGTAAATTAAAAAGGCAAAAAGGTACAGGTGGCGCACGTGCAGGCGATATCAATAATCCTCTTTTTATCGGAGGTGGTCGTGTATTTGGCCCTCGACCAAGAGATTATAATTTTAAGATGAATAAAAAAACTAAACGACTTGCTCGTCTTTCGGCCTTTACTTATAAGGCCCTCGAAAATAAAATCACTATTGTTGAAGATTTTACTTTCGATGCTCCAAAAACAAGTTCTTACGCTGAGTTTTTGAAAAACTTCAAACTTTCCAATCAGAAAAGTTTGCTCGTAGTGAGTGAACCCGATCAAAATCTTTTGCTTGCTTCGCGCAATATTCCCAATACAAAGATTATGCGCGCTGCTGATTTGAATACACTTGATATTCTCAAGACTAACCAAATGCTTTTATTCGAGAGTGCATTGACTGTTCTTGAGCAACTATATGGAAAATCAGAAAATTAATTCCCAAAATTCTACTCCCATGAGCAGTATATTAATGAAACCAATTATAACAGAAAAGATGAGTATCCAAGGCGACAAGTTAAATCGCTATGGATTCATCGTTAGGCGCGATGCGAATAAAATTCAAATCAAAAAAGCCATTAAAGAACTCTATGGCGTAGATGTTTTGGAAGTCAATACCATGATCTATACAGGCAAAAATAAATATCGCTACACTAAGAGTGGATTTATTGCCGGTCGTACCAAAGCTTTCAAAAAAGCTATCATTACACTTGCAGAAGGTGAAAAAATTGATTTTTACAGCAACATTTAAAGTAAATGGCCTTAAAAAAATTCAAACCTATTACCTCGAGTCAGCGTTTTAAGGTTATAAGCGCTTTCGACGAGATTACCACCCAAACCCCCGAAAAGAGTTTGTTAACTCCTATTAAAAAATCGGGTGGTAGGAACAATACAGGGAAGATGACCATGCGCTATATTGGCGGAGGTCATAAACGCAAGTATCGCATTATTGATTTTAAACGCGACAAAGAACTTGTCCCTGCCATTGTTCAGGGCATAGAATACGATCCTAATCGTTCTGCCCGTATCGCATTAGTTGAATATCAAGATGGTGAAAAACGTTACATTATAGCCCCTAATGGATTAAAGGTGGGTCAAAGCATCATGAGCGGGAAGGGTATAACTCCTGAAGTAGGTAATACACTTTATTTAAGCGAAATACCTTTTGGTACGGTGATACATAATATTGAATTGCGACCAGGCCAAGGTGCTAAAATGGCCCGCAGCGCTGGAAGTTATGCCCAGCTCATGTCGCGTGATGGTAAATATGCCGTAATCAAACTGCCTTCTGGTGAAACAAGAATGGTCTTACAAACTTGTAAGGCTACCATAGGTATAGTATCCAATCCCGATCATAGTCTTGAGATTTCCGGCAAAGCGGGTAGATCTCGTTGGTTGGGTCGTCGTCCACGTACACGCGGAGTTGCTATGAATCCGGTGGATCATCCAATGGGTGGTGGCGAAGGTCGTGCCTCAGGTGGGCATCCCCGCTCTCGTAAAGGCATCCCTGCTAAAGGCTATAGAACCAGAAAACCTAAGAAAGCCTCTTCTAAATATATCATCGAACGCAGAAAAAAATAATAGTTTAAAAATAATCGTATTATGAGTCGTTCATTAAAAAAAGGACCTTATATTCATTACAAACTCGAGAAAAAAGTTCTACAACAAGTCGAAAGCAAGAAAAAAAACGTGATTAAGACTTGGTCGAGAGCATCGATGATATCGCCTGATTTTGTAGGACAAACTATTGCTGTGCACAATGGCAATAAGTTCATTCCTGTGTATATTACGGAAAATATGGTTGGTCACAAGTTGGGCGAATTTGCTCCAACACGTATATTCCGTGGCCATGCGGGTAATAAAGCAAAAAAATAATCAACCATGGGAGCAAGAAAACGTAAATCGGCTGAAATAAGAAAAGCAGAAAAGAAGCAAAGAACTGTAGCTAAACTTACTAGAGTTCCTAGTTCACCAAGAAAAATGCGGCTTGTGGCTGATCTGATTAGAGGCATGCAGGCCGAAAAGGCCCTCATTGTTTTAAATACAATGCGACAAGAAGGTGCCGATAAGGTTTATAACTTGTTAAAATCGGCTATTTCGAACTGGCAACAGAAACACGAAGGCGTGCGCATGGAAGATGCTCAACTCTATATAGAATCTATTACTATTGATGGAGGTCGTATGCTAAAACGCTTGCACCCAGCTCCTTTTGGACGTGGCTATCGAATTCGTAAACGCTCCAATCATATTACTATCGTTTTAGGCGATCATTTGCCAAAACAAAATGAAGTTGAAGAAATAACGGATAAGCAATAACTATAAATTCATCCATTGAATGGGACAAAAAACTAATCCAATAAGCCTTAGACTAGGCATCATAAAAGGGTGGGACTCCTACTGGTATGGAGGCCGTCAATTCGACCAAAAACTCGTTGAGGATTTCAAGATTAGGAAATACCTCAATGCTCGACTTTCTAAGGCAGGCGTTTCTAAAATCATGATCGAAAGAAACTTGAAACTTATTACAGTTACTATCCATACAGCCAGACCCGGAATCATTATTGGCAAAGGCGGACAGGAAGTAGATAAGTTGAAAGAAGAATTACACAAGGTTACAGGGAAAGAAATACAGTTAAATATCAGTGAAATAAAACGTCCAGATCTGGATGCTTACTTAGTAGCCAGTAATGTGGCACGTGATATTGAACGACGCATCTCTTATCGTAGAGCTATTAAAACAGCTATATCAAATACTATGCGAATTGGAGCCGAAGGCATTAAGATCCAAATCTCGGGACGCTTAGGTGGAGCCGAAATTGCTCGTAGGGAAATGTTTAAGGAAGGTAGAATACCACTGCATACGCTTCGTGCCGACATAGATTATGCTCGTGATGAAGCTCATACAACCTATGGACGTATTGGAGTTAAAGTATGGATCTGTCGTGGCGAAATCTATGGCCGCCCAGATTTATTTGCTTCCACTTTACCTGCTCGTCAACAACATACACCGGTTTCTGGAACCGGCCGCCCTCGTTCAAGAGGCAAACGTAAATAATTCATTAAGTAATAATTATAAACCTGTAATACCATGTTACAGCCGAAAAGAACCAAATACAGAAAGATGCAGAAAGGCCGAATGAAAGGCAACGCCCAACGTGGGCATGAAGTTGCTTTTGGATCGTTTGGACTTAAAGCACTTGAACAGGCATTTATTACCGGGCGACAGATGGAGGCCGCTCGTCAGGCTCTTACGCGCCACATGAAACGTGAAGGACAAATCTGGATACGCATATTCCCCGATAAACCCATCACCAAGAAACCTGCAGAAGTTAGAATGGGTAAAGGAAAAGGAGCCGTTGAATATTATGTAGCACCGGTTACTCCAGGAAGAATCCTCTTCGAAGCCGATGGCATTCCACTCGATGTTGCTCGTGAAGGTATGCGGCTGGCAGCTCAAAAATTACCCATCGCTACGAAATTTGTAGTACGTCCCGATTATTCTGAGTAATCATCATGCTTTGTCAAATCTAAAAACTTGTACCTATGAAACAAACAGTTATAAAAGAACTCTCTAAAAACGACCTTCTAGAAAGGCTTGAGGAAGAAAGGAAACAACTGACACGTTTGCGTCTAAGCCATACTGTTTCTCCTCTCGATAATCCTATGAAGATTCGCCAAAATCGGAAAATGATTGCTCGCATTTTAACAGAGTTGAGAAAACGTGAACTGGAAATGAATAAAAAATCAAGTTAATATAATGGAAACCAGAAATTTACGTAAGGAACGAATTGGAGTGGTGGTCAGCGACAAAATGGACAAGACTGTTGTTGTAAAAGTTGAACGCCGCTTAATGCATCCTAAGTATGGAAAATTTGTAAAACGTAGTACTAAATTTAAGGTACACGATCAAAATAATGATTGCCATGTAGGAGATGTGGTTCGTATTATGGAAACACGCCCACTGAGCAAGGAGAAATGTTGGAGATTAGTTGAAATCATTGAAAGAGCTAAATAAATTATGATACAACAGGAAACTCGTTTGAATGTTGCCGATAACAGTGGTGCCAAAGAAGTTCTTTGCATCCGTATTTTAGGTGGTACTGGGCATCGATATGCCTCAGTTGGCGATAAAATTGTGGTTACCGTAAAAAAGGCCCTTCCATCAGGTACTATTAAAAAGGGTACCGTAACCAAGGCTGTAATTGTGAGAACTAAAAAAGAAATTCGGAGGGCTGACGGGTCATACATACGTTTTGACGATAATGCCTGTGTTATTCTTAACAATGCAGGTGAAATGGCTGGTACACGTATCTTCGGCCCAGTAGCTCGGGAATTGCGCGAAAAGCAATTTATGAAAATTATCTCTCTGGCCCCCGAAGTATTATAAACTTATGAAAAATATAAAACTATGAAGTCGAAGCTTCACATAAAAAAAGGCGATGTTGTAATGGTGATTGCTGGTGATGATAAAGGCCGTGAAGGGCGAGTACTCGAAGTGCTTGTCGAAAAACAGAAAGCCATCGTTGAAGGAGTAAATTTGGTCTCGAAACATACAAAACCAAATGCAAAAACTCCACAAGGTGGCATCTTAAAAAAAGAAGCCCCAGTTCATATATCCAATCTCATGCTCATTGGCCCTGGAGGAAAGCCTACCCGTATAGGCCATAAAATTGACCCCAAAACCAATAAAAAAGTTAGATATGCTAAAAAAACAGGGGAGGTAATTAAGTAATGGAATACATACCACGTTTACACAAAAAATATAAAGAAGAAATTATTCCTGCATTAATGGAAGAGTTTCATTATAAATCTGTTATGCAGGTCCCTCGCTTAGTAAAAATATCCTTAAATCAGGGTTTGGGCGATGCTATTGCCGATAAAAAACTCATAGATGTTGGTATTGAAGAAATGACACTCATTGCTGGTCAAAAGGCAATTGCTACTAAATCAAAAAGGGATATTTCCAACTTTAAGCTACGTCGCAACATGCCTGTGGGTGTAAAAGTAACCTTAAGAGGTTGGCGAATGTACGAGTTTTTAGATCGATTGATTTCTATCGCTATTCCTCGTATTCGCGATTTTCATGGTATTAGCGATAAAGGTTTCGATGGTAGAGGAAATTTTACTTTCGGAATTTCTGAGCAAATCATATTCCCCGAAATCAATATCGACAAAGTGAATAAGATTATGGGAATGGACATAACTTTTGTTACTACTGCCAAAACCGATGCTGAGGCTTATGCATTGTTAAAATCTTTTGGATTTCCTTTTAAAAATGAAAAATAATTGAGCTTATGGCAAAAGAATCAATGAAAGCACGAGAAGTAAAAAGAAAAATGCTGAATGAAAAATATTCGGCTAAACGCGAAGAATTAAAAAAAGCGGGCGAATATATAGCCTTACAAAAACTTCCTCGCAATGCTTCCCCCGTGCGACTGCACAATCGTTGTAAAATTACCGGACGCCCCAGAGGCTATATGCGAGATTTCGGTCTTTCACGCATTAATTTTCGTGAAATGGCCTCGGCCGGTCTTATCCCTGGCGTGAAAAAAGCAAGTTGGTAATCTAACAAAAGAAATAAAAAATTAATGATATGACTACCGATCCTATAGCTGATTACCTGACACGATTGAGAAACGCAATTCGTGCCAATCACCGAATCGTCGAAATACCTTCTTCAGCCATGAAGAAAAATATTACTCAAATACTCTTCGAAAAAGGATATATACTCAATTATAAGTTTGAGGACGATAAATTTCCTCCAACCATAAAAATTGCTCTTAAATATCATCCTGTTACTAAATCTTGTGCTATTAAAGAACTTACGCGTATTAGTCGCCCTGGACGTCGTAAATACGCTCCGGCCGATAAGTTGCCCCGAGTTCTTAATGGCCTCGGAATTGCAATAGTCTCTACCTCTCAAGGTTTGATGACAGATAAGGAAGCTCGAAAATTGAATATTGGTGGCGAAGTGGTTTGTTACGTTAGTTAATTAAATGCAACTAAAATGTCTAGAATTGGGAAAAAACCTATTGAAATACCTTCAGGAGTGAAAGTTTCGCTCAGCCCTGAATACGTAATCACTGTCCAAGGTAAATTGGGTGAGCTCCATCAGAAAATTGACCCTGCTGTCAAGGTTAATATCTCTAACAGTACAATAAAGCTCGAAGTCGATAATCCTGAGGATAAAGATTTGCACGCTAAACATGGACTTTATCGCTCTTTGATAAAGAATATGGTGGATGGTGTTTCTGAAGGTTTTACACTTCAACAGGAGATTGTTGGTGTAGGCTATAAAGTGGCAGTTACGGGACAGCTTCTCGAATTTTCCTTAGGATATTCACATAGTTTGTTTCTTGAACTTCCACCCGAAGTTAAAGCCGAAGTGATTACAGAAAGAGGTAAAAATCCTATCCTAACGCTTAAATCACACGATAAACAGTTGTTAGGCATGGTAGCCCGCAAAATTCGCTCATTTAGACCTCCCGAACCTTATAAAGGTAAAGGTATACGTTTTGTAGGTGAAGTACTTCGTCGCAAAGCTGGTAAATCTGCTTCATCTAAATAATCAAATAAAATTACGAACGCAATATGTCTATAAAGAATACAAAACTTAAAAGACGTCAACGGATAAAAATGAGTATCCGTAAACGTTTAAGAGGCACGACCGAGAGACCGCGCTTAACTGTATATCGAAGCAATGCTCAGATTTATGCCCAAATTGTGGATGATACACAAGGTAAGACTTTAGTTTCTGCCTCGAGTTTACAAAAAGATTTTCCGCAAGAGAAGATGACAAAAACCCAGCAAGCTCGTATCGTAGGAAGTGAAATAGCTCGCAAGGCTCAAGAAGTAGGCATTACTACTGTCGTCTTCGATCGTAATGGTTTTTTGTACCATGGCCGAGTAAAAGCTTTGGCAGAAGCTGCCAGAGAAAATGGTTTAATTTTTTAAATTCTGAATATGGCTAACGCAAATATTAAAAGAGTAAAATCGAGTGAAATCGAATTTAAAGACCGATTGGTAAGCATCCAACGTGTAACTAAAGTGACAAAAGGAGGACGCGCATTTAGCTTTTCTGCCATAGTTGTGGTTGGCAATGAAAATGGAGTAGTTGGCTATGGACTTGGAAAAGCTAAAGAAGTTACTGCTGCCATATCTAAAGGTATTGATGACGCAAAAAAGAACCTTGTCAGGATACCCGTCATCAAAGGTACCATACCACACGAACAAGAAGGTAAATATAGCGGAGCAATCGTATTTTTGAAACCTGCTGCACCTGGCACAGGAGTAATTGCTGGAGGAGCTATGCGTGCAGTTTTGGAAAGTGTGGGTATTAAAGACGTACTCGCTAAATGTAAGGGTTCGTCTAATCCACATAGCGTGGTTAAAGCAACTGTCAACGCTTTGTTGCAACTACGCGATCCATATACTGTGGCTCAACTGCGTGGAGTAGATCTCGATACTGTTTTTAATGGCTAAAACAACTTTAATCCTTTGTTCAATATGAAAAGAATAAGAATACGGCAAATTAGAAGCGGGATTGGGAAACCAGTTGATCAGAAACGTACCCTGAAGGCCTTAGGATTAGGTCGTCTCAATCGCACCATTGAGCATAACGCAACACCCCAAATAATAGGAATGGTGCGTAAGGTAGCTCACCTGGTCGTTGTTGAAGAAATTTAATTGTTTCAATGAAATTTATCAAAAAATTAATAATATGGATTTAAGTAATCTGAAACCCGCCAAAGGATCGGTTAAAACCAACAAACGCCTAGGAAGAGGACAAGGCTCAGGCCGCGGTGGCACTTCTACGCGCGGAAATAAAGGAGCTCAATCTCGTTCGGGTGATAAAAGAAAAATTGGTTTCGAAGGAGGTCAAATGCCTTTGCATCGACGTATTCCTAAAGGTGGATTCAAGAATTTTAATCGTATAGAATACACCGGAATTAATCTCGATCTACTTCAAAACCTCTCAGATAAATTAGGTATCAACGATTTTAATATCGAAACCTTTATTGAGCATGGTTTAATTGGTAAGAAAGAAAGAGTCAAAATTCTTGGACGAGGACAACTTTCCACCAAGTTGAATATCACTGCTCATGCTTTCTCAAAAAAAGCTATCGAGGTCATCGAATCTATGGGAGGTACTGCAAATTTGATAAAATGATGAATGCCGATATGAAAACAAAATCGCATAAAATATCCTTTATTTATTTAAAGGCATTCCTACAGCTCTGATTAAACAATCAAACTACTGATGAAAAAAATAATACAAACATTAAGAAATATATTCCAGATCGAAGAACTTCGACAAAGAATACTATATACCCTTGGCATTATATTGATTTACAGACTTGGTTCGTATATTACACTTCCTGGTATCGATCCCAATGAATTAACTGCCATTAGTAATCAAACCAAGGATGGTTTACTCGGTCTGTTGAACATGTTTTCGGGAGGTGCATTTTCACATGCTTCCATCTTTGCCCTTGGAGTAATGCCTTATATTTCTGCCTCTATTATTATTCAGCTTTTAGGCTTAGCAGTGCCGTATTTCCAAAAATTGCAGAAAGAAGGTGAGAGTGGACGTAAGAAACTTAATCAAATAACCCGCTATCTAACCATTGCTGTTACTGCTCTTCAGGCTCCTGGTTATATTGCCAATCTGATCAATCAAAGTCCTAATTCAATCTTGCTGGTTAATCCTGGGAGCAATTCGCCTACAACCTTCTTCTGGGTATCGAGTGTAATTATTTTGGTAGCTGGTACCATGTTCGTGATGTGGCTTGGTGAACGAATAACCGACAAAGGTATAGGCAACGGAATATCACTCATTATTATGATTGGTATTATCGCTCGTTTGCCATTTGCTTTAGCTGGAGAATTTGTATCGAGAATGGAAGAAAAAGGAGGTGGGTTGGTATTCTTCGTGCTTGAAATAGCGGTTTTAATTGGTGTAATATTAGTTACTATTCTATTAGTGCAGGGAACACGTAAAATTCCTGTACAATATGCTAAACGCATTGTTGGTAATAAACAATATGGGGGTGTTCGCCAATACATTCCTTTAAAAGTGAATGCTGCTGGGGTAATGCCTATTATTTTTGCTCAAGCTATCATGTTCCTTCCATTGACTATTGCTGGTTTTGCCCGCTCCGAAACCCTTACTGGCTTTGCTGCCGCATTTACTGATATCAATAGTTTTTGGTATAATTTCGTTTTTGCTATTCTGATTATAGTGTTTACCTATTTTTATACGGCTATTACGGTGAATCATAATCAGATGGCAGAAGATATGAAGAAAAACGGTGGATTTATCCCAGGGGTAAAACCTGGTAAAAAAACTGCCGAGTTCATAGATAATGTAATGTCGAGGATAACATTACCAGGTTCTATCTTTCTTGCTTTTGTGGCCATTATGCCTGCTATAGTCGGGCTTTTTGGTGTCAGCTCTCAGTTTGCACAGTTTTATGGAGGCACTTCTTTACTCATTCTGGTAGGAGTAGTGCTTGATACCTTGCAACAAATCGAGAGTCATTTGCTGATGCGGCATTATGATGGATTGATGAAATCAGGAAGGATAAAGGGCCGTACTTCCATAGCGATGTAAATTTTTAATATAATTATGGGTCTTATAAAATCATCCGAAGAAATAGAGCTGGTACGACAGAGTTCAATACTTGTCGGGAAAACTCTCGCCGAAGTGGCCAAATATATCCGACCCGGCATTAAAACGATAGAGCTCGATCGAATTGCCGAAGAATTTATTCGCGATCATGGCGCTATCCCGGGCTTCAAAGGGTACAATGGTTTTCCTAAAGCCATTTGCATCTCTGTTAATTCTGTTGTGGTTCATGGGATTCCTGGCGATTATGAACTGAAGGAAGGCGATATTGTTTCGGTTGATTGTGGAACAGTGTTGAATGGTTATTGGGGTGATTCGGCTTATACTTTTGCCGTTGGAGAGATAAAGCCCGAGGTTGAATTGCTACTTAAACGAACGCTCGAATCGCTCTATAAAGGTATAGAAGAAGCAGTCGCTGGCAACCGCCTCGGTGATATAGGTTATGCCATTCAAAGTTATGTTGAATCTTATGGATATTCTGTTGTAAGAGACCTCGTGGGCCATGGATTAGGAACAAGTATGCACGAAAAGCCC
This sequence comes from Bacteroidales bacterium UBA5762, assembly GCA_002418865.1. Lineage (GTDB taxonomy): Bacteria > Bacteroidota > Bacteroidia > Bacteroidales > TTA-H9 > TTA-H9. The sequence goes on along the minus strand of DIEY01000037.1, from coordinate 27,497 downwards.
GAAGTGCCTAATTATGGACGTAGGGGAACGGGTCAAAAACTACAAGAAGGCATGATTTTAGCTATAGAACCCATGGTAAATATGGGCACCTGGCATATCAGCCAAGATAAAGATGGTTGGACCATCAGAACAAAAGATGGTATGCCATCGGCCCACTTCGAACACGATGTCGTCGTATTAAAAGGAAGGGCACAAATTTTATCTACCTTCGATTATATCGATGAAGTTCTATCAAGTCGTAAAAACTAATATGGCAAAACAGATCTCCATAGAACAGGACGGTACCGTAATTGAAGCTTTAGGTAATGCTATGTTTAGAGTAGAACTCGAGAATGGACACAAAATTATTGCACATATTTCTGGAAAAATGAGAATGCACTATATTAAAATCCTCCCAGGCGATAAAGTTAAGGTTGAAATGACTCCTTATGATCTGACAAAGGGAAGAATCATATTTCGTTATAAGTAGAATATCAATAAATTTATAAAACTCAATATGAAAGTAAGAGCTTCAGTAAAACGCAGAACTCCTGATTGCAAAATTGTAAGACGCAAAGGAGTAGTGTATGTTATCAACAAAAAAAACCCTAAGTATAAACAAAGACAGGGTTAAGAAAGAATTTTATAATTTTGAAATTCAATTAACTATAAGATATGGCAAGAATAGCTGGTGTAGATTTACCACGAAACAAGAGAGGAGAAATTGGCCTCACCTATATTTATGGCATTGGCCGCTCTACTGCCCGTAAGATTCTGAGCGAGGCTGGAATTGACTATGATAAAAAAGTGGCTGATTGGAACGACAACGAATTATCAACCATACGTAATATCATCACTAATCAGTACAAGGTTGAAGGAGGACTTCGGTCGGAAGTTCAAATGAATATTAAACGTTTGATGGACATCGGATGTTATAGGGGCATACGACATCGTCTTGGATTACCCGTTAGAGGTCAATCTACCAAAAACAATGCACGTACCCGAAAAGGCAGGAAAAAAACTGTGGCTAATAAGAAAAAAGCCACTAAAGGATAATTGATTTTCTATTAAAATTAGAAGAATTATAATTAAAGTAAAAATAAGGAAATGGCAAAGAGCACAAAATCTGTAAAATCCTCCAAGAAAAGAGTCGTAAGAGTGGAGGCTACTGGAAGAGCTTATATACACTCCTCCTTTAACAATATTATCATTAGTCTGACTAATAATAATGGTGAGGTAATTTCTTGGGCTTCTGCCGGGAAGATGGGATTTAGGGGATCAAAGAAAAATACTCCTTATGCTGCTCAAATGGCTGCACAAGAATGCGCCAAAGTGGCTTACGACTTGGGCTTGCGAAAAGTAAAAGCCTATGTGAGAGGGCCTGGTGCTGGTCGTGAATCAGCCATACGTACTATTCACTCCTCGGGTATAGAAGTTACTGAGATCAGAGATATTACTCCATTACCTCACAATGGTTGCCGTCCACCCAAAAGAAGACGCGTCTAATTCTTCTAATAGATATAATAAACTGTAAAATAATACTTCTTTATGGCAAGATATATTGGACCAAAAACTAAGATTGCAAGAAAATTCAGGGAACCCATTTATGGCCCTGATAGATATTTTGAAAAGAAAAATTATCCCCCAGGACAGCATGGACAAAGCCATCACAGGGGCAAACAAAGTGAATATGGCATGCAGTTGGCTGAAAAGCAAAAAGCCAAATATACTTACGGAATCCTCGAACGCCAGTTTAGAAATATCTTTAAGAAGGCGGCTCGTATGAGAGGAGTCACAGGAGAAAAATTACTCCAACTCATAGAGTCTCGTTTAGACAATGTTGTTTTTCGACTGGGGATTGCCCCAACAAGGGCTGCTGCTCGTCAACTTGTATCTCATCGTCATATCATGGTAAATGGTGAAATTGTAAGCATACCTTCTTTTTTATTGAAACCCGGTGATGTAGTAAGTGTGAGAGAAAAATCGAAAACACTTGAAGTAATTACCGATAGCCTTTCTCACAATACAAGGCCCTATCCATGGCTCGAATGGGATCTGGCCTTGATGAGTGGCAAATTTATGACTTATCCCAATCGTGAAGATATACCCGAAAATATTCGAGAACAGTTAATTGTGGAGTTATACTCCAAGTAATTTTGATGTTTACTTTAAAAATCAGATAACAACTAAAATATGGCAATATTAGCATTTCAAAAACCCGATAAAGTCATCATGCTGCAAGCCTCCGACACCAAGGGAGTATTTGAGTTCAGACCATTGGAGCCTGGTTTCGGTATAACTATCGGGAATGCACTGCGCCGCATCTTACTGAGTTCACTCGAAGGATATGCTATTACTTCAGTAAGAATAGATGGCGTAGATCATGAATTTTCATCAATTCCAGGCATTGTCGAGGATGTTACCGACATTATCCTTAATCTCAAACAGATACGTTTTAAAAATTGGGGTGAAAATAATCAGGAAGGCGAAGAAGTTCGTATTGTTATTGGCGGGCAAGAAACCTTTACCGCTGGCGATATTAATAAATTCCTTACCTCTTTTCAAGTATTGAATCCCGATGTTGTTATCTGTAAAATGGAAAAATCGGTAAAACTAAATATGTATCTGACTATCCGCAAAGGAAGAGGTTATGTGCCTGCCGAAGAAAATAAGATACTCAATGCTCCTTTAGGTACTATTTCAATGGATTCCATTCATACTCCTGTACGAAATGTTAGTTATCAGGTTGATAACTTCCGGGTTGAACAAAAGACCGACTATGAGAAACTTTTATTGACTATAGTTACCGATGGATCTATCCATCCTAAAGATGCCCTACGTGAGGCTGCTCATATCCTCATTCAACATTTCCTATTGTTTTCCGACGAGAAAATCACACTCGACCCTGAAATGAAGGCTGCAGCCGAAGAACTCGACGAAAATGTTCAACAAATGAGAGAACTGCTTAAAACTAAACTCTCTGACTTACATCTTTCAGTAAGAGCACTTAATTGCCTGAAGGCCGCTGATGTTCTGACCCTCGGCGATTTAGTTTCCTACTCTAAAAACGACTTGTTAAAATTTAGAAACTTTGGCCGTAAATCTTTGCAAGAACTCGAAGAACTCGTGGCTAGTAAAGGCTTAGAATTCGGAATGAAAGTCGATAAATATAAATTAGATAAAGATTAAAGAAATGAGACACGGTAAAAAAATAAATCACCTCGGTCGCACAAGTGCCCATCGCAAGGCCATGCAAGCCAACATGGCAGCTTCGCTTTTGAAACATAAACGAATTGTGACTACTTTGGCCAAAGCAAAGGCATTACGTAGTTATGTCGAACCTTTAATCAATCGCTCCAAACAGGATACTACACATAGTAGACGCATTGTGTTTAGCTACCTTCAAGATAAGGAAGCAGTTACCGAACTTTTTAGAGTGATATCACCGAAAATTATGGATCGACCTGGGGGTTATACCCGAATCTTGAAATTGGGCTTTAGAAAAGGAGATGGTGCCGAAATTGCTATGATGGAATTGGTCGATTTCAATGAATTACTGTTGACCGGAAAATCGGCTAAACCTGGTAAAACTCAACGCACTCGACGTGGTAGAAGTAGAAAAAGTACTGTTGGCACTCCAACTGAGTCTAAAACTCCCAAAAAAGATACTACTAATAAATAGGAGATCATGAGGCTAAAACCCTCTCAACTTGTGAATTGTTATTTAATTTTATTTTATCATAAATTTATACAGAATGAGTAACATTGCTTATATAAATGCACGTCAAATACTCGATTCAAGAGGTAATCCAACCATAGAGGTCGATGTGATTACTGATGATGGTGTTTTAGGAAGAGCGGCCGTACCATCTGGCGCTTCCACAGGGGTTCACGAAGCCGTTGAACTTCGAGATGAAAACCCTTCATTATACCTTGGCAAAAGTGTTCTAAAAGCAGTTGACAACGTCAATTCTGTTCTGCGTGAAGAATTGAAAGGGATGTATATATTCGATCAAAATGAAATAGATGCACGAATGATCGAAATAGATGGCACGCCCAACAAAGCGAAATTTGGCGCAAATGCAATTTTAGGAGTTTCTTTGGCAGTTGCTAAGGCCGCTGCTATTGAGGCTAATCTTCCTCTTTTCCGTTATCTTGGTGGTCCTAATGCCAATACACTCCCTATTCCCATGATGAATATTCTGAACGGAGGATCACATGCCGATAATTCCATTGATTTTCAGGAGTTTATGATAATGCCTGTTGGGGCTGTAAGCTTTACCGATGCCATACGTATGGGTTCTGAAGTTTTCCATCATCTTGCCAAAGTTCTCAAAAAAGCAGGCTATTCAACCAATGTTGGAGATGAAGGAGGTTTTGCACCCAATCTAAAATCCAATGAAGAAGCTCTGCAGGTTATCCTACAAGCTATTGAACAGGCTGGCTATAAACCTGGTGAGGATATTTGCATTGCCCTCGATCCTGCTTCTTCGGAATATTTTATCCCCGAAGAAAATGTTTATCATCTTAAAAAATCAAGTGGTGAAAAGCTTACTCCTCAGCAAATGGTGGACTTCTGGGCTAATTGGGTAAATAAATACCCTATCATTAGTTTAGAAGACGGAATGGCCGAAGACGATTGGGATGGATGGAAATTGATGACCCAAAAATTGGGCAATCAAATACAACTGGTAGGCGATGATTTATTTGTCACTAATACCCAGCGTCTCGCTGAAGGAATCAGTAAGGGAGTTGCCAATTCTATTCTCATTAAAGTAAATCAAATTGGAACGCTTACCGAAACCATTGATGCAGTTAACATGGCTTATCGTGCTGGCTATACCGCTATTATTAGCCATCGTTCGGGAGAAACCGAGGATACTACCATTGCCGACCTTGCCGTTGCTATGAATTCTGGCTTAATTAAAACTGGTTCGGCTTCTCGATCCGATCGCATCGCCAAGTATAATCAACTTTTACGCATCGAAGAACTTTTAGGCAACTCTGCACGCTTTCCTGGAAAAAGTTTCAAATATTATCGTAAAAGTTAGAGAATAACTCCTAAA
>DIEY01000037.1:21949-22379 GCA_002418865.1 Bacteroidales bacterium UBA5762 | reverse complement strand
AAAATATCAATAATTTAATAATTATTTAATCAGTTTATCGTCTGAATATGGCGACTAATACGCACATTTGTCACCATTAGAATCCTAAATCTTTGTATCAAAAATTTTGGATTGTCTAAATAAAATCCTCATATAAAACGAAATAAAATGATGGAGCAATAATAGAATTATTGTAAAAAAAATATTTTTTAATTATGAGGATAATAAAGTTTCTATTGTTCCTACTGAGTTTATCTATTTTTGGTTGTAGCGACTCAAACGACCCTAAACCAGAGGATAATCTTAAAATGTATTTTCCTCCGAATTCTAACAGCGAGTGGGAAGCCATTTCCATGTCCGATTTAGGATGGAATGAGAGTGTTGCACAACCTTTAAAAGAATATTTAAGAGAAAAAAACACAAAGTCTTTCATCATTTTAGTGAACGGAAG
>DIEY01000037.1:0-21894 GCA_002418865.1 Bacteroidales bacterium UBA5762 | reverse complement strand
CACAGTAGGAATAGCGCAACAGGAAGGTTTACTCAATATCCACGACAAGATTTCTCAGTATCTGGGAGTAGGTTGGACAAGCGAACCTATTGAAAAAGAAAATTTGATTACGATAAGGCATTTGCTGACCATGACTTCGGGACTTGATGATGTTGCCCAGAACGTTGGCAACAAAGAGAATCTTACTTACGTTGCCGATGCAGGAACAAGATGGGCTTACAGCAACGCTTTTCAAATTTTGATGGATATTGTGTCAGAAGCAAGTAACACCGATTTTAGATCCTACTTTGATAATAAAGTGAAAAACAGCATCGGTATGGACGGAACTTGGAATTATGGACTCATTTATCGAATTTATTACAGTACGGCTCGCAGCATGGCCAGATTCGGCCTGTTACTGTTAAATAAAGGGGAATGGGGAAATGAACAAATAATAAACGAAAACTTTTTGAACGAGTGTTTAAATAGTTCGCAAAATCTGAATCCTTCTTATGGTTATCTAACATGGCTCAACGGCAAAGCCAAATTCATGATTCCCAGTAGTCAAACAGTTTTTCCGGGATTTCTTGTACCAAATGCTCCTGCAGATATGTATGCCGCAATGGGAGCCGGAGATCAGCGAATTTATGTAATCCCAAGCAAAAAGATGGTAGTTGTAAGAATGGGAGATCCCTCAGTTCCATCCAATCCAAGTTTTGCTCTTTCAGGATTCGATAATGAACTTTGGGGAAAAATTAATGCTGTAATGAATTAAAGATTCTGAACATTAAATATCATGTCCATACCTATTTATAGGGCATTTGTGCCTTAGTAAATATGATATTTGTTGTAGTTAATTGTACTTCAATAGATCTTAAATTCGGTTCTTCCCCTAAATTTCTGTATTGTTGGGAAATTTTAAATGCCAATGTTCTTATTTTCTGCACATGAAATTATCAAAAAATCTTGGGACATCTTAAATTGAATAAAATTACATTGACTATCAATATATTATATTGATAATTTGAAACAGTGCAGCAAAGGAGAATAGTAAAAACGTATTTTTGTAAAAACATTTTATGCTATGGGAACTATCACATTTAATAATTATGGTGTAGAAGAAACACTTAAAAGATTAGGTTTATCTGAAATTAATAAAGGAGTGACAACGGGAACTCTATGGTACGAAACCAATGGTCCTATCACAGAATCGGTTTCCCCTATAAATGGTTCAGTTATTGGGAAAGTCCGTAATGCTACGCTTGAAGACTACGAAATGTTGATTAAAAAAGCTCAAGCAGCTTTTAAAGAATGGCGTTTAGTGCCGGCGCCTAAAAGGGGAGAGATTGTTCGTCAGATTGGAATAGCCTTGCGAGAAAATAAAGCAGATTTGGGGAAATTGGTTACTCTTGAAATGGGTAAAATTTATCAAGAAGGCATGGGTGAAGTACAAGAAATGATTGATATGTGCGATTTTGCCGTAGGTCAATCCCGTCAACTTTATGGTTTTACTATGCAAAGTGAAAGACCCATGCACAGGATGTACGAACAATATCAGCCTTATGGAATAGTAGGTTTAATTACTTCATTTAATTTTCCAGTATCTGTGTGGTCTTGGAATACGATGTTGGCTGTTGTGGCAGGTGATGTGGTTATTTGGAAACCCAGTTCAAAAACTCCGCTTACGGCTATTGCAACACATAAAATTATTGAAAAAGTTTTAAAAAACAATAATGTACCCGAAGGTGTTTTTAATTTGATTATTGCCAAATCCTCGGTGATGGGTGACAATTTCTTAAGTGATCGACGTGTTCCTCTGATTTCTGTGACTGGTTCTACGGCGGTAGGTAAACATGTTAACAACTTAGTAAGTAAGCGACTGGGTCGGGTTATTGCCGAACTGGGCGGAAATAATGCCATCATTGTTTCTCAACATGCCGATATTAATTTAGCCATTCCGGCAATTGTCTTCGGGGCAGTTGGAACTGCCGGCCAACGTTGTACTTCTACTCGTCGTTTAATTATTCATGAGTCGATTTATGAAGATGTTAAAAATCGTTTAATTAATGCTTACAAACAAATTGTTCCACGAATTGGTAATCCCTTAGATGAAAAAACGCTTGTTGGACCTCTTATTGATAATTCTGCAGTGGAGCTTTTTAAAAATGCCTTGAAAAAAGCAGTAGAAGAGGGCGGAAAAATTGTCTTTGGTGGAGAGCAATTATCCGAGGAGCCGTATTCTTCGGGTTTGTATGTAGTGCCAGCCTTAGTAGAAGCTAAAAATGAATATAAAATCGTTCAGCAAGAAACATTTGCTCCTATTTTATATTTGATGAAATATAGTACTATTGAAGAAGCTATTGACATGAATAATAATGTTCCTCAAGGATTATCATCTGCTATCTTTACATTAAATATTCGGGAAGCCGAGCTATTTTTATCTGCACAAGGTTCTGATTGTGGTATTGCAAATGTTAATATTGGAACTTCTGGTGCCGAAATTGGGGGTGCTTTCGGTGGCGAAAAAGAAACTGGTGGCGGACGAGAATCAGGCTCTGATGCTTGGAAATTTTATATGCGACGTCAAACAAATACTATTAATTTCGGAACCGATTTGCCTTTGGCTCAAGGAATTAAGTTCGAAATATAATTTATTGAAAATTTCTTGGGATTTTGCTGGTTGAAATAGTCGTGAGATTCATTTTAGCCAGCAAAATGTTTTATAAACTCATCAATGATGCATAGTGTACTTTACGATGTCTACATCATGACTAATATTGAGAGAATACTTATTACGCTATGGTGAATCTCATTGCATGGGTCTTGGTTCCCTAATAAGCTCTACAAATCTTGCATAAACAAATTAGTACAATGGCTTTTTGCTCCGATTGAAGAACTTTTTAAGCTCTATACGAAAAAATATGTGTGATGAACCATTACAGTTTGAGTCTTAATAATTGAGATTAGGCAATTCTTATAGATCGATGGGTATAGCTCTGAAATTATTGGCAGGGTAAGTTCAAAAAAAAAATCCTACCAAGGTAGGATCAGATTTAATGCGTGAATTTTATCTATTATTGATACAGCACAAAATTAGGCTTTAGCGTTATTAAAATTAAAGAGCATTCACCTTGAGCATCAACTTACTTTTTAGATTAGCGGCTTTGTTCTTGTGAATAATTCCCTTTTTGGCTAAATTATCTATCAATGAAACGATTTGTGGAAGTTTTTCTTGAGCCTGAGTTTTATCTTCCAAATTGCGGAATTTCTTTACGCTATTTCGCATTGTCTTCGAATAATATCTATTGGCCATCCTTTTTTTCTGGTTAGTCCTAATCCGTTTGATTGCAGATTTATGATTTGCCATAGTTCTCTTGTTTTTACTTCTTTAGTTTAGGGCTGCAAAGGTAAGAGTTTTATTTTGATAATAAATAATGTTTTATCTAATTTTTTAAATAAACTGGAATCCTTGTGGTTGCTTGTCATTGCTAAAGGTCTTTAATAACTTATAATTGAATTTAATTTTCTGAAATAGAACGAATTCGTTCGATGGTGCAATTATGACGATGCAATTAGGAATTTCAGTGTAATAAGAAGTATGATTCGTTGTGAATTATTTATTCATCACGAACTAATCGGGATATGTAATGCCTGGATACTGAGTAATTTCGGCTTTAGGGATGTTGGCATGATATTGTTTGTTGATCGCTTCTATAAAATAATTGGCAACAATTGCAGCACCTTGAGGGGTAAGATGAATGCCATCGAGTGAAAATACTCCTCCTGTAATATATTTTGTATCGAAAATCAAACCATCGTACGAAATTCCCGATTTAGCTCGTTCAAGTAAATTGGCTACATCTACAAATGCGAGATTTTTTTGTGTGGCTAATTGATGGATAATATTGTTGTATGCTTTAACTGCATTTTGAATATTTGCAATTTCTTCTTCATCGAGCACAAACTGTTGTGGTATGCCATAAGGATGCTGTTTTTCAATGTTGAATGATCCCATTCCAGCACATTTGATCGAATCTTGAGGCGTTGTGAGCAAAATAAGTTCGTTAGGTTTTGCTTGACGTACTCGCAGAGCTGCGGGGACTGGGTAGGGGAAGTTGCGGTCTTCGATGACAAAAGCATTATATCCTGCTTTGAAGTGAAAACCATAACTAAAGTTTGGCAATCCCATACTCTGGATAAGCATTTCAGCTTGATGATAAGCATCATTAAGAGCATTGGCAGCGTTTTCGTCGAGTAAAAGTCCCATAGCTGGTATGGTGTTGAAAAATGGGATAGCCGTAATATCAGGAATATTAGCTAAAGCTCCTTTTGCACCATTTGAGGTTAAAGTATTGATGAGTAATTCATAAGCATAGCTAAAAGTAGCTTCTGGGGTGATAGATTCATTGCTCGTATTGTTTTCACCACCTGAAGTAGCATAACCTAATACATCGTTATTGCCTATCCATAATGTAAAAAAAGTAGGATTTTGTTTCATGGCTTCGGCTAAGACCGATGCACCCGTATTACTGGCCATTCGTACGAAGTAAGGGTTAGCCGTAGGCGGGTCTTGCTGCAAACCCAAAGGATTTCCATAGCCACTGAAGATTAAATGAGTAACTTTTGCTCCAGGTACTCCAAGATTATTTACAGTATAACCTATAGGTTGTATAGCCGCGGGGTATCCTACAGGATTTCCATCTGCATCGATGGGTGAAAGTGAACTTTCGCCACGGCAATCCATGCTGTATCCTAAAACTAATTTTCCGTCAAAAAGTCCATCTTCATTTTCAACTATGGGTTGAATAAAATCGCCTCCACCAACTTTTTTAAATTGTTGTGCCAAAATAGCTGGATACGACATCGACTGAGCCGATTTGTAAAGTGCTCCATCTGCATACCCTGAAGTAAGCGAATTTCCAAGCGCAATATATCGACTAAAGTCGGCATCGCCTTTATTACCTATAAATTCTTCAGTTTTTGGTTCACATGCCCCAATCAGAGCCAAGAAGAGTACAAAGGAGAACAGAATTTTTATTTTCATACATCAATGATTTTTGTTTGGTTTAAAAATTATATGTGATTCCCAAACCTGGTATAGAAGCCGTGGATTGATATCTGCCGGCAAAATTTCCAGGCGAATAATTTTTCTCCTATTCCATGCCCATTAATTGTACGAACGAAAGATCAATGTTTAGATTTTCTATGGGATGATAAGTTAGTCCGAAAGTAAATCCAAGTGTATTAAGGGTTACGGTTTCTGGTGAGAAATAATCATCGTTGGCTGGTGAATCATCATAATATATACCCGTACGAATCTTTAATTTCGACTGAATCTGATATTCCAAACCTGCTCTTGGTATTACCGTATTGTTGTACAAACGAGGATTTTTATTATTGAGTAATTCACCACTCTGAGCAAAAGTAAATGTAAGAGTATCATAACAATTCCACATTACCCAATTCATTTCGAGTGACAACAATAATCTTTGAGAAACCTGCCAAGATATTCCAAAGTCTAAATTAGCAGGCAAGGGTAGAGAAGATGAAAATTTATTATTTGTTGGTATGATGGAAGTTATTGAAGAAGGTAAATGAAATTCAGCATCTCCATCTTCTAATGAAATCTCTATTTTCGATCGATAATCCACTCCTATGTGAATAGTTTGAGTGGGTTTGAATAAAACTCCAATATTGAACCCAAAAGCAGTAGCACTGCCATTGAGCTGTACATAAGAATGTTCATTATAGGGCAATGCCTTTTGAAGATCTACCGAACCGATCACCCAAACAAGGCCTGCACCCAAGCTCAGATTATCCGTGATCTGATAGCTTAAAGTGGGTTGAAAATAAATAGAACTCAAGGCAATATTTTGGATTAGGTATCTACCGCTCCAATCTTCGGGCCATTGAGCCTTGCTACCATAAGGCGTATAAATACCCAAACCCGCAGCCCAATTATTTGAAATCTTTCCTGCTCCATAGAAAAAAAATGGAGTGCTAGCTGGATTGTCGGTCTTAGCTATGTAATCCGACTCTAATGAACGAAATTCCACACTAGAAAAAACCAAATTTCCGCCAGCAGTAAATTCGAATTTATTGGATAAAAAGCTTAAACTGCCAGGGTTGTAAAATATATCACTTGCTCCAGATATTAATGAAGTTCCTGTAAGCCCCATGCCCGATTGACGTGCTCCTTGTAATCTAACCTGATAACCTCCTGCAAAAAGACCTGAGCAGTTCATTATAGCAAGAATAACGATAAGGCTGATTTTTTTCATGGTATTGAGGATTTTGCGAATAAAGGGGCAAAAGTATTTAAAAATTTATATATTGAATCACTTTGTAATTTCTGCATGCGATCTATTATAAAAATGGATACGGAAATAGTGAACAGGGTCTTTGCGAATGGAGAGCATTTTTGGATAAAGATTACATTCATTTTTGAATGGGATAATGATGGGGCTGCCCGTGAAACGGGCAGCCCCATCATTATCCCATCCTTCACAACAAATCAATTGATATTAAGCGCTAATCTTAAATGCTGTATTCTATTTCCTGCCCTCAATTCAATAATATAGACCCCAGCCTTGTAGATAGTCCCATTGATCTCAGATAATGAAACGCTTTGTGTATATGAACCTGGAGCCAACCTCCCCCAATTCTTTTGTCCTATCTTCTGACCTGATAAATTGTAAATGATAATCTCAACATCACAGCTCTTATCCAAATTAAAAGAAATTAAGATTTTTTCCTTGGCTGGATTTGGCCAAATTCGAAACCAGGTTTGCTCTTCCATGTCTAAATAACCAGTGTTCAAGCTCGATGGTTTTGGAATGAGTGAAGTGCTCCATAAATGATATTCTCCTGGCTCAAAAGCAATGGGTTCGTTAAGGTTTTGCACCTCGAGTGAATCGCCGCTAAAAAATTCATACCATTTACCGCTACGTGTAAAACCTGGAATTACATCTTTGGCATATACATCAAAATTTCCTGCTATCACCACGTCCATTTCGCTGTGTCGAAGCACAATTCTGCGATCCGCCCCATTGAGTTTATAACTATAATCCGTAGTACTAAAAACCGGATATTTATTCTTCAGGTGATTAAGAGCCGAGTAAACCTCGTACAGATAGTGTCGTCGCCAATCCTTATAGTAATCCCAGCGTACGGGTTTTTCTCCTACTCGCCCGTTATAGTCTATGCTGTAATCATAACCCAATTCACCAAATTGCCAAATCATTTTTGGACCTGGTATGGGAATAAAGAAAGTAGCAGCCAGAGCAGCTCGTTCAAGCGCAATGGTCATATCCTTGATATCATAATCTGGATTGGCAGAAACACCCCAAGTCAGGTTTTTATACATCAATCTTTCTTCATCATGACTTTCCATATAACCAACCACATGAGGACTGTTCCATCCCCGCCTCTGATAATCTATCCATGAAAAATCGCTATTGCTTGTATATCCCATGGATGCATCGCAATAGGCTCCATTCAGGTTTCCCCAAAGCATCATTCCATAATTAGCCAGGATCTTTTCTTCAGAATTATCGGTAAAATGTTCTAAAATAACATAAGCCTGAGGATTGACTGCCCAAATAGAATCGGCATAATTTTTTAAAATGGCGATTCGGCTGGCATCATAAGCCCAGCCATCACCTGGCTTATTGGTAAATCCTTTGCTAAAATCGAACCGAAACCCGTCCGCTTTATACTCTGTAAGCCAGTAACGTGTAACTCTATGTACAAATTGCTTGGTATAAGGACTTTCGTGATTGAAATCGTAGCCCCAGCTATAGCTTGTATTAGGCGCAACTTGATTGAACCATGGATTATCAGCCGAAGGAATCTGTAAGACATCATCCCAATATAACTTTACCAGAGGATTATTACCATAAGCATGATTGAGTACAATATCCAGAATAACAGCCAAACCTCTTTTATGACATTCATCTATCAGTTTTTTTAAATCGTTCTTGTGGCCATAGTATTTGTCGGGAGCAAAATAAGTCATAGGATTATAACCCCAGCTCGAGTTCCCATCAAATTCCATCACTGGCATCAACTCTATGGCATTGACCCCTAATCTGACAAGATAGTCTAAAGTATCGATAACAGCCTGATAAGTATGTTTTGTCGTAAAATCACGTATTAGCAATTCATAAATTACCAATTTTTCCTTTGGTGTGGGAGAAAATTGCTGAATCTCCCATGAATATGCAGCTTGTGCGGTTTGAAGAACCGAAGCTATACCTGTAGTTTTACCACTTGGATAGCTCAACATTCCAGGATAAACCGAAGCCGAGATATAATGATCATTCCAAGGATCACTTATTTTATCGGAGTAAGGGTCGGAAATTCTAATCTTGCCATCTACAAGATATTGATAGATGTATTCCTTGGCAGGGATCAAACTGCTTATCTCTATCCAAAATCTTTCTCCATCCGCAGTTTTGTTCATATAATAATCTGGCAAAATTTCCCAATTGTTGAAATCTCCAATGACGAACGCATTTTTCTTCCCCGGAGCCTGCAAACATAATATAACCGTTGAATCGTCAATGTAATTTATACCATCAGTCGCTCCCACGGGTAAATCAGCAAGTGTGGGTTGAGGAATTACAGTATAAAATAAGGTATCTCTAACTGTCTGTTGAGCATTTTTAGCCACAAAAATGAGATGGTGATCATTCCAATATCCATTTACCGGACTGGCCACTATGGTATCATCCAAAAACAAACCTGCTACTGCTTTTCTTAGATTACCATTTTCGAATAGCCACATCGAATCTGCCTGTGGACTAATGGCATGAACTAAAATTGTATCTCCTTCGACTTCAATTAAATGATTTCCTTGGGGAGAAGTAATATTGATGGATAAATCTGGTGGATAGACATCTACAAAAATATCGGCATTGCCTACATCTTTCCCTTCCTTATAAGCGCCTCCTACCATTACCCCACTTCTAAAAACAAAAGCCATTTTCAGAATTTGTTCATTGGAAGGAACGCCATAATAAGACCTGATATCCGGTGTAATCACAAGTTTATAATAATTAGCGGAAATGCGCTCCAGTTTAGTTTCTGGTGTGTTTTCTCCCCAATTGGTTTTTACATATTTCCAATCAGAAGGAGAAGAACTTAGGTTAGTAATTACACCTGTGTGTGCATAAACATCACCAGTATATCCCATTAAACCCTGATTTCCTAAAGTAGCATCATAATAAATTACAACCGATTGATTCTCGACGGGGAAAACGGGTTCTGTTGTAATAATTTGAGCTTGAAGTTGATAAATTAATAAAACCAAGATTCCCAAAACAGAAAAGAAACGTTTATAAAGCATGTGGATTAAAATTTACAAATAACTCAAGCAAAGATAAATATTATTCTCGGCTCATTAGAAAAATTGTGCAAAGCAACCCATAATTCCTTAAGAAATCGCTTGCTGATTCCCCATCATGATTCATAAAAAGCATTATCATCCAAAATGAGAATCAGGAAAAATTTATAAATTTGCGGCCGCAAATGGTCCGGTAGCTCAGTTGGATAGAGCAGCAGCCTTCTAAGCTGCGGGTCGAGGGTTCGAATCCCCCCCGGATCACCTCTTTTAACAACCTGCTAATGCGAGCATTCTTATATTATCTTCAATAAATCCTAAATTTCCTGCTTTCTACGATGCATTTGCTATTAAAAAGGCATCAATTTTGGGGAAAGCTCTTTTCAATTATAAATTCATAAGCACGAATGTTGGGAAATTTTTTATAAATTGCAGCAAAATTTCTTCATTCTGTTTTACAAAAAAGAAAGAGTTTTAAATTTATTGATAGAAACTTTAAATATTGGTTCACAAGCTTTTGAAGAGTTTTAATATGTTGTTATCTATGTAATAACCACTAAAAACAAATAAATTATGGGAAAAGAAGCAATTAAGATTTTAGCAGTCGATCGGGATGAACTCCTGAAAATGTTGAATGCTGCATTAGCAGAAGAATGGCTTGCTTATTATCAATACTGGATAGGAGCCAGATTAATGGAAGGCCCTATGCGGGCAGAGATTGAACCCGAATTGCTTATCCATGCCACACAAGAATTAAATCATGCTGTATTGATTGTCAACAGAATTATCCAGTTGGAAGGAACCCCAGTACTCAATCCTAAGGATTGGACCAAATTGGCTCACTGCGATTACGACGAACCTAAAGATCCTTACATCGAAGTCATTCTGAATCAGAACTTAAAGGGTGAAAGGTGCGCCATAGAACGTTATGAACAAATAGCCAATTTTACCAGTGGCAAAGATCATTCTACCTACCAGATTGCCGTGCAAATACTCAACGAAGAGCTTGAACACGAACATGACATTCAGGACTGGATTAACGACATCCAAAGAATGAAAGAAGAATGGAAAAAACTCCGATAATTCATTATTTCTGTGCACTGACTTAGAAATTTTATTTGAGCCTTAGCCTAATTTTTCATGAAATTTGAAATCTTCAGCTGTCCTCTGTCCAAAACTCTTTGGGTGGCTGAAGATTTTTTAAGAGAACGACCTTAAACTTCAGGATAAAGGTTATGTTTAAGCTTACGATCAAAACCATTTGAGACTTTTATAATTGAAACTTTGTATTATTGAAATCGCCATAGAGAATACTAGATGGAGAACGAATCTCGTAATATTATTTGGGACTGGAACGGGACATTGGTCGATGACGTTGAATTATGCATAGAAATAATGAATTCATTTTTGCATGAACGACATCTTCCCTTGTTAAATATCGAAAGATATAGAGATGTATTCGATTTTCCCGTAATAGATTATTATAAGAAATTAGGGTTCGATTTTAATGTGGATCCTTTCGAGGTGATTGGTCTGGAATTCATGAAGAAGTTTTTAGATCGCATTGAAGAAGTTCCTCTGATGAAAGAAGCAGTCGACATTTTGGAATGGTTCAGTCAACAGGGATACCGGCAGTATATATTATCGGCCATGGAAGAAAAAGCACTCATCAGAATGCTAACCGAAAAAGGCATATATCATTATTTTGAAGCCATTTCAGGTATCAGCAATCATTACGCCGGAGGAAAATTAGAAGAAGGTCAACATTTTATGGTCCAAAATAATATTAAGCCCGACAAGACCTTTCTTATTGGTGATACTGTTCATGATTTTGAAGTAGGAAATCTTTTGGGGATAAAAGTGATTCTCATTACACATGGGCATCAATCGAAGCAACGCCTCTTAGAAACACAAGCCTTAGTAGTCGATAATTTCGAACAGGTGAAAAACTGGTTTATCCAGATGGATAAATAATGAAGAAAAGATTGTATTTTTGCTCACAAACACCAAAAATTTCTATATATGAAGACCACGATATTAGGAATTAAAATTACGAAGAGAGTTGAAAAATCGTCAAAAGTGCAGGATTTGCTCACTAAATTTGGTTGTTCTATTCGTACACGATTAGGATTGCACGAAGTAAGCGAAGATTATTGCAGTGAAGAAGGCCTTATCATTTTAGAATTAGTGGGCGACGAAGGAGAGATGTTGAAATTAGAAGAAGAGCTCAAGCGAATTCCAGGGGTTGAGGTTAGAAAGATGGTATTCGATTAAGGGTGGACAACCAACGATATTTTATTCATCTAGCCTTTGATGGCACTAATTATTGCGGGTGGCAGCGTCAGAACAATGCTTCTAGCATTCAACAAGAGTTAGAAGAAAAAATCTCTATACTTTTTAAAAAATCTATTGTCATTACGGGTTGTGGGCGCACTGATACAGGAGTACATGCTTCATCTTTCTATGCTCATTTCGATTTTTATCCTATGTCGAAACAACAGCTCATCGCTCTTTCTTATCACCTTAACCATATTCTACCCGATGACATCGCCATTTTCGAAATCCTGCCAGTAAAACCTGAAGCGCATGCCCGATATGATGCGCTATGGAGAACATACCGATATTACATTTCTCTGAGAAAAAATCCATTTACAAGAGATTATCGTTGGTTTCGTTCGCATTGTCCAGATATCGAAAAATTGAATCAATTAGCCAAAATCCTTTTAACAATTGAGGATTTTACGAGTTTTGCCAAACTTCATTCAGATACCGAAAATAACTTTTGCACGGTTACTCAAGCTTTTTGGGAATCCAGAAAAGATGATCTTGTTTTTACTATTACGGCCAATCGTTTTTTGCGCAACATGGTGAGAGCCATTGTGGGAACGCTCTGGCAGTTGGCAAAAGAAGAAAATGCCATTGAACATCTTCGTGAAATTATAGCTAAAAAAGATCGTTCGGCTGCTGGACCTTCTGTGATTCCTCGTGCTCTTTTTCTCGAAGAAATCATTTATCCCGAAGATATTTTTCTCACTTAATTTTTCAACATATCCCTTACTTCTTCGAGCCGACCATCAACTTCCGCAGGTTTAAGTTTCAAAATATGTGTAAATAAGGGATATAGATGAATATTCTCGAAACTTGGTCTTTCATAGCCATTTTTGAAAGCAGGTCCAACGGCGTAAAATATTCCGTGCATATCGGGATAAATATTGTCGTAACCATGATGGCCAGGGATAATTTTTGCCGGTTGTGTAAGCATGATGTTCCAACCTGTATCAGCTAAAACAACCAAATCATAAATACGGGGATTTGTGCCATAATGTAAACGCTGAGGCACCTCTTCCTTTTTCCAAACACTGAGATGATTCACTTTTTTCAAACGATGGTATAAGGAATCTTTATAACCTGGTGTGGCAGTTATATTTAATTGAATATCACCACCACAGGCCATATTGATCCAGTAACGAGGCACAAGATGGTCTAAATACAGGTTGTTGTTTTCATTAACTTTTGCCATTCCATGGTCGGAAACCACTACAAAGTTTACTTTATTTGCTATGGGCAATTCGTTGAGCCGAGCACGAAAAACCCCCACCAGTGAGTCGAGATAGGAAATCATTTTTCCGGTTGAAGCGGCTAAGGGCCCCTCGTGATGAGAAATTTCATCGGGTTGATGTATATACCACATGATCAGATGAGGACGTTTTTCGGAAGGCAATTGTAGCCATGTAATAACCGAGTCGATGCGTGAAGTAAATGGCAAATCTTGATTGTAGGGTAACCAAATAGAGGGATATTTTCCCTTGATGGGAGCTTCGCTGCCTACCCAAAAATAACAAGCCGACTTCATCCCTTGGTTTTCTGCAGTGAGCCAAATGGGCTCACCTTCGTAATAAGCGCCATTCATAATACTCTGGCGGTTTGTTGGTTCAAAAGTTCCAATCCCAGGTACATAAAACGAATTTTGTATAATACCGTGATGGTCGGGATATAAACCCGTAGCAATGGAATAATGGTTGGGGAAAGTCTTAGTTGGGAAGCAAGGAATGAGAGAATTTGCATGAACCCCCTCTTTTGCCATCATATTAAGATTGGGAGTAGAAAAATGCTGAGGATAATCCCATCTGAATCCATCCAGTGATAGGACTACAAGATAAGGCTTTTTATCGGGTTGTTGCGCCTTATTGCAACCAAATGATAACCCCAAAATTACAAATACTGCAGCAAGCAGAAAATAGGCTTTGAAATGATACCGATCGAGTTTCATCATATCTATGTTTTTGCGAACAAAAATAAGGAGAGCTCCCCAAACCAAGGTTAATTTAATTTGAAGAAATGTTTCTTTGAAGAAGCATTTGACTGTAAACTATTATCAAACTATAGAGTAGGAGAGTGACTGAGTTTCGAAATTAAAAATAAAGAAGTTTAAATAGTCGAATCAGTTAATAAACCAACAAACGTTCGAATTCATGATGTTTGAGGCATGAAAGAATGATATGTCGAGCGTCGCGGGTATCACTAAAACGATGGATACAAGAATGGAGGAAATCGGCCGTTCCGTCGAAATCGTTCCCATCAAAATAGCCAAAACCCAGATAAGCACCATGCCTAACTTCTACTACAGAATATTCATCAGGGCAACGTCCTCTATCGATGATAAAAAAGTTTTCATGTTCGAATTTTACTGGAGTTATGGCCGCTTCAACACGAGCATTGTAATCGGCTGTAGATTCCAATCCTATGCAAGCTCCCATGCATTGACCAATGCCATGCTGAAAACAGGCACCTTTAGTTTTATACAAACCGCAAAGTTTCTGACAAAGATGATATTCGTCGCATAAGGCAAAAAGAGCACGCCTAGCCGACATGACCGAGTTGTAGGTAGTAATCGGAAGCAAACCATCCGATAGTTTATCTATCTTCAGTCGCATATAACCCTTTTCATCGAAATAAGTAAAAAGCCCAATACGAAATCCTGTTCGTCGCTGTTGACGGTTATACAAGGGTTTATGTTTTTTTATTTCCTCCGATTCGAGTAACTGAGCAATCAGGTCGCTGCCTGTAATTTCATAAGAAATATCGGCAATGGCATGTTTCATTTCAAGAGCCTTGCGTGTGGTTTCGCTATTCAGGTGTGAAACTACACGGTTGTGAATGTTTTTGCTTTTGCCTATATAGATGATCTGTTGAGATGAGTCATAAAAGTAATAAACTCCGGCTTCTTCGGGCAAGGCGTGTAAAGTAGCCGCAGAAATAGAAGAATTTATGCCTTTGAGGTTGATTTTTAAGAGATTTGGGTCGATGCTCAATAAATATTCAAACAGTTTGACCGTAGCCAGCGCATCTCCACCAGCCCTATGCCGGTCAAAGATTTGAATACCCAAATCCCGACAAATATTTCCAAGACTATAAGAAGGATGATGGGGAAGGAGTTTACGGCTCAGTCGAACCGTACAAAGTTTGTCGCGCTCAAAACGATAACCCAGATTTTTAAATTCCTCTTTCACAAAACCATAATCGAATCCTACATTATGCGCCACAAAAACGGAATCTTCGGTCAGCTCGAGCACTTTGCGAGCAATCTCACAAAACCGGGGTGCATTCTCTACCATTCTATCGGTGATGCCGGTTATCTGGCTTATGCGATAAGGAATTTTTTTCTCTGGATTCACTAAAGTGACGAATTCATCGGTTATCTTTTGCCCATCATGATTAAATATGGCAATCTCGGTGATGCGTTCTCCCTTAACCGAAGTACCTGTTGTTTCGACGTCAATAATAGAATATTTCGCCATTTGCTAAGAGATAATGGACTTAATAAATTGATTGTGAATAAAACTGGGAGAATCTCATTCATCTAATTTTTTACGGATTGACTTTATATCGTCTTTCACTTCGTTTAAGGTTTGATAGATGAGATCGGAGGAAGGCAGAGGTTCAGGAAACTGGTTAGTAATGTAATTGATGAATTTCCAAACTTCGCGTACGTCGCGTATATCTACATCGTAGGGTTGATATACTGGGTTGAGGGAGTAGAGTCGGAGTTTACCTTCTTGGGCGATTCGGTTTTCCACCACTTTAAACACTATACCGTCGTCGAGGGTAAGAATGATATAAGGTTGTCGGTCGTGGATGCTGAGCCAGTTTTGTACGAATTCGCCTGTGACGTAAGCGCCGTCGGGAATAGGGAGCATAGAATCGCCCGAAATTTGAAAGGTGCGATATTTCTTATTACGCGAGAGAAAAGGCAGACGAAAAGTTGGCAGTATGCTCACATAATCGGGGTCGGCAAAACCCGTAGCATAGCCTGCTTTGGCCTTTTCGTTGACCAGTTCGATGTTTTCTTCATTTTGTGCATCCACAGTAGTAGCCAGCACCCTTAATTGGGAGCCACGCACAAAAGGATCGTATCCGCGTTCTATCTGAGAAAGTTGGCTTTCGGGCAGCTTCGATAAGTCAACCTTTAAAAGAGTATCGATAGAAAGCTTGTAATATTCTGAGAATTGTGCCAATACACTAAGAGGTGGTTCAGCTACTGCGTTTTCATATCCGCTGAGGGTAGGCCGTTTCATGTTCAAAGCCAGGGCTACATCGTCTTGAGTGCGACCCTTACGCTTGCGAAGCAGTTTGATGTTGGATGCAAAATACATAAGACAAAAATTTTTTTGCAAAGATAACATTTTTCATAAAAAATGATTATATTGCCATCAAAATTTTGATTAAAAAATAATCATATCCTATGAAACGTATGCCTTTGTCAACTAAGTATATAAATGATCCGGGACGTACTATTTTGCATCTCGACATGGATACGTTTTTTGTTTCGGCCGAGCGGCTTTACAACAGCAAGCTCGAGGGCAAGCCGGTAATTATTGGTGGGATGGGCGACAGAGGTGTAGTATCCTCATGCAGTTATGAGGCCAGGCGTTTTGGGGTACATTCGGCAATGCCGATACGTATGGCCAAGATGCTTTGTCCTGAGGCCGTTTTCATTCGTGGCGACATGGAACTCTATACACGTCTCTCAAGAATAGTTACTCAAATTATAGCCGAAAAAGCCCCTTTGTTTGAAAAAGCTTCTATTGATGAGCATTATCTCGATCTTACAGGAATGGAACGTTACTTTGGATGCTACAAATGGGCGCATGAGCTTCGGCAGACCATCATTCATCATACGGGCTTACCTATCTCACTGGGACTCTCGGTGAATAAGACAGTGGCAAAAATGGCTACCAGCGAAGCCAAACCTAACGGAGAAAAAGAAGTGCCTTCTATGGAAGTAAAGAATTTCCTCAATCCTCTTCCTATCAACAAAATTCCGGGCATTGGTGAAAAAACCTATCAAACCCTTCGTTCTATGGGGATAGTCAATATAGAAACCCTCAGTACCATTCCTCCCGATATCATGGAAACCCTGCTGGGAAAAAATGGGATCATCCTCTGGAAACGTGCCAATGGCATAGACACTACTCCCGTAATCCCTTATTCCGAAGAAAAATCCATAGGACACGAAACTACCTTCGATCAGGATACCATAGATGTGAACGAGATTACGAATACCTTACTGCGCATGACCGAACGCCTGGCTTTCGAACTGAGGAAAAAACAAAAACTCACTTCCTGCGTTGCCGTAAAGATACGTTATGCCAACTTCGACACCTACAGCCTTCAAAAACAAATCTCTTACACTTCGCTCGACCACGAACTTTTCCCTGTGGTCAAAAATCTATTCGAAAAACTCTATCAGCGACGTATGCTCATCCGCCTCGTAGGTGTACGCTTTAGTCATCTCATCAATGGGTTTCATCAGCTCGATCTCTTCGACCCTTCACCTCGCCTCATCGATCTGTATAAAGCTATGGACTACATCCGATTACGCTACGGCCCTAAAGCCATCCGTCGAGGAAGCACTTTTGGATAGGATTCCGTAAATGTTTAGTGCCTGAAACCCAGTTGAACCTTTTGAGTAAAAATTGTATCAGAAATAAAAAATCGAGATCAGCTTCAATCAGACTCTTATTGATTTTTGTAAGTAATAATCCAGCAGCAGTTTGAACATTTTTCCATGGTTGGGATATTTCAGGTGGAGTAATTCATGAAGAATCACTTTCAGTCGTACCTCTTCCGGTTCATCCAGCAGCTTCTTATCAAAAGTCAATCTGCCACTGCTCGAACAACTTGCCCATTTCGTTTTCATCGCTCTGATATGAACAGCTTTAGGTGTGACGCCCACTTTTTGGGCCAGTGTCAGAACTTCGTTTTTGAATTCTTCTTGTATCGTCATTTTAACTTTTTACCTTTAATATTTTCATGATTTGTTGGGCAGTTTCAGAAATTTTTTTGGTATCGGTAGTGCCCGATTGAACCATTACTTCGTAGAGTTTTTGTCTGATTTTTATGCCATGTTTGTTGCTTTTCTGCCAGTGGGGATATTCTTCAAATACTTTTTCCATCTCGTTCGCCATCGAAGTGGCGTTCTCAAAGCCGGCTCTGTCCAATATCCAATAGATACTGAAAATTTCGGTAGTCATGTTTTTCTCTTCCCGTTCTTTTTTTGCAGTATTGATTTCTTCAATGATTTTTTTTAGTTCATTCAGCGTTTCCTGTGTCGATTTTTGTCTGTTCTGGAAAAGCTGCACCAGCATTTCGGCTTTTTCTGCAATGGATTTCAAATAGGGAGAAGTTTCGCCTTCTCGGGCTACGGTTTTCTCCAAACTTTTTATGAGGTTGAAAACTTTTTCTATGTCCGAAGCCTTGCTTTGCTCGATTTTTTTCAGCGTATTTTCATCGATTTCGAATACTTCCAGCGCAGGTTGTATATCTCCGCTTTTGGTGTGTTTTTTTACCAGTTCTATCGTTTTCCGGGTAAAATCTTTATCGATATCAACCGAACGATCATAGTTTTCCCTCAGGATGCGGAACATGCTCGAAAGCGTTTCGTAATCGTCCAAGTAATCCCTCAGGAAAGCATCGGGAGAAATAATTTCGTAAATGGCTGATAATTCTTTGAAAAACCTGTAATATTCGTTCCTGATTTTCTCATCCAGAAAATAATTCAGCAAAGCTTCCACAGCCTTATCCTGTTTTTTCCCGCCGATAATGGGAAGATAATCCGTTTTTGCTTTTTCCATTTCTACTTTGAATCTTTCTTTCAGCTCGTCTATATCCTTCACAATGCCAAAAATATCCTGAGAATCGAAAGCAAGGGCTTTTTCCAAATTATCGAAAATGCCCACAAAGTCGAGCACGAAACCCGACGCTTTTTTTCTTCCTTCGTCGTCTTCGTAAGGACGATTGACGCGGGCAATAGCCTGCAACAGCACATGGTCGCGCATCGGCTTGTCAAGATACATGCAATAGAGAATGGGCGCATCGAAACCTGTCAGCAGTTTTTCGGTTACAATGAGTATTTTGGGAAGTTCGTTGGCTTTTCGGAAAGATTTTCTGATTCTTTTCTCTTCGATATCGGAAAGATGATATTTTGCCAGTTCGGGCGGATCGTTGTAAAACGGACTGTACACCACTTGCGAATAATCTGCCGGCAAATATTTGTCCAGTTCCTGTTTGTACAAGGCGCAGGCTTCTCGGTCCACTCCCACCAGAAAAGCTTTGTAACCCATGGGCTCCACCGTGTTCAGAAAATGATTGGCCACATATTGCACCACTTTTTCCACGCGTTCTTTATTTTTGAGCATGTTCTTTATGGTTACAGCCCGCTCCAGCACTTTGTTGAGCTCTTCCACGTCACTTATTCCTTCCGCTTCTTTCAAATCCAGAAAGTCATTTTCGAGCAGTTCTTTATCTGCGAGTAATTCATTGGGCGCCAGCGTGTAATACAAAGGCACGGTAGTTCCGTCTTCAATGGATTCGGCAATGCTGTATTTGTCGAGATATCCGTGCGGTGAATCGTCTTTGCCGAAGGTGATAAAAGTTCCTTTGCCATACTGCGTTTTATCTATTGGCGTACCGGTAAAACCGATATAAGTAGCATTGGGAATGGCGCCCATCAGATAATTGCCCAATTCTCCACCTGTGGTTCGGTGTGCTTCGTCCACCAGTACAAAAATATTTTTTCGCAAATTGATATTTTTGGGCATACCGTAAAATTTGTGGATCATGGTAACGATTAAGCCCCGCCGGTCGCCGGAAAGCAGTTCCTGCAAATGTTCCTTGCTTTTAGCAACCACGTTGCTCATGCCCACAGCAGTGAGGTTGCCGAAAAGCTGACTTTCCAGCTCGTTGCGATCCACCAGCATAATGACGGTGGGATTTTCGAAAAGGGGATTTTCAATAATTTTCTGCGCGGCTATTATCATGGTAAAAGTTTTGCCCGAGCCCTGCGTGTGCCACACAAGTCCTCTCTGCTTTTCCGGATCTTCGGCCCGTTTGGTGATTTTGTCGATGGCTTTCATCTGATGAGGACGCAAAACAATTTTTCGCAGTTCGTCGTCCTGACGGGTGAAAAGAATAAAATCGGTCAACAGTTTTACCACCCTTTGGCGGTCGAAAAAAGTTTTCACCAGTTGTTCAAAGTCGCCGCCGCTTTCTGCTTTCCAATTGAAAAGGAGCTTTTCTGAAGTATTCCATGTGGCGCTGTAATAATATTTGAGCAGGTGTGTTATGGCATACACTTGCAGCACGGCAAGCAATTCGGGACTTTCGCGATGATAACGTTTTATCTGCTCCAATGCTTCGCTCATGCCTTCTATTTTATGTGCGGCTTTGGTTTCGACAAACAGGACAGGAATGCCGTTGACAAGAAAAACAATGTCCGGACGAATGGTTTTCATGCCGTTACTGAACACAAATTCGTCCGTTACCTGAAAAGTGTTGCGGTCGATGTTTTCGGTGTCGATAAAGGTTACGTTGCGTTCGCGTTTTTCGGTGGGCACAAAAACTGTTTTGAGCCCTTTCAGGTATTCCCATGCCAGAAAATTTCCCTCGATATTGGCAGGCAGCGTTTCGATTTTCTTGATCAACTCTTCTGCCATCAGGTGATCCAGAAAGTCGGGATTGAGACGCTGGAGCTGTTGGATAAAAATTTCGCGAAAAACCATGCCCGATTCGCCACCTTTCATCCGCAGGGCATCGTCGGGTGCGACGTATTGCCAGCCCAACTTGAGAAAAACCTTCAGTCCGTCCTGCGAAACGTATTCAGCCGATGGTTCCTGCACATAATCGATAATGGGCTTTTGAACCGAATATTTTTCACTTCCCAGTTTACTCATGATGTTACCTCCAATTGATTAACTCTGATTTTTGCGGTCATAAGGTTATGTAAAAGGGTTTTAAACAATTCCTCCAGCGCCTTCTTTTTATTTTCCTCCGCCTCTATTTTTTCATCAATGGCCGAAAGGATGGATGCGATTTTTTGCTGCTCGGGAAGTGGGGGGAGGGGGATTGGAAATGTTTCAATTTGTTTTGGACTAATATTTCCTTGAGCACTTTGCATTATATTTATCTTAATATGATTTTGGAATTCATCTGTTATAAAGTAATACATAACAAATGATTTATATAATGAATCGTTGTAAAAGCTAAACTTGCCAACTCGCTGATTTAAAAGTGCTCCATTCACACTTTTAGGAACTAATGATATTTTTCCTGTCGTTGCACCAGTTAATGCTATTAGAATATCTCCCTCGTTAAGAATGAATTTTGACATATCATCATTTATTTTTTCTCTTGGGAAAAAACTTTCTTTAGCGTTAAAAACAATAGAACCATTTTGCAAATTTCCAATTTTGACAACTAAAATTCCATTATTACAAAAATCATCTGATTTAAACGCATATCCACTGAAAACATTACAATATTCTCCCAGTCTTGCCACTTCCCAATCTTCCGGCACGGGTCCGATTTCGGTTTCTTTGAGTGATACGGTTTCAGCCTCTTGCGGTGAAACGGGGCCGTAGGTATAGAGGTGCTTCATCATGGATTTTTTGAGGGCTTTTGCGGTGGCTATCACGGCTTCCGTTTTCTCCTTTGCCTCCTGCACCGCAGAGAGAACAGCTGCTATTTTTTGCTGCTCGGGAAGAGGGGGGAGAGGGATTGGAATTTGTTTATACCTTGAAAAATCTAAATTTCTTATTCCCGTCGTTCTATTTTGCATATCGTTAGTTTTTCCTTGATAATAGAAATCCAATAAAAAATAAAATAAGAACTTTGGGAAAATTATAAGCTTATCATTTATTCTTATTCTGGAAGTAAAATTGCTGAATGAATACGTGAATTGGTCTTCTCTTTCAAAAAAAACAACTCTTCCAACTGGTTGAGTAGGTCCTCCACCAGAACGTTCTAAAATAATGTCATCTTTTATGATTTCTCTGTTTTTAAAATTTCTTTGTTCTACATTTAACTCTGCTACATTTTCAAAATCTATAGTTCCATCGTTGTTAAAATTTGTGTTTCTTAAAACTCTCACTTTAATATAAGGTTCTTTTTTACCTTTCCACAGTCCATTTTGAAATTCAATATATTTGTTATCTAATGGCATCACTTCCCATTCTTTGGGCAGTCGGGGTTCAAGATTTTGCTGTTGGGGTCGGGGTTCAAAATTTTGAACCCCG
>DIEY01000095.1 GCA_002418865.1 Bacteroidales bacterium UBA5762 | reverse complement strand
GCTCGGCATCCCCACCCTCCTCGTCGCCGAAACCGCCGACCTGCTGCGCATCCATCAGTGGCTGGGGATGATTCCGTGAGGCCATCCGCCGCCGGCAATTTTTCCTTGCCCGGCCGCTGGGTTTGCGCTAAGTTCGCTTCTGTTGGTTGTATTTAATGGTGTGGGTGGTTTTGGCGGGGGAGGGCATGGTCTTGGTCATCATTGCCGGATAACATTGAAAAAGCCGTCGCGGAGTTGGACTCCGTGGACGGCTTTTGTCGTTTGCGGCCCTGTTCGCAATTGGTCATGCCAGGCATGAATCGCGTCGCGGACACGATCCAGCAAGCGAGGTTGACTCATAATTATTCCTCCGGGTTGTGTATGAAATTACATGAAATGCCAGGGAGTAATTACCCCTCCGGTGCGTGGATTTGAACTGTATAACACGCAGCAGTCGACTGAGCAATATTGTTAGAAGTGCTGGGAGATATTTAAGAATGTTGCCGATGGCGCGAAGCAGACCGTGTTATAACACGGCTTTTCGCAAATCTACTCTATGTTAGAAAATAAGAGAATATCTATGGAATCGTCTTCAGAATTAGGACCATCAACTAACATACTTACAATAGTAAACGGAAACATAAAAATTTTAACTATAACTACGACTGTATTCGGATTTTTCTATCTTTATCTCTACACAGCGAAAAATGGCATACCTTTTCCATTATCACTATCATACCTACCAACACTATTAATAATAAATATGGGAGTAGCATTAGTTATTTTAGTATTTTGCTTATGCATATTTTTACTGCCAGCGATAGTTCAAAATAGCTCAACTGAAAATGCCTATTCAAAAATTTATCCTGAAAATAATTTCAGATCAATAAAAAATATCAGGACTTACCTAAGAACTTTTGGCTGGTCATTATTACTACCTATGGCTTTAGTCTACATTTCTGCGATAATACCTTACTCGAAACTAGCTATGTACTTTTTGCTCCCTGCCTATTTTTATGCATTAATAAGGGTTGCTTTCTACACTTGGCATGTATCAGAGGCAGAAGATAAAAAAGAAGCAGTTGCAATAACAATTTGGGTTCACCTAATTTCCCTCTATTGGCTTTTTTTCGTAATCATATTAACTTATAAATTTATTCCGAAAGGAATATCAGATCTGTGGTTCTATGTCGGCTATTTCCCTTTTGCTCTGATTCTAATTTTAATAAATTACGCATTAGTTTACCCAAAGTTCAATTTTAATAGATTTTTTAACAAAAAAACAATATTTGCCATAATAATAATTGTTCTTATCTCACCGATCTTAGCAAGCCCTGTTGGCATCTTTTTAACTGAAAAAGCTCTTTTTTCCCTAAAACTTGGCGGTAACTATAAAGCAATATTCTTCCTAAAAAACCATAAAGACACTGAATACCCCAGCAAAATAATTGAAGAAAATAATAGAACAAAGGAACTTCAGGTTATTTTAAACGTAGGAGAAATAAAGTATTTACGTCTTCACGAGAATGAAGAAAATATTGAAATTTACAGTTTACACTCTCAAGACATTGTTTCAGAATTAATCATAAAATAATTTTTAACAATCTAATGAACCGGACGGAAATTTTTAGGGGAAATTTCTGAATAATTCGGTGGTGCTCGTACAGTTCGTCGCCGCCGGTTATTATGAACCGTTAGCATCTGGAATAATAATGAAATTCCCAAATCGTATTAAGCAACACAAAGCTGAGTCGGATTCATACGCAATACTTCTCTACAAGTTAAGAAAGGTTGGAATTTTCAGAAACCTAACTGACAACGATTATGGAATTGATTTTGAAATTGAAATTGTCAGAGACGATCAAGTAACAGGGAAGTATTTGAAGGCTCAGGTAAAGTCATCAGAAAAATTAAAAATCAGAAAGAAAGACAAAGTACCTACGGTTGGCGGCATTAAACAATCAACGCTACATTACTGGGCTGAACTTAGTTTCAAAGCAAATGTTTTAGCATATGCAGTTGATTTAGAAACAGAAAACATATACGTAACTAGGCCTTTATTTTGGCAAGCAACAAAACTTATCGATGCTTCCGAAAAAACGAAAACAATCGAATTTTTACCCGTTGACAAATATCATTCAGAAATAGCTGGTGGTCTGACTTATGCTTACGGTCTTGCTCCGACAGTTTCAGACATTATTCACAGTCATAAGTCAGCCCTAAAAAGCATCGAGGAAATTATTGAGTTTTACGTTGGGATTTTCCATTACGACATTCACCTTCCCACTGACTCTCCAGACACCTTCGGTTTGTTTTTAGAGCTTTGCAAAACATTATTGCACGAAGGGGAAGTTGACAAATCCTCTCTCCCGGAACAAGACCAAAAAGGGTTACTTATTTATGAACATTGGGCACAAAAAGGAGAATTAGTTTTTGATGAAATACCAAACTATATCCTTCAAGAACCAATGAAACTATTAATGCCACTATTTATAAAATCCTTAAAAAAATACAGCAACCTTGTTCTAGCTGCAAAATATTATTGGAAATATAAGAATCACAATTACCTCAGAATAGTTTATGAAAATGAAATCCCTACAGATTTAGATACTCACGATAAAATATTGGAATGGGGCTACGGTATACGCTTAGATGGTAGGAGCAAAACTAGAGACTTCTATTCCTACCTGCTCAGAGATGAATAGCTAAAAAATGCTAACAAACCATTTCGAAAAGAAAAAAGGGGCGATTGAAATCGTTACCATGAGCCGTAACGGTAAAGAATGGCTGGTTGCAGGCTATTTTATTCGGTAGGGAGGCAGGTGCCAGGGCAGGGCAAGTTGTTAAGTTAAAGGGGCCGGGAGCCCCTATGAACCGTTGAAAACCGTGCAACCGTGTTGCGGGAGATTGTAAATTGAACTGTGTA
>DIEY01000007.1:20147-136616 GCA_002418865.1 Bacteroidales bacterium UBA5762 | reverse complement strand
TTTAAAAAAAAGTTTGCAACCCGCTAATTCGTCAAGCGTTTGGCAGGTAAGTATAGGAGTTCGGTGAATATAAGGGGTTATGCGTTGTCGGGCTTCGTAAATATCACAGGGTTGAGGAATGCTTTCCTGAAGCATACACTATAGGTTTAGATTTTAATTTTTCGTTCAATATCTGTATAATATTTTTTAAAAGTTTTATCGGTGTCGTAAAGGTTTTTAACAGTCCGGCAAGCATGTAAAACGGTTGAGTGATCTTTATTTCCACATTGAAGCCCAATGGCAGCCATAGAAGATTTGGTATATGCTTTTGCAAAATACATGGCCAACTGACGTGCCTGAACAATAGAGCGCTTACGTGATTTACTGTGAAGTTGTTCTAAGGTGATATTGAAATAATCGCAAACTACTTTTTGGATATAATCCATAGAGATTTCTTTGGTAGTGCAAATAACGAATTTATCAATAATCTTTCGGGTCAAGTCGAGTGAGATAGCCTTTTTGTTGAGTGCTGACTGAGCAACAACCGATGTAAGTGCACCTTCGAGTTCACGCACATTAGTAGTAACGTTGGCAGCAATATATTCAATGACGTCCTCGGGAATCTCAAGACCTTCGTTGTAAGTCTTTTTTTGAAGAATAGCTTGCCGGGTTTCAAAATCGGGGGGCTGTATATCGGCAGCTAAACCCCATTTGAATCTTGAAAGCAAGCGGTCTTCTATGCCGTTAAGTTCTACAGGAGATTTATCTGATGTAATGACGATTTGTTTGCCTTTCAAATGCAAATGGTTGAAAATATGAAAGAAGACGTCTTGAGTTTTTTGCTTGCCAGCCAGAAACTGAATATCGTCTATGAGCAAAACATCTATCATCTGATAAAAATTCATGAAGTCGTTGGCTGTGTTGTTACGCACGGCATCGGTAAATTGATGCTGAAATTGTTCTGCAGTTACATAAAGAATGGTTTTATCGGGATAATTCACCTTCGACTGCAAACCAATAGCATGCGCCAGATGAGTTTTGCCTAATCCAACAGCACTATAGATAAAAAATGGATTAAAAGCAGTTTTACCAGGGTTTTGAGCTATGGCATAACCTGCCGAACGAGCTAACTGATTACAACTGCCTTCTATAAAATTCTCGAACGAGAGAGAATCGATCAACTGGGATTGAACTTTAATCTTTTTTAATCCAGGTATGATAAATGGATTAGGAATTTCGCGTGCTAAACCGTCGGCATTGATGTCGATGGGAATATTTAGATCAGGATTTTCAGTAGCTTTATGGTTAGAAGCTGGCAAACGCATCGTAATATTATCGGAAAATGGATAAGAATTGTCCATAATGATACTGTATTCCAAACGGCAGTCAGGTCCTACTTCTTTTCTGATGGTTTTCTTCAAAAGATCAATGTAGTGTTCCTCAAGCCATTCATAAAAAAACTGGCTTGGAACCTGAATAGTTAAGACATTATTCTCAAACTTCACAGGTTCTATAGGAACAAACCAAGTGTTGAAACTTGCCTGTGGAATGTTGTCTTTAATGACTTTCAAACACTTCGCCCATTTTTCTCTGGCCTCATTGGTTTTAGTTCTCTGTTCGTCCATGTCAAATTCTTTAATGGTTTTTATTTAGCATTCAGCCATCTGCATTACATTTTCATTCTTTTACTTTCTCTCGAAAGTTGTCAACAAAATTGTGGGTAAAATTTCTGAAAGAAAAGCCCTTTTGGGCTTGTATTTTTAGATTCTTTGTGTATAAGATTTGTCTGACGAATTATTTTTCGTTGGCTTCCAATGCGTTGTTTAACATTTTTGGTCATCTCTAAGGTTAATATTAGGTTAAGAATGCTTTAAGTTTTATAAACGATATTATCTTGAGAAATAAAATTAATAATTGAATATCAATGGATTATCATCATGGCGGGGTTTATTTCTCAGGCTCTAAATTATGACATTTTTAAAACGAGCAAACCAAAACAGAAAAAATTAATATTGGATTTAGTCTAAATAATTGCAAGTCTTTCAAACTGAAATAATAGAAGGAAAGAGGACAAAAAATTTAGTTAATTTGCTGTATATCAATCTATCAAAAATAAGGTAAGTTAAACGCTTTGAACAGAATACCTTTTATTGATAAATATCTGAAATATAACAGAAGATGATAGCTAAACTTAAAATTGGATTAAGAAACTCAGTTTGAAAGTCCTTCCTGGTCCCCAGTAACCTCTGAATGTTTCTTTGTCGTGAGCGATGCCATCGTTTCCCCGGGTGATGTATTCTATATCGAGAAGGTTATTACAAGCCAGGGCTAACACGGCTTCCATTCCCATCATTTCAAAATGGAATCCTAAGCGTGTATCGGTTATTCCATAACCTGGGATTCGCCATGACTGAGCATCTTCGGGTTTTGTTCTTAGCGCAGGATCAAAATCGGCGTAAAATCGGTCGTTCCAGATATAAGACACATGAAAATCGAACTGTTTCAGAAAATGCATCAAGACCGAAGCCCCAATTTGAAATTGAGGGGCATCGCCCACATACAAGCCTTCGGCATATACTTTTACACTGTCGATCAACTGATTTTCGTTGTTGAAAATTTTCGCATCCACATTATTTTGCCATTTCCAATTCCCAATCGAAACAAAAGCCGAAAGATTCACATTAGAATTAAGTAGGGCATAACTGGCTTCGGTTTCTATACCTTTATGCAGTGCATCCAATCCTGTAACCAGCGATCGGGTCGTAGTTTGATTGTTGATTAATTTATATTCGTTAGAAAGTAGCGATTTGTCCTGCCAGGCCACATAATATCCAACGAGGTTGAGTCTGAAATTGTTTTTTTGCCATCTCAATCCGGTTTCTGCTGAGGTAATTTTTTCATTCTTCAGGTTTTGTGCTGGATTATTGTTAAAGTTGGGGAATACAAATTTGTAGTAAGGTACTCTTGAAGTATAACCTCCGTTAAAGTAAGCTCGTAAATTTTTGTTAATAGCGTATGCTATACCTGCTTTCAACTCGTATCCTGTCTTATTGACGACGGAACTTGTCGGATGTGTGGGATAATTGTAGCGATCTTCTCTTTGATAGCTATTGTAATTGAGTCCAAACGATAACAACCCCGACAGATTGCCTTGTTCATAATTTGCTCGCACAAAGGTTGAGGCCAATCCAACAATGGCTCCATTATCAATCCTTACCGTGTCTCCTTTTGTTTTCAACAAGTTTCTGCCTTGGCGGCCCTCAATAGCCCATGCGTAGTCATCAATAAAATATTGTGCACCCAGCAAGTCATAAATTTCTTCCCAAAGCCAGCTTTTAAAATAACGTGCATGGATTCCGGCAGTTAGAAGAATTTGGTCGCTCAGTTTGTAACTATAAGCCGAAATAAGGCCTGCCCAAAAGTGTGAAGCAAGGAAAAGGGTTTGGGTGTTTTTTGCGAAATGGCGTAGGGTGTCACCTTCGGGTGTAATATAAATATCTTGATGAGTGAGATTATCTTTAGCAATGGCATCCCAATCGATTTGGCCTGCTGGTGTTTGGTAATTGAAAACATTGTTTCCGCTGAAGTTTTCGGCCCAATTACCTCCGCCTTTGCCATAGCTGAAATAGACTGAGGTAGATAGAGAGGCCTTGCTATTGATAGTCCAATAATGGTTGAAACTCAAAAGCGGCTTATGATAGAAGTTCTCGGCAAGGTTTTTTTGCACACCCCCATAAGTTCCCCAATCCTTGTTGTATTTAATTCCTTTTTCTTCGATTTCGGCA
The DNA here is from genome assembly GCA_002418865.1 of Bacteroidales bacterium UBA5762. GTDB lineage: Bacteria > Bacteroidota > Bacteroidia > Bacteroidales > TTA-H9 > TTA-H9. The sequence continues at coordinate 132,852 of DIEY01000007.1, read as the reverse complement.
AAAGATAGCAAGGTGCTTCTTTGCCCATGTCGTTCGGGCGAACCTATGGCATTGAAAGTGAAAAGATGAGAGAGATTGATTCGCTTGCTGATAGCTAAGTAATAAGCAAATCCATTCACTTGCGTTCCATCCACATAACCTTGTCCCGTGGTGTGTGATCCCATAAAACTGATACTTAATCCATTGGCATCTACACCTGTGGAATATTTAAAAGAGGTGCGTTGCAGCCCGTAATCCGTCGTTGAGGTGCTAAACATTCCCCCAGATGCGGATTGATCTCCACTGGTAATAATATTGATAGTGCCTCCTAATGAATTGTTCACTAAAACAGAGGCTCCAATACCTTTTTGGACTTGAATATTTTCAGTAGCTTCTTGCAGCCCGTCCCAATTCGACCAATATACGAGTCCATTTTCCACACTCCCAATAGGAATTCCATTGAGGGTCAAGGCAAGGTTTTCTTGTTTGAAGCCTCTGATGTTGATGGCTGCATCGCCTACACCTCCGCCCGTCCGACTCGAGTAAACTCCAGGTATTAATCGCATGATTTCCGGATAGGAATGATCGCCCGAGATTTGTTGAATCATTTTTCGGTTAATGGAATTAACTGTTACTGGATCAGTTTGCTCACTCGCTTTAAATGCCAGAATATCAATAGGCGAAAGATTGATGACCGAATGTTTTAAGAAAATTTCTTGTAATTGAATAATAGTTTCGTGAGTTGCTTCGAAATCAACCATTTCTTTTTGATACCCTAAATGGCTGATAATTAATTTTCCTTTTCCCAATTTCGTGATAAGGGTAAACTCACCTTTTGAATTGCTTATTGTACCTTCTGTTGTCGTTTCCACGGTAATGTCAACGCCCGACAAGGGTTGATACGTGTCGAAATCAAGAATTTTACCATGAATAACGGTTTGAGATAATGCCTGCACACCGAAGGCAAGCATGAACAAAGTAAATAAACAAGAAATTTGTGTTTTCATATTGCTTGATAATAAAAATGCCCTGATTTATTTCAGGGCAGAATGATTTACTATCCAGCAATGCTACATCAAAAACAACAATGCTTTTGACATTTCTTCTTCCATCCAGACTTTGACTGTCGGTACCGGAGTTTCACCGGTTCAGTCCCTTTAGGGAGTAGCGGACTTTACCGCCGATCGGGAATTTCACCCTGCCCTGAAGAAAATCGCTGCAAAAGTAAAGAAATATTGTTGATTAATTATTTGTTGTAATGCATAAATTTTTGCTGAACTTTTTTGTTCTCCAAATTTATCTCAATGAAATACATGCCTGATGGAAATGATGAAATATTGAGTTTGATGCTTTGAAAACCGGGCAAAAGATTATGCATTGTAGTGTAAACCTTGGCGCCATTCATATTAAAGATATTGATTTCAGCAAGAGAAGCTTTTTCAGCTGAAATATCGATGCCGAGTTCATCGCCAACAGGGTTAGGATAAACTTCCGAAATAGTGAATCCTTTAGTGAGCGATTGTGGAATACCCACAGCAAGTGAAGCTTGTTTGAGCACAATATCGTTGTTAGGATCGAAAATAAGACTTATGGGTTGTTTATCAAAAATAAACGAAAAACCTTGATGATTCACGTCGTTCATTACCCGTATTAAAGTATCGAGTCCATTCAAACCAATGATCCTGATAGTGATAGGCATTTTAAAGAATCCGGTACTGGTTTGAGTTTGGTTGACTTCTAGATAAACACCCCAGTGCTGATCATCAATTTGAGAAATGCTGTAAATATTTTGATAAACTGGGTGATCTGGTGTATAAATCCATTCATCGAAAAACCATTGATAATCCTCACCCGTAACCGAGTTTACCACATTGATGAAATCGGGGATGGTAGCCGATTGGTATTGGAAGGCTGAGTCGTTGGCATATTGGTGAATCACTTCAAAAAATAGTGAATCACCCAAAGTATATCTAAGCTGATGTAGCACACATGCACCTTTACAGTATGTTATGGCATAGTTGAACAATACGTTAGATGAAGGTGTAGTTATGGCCCAATTTGAATCCGAGATTGGCCAGTGGGGATTAGCTGCTAAATAATAAGATGCATTTTGAAGCACATCCTGTTTGTAGGCATTATAACCCGATTTTTCTTCGAGCCACAGACTTTCGCTAAATGTAGCAAATCCTTCGTTGAGCCAGATATCGGCCCAGGTAGCACAAGTTATCATGTCGCCAAACCATTGGTGAGAAAATTCATGCACAATAAGGCTCTCGTCCCAGCAATTAGGGCAAATGCTCGTCAATGTCTGGTTTTCCATTCCACCCCATTGAAATTCCTCGTTAAGGCTCGCAAATCCATTCTTAGGAAAAGGATGCTTGCAAAAAGTTTGACTAAAATAAGTCGTTACATCATCAATAATATTAATAATGTCTTGAGGATTCTCTCCAGGGTTATAATAAAAACGAAATGGGAAATGCTCAGATGTGTCGTTTGGATTGATATAATTTATCACATCGAGGTTGTAATTGACTCTTGAAGTAAGTACCATGAGATAAGTAGCCACATTCTCTTCACTTTTCCATGTATAAAAGATAGTATCGGCAATTCTGAGCGAATCTTGCAGAATACCATTACTTCCAAGTTTTACATTAGAAGGTACTTTAGCCTTTAATTCCCACTGGGCTTTATCGGATGGACGGTCGTAACACGGAAACCAACGCCGGGCACCTTCGGGTTCACAATCTGTAAACACAAAACCATTTTTTGCATAAAAGGCATAGTCATTTACGTTGTTATGATGATATTGTATAGAAATCTGAAAAGTATCCCCAGGTAACATAGTAGTATCGAGATGGATGTTAAGGAGGTTACTGCTATGCGTGAAAGTGGAAGCGGCAAGGCCAACTTCCTGAATTTGAAGAGAATTGTTCTGTGCGTTCAGTTTTACATGATCGAGCAAACTATCGGCTTTGAGGGTAATGACTAAATTGCCGTCGAAGGCATGTGAATAAGGCGATTGGTAACACGACCAGATATCAACATCAAGCTGATACTTTAATACATCAAATGATTTTGGGAAATAACTTTCTTCTAATTTCTGGTTACTAACAAAGGAATATTTTTTTGTTTTATCTAAATGACAGCGATACGATCCTTTATCGGAAATTTCCTGGGCAAAGGAGAAGCTGATGGCAAAAAGGCTTAAAATAATTAAAAAAGTAACAATTTTGGTTTTCATGTTCGAAAGTTTTGATTTAAAAAGCGAAGATAGTTTTTTTGAATGAAGCAGAGATGTATAGGTAAAAGTTAGTGAGCCTATGAATGCTGATTTTTAACTTTTTCGATAGCAGTCAAAATTTCGCGATGAGTAGGTAGGGTTACATTAGTAGCAAAGAAGCCTTCAAAAATAAAATTGCCATATTTGTTGCATTCGTTGATGAATTCCTTTATTACGTCTGTAAGGTCGATGTTGAGAGGCACAAGAATTCTTAAAGAGGTGTATTCGAACAAGAAGTGCAACTTTTCAGTTTCAATTTGGTAATTTTTGCAGGTTTCTTCCCATTCCATTCGGATAATTCGGGCTTGATTTTCACTGAAAGTTCCTTCAAATGAAGGAAAGATAGCAATAAACATGCGAAGTTTATTATTTTTCCCTCCCAAACCTGTCGATATGAGGCTGGGTGGGTTGTCGCTTAAATCTCCTTCTACCAAAGTTCGTGAAATATAAAAAGAAAAACGAGCAAAATCTTGAAGCTTGGGTGGAGCCACTTCCTTATACTTTTCGATCACTCTAAAAGCCTCAATATTACTTCTTAAAGCCAGAATAACAAGAATTTTTTTAGCTTCCGGAATAGTTACATCTGTTTCAAATAAACGATCAGCCATTCTCAGGGCTTCCATATCGCTTACCTTATTGGGTTTAATTTTCCGAGCTAGCCGCAAAAACTGCTCCTGATCTTTTACATTGATGATATCGTCTACTATTCGTATGCTGGAACTATGCTCTGTGATATAGCGGTAAAATTCTTCGGCATCAGAAAATTCTGAAAGATCGTTAGGCATATCAAATATTAAGTTAATAAAGGAATTAAAATTCGTAGAGAATGTGGTTTTACTTTTACATGAACTTCCTTGTCCATTTTGAAAGGTTCGCCATCTATATTGACATATTTCCCTTTTTCTCTAATGACAGTAAATCGATCGGCTCTGTAAGTGTTTACGTAAAGACTTTTGTCGATTTTGTGCGTAAATAATAGTAGAACCGTTTGAAAAATCTTTGAATAAGGGATTTTTTTTACGATAGTAATATCGGCCATGCCATCGGTAATGCTGGCTTGTGGTGCTATTTGCGTATTGTAACCAAATTGATTGCTATTGGCAATACTTAACAAGATAGCCTTTTCCCTGATGACGAATTGGCTGGCAATCACTTGGAATAATCTTGGGCGAAAGGTGATATATTCCTTCACTGCAATCTTAAAATAGGTAAAAAATCCGCGATGATGGTCGTGGGCAAATTGTCTGGCAATACGTGCATCAAAACCCATACCGGCAATGCTCACCGCAATGCGATGATTCAGTTGTATCGTATCAATACTAATAGCTTCTCCATTTTTTATGAGATTTAAGGCATCCTCCAACTTAAAGGGGATTTTGAGAAATCTTGCTAATCCATTTCCCGATCCTAATGGAATGATACCCAGTATGTAATTTGTATCTACCAATATTTGAGCAATTTCGTTGATGGTTCCATCGCCACCTACACCTACAATAATATCATAACCTTCAGAAATAGCTTTCTTGGTTACTTCAGAAATCTTCAGCTGTTCATCTATTTTTGCTATTTCGGTTTGAAACATTTCCTTGGGGAAATGAGCAGGTATCATTTGAATAAGTTTCTGCTTGCGCGAATGATGATTACCCGAGGTCGGATTGATGATAAACAGGATTTTTTTCATGGTTGATCAAATTGGTCAATATTCAGCTTATGATGAATCATCCTGTTGTTGTATTGCTGGATTATAGCCTTTAAGAATCGCAAAGCTTCTTCTTCCTCGGGTAATTGTTGGTTAGCAAGATTATTAATTTGAAGGCTATCTTGTGTCAGATCATAAAAACCACTCACCTTGTCGTTGAAATATCTGAGGTATTTATTTTTATAGATGAGCTGATATTCTTGATTTAAGTAACTAATGCCGAATGGAATGGAGGTTGTATCGAAGACGCTCCGGCCAAAGGCAATAAATGAACCTTTTGCATTGATAAAATCCATTACCGAAGGATAAATATCGGTTTGTTGAGCAATCTGAGAAGAAAAGCCTCGAAGAGAATCATTGGGTAAATAGAAAATTAATGGGATGATATGTTGACCAACGAGTGTACGATAGTATGGACTGAAAGCCTCGGAAGTATGATCAGCCGTAATGATGAAAAGTGTATTCTTGAACCATGGTTGATGTGAAGCTGTTTTGAAGAATTGCCCTAAGGCATAATCAGCATAACGAATGCTTTGATGTATTTCTAATTTTCCTGGTTTGAAACGATTTTTATACTTGCTTGGTACGGTATAAGGATGATGAGACGAAAGGCTAAAAAATACACTTAGGAATGGTTGTGGGTGAGTAGAAAGATCGTTGGCCATAAACTGGAAAAAAGGTTCGTCAAAAATTCCCCATCTTCCATCGAAAGCTTCTGGCCCTTGGTATTCATTCTTGCCTTTGTATTCGTCGAAACCGGCTAAACGAGCATAGGCATCAAAATGCATGGTTCCATTGAGGCCTCCATGATAGAATATGGAATAATAACCCAATGGTTTCAAACTATTACTTAAACTAGAGATGGGTTGAGCAACATAAGGTGAATTAATAAATTCGACAGGCATGAGAGATGGTAGAGCCGAACAAATAGCGGGTATTGCTTCTATGGAGCGTTTTCCGTTGGCATAGGCTCGAAAAGTAAGTCCATGCCTCATGAGAGAATCCAGCACTGGTGTAAAACCTTCTGTTGAATCTTTGTAAAGCTGTGGATTCATCAATGCAGAATGCTCGAGCGAAAAACTCTCCATAATAATGATGACGATATTTAATTTCTTGGTTGCCTGCTTAGGAGTATAATAATTTTTTACCGGTTGGAAGAGTTTGTTTGCTTCTACTTCATCTTCATAATAAACTACTTCTTTCAGCGAAGGTTTTCCATAGGTTTTGATAATGGTAAAAGGTGAATTCAATATAAGAGCATCCAATTCGGGAGAAATCATTTCGGCAGCATTCACTAAAGTAATCGGCCTGCGTTGCAACCCTCCTCTAATTCCTACAATGGCAATTCCCGCCCATATAATCATTAAAAACAAGTTCCACCCAAAAAAATTCCATTTGCTTTGGTAAAAGAGTTTTCTGTCATATCTTAATCTTGTAGTTAATAAAACAAGAATTAAAAATAAAACAAAGAAAACAAGTAGATATATCCAAAAGTCAGCTATAAGTTTTGGAATGAGCAAGCCAAGATTATTGGTAGCTTTTAAAAATCCCGTAAAATCCCATGTTAGCCTTTTTAGATTAAAAGGAAAGTAGGCCGAATCTATGATATTAAGAAGAATTCCAATGAAATTGGCAAAGTAGAAGAAAAAAGAAGTGAAATTTCGGTAGTATTTATGATTACGAAAAGGGAAGGGGAGGGTGGCAAGGAAGATATAAGGCAAATTCAACATTAAAACAGCCGAAATATCAAAACGTAATCCCAAACGCCATAGTGTAAAAGAAGAAGGGATGTATTCGGCAGGGAAGAGGTCATGCTGAAACCAATAAAGGCATAAACGCGAAAGGGAAAATATGATTAGGGCTATAAACAAACGATAGGCAACAATGATATGTGTGCCATTTTTCCAAACGAGTTTAATCTTCATTCAATAACTACTGGCTTTGAATTTTATTTGTGGTAGATGAGTTGGCTCGTAGCAGAAGTATCGAGTGAGGTAGTGGTTTCCGTAATCAAGTGATAAAACAGTTGAAAGGATTTTCCATTATGAGCAATAGTTCCAGAAGCAGAAAAATACGTCGTGGAAGTATCTGTAATAGAAACAATTTGTTTTCTTATGGCAAGTGTATCGCCCAACGATCCCAATAAATCGGCTTTAATAATAGAAGGATAAAGGCCTCCAATTTGTTTAAAATAAATGTGTCGGATTCCGGGATCATATAGAGAATCAACAAAAGGAACAACAAGCCCACTCGGATAAGGTGAAATTCTTTCGCCTTGCCATTCCCCTGTTAAATTACTTCCTTCTATACGAACAATCACAGTCCTTTCGGCTTTAGCTACATTATTGTTGAAATCTTCGGCAAAATAATATATTTTGTAACGGCCGGCTTCTCTTGTGTTTAACTCTGAGGTATCAATCCACATCTTGAAAACACCATAATTGTCGGTAACAATAATACCCGAATCTCGAAAAGCACTGTTGAGCCTGATATATGCAGGATTGCTGCCCACAATAGTAATAAACGGCTCGGTATCATCTTTTACTTCGTCAACACAAGAGCTTAAAAATAAAATTATTAGTAAACCCAAGCTGAAGCACGAAATTAACAATCTTTTCATGATTAAAAATTTTGATTGATTTTGCAAAATTATTCAAAAAAATGATGATTTCTTATTCTTGACTCAGGTGGTTAATACCTTAAAAACAGAAATTCGAATGAGCTTATAGTTGTTTCTTAATTTTGCCGAGAAAATTCAATAGTAATAATTATGAGTTTACAGTGCGGAATTATAGGTTTGGCAGGAGTTGGGAAAACTACTCTTTTCAATTGTTTGTCAAGCTCGAGAGCTCAGGCGGGAGGAGGGGGAAATAAGAGTAATCTGGGAATGATTTATGTTCCCGATGATAGACTGGGGAAAATTGATGCTTTGATAAAGTCGGCCAAGATTGTACCTACTACGGTTGATATAGTAGATATTCCAGGCTTGGTGAGGGGTTCGGGGAAAGGCGAAGGAGTTGGAAATAAGTTTCTTTCGGAGATAAGAAATACAGATGCGTTGATTCATGTGTTGCGCTGTTTCGACGAGCCATCCGTGCCTCATATAGAAGGCAGTATAGATCCTGTCAGAGACATTGAGATTGTAGAACTTGAATTAATTGTTCGTGACCTTGAATCGGTGGAAAAGAAACTGCAGAGGCTCGAAAAAATGGCAAAAAGTGGAGATAGGGAAGCTCGTATAGGGGTCGAAGTGCTCGAAGTCTATAAACAACATTTAGAAGATTTTCATCCTGCACGAACTGTTCCACTCGAAAAGGAATCTCAGCGTTGGGTAGACGATTTATTTCTCTTGAGCGCAAAACCTGTAATGTATGTATGTAATGTGGATGACGATTCGGCAACCAGTGGAAATGCTTATAGCCAGGCAGTTAAAAAATTTTTCGAAGCGCAGGATGTTGAAATATTGATTATTGCAGGAAAATTGGAATCAGAGATTGCTGAACTGGAAGATCCTGCTGACCGTAAGGTATTTCTGCAAGATGTTGGTTTAGATGAACCTGGCGTTAATAAATTGATACGTTCGGCTTATCGCTTGCTCAATCTTCAGACTTTCTTTACGGCAGGTCCTAAGGAAGTAAGAGCTTGGACGATTAGAAAAGGGATGACGGCCCCTGAGGCTGCGGGCGTCATTCATTCCGACCTCGAACGAGGTTTTATAAGAGCAGAAGTGATGAAATACGACGATTTTATTCGTCTTGGTTCTGAACACGCTTGCAGAGAAGCTGGAAAACTATTTATAGAAGGGAAAAATTACGTGGTGCAAGACGGCGATATCTTGCATATTCGCTTCAACGTTTAATGCAAGATGTAAAATTTTTCTATAGCCATTTAATCTAGCATAGTTGGTTGGTCTGGTTGCTGTTCTTTTTCTTTCAACTTTCTGGAAACAAAATGTGAAGTTAAAAATAATCCCCCTGAGAGAAAGACAGGCAAGGCATATAATAACCCTCCAAAAGGTAGTCCAAGATGGCGCCCAATAAATTGAAGAAAAAATATAATAGAAGTGAAAATGAGAATAATCCCAGCTTCTCGGGTGTGCCAAAATCCAATTATACAGCCAACCAAAGCTATCCCTTCCAACAGAGTCAAATCAACGACATTTGGAAGTAATGAACCTTCGGTAAAAGTAACTTTCTTTATTAGATAAAATATCAGGAAAAATAATAAGCCCCCACCTCCCGTTATCAAACCGGCAATTTTGAGATTCCTGCTTATGGCATTGCTGACGATTTTCATCTCTATCAAGTTTTCGTATTCCTTTTACTCTTGTCTCATTCTCCTTTCAACTGCAAAATTAGAATGTTTTACTTTTTTATAACGAATGGAGTCAGCATTGTTGATAAAATTGTGAATAACTCAATTTGTTAACTATTTATAAATCAATGTAAAACTTAGTCTTTCCTACATTTGCAATAGGAATATCCTTATGCATAAAAAACAAATTTATGCAATAAAAAATATTTTCTGAGGAATAATCTTTTAAAATATTGATTGATAATATTAAAGAATGAAACCATTTATCAAAGGTGTACGTTAAATCTTATTCAGATAAAAATTATCCACAAATTGAATTCATTTTAATAACAAAAGGTTTTCATTCCTATGCTAAGCTGTAATTTTAAGCGCTATGATAAAAAAAGTTCTACAAATTTTATTGTTTTCGATATTTTTTGCAGCGAGTTACAACACGTTTAAATTGAAGGCTCAAATCATCGAGCGCAAAGAGGTCAACTTACCAGAAATAAGCCAGCCTATCACGAAGTTGAAGAAAGCTATTGGCTGGACACTACAGGATAATGGCCAGTGGATTTCGTGTAATAACTGCATCCCAAATACTAATGCCGACATCAACAAAACAAATGATCCCGAAAACAAACTGGGCAAGCATAATTTTACGGAGATGCAATTACGCGAAGTACTCATTCAAGGAGAACAATATGCGATTTTACTCGTTTTCCGACGCAATGGTTATTTTAAATTTGAAACCTTACGAGATGAATGGAATTCGAGAAACGATGTCGATTTTTATGTTTTCAAGGCTACAAAGTTGAAACAAATTTTGCCAGATACTTTACCTTCGGGCAAAATCTGGCTTACCAATATGGATGTTTTTTGCATGGGAAAAATTGAGGGCTTCGACCAAAAAACTTATTTACAAAAAATCGCTAATCAAATCCAGCGCCAGTATGTTTTAAAATATCCCTCAACCTTTACCTTATTGTTCGCTGTTATGCCACTAAATTTGAAAAATGAAAAATTTGTACGTTTTAGATTGATTGAGGTTTTTAATAAGGAATATATTTATTCCCAATATTTTTTGAATGATTATTTGCCTCATCTGCTTGATAAGTTTTATTATGAGGTTCCTTATGGTAATTTCATAGAATTTGTAAGAATTTTTCCGGTTTACGAAGATTTAATAGCTCAACCCAAGTCTTTCAATGAATATTACAAACGAGGTGTAGCCTTGTTTAAGCGTAAAGAATATGCTTCGGCAGCTGCCGATTTTCATCATGCTATCGATTTATTCCCCGGTCAATCTTTCTTTTTGGCCTATGCTTATCTGGGTAATTGTTATTACAATATGGAAATGTTAGATGAAGCTTTGATGTTTTTCAATCTTGCTATCGATAACAAACCAGAGCAAGCTGAGTATATTTACGATTGGGCTCGTGTACTCTATAACCGTGGTCTGGTAAATTATAAATTGAAAAATAGTAACCTTGCTTGCGACGATTGGAATAAAGCTTCTATTTACGGCATTCCCGAAGCACAAAAAATGCTAAAAAAACATTGTAAATGAACATTAAAAAAATTGAATATCGCCCTTCATTATTTAAATTACAATGGTTTTTGACCATACTTTTTTTACTTCAATTACCTCAACAAAAAATCAATGCACAAAAGAATAACTTTGAGGGAGGATGGAAAAATAATTGGTTTACCGGAATAAAAGCTGGTTCTCTGTGGGCTATAAGTGACTTGCCTTCATGGGGAGGTAATAATATAAGTCCACAAACTGCCCTAAGTATTTATCTGGGTAAAGATATTAGGCCATGGTTTTCATTAAAAGGCGAAATTTTAGGTGGAAAACTTAGTGGGCAAGATGATATATACAATTTCGAAACAAAATTATTGGGCTATCAGCTTCAAGGCATTCTGAATCTCTTCGAGCTGATGAATCCCGATAATGAAAATAGAAAATGGGGAGCTCATGTATTTTTAGGTTTAGGTTTCTTAGATTTCGAATCAGATAGTTATCTGACCGAAAGTGGCGAAAATTTGGCTATGTTTGGTCATGGTTTTGGGAAAGGAATCAATGGCTGGACACGTGAATTCTTTATTCCGGCAGGCATTGAAATAACTTATCGTCTAAACACACGATTTCGACTTCATTTAGAAACTTCTACTCATTTTGTAAATGGTGACGAGCTGGATGCAACAGCAGGAGGGAAAAGCAATGATGTTATGCTTTTCGCTGGATTAGGTCTTTCTTATCACTTTAATTTAGGTCGAAAAGAATTGCCACCACTTTTGAATTATTCTGCTTCTACTGAACATATTCCATTGAAATATAAAGATATACAGTTCTCTCAAAAAATTTCTCGTCTATTGAAAGACGGAGCTAAGCCACTCATAAGCTTAAGCCTTCCTCAAAAAATAGGCGACCAGAATTTTTTCGATCTTATCATCAATGTGAGCAATGACGGAGTGGAAGGGGTTGCCGATATTGAGATTATGATACCCCAAGGGTTCTCGTTTCGAACGAAAAACTTACAAAATGCGGACCTGGTTATAAATGATCGTGTTGCCAACATTGTGCTTGCTTTGCCTGCTGCTGATACTACTTTTCTGCTAAAGCTCGAAATTGCTTCCAACATTGCACCTGTGGGCAACTACCCAGTTTATCTGGGTTATAAAATCACCGACAGGGCTGGAGGAACCATAGGCGATAAAAATGTGTTCTATATTCAAAAAGATTTGCTTTATAGTGAAAAAGAAGCGAAAACCCCTATTTTTTTGCCTGAAGTTGAATTTCGAATTCAATTAGCTTCTTCGGCAGGCGTTCCCATTCCTTCTGACAAGTTAAGAACGCTTTTCCCTTTAGATACAGAGATACAAGAAGATGTTGAAAACGGATTTTATCAATATACGGTAGGTTCTTTCAAAACATTGGCCGAGGCCGAAACCTACAAACAAAAGTTAAGTAAAGAATTGGGAATGGACGACTTATTCGTTGTATTTTTTCAAAATGGGAATCGTGTAAGTTCAATAAAAGATCTAATATCAAAAGAAAAAGAAAAACGTTATTCGAGCCAAGTGGCTCCTGTCCAAAAGCCTTTGGTTACATCTGCTCCTAAAGCCGATGAATTCAGAATAGTTTTTCGTACCGATAAAAATCGTTTGCCACTATTTGAAATAAGATCCGTTTTTGAGACGCCAGAACCTATTAGTGAGGTTTATTTCAATGGGCAGTACATGTATTTTGCAGGTTCATTCAAAAACGAGGAAGTGGCCATAGCCTATAAGGAGTACTTAGTAGACCGTTATGGTCTTGTCAATTCCAAAGTAATCCGTTTTCAAAAAGGCCAACCGATGGTGGAATAAAGCAGTGATTTTTTTGCATACTGAGTCCAAATAATGCAAAATCGTATTTTATCGGGTCGTTGGCATCCAACTCTCTGAGGTGGGAAGTTAGTTCTATGACTGCTTTCAAGTCGTTTTGAGTTCGCGTAATTAAACCCAATTTACGAGCTGTGTGCCCACTATGCACATCGAGTGGACACAATAATTTACTTGCCGGAATATTCCATAAACCAAAATCAACACCCTTGTCGTCCTTTCTGACCATCCATCTCAGAAACAAGTTGATTCTCTTTGCCGCCGAACCTTTATCTAAGTTTGGCAAATGTTTGATGGAACGTTTAGAATGAGGTATTTCGAGCATAAAGTCTACAAATCGACGGATACCGCCCGATGTATCAGTCTCATTTTGCTGAGGTTTGAACAATTTTTCCGGACTTTTGTATTCCTTATAGATGAAATGAAGCCCTTCCAAGAGAAAAATTATATCTTCCTCATTCAAAGTTCTGTGTTTGAAGCCTTCTATAAACTTATATTTTTGTGGGTTATCGTCCATAACAAATTTAAATGGTTGATGTCCCATGCGTTCAAGTAATTCCCATGCTTTGGTGATGATGGTTTTTCTATTTCCCCAAGCCATGATGGCGGCTAAAAATGCGCTTATTTCTATATCTTCTCGCAATTCGTATCTATGTGGAATAGAAATAGGGTCTTCTGGAATAAAATCCGGACAATTGAAAAAGTCAGTAGCATCATCCAAAAAAATTTTCAAAGCATGAAAATCATTTCCATTTTCCATTATTAATCGTATTTCTTCTTGTAAAACATGGCTTTTACAGGATGATGATCTGAAAAGGTTTCCTCAATAATTTCGAATTCCTGACATTTGAATTTAGGATGTAGTAATACATAATCAATTCTGATTTTAGGAAGATTTCCAAAATAAGTATTACCAATACCTTTTCCCTTTTCCATAAAGGCATCTGTCAGGTCGTTTTTAATAGTATGGTAGGCATAAGATGCCGGAGTGTCATTAAAATCGCCACAGACTATCATCGGATATGGAGATTGTTGGATAGCCTTGTTTAAAATGCGTGCCTGGCTGGCTCGTTTTACAAAACCAGTGCGAATCTTCCAAAAAACCTTTTTCGAATCCTTTTGCATAGAATCGCTTTGGAGTGATGAAATATTTTGCTGTGCTTCGGCCAAAAACTTGTAGTTCTCATCATTGAACGAAATGGATTGTAAATGAACATTGAATATACGGAATGTATCTTTTTCTGCTACAATATCTGTAATTAAGGCTATTAAACGCTTGTCTTTTCGAATCTCAATCGTATTGCAAATAGGATATTGACTGAGAGTAGCAATATAATAATTAGAATTATTATTTTCATAATAAGGCGATTTACTCGTATATTTCAATGGCATTGTGCTAAAAATAGTCTGTACCGTAGGTTTGTTCTTATTTTGTCTTTCGGTATATTCCTGCAAACAAACTATGCTAGCATTTTCGTTATTGATGAAATTGAACAAGGAGTCGGATAATCCTGAGCTTGTAGTTGAATTTGTGCCTGCAAGTCCTTTGATGTTATAACTGAGCAAGCTAATAGAAGCAGGCAAATTGTCGGAGTTTTTGGAGCCTTTCAACTGAACAAAATGAGAAAAAAGAGGAAGAGAAAGAATCAGGCAGGCTACGTGTATCCATGCAAAACGAGCTCGGCGAATGATCCAGAAAAAGAGAAAGAAAAGGTTGGTCAAAAACCAGAAAGGAAATGAAAGTCCAAAGAAAGCCGGGGGCCAAAATTTATCGGGCGGAATAAACTGAGCCAAACAGCTTATGATTAATCCAATGGCTATGATGAGGCTTATCAAACGTAGCAGACCATCTATGAACCAATGCTTTCGCTTCCTCTTTTTCCTTGTGGGCATATTCTTTCTCATTATGGAGAATCATGCAAGATGATAAAAATCAGCTTTTGACTATTTTTTGCTATATTTAAACAGAGTTTCTTTTTCTTTAGCGGTTAATCCATTATATCCTGTTATTTTAATCTTATCGAGTATGCGGTCAATTTCTTCTTCCATGCGTTTTTTATCTTCAAAGTATTCTTCTTCGGCTTTTTCGCTTCCCGGCCTGTATTTTATGTTAAATTTCGGTTTAGGTTTGAATAGTCTTTTAGGATTAAGTTTCAGAAACCATCCCTTGCGCAATGAAACAATATACAGATAGCCAAAGATGCATCCTCCAATATGTGAGAGATGACCGCCCGGATTATTGGAACTAATCATAAGAAAATCGAGGACAAACAATGCAATAGCCAGATGAATCAGGCGAATGCGGCCAAAAAATAAAAGATTTATTCTAAACTTAGGCAAATAGAAAGCTATAGCGGTAACTATGGCCATTACAGCAGCTGATGCCCCGATAAGCCTCGAATTTGGAGCTATGTGCAATAGTCCTGGGAATAAATTGAATGAGAACATATAAACCAGATAACCACTAACCCCTCCAAGTATATAAATCCAAATTAATTGACGTTGTGATAGATACTCCATGAAAATTTTCCCTATCCAATACAACCACAGCATATTGAAAAGCAGGTGAAGAAAGTCGATATGAACGAAGCTGTAGGTAATTAGTGTCCAAAAGGAAGTAGCAAGAGCTGGCAGGCTGGCTGGAGCTCCCAAAAACGACAAGATGCCATTTAAGAAAGCAAATGAAGACTCGCCTGAAAGAGTGAAAACTACTCGAATTAAACTAATGATAACCCAAACTGCAATATTGATGAAAATAAGAATAGAAAGCGCATCCCTGCGACGAAAAAACGCTGTAAATTTTTTCCACGGTGAAGATGACTGATGTTGGAACGAATATCCCTGCATATTGAAATTTTGATATTATCTTAATTGAAAGCCTTTAATTTTCATCCGCTTCTATTTTAACATTACTATCATGAAATTTATTTCTTTTTTCGAAAAATTAAACCTAAGGATAAAATCTCATCAGTAGTAACGATGTTCTTTCTTGTGCCAGTAAAGCAAAAGAAGGTAACCAAAAATCATTCCTCCGAGATGTGCAAAATGAGCAACATTATCGCCTGCGCCACTTACACCGAACCAAAATTCAAGGGCAGCATAAATTAATACAAACCATTTGGCTTTGATGGGGAGCAAAAAATAGATATAAATGAGGGAATTGGGGAAGATAAGGCCATAAGCGAGTAAAACGCCAAAAACAGCCCCACTGGCTCCTATAGTCGGAATGTTCATTTTGGTAGTAACCAAATGGCTTAAAGAGTTGAGTGATTCTTGCTTCAAAATTGGACTATCAGGAGTTATACTCCAGGTACCAACAAATTGATCGAACCATTCAGGATTATAAATCCCCTTGAAATTTTTGTTTAGTAAATTAGCAAAATCTACTGGATTGGGTGCCACCATATATTCCTGGATTTGTCCGTCGAGCGAATGAAATTGATAATACATTACTGCAATATGAACTACAGCTGCACCAATGCCCGTTACCATGTAATAAGTGAAAAACCTCTTGGACCCCCAAACTTGTTCCAGTATATTCCCAAACATCCATAAAGCAAACATATTGAAGAAGATATGCGAAAAATTGGCATGCATGAACATGTAGGTTATGATTTGCCACCATTTGAATTTATCCGAGCCTGGATAATAAAGAGCAAGGTACTCGTTGAGGTCGAGCTGCCCTCTTGATGAGCTCAGAAGAGCAATAGTAGCAAAAAAGAATAAGATATTGATGATTACCAGGTTCTTCACAACGGGGGTCAAACCTAAGAACCCTGTTATTCGGTGTTCATCGTTAGCCATGAGTGTTATGATTTAATGG
Source organism: Bacteroidales bacterium UBA5762 (assembly GCA_002418865.1). Taxonomy (GTDB): domain Bacteria; phylum Bacteroidota; class Bacteroidia; order Bacteroidales; family TTA-H9; genus TTA-H9. Next base: position 116,388 of record DIEY01000007.1, on the reverse strand, counting down.
ATATTCTGTGATGAATAATCGGCAAATTTGATGAAACTTTAGTGAATTATAAACACTATAAAACATCGTTGAAAATATAAATTCTATTTAAGTAGTTCTTCAATTGTTTCCAAAGTAATGATTTTCAGTATAGTTTCTCCTATAGGACTAATAGAAGGCATAGTTGTAGAAAACAGTTTGTCGGTTAGTTCGCGCATTTCTTCTTCTTTTAAAGGTCGTAAGTGATGTCGGGCCAAAGTGGTTGCCATTGTCTTGGCTGAAATAAATCTAATGTCGGCTTTTTCGGTATCTTCTTCTTTTAGCAGATGTTCTATGATGGTTTCGAGCGATTCTTTGGCCTCAGTCGCATCCATCCCATTGGGAATACCTTGAATAACAAAAGTGTTATTGCTTAAATTATCAATGTTAAAACCCATAAGAGCCAATGTAGGTTTCATCTGGTTTACCAAAACCGACTCGGCCTGTCCTAAATGAATATTGAGAGGAAAAATTTCTTGCTGTGAAGGTATGCCTTCTTTTTCAAAAGATTGTAGAAAGTCTTCATAAAAAATTCTTTGATAGGCTTTTTCTATATCAATAAGCATCATCCCCGATTTCACTACTGTGATTAAATATTTTTGGTGAACCTGAAGAAAACCGCTTTCGCGTATTTTTTCGCCATTTTCCGATTCTTCTATTGGCCGTAAATGCGTTGTTTCAATTAAGTTTTCATCCTTCTTTTTAGGCACATTTTCAGGAAATTCGTATAGTTTTTGCCAATTTTGTAAATTTCGTTTTTCGGGCGAAGACTGGAAATTTTGAGGCTGAAATGGATTGTAATGCGGATTGAATTGGATTTTTGGTGGTTTAATGGCTTCACCTGGTTTTAGTTCACCATCACCCAAAGCCCATTCTTCATCGAAATTGATAATCCCCGAAAGGGAGAATTGTCCGATTGACTTGCGCACAGCGGCTTTTAGTACGGCATAAATTAGATTCTCGTTTAAAAATTTAATCTCGGTTTTACTGGGATGAATATTGACATCTATTTTTGAGGGATCGATTTCAAGATGAATGAAGTAAGAAGGAAAGGAACCTTGCGGGATAAGACCTTCGTAAGCCGATTCAATAGAATGTTGTAAATAAGGAATTTTTACAAATCTTCCATTAGTAAATAAATACTGCTCACCTCTTACTTTTTTAAAATATTCGGGTTTTGAAGTAAATCCATGAATTTTGACGAAGTCGGTTTGTTCTTCAACGGGAACTATCACTGAGTTGAGATGATTACCCATGATTTGAATAATTCTTTGTCGTGGACTGCTTTTGCCAAGTTGAAATATAGTTCGTCCGTTGTGGATGAGTGAAAATTGAATTTCGGGAAATACCAAAGCTACTCTTTCAAATTCTTCGATAATATGTCTCATCTCGACGGCTTCAGATTTTAGGAAGGCACGTCGAGCTGGAACATTATAGAAGAGGTTTTTCACCAAAAATGACGAACCCGCCGAACATTGGATAGGTTGCTGATTGATGAGCTCACTGCCTTCTATCAGCACTTGAGTTCCTATTTCGTCTTCATGACGACGTGTGCGTAATTCCACTTGTGAAATAGCGGCAATGGAAGCCAGAGCCTCGCCTCTAAAACCTAAAGTCCGTATAGCAAATAAATCATTCGCCTGATGTATTTTGGAAGTAGCATGCCGCTCAAAACATAGTCTGGCATCCATCGGACTCATGCCACAACCATTATCTACTACCTGAATCAGTGTTTTCCCTGCATCTTTTATAATTAATTGTATAACATTGGCACCAGCATCTATGGCATTTTCGAGCAATTCCTTTACAGCCGATGAAGGCCTCTGAATAACCTCACCGGCAGCAATCTGATTAGCAACGGACTCAGGAAGTAATTGAATGAGATCTGGCATTAACCAAGAATAAATATGATGTATAATAGGAATAAAATGAGCAATAAATAAACTATCAAGGAAATATTGCTCGATTTTTTCTTTTTTTGTTTTAATGCCCACTGCCTTTCAATATCCCGCCTTAATCTTTCCGTTGCAGGGTCAGTAGGTTCGGCTTCTTCACGTAATTTCTTGGCCCTTTCTTCATCTGCATTATAATAGATGAATTTATGTTCGTATTGTTTGGGTTTTGGACGGTACAGAAAAGCCATTTTTTAGAATTTATTGCTGGTTGATAATCATTCTGCAAAGTTAATTCTTTCTTTTAAAGATATGTTTAATCATCTTGGCATCTAAAACGTCAATGTCTTTGTTTTAGCTGAGGAAATAGTAATTTTGCCTTTGATTAAATAAGTAAGTTTAATGAAACCCGAAAAACTAAATAACCTTATTTTAATTGGAGACAGGGTATTAATAAAGGCAAAAAGTGCAAACAGTAAAACCAAAGGTGGTCTTGTACTTCCGCCGGGTTATTCAGAAAAGGAAGAAGTTCAATCGGGCTATGTCATTAAAACCGGGCCTGGTTATCCCATTCCATTGCCTCGTGAAAGTGACATAGAACCATGGAAAGCTAAAGATGATTCCCCTTCCTATATTCCACTACAGGCCAAGGAGGGCGATATGGCACTATTTCTGCAAAAAGGCGCTATCGAAGTCGAAATAGATGGAGAAAAATATTTTATTGTTTCCCATCAATCCATTTTACTGCTCGAACGCGATGAAGAGCTTTTTACGTAGAAACCATCGCATCATCGTATATTTTGCTTTAGCCTCGAGCTTAATTCTGAATTTAACCTCTTGCGAGAGAAACATTCAACAGAAGCAAGATGCCGATTTTCGCGTGGATACAAATGCTTCACCTCGCTTTGCCAGATTATTTATGGCGGGTTTCGTACATCATCATCGAGCGGTGTGGCTCTTTGATCCATGGGATAGTACGAAAATCCATTCAAAATATATTATATTACCTCATCAATTGCCAAACGACTCTATCCCCGAAGGATATCAAACCGTGATCGTTCCGTTTCATACGCTTGCAACTACATCTTCTACTTTAATAGCTCATCTATCTTCTCTCGAGATATTAGATTTGCTTATAGGAGTGGCCGACACTTCTTATATATTTCATTTTTATGTAAAAAATCGCATTCGCCAAAAACACATCATGGAAATTGCCCAAGGGGATAGAGTAGATTCCGAAGCATTGATTGCATGTCAACCCGATTTAACTTTTATTACCCTTCATCCCGGACAAGATGTTACTCGTCTGCAACGCTTGGGCTTACAAATTGTGCCTTGGGCTGATTATTTGGAAAATCATCCCTTGGGCAGGGCTGAATGGATTCGTTTTATTGGATATTTTATGGGAAAAGAAAAGGAAGCCGATAGTATTTTTCATTCTATTGCTTCTCGATATTTAGCAATTCAGAGGAAACTAAGGCAGAACGGATCATCCATAAGTATATTCGATGGATTGATGAGTTCGGGAGTTTGGTATGTATCGGGAGGACAAAGTTATATGGCTCGTTTATACAAAGATGCCGGCTTGACTTATGTTTTTTCCGACTTGAGGGAAACTGCAAGTAAAGGACTTGGCTTCGAAGAAGTATTTGTTAAAGCCCGTGATGCCGATTATTGGCGAATAATGGTGAGCCATAGGGGAAATTTTACCCTTAATGATTTGTTGAATCTCGATAAACGTTATGAACTTTTCGAGGCAGTGCAAAAGCGAAGGATTATTGTTTGTAATGCTGCACAAGTGCCGTTTTACGAAGAAGGAGTTGCACATCCCGAATGGATACTTTCTGATCTGGTTTATTTAACCAGGCCACAGCTAATGCCTGATTATGTACCTCGTTATTATCAAATCATTCGCTAATGCATTACTCCTTCATCTTTCGTCGTTCTTTGGCTTTTCGGATCTCTGTAGCTTTCTTTCTGCTTTTAATTTTCGTTTTACTTTTTATAGCCAATCTTTCTGTAGGTGCCGTAAAAGTAAGTTTTTCAGAATTAATGCAAATTTTTATGGGGAAAGCGGGGGAGTGGGACCGAAATGCCTTGGTAGTATATGAATTTCGAATGCCACAAGCTCTAATGGCTATATTGGCAGGCGCCTCATTATCCATTGGTGGGTTGCTGATGCAAGCTCTTTTTCGGAATCCTCTGGCCGACCCATCTATACTGGGTATAAGTTCAGGAGCCAGTTTGGGTGTTGCCGTTGTAACCATGGCTGCTGGTAACCTCACTGGCATTTCTATTTTTAATGCTGGTGTGGGAGGATATTTAAGTATTACTGTATCAGCATTTATTGGTTCATTAGGTGTTTTACTACTTCTAATATTTTTCTCCTCGCGTTTAAAAAATATCAGCCAATTGCTCATTCTTGGATTGATGGTGGGTTACCTAAGCTATTCCATCGTGAGTCTCCTTAAGTTTTACAGTCTAAAAGACGATCTTCAGCATTATGTGATCTGGGGAATGGGAAGTTTTTCGGAAGTGAATATGGAACAAATGAAAATAGTCGCGCCTGTGGTACTCATTGGGCTACTGTTTTCTCTATTGTTGGCTAAACCGCTCAACCTCTTGCTTTTGGGTGAGGAATATGCTCAAAATCTTGGATTGAAATTGAATCTGGCGCGAACTTTAGTAATATTAATAGCCGGATTTTTAACCTCCATCATAACGGCATGGTGTGGTCCCATTGCATTTGTAGGGCTAGCAGTTCCTCATCTTTGCCGCAGTATATTATCCACCCACGACCACCGTATTTTGCTGCCTTTTTGTATGCTGGCTGGAGCCGTACTCACTTTAATTTGTAATTTTATCGCCCGTTTACCAATTTTTGGAGGTGCATTGCCATTGAATGCAATCACTTCACTAATTGGTGCACCAATAATGATCACGGTTATTCTACGGCTGAAAAACTAAAAGCTATCGGAAAATGAAATTCAACCAGAAAGATATTACTGTAAATGAAAACATGCTTTCAACCCAGCGATTGAATATAGGATATCTGAATCCAAAATCCATTATAGCTTCCAATATCAATTTAAATCTTCAGCAAGGCCAGCTCTATTGCCTGATTGGGCCTAATGGTTCGGGTAAGACTACTCTGCTGAGAACCCTCTCTGGATTCCTAAAGCCGCTGGATGGTCATATCTTTATGAGTGGGAAAGACTTGTCGCAATTTTCAACATCGAAACTTTCTACTCACATCAGCATTGTACTTACCAAACAACCTGCTTTACCACTTCTCACAGTTTTCGATGTGGTAGCCATGGGGCGTCATCCTTTTACTGACTTTTGGGGACATATAACGGCTTCAGATAAGGCCATTGTGCTAAATGCCCTCCATATGGTAAATATCGAAAATAAAATCTCTTGTTTTTTTGACCACCTAAGCGATGGAGAAAAACAAAAAGTAATGATAGCCAAAGCATTGGCACAACAAACACCTTTTATTTTTCTAGATGAACCGGCCGCTTTTCTCGATTTCCCAAGCCGAATCGAAATCATGCAGCTACTCTCAGAACTTGCTCATCATCAAAACAAAACTATACTTCTTTCGACTCATGATGTACCTCTGGCATTTCAATATGCCGATGAAATTATTCTGATGGCTCTAAGCAAACCCACAATTTCAGCTAAACCTTCCGAAATTATCCTTGAAAATTTGCTCGAAGATTATTTTTCACTTAATGGCAAAAAATATAATCCTTTTAGCTTGCCCAATTATTTTAAATATCCATTCAAACATCCTATTTTTATTGTTGAAAATGAAGAATCACATTCTCCTCTTAAAGTTTTACTCGAACAAAGAGGATTCTCTACTGTATCAAAACCCGAGGAAAGTCAATGCCTTCTTAAAGTTGATAATAATGGCGAAATTAAATTTTATTACCACCAACAAGTTCTAAAATTTAAACGTTTAGAAGAATTCGATATTTTTTTAAAAAATGTACAAGAATAATTATTGGTTTTTTATTCTTCTTTTTTTGTTAAGCTTGAATCACACCCAGCTTATGGGGGAAAAATGTCACAATCGCATTATCGTGGATGGTTTAATGCATGATTGGGAAGGCTGTGAAACTTACTGTAGCGATAAAATTGATGATGGCAAGGATGTAGATTTTACTCGAATGTGGGTAACAAATGACGAAAAATATCTTTTCATAAGAATACAATTGGCCAAACCACTCAGTTTAGTAGATTATAATTCACTTTTTTTGGAGATAGACGGCGACCATAATGCCGCCACTGGTTACAGGGTGAATGGCATTGGTGCAGAACTCGGTTGGGGCTTTGGCCTACGCTATGGCTTTTATAAACATTTTTCCTCAGCTGATTATATCTCCAATCTGGATGTAGGATATGTGATTCTGCCTTCATTTACTTCTACTGATTTTGAGATAGCTATCAAATTAGATGCTGCGCCCATTCGCAACGAAAAAATATTTACTGCCGATACTATCGAAATTCTATTATGGGACAAACAAGTTGGTGGAGATTTACTGCCCGATTCAGGACATGTTTTTCATTATGTGATTCAAAAAGATATTTCATCGCCATATCAACCTTTATCCATTGAACCCCCTTTCGAGACTTCCTTAAGATTGATGACGTGGAATGTATTTTATGATGGTTTAATAGATACCATTCGGCAGCCCATTTTTGGAAAAGTTTTTAAGGCTATTCAACCCGATATAATTGTTATGCAAGAGTGTTGGCATAGCCAAGCCAACGAAGTGAAACAACTTTTCGATCAATGGCTGCCGCTACAAAAAGGCTCATGGAAGGTAATACATACAGGCGAAGGCTTAATGCTTGTTTCACGTTATCCAGTCGTTAAGGCGGACCCCATCTTTGTTGGTGACAACCGAAATATTGCAGCATATTCAATCAAAACAGATTTATTCAATCTTGATACTTTACTTTTAATCGGAGTTCATCTTTCTTGCTGTGCTCAAGATAATGAACGCATAGCCGAAACTCAGGCCATTATGCATTATTTGGGAAAACATTATTCTATAGGGAAAAATGAAGATAAGTTACTGCGTCTTCCGGTGGTGATAGCTGGAGATTTTAATTTGGTAGGTTCAGAAATTCCATACCGAAATATTGTTAGCAACCAGCTTACAGGAGCTCGAGAGCCTTGGTTTACCGATCTGGCACCTCATCAAATTGACCGACCTATGGCTTATACCTGGCGTGATTATTCCAAGGGTTTCAGTCCTAGCCGCCTCGACTATATTTTCTATTCCCCCTTGCTTAATCCCATTCACTCTTACATTTTTAACATTCTTTATTTGGATGAAAACTCGCTTAAACGCTATGGTCTGAAACCAACGGATTTGCGTATTTGCTCCGATCATCTTCCTTTGGTTGTCGATTTCGTGCCAACAGTTTCACCAAAGTGACATTCATCTATGAACAAAATCGAATTTTTATCTATTTTTTCAATGATCATTCTATTGTTGAATAGTTGTTGCGAGCAAAAACAAGAAGCCGATCTCATTGTCATAAATGCCAAAGTTTATACCCTCGATGAAAATTTCAGCAAACAAGAAGCCTTTGCCATCAGGGAAGGTCGAATTTTAATGACAGGCAAAACCCAAGAAATCTTAAAAAAATTTTCGGCTCGAGATACCCTCGATCTGCATGGCAAAACCGTTTATCCTGGTTTTATGGATGCCCACTGCCATTTTTATGGTTTGGGAGAAACCACGATAAGATGGGCCGATTTAAAAGGTGCTCGGTCTATGGATGAAATCATCAAAAGATTGAAGTTATTTATAAAAGAAAATCCTCAAAACTGGTTGTTAGGCAGGGGATGGGACCAAAATCTTTTCCCCGATAAAAATTTTCCCAATAACGTTTTACTTGAGAAAAATTTTCCTAATATACCTGTAGTTTTGGTTAGGGTGGATGGTCATGCGGCCTTAGCCAACAACCTGGCACTTCAATTGGCAGGAATATCTGCCCATTCTAATATAGATGGTGGAGAAATTATAACTTATCAAGGCAAACCCACTGGTTTGCTTCTGGATAATGCCACAGAAAAATTAATGGAAGCCATTCCCGCCATGGATAAACAAATGATGAAACATGCATTGCAAAAGGCTGAATCGATTTGTGTTTCGTATGGATTAACTACAATAAATGATGCGGGTCTGCCAGCTCATGTGATTCATTCCATAGATGAATTACAAAAAAATGGAGATGTAAAGATTAGGATTGTGGCTATGATTAATCCCGATTCGCTCACAATTTCAGAATACATGAACACTGGCATCTACAAAACCGATCGTTTGTTAGTAAACGCTGTAAAACTCTATGCCGATGGTGCTTTGGGCAGTCGAGGTGCTCTTTTAAAAAAGCCTTATGCCGATGACCCCCATAATCATGGAATTCTTGTTGAATCCCCCGAGGTTTTGAAAAAAATTTGTCTTGAGGCATATCAATCTGGTTTTCAAGTTTGTACTCATGCCATCGGCGATTCGGCCAATGCCTTAATGTTAGATATTTATGCTGAAATACTGAAAGGTAAGAATGATCGTCGCTGGCGAATAGAACATGCACAGGTCGTCGATCCTGAAGATTTACAGAAATTTCGGGAATTTTCTATCATTCCTTCCGTTCAGCCAAGCCATGCCACCTCCGATATGAACTGGGCCGAAAAACGCCTTGGCCCCGAACGACTCGAATATGCTTATGCCTACTACAATCTTCTTGTCCAAAATGGTTGGATAGCTCTGGGAACCGATTTCCCAGTAGAAGAAGTAAATCCCATACTAACTTTTTACGCTGCCACTACTCGAAAAAATCTTCAACATCAACCTGAAGGAGGGTTTTTGCCTCAAAACAAACTTTCACGACTTGAAGCCTTATATGGCATGACGCTTTGGGCTGCAAAATCGACATTCCTCGAAAATGAAATAGGCTCTTTAGAACCAGGTAAAAAAGCCGATTTTATCGTAACCTCCGACGATTTGATGCTTGTACCTGACGACAGCATACCACATATTGTAGTGGAACAAACCTGGATCAACGGTGAATGTGTTTTTCATCAATGACATATTTTAATGAACCGCCGCTTACGAACTATCTTACATTTGTTGGAACAACGCAAGTTGACCGAACTCCAACTCGAATTCGATGCTCTTCTACTCGAAGATCAAAGTGAAGAAGTAAATTACCTCTATCATCTCTTTAATCAGAAGCTATATGCCGAATTAAGCGATGCCATACAAAATGTCCTTCAAAAAACCCATCAGATAGCTCCATCCAATGTTATCATTCAAGGACTTAAAACCCAAATAAGCATACTCGAAACTCGGCTTTCGGTTGCTCAGTATAAGAAAACGGAAATACTCAAAGAAATCGATAAATTTCGCATTCGCCATAACAGTGATTTAGGATTATTGATCGGGAAAATTTTGAAATTACAAATGGAGATTTTTTATTTACTTCAAAATGATGATGAAGTACATCGGGTAAATTATCAGGAAGCAAAAAAGGATTATACGGCTTATCGGCATCAAAGGCGCAGCTTGAAAAAATTTCAGCCATTACAAATGCTCGATGAAAATCAGCGAGAACGCATGAAGAAAATGTATCGCGAAGCTACTAAGTTATGCCATCCCGATATCGTGATCGAAGACTTACGTGCTGAAGCACAAAAGGTCTTTATCGAGCTTCATCATGCTTATATGATCAACGACATTCAAAAAGTAGAAGAGATTTATAAGTTGCTCACACGGAGCAAGATGTTTAATAAGTTACGCACTTCAAACGAAGAGAGGGAACTTCTTGAAGCTCGTGCAGCGCGTCTGCAGGCTGATTTAAAAATTTTGCAGTCGGAAATCGCTGAACTCGAAGAAAGTAAAGTCTATCGTACACTAATAAATATTCGTGATTGGGATGAATATTTCGATCAGATGAAAATCAAATTGAGTGCAGAATATCAATCATTGAAAATCGAACATGAGCAACTTAGGAAAGTTAGAGCACAAGAGAAATGAAGGAATAGTGGAGCAAGCAAGTATGCTATTGGATGTAACTCAGAGGCTCATGTTGAAAGCCGAAGAAAAGAATCCTTCATATTTGCCTATGTTCCGAGGTAATTATTCAAGAACAGGAATTGCAAGGACACAGCCAATAAAGCCACATCCAAATATTCTTTATACTTTCCACGAGCTCGCCGGAGTTTATGCCAGTCCTGTATTAGCTGAGGGAAAAATTTATTTTGGTTCTGATAGCCATTATTTCTTTTGTCTCGATGCAAGGAATGGTTCTGTTATATGGCAATTCAAGACAGGGCGTGAGATCAGGTCGACGGCTGCTGTGCTCGATGGCTTGCTTTGGTTTGGCAGTTTCGACCATCATGTCTATTGTTTGAATTCCAGTAATGGACGATTGAGATGGAGTTTCAAGACCAAGGATTGGGTGTTTTCATCACCTGCTGTATTGAATGGAACCTTGTATATCTCGGGAATAGATGGAAATATTTATGGGTTGGATGCTTTTTCAGGGAAATTACGTTGGAAATATGAAACTGGAGGATGGGTGGTGGCATCTCCAGCTTTTACTAATGGGAAATTAATTACCGGCAGCCGGGATGGATGGATTTATGCTTTGGACATACACACAGGGAGTCTTATTTGGAAAACACGCCTGGATGGCGCCATACATGCCACTGCGGCTATTTGCGATGGACAAATTTATGTAGGAACTTTAGGCAATACTTTTTATTGTTTGAATGGAGATATAGGTAATGTCATCTGGCAAAAAGCTCTTACATCGCCCATATTTTCTTCGGCTGCCGTCGATGCTACTCATGTTGTTTTCGGCTCGAGAGCGGGTATTTTATATTCACTCTACCCTTCGAATGGTGAAATTCTATGGCAAACTCAATTCGAAAGAGCAATTCATTCGTCCCCAGTTATTTGTGGTGAAAATATATATTTCGGTTGCGACGATGGGAAATTTTATGGTCTGCAACTTTCTAACGGCCAAAGGAAGTGGGAATATGCAAGCCGTGATGTTATACGTAATTCAGCCTGGATAGAAGAAGGGAAAATATGGTTTGGCGGTCTTAAACTATATTGTCTGGAATAGAAATTTTATAATAAAATTCTTCCATTTTTCTGCAACGATAAAGTATAGCTCTGCTGTATCCTAAATATTTGTCCGATGAACACAAGCTTCATTATTTTTTTACGTATTTGGGAATACCTAAATTGTTGTGTTGTTAATTTTGCTTGTACTAGCATTTATGATGGTTTTAAGGCTGAAACTTATTTTTGTATTCCATTGCAAACATGAACGACTTATCCTTGACGTCGGATTAAATAGAAAACATTGCAGATTTATTAGTATTTTGGGAATGATTATAATTTATAAGGGAAAAAACTAATGCAAATGCCCATACATGAAAATCCTGCAGACTTTCATTTTCATCTCATCCCAGGAATATATTTCTACCGTCTTATTCATAAACAAGACGTTTTCTATGGGAACCTTCTGATTATGGATTAAATTGGCTTGAAATATTGATCCCCTTCTTTTTAATTAATAATACTCGCCAACTTAATTAATAATACTCATCAACCCTTAGGTACTTAGTCATAGCTAAGTAGTATATATTTTATCGAAAATTTTCATATATATAGTGTGACCCAAACATATTTTCCATTTCTAAAAATTTTTTAATCTTATCGTCCCCATATTTACTTAGATTATGGATGATTTTGTCGATAGGTTTAGGCAATTCGGGATGAGGCGAAGACTTGGAAAAAAATTTATCGGCATAACAAACAATTTTTTCTTCTATAGTCTGAGGTTGCATATCGCGATGGGGTAGAGGCAATTTGTTCTTTTCAATATCAAATAACGACAAACCCACTCCCACATGTCGCTCACAAACTGGGGCTATATCGTTCAAACCTTCTTTTTCCAATAATTCCCTTCCTAAATACCCATGAGCCAAGTAAGGAAATGTCCCATAACAACCAATAGCCGGGGCATTTGTTAAAAAAATCCCAATGTCGTGCAGAAGAGCCATTATCTTTACTTTCTCTATATCGACTTTTAAATGAGGATTATTCTCTATAATCAATTGAGTGGCTTTTGCCACTGCATTCGCATGTACATGATAATAACGACTGGCTTCCGAATCTTTGGGATAATACTTCTCTATGAGTTTTAAAGCATCGCTCGTTTCCATAAGATATTATTCTATCAATTCAACAAAATTTTAGCCATTTGATTAAAAATTGAAATTTCTGAACATTAATCTAACAAGCAGATTGAATGCGGGCTTCATACTCGTATAACCTTCAAGATGAGTGCTTGTAAAATAGAAGGTTAAACTAGGATCAATAGAAATATTTGCATTGAAATTTAAAGCATAACCCAAGGTAAAAAATCCTCCAACTCCTATACCTCCTTCATAAATATCGTAATAATCTTGTGAATAAGGCCCAATAGGATGTTCTCCAGAATATTTTATGCTGTACTCCTGATTTTTGATGCGAATCATGTTTTTCAACACTTTAGTATTGTTGATGTTTACACCTGTCTCTATAAAAGGAAAATATCTTTCACGATATCTTAGGTCGAGCCGATAGCCTAAATCGATGTATGTTCTTTCTTCCTGTCCCATAATTTGACATTCGATATAATTGGCATCGAAAGAATATCCTTCGGGAATTTCGAGGTAAAGAAAAAACACATCATTGGCCGTTAATCGAGCATAATTGGCTTGTAAAATTAAAGATGACCTATTCGAGAATTGATAGCGAACATATCCACCTACCGTAAAATTAGGCTGATAGGACATTTTATATGGCAATTCATAAGAAAGGTAGTTATATCCGATTTGTTGTACAATAATAGATTTATAATATTGATTATCAAGAATTATTGAAATTTTATTAATATTTTCGGAACTACCATTGTAAAAATTAGCCGAATAATTGTCAGGGAACATTGCGCCCATGTTAATGCCAAAATACCAACCCTTGCGTAAACTATCGTCCTGATGCACAAATTCGACTTCTTGTTGTGCAGAAATTTTTATTGAATAAAATAATATAATAATGAAGGAGATGATGTTTTTTAATTTATTCATGCTTATTTATTTCATCGAAAAAATTCATTGCTTCTTTTACTATGTTTTGGGCCGTAAATCCAAAATGAGCCTCCAAAATATTGGCAGGAGCTGAATAGCCAAACTGTTCGAGCCCAAATACTCTGCCTTTTGATCCTGAGAGGTTTTGAAAGGTAGAAGGCAAACCAGATGAAAGTGCAAAAATTGGAATGTTCTTTGGCAAAATTGATAGCTGGTATTCTGTAGTTTGTTCATGAAATAGCCCTTCGCTAGGCACAGAAATCAAATTGGTTTTTATTTGATATTGATCAAGAAGAATATCGCTTACCTCCAGAAGCAAAGCCACATCAGAACCATTCCCCAGGAGGATTAAATCGGGTACATCTTTCATTTTTCGAATACAGTATGCACCATGATTAAGATTTACGGCTTCTTTACGACGTTTTTCGAAAGGCAGTGGGGGCAAGGTTTTGATGTTTTGTCGACTCAACAATAGGCCAGTAGGGCGGTTTATATTTTGAAGCGCAAACTTCCATGCTTCGAGGGTTTCGGCCTGATCGGCAGGGCGAAAAGCTATAAAACTTCTGTGGTTTGAATGATTTTTCACTTGTTCCAGCAAGCGAATCTGTGCTTCCTGTTCAACGGGTTGATGAGTAGGCCCATCTTCTCCTACACGAAATGAATCGTGCGACCAGACGTACATGACCTGAAGTTCCATTAACGCCGCTAAGCGGATGGCAGGCTTCATGTAATCGGAAAAAACTAAAAAAGTGCCACATACTGGAATCACCCCTCCATGCAAAGCCATTCCATTAGCTAATGAGGCCATGGTGAGCTCCGATACGCCAACATGCAGAAAAGCTCCACTGAAGTCTCCTTGCACAATAGGTTTGGTATGAGTGAGAAATCCATCAGTACGATCACTATTGGCAAGATCGGCTGACATTACCAGCATATTCCCTAATGTTTGGGCAAAAACAGAGAGTACCTCGGCCGAGCTTACACGTGTTGCTACATTAGTGGTTAATTGTATGGCATCCCAGTTAATTTGAGGTAAAATTTTCTCGAAGTATTGTTCGAGCTGTAAAGCCTTTCCAGAATTTTGTCTTTTCCATTCATTGAAGTTTTGTCTTTCCTTAAGAGCTTCTTCTTGTTTTCTGTTTAAAACTTCTCGATAATATTCTTCCACGTCGGGAAAAATGGCAAAAGGATTTTGAGGATCGGCTCCGAGCCCTGTTAAAGTAATAGAAACATCGGCTCCAGCCTTACTAATTGGCTGTCCATGTGTAGATACGAGTCCTTCCATGGATTTTCCTTCCTTATTTTTGATCCCTTTTCCCATAATGGTATGGCCAATAATAAGTGTAGGGGCCTTAGTCTCACTCCAGGCGGTATCCAATGCCTGTCGGATTTCGACAGCATCGTTCCCATCGATCTCTATCACTTTCCAACCCCAGGCTCTATATTTCATTGCCGTATTTTCCGATGAAACCTCATCTATTCTTGTAGAAAGCTGAACATCATTGGCATCATAAAACATAATGAGATTATGTAATCCTAAATGCCCAGCCAAGCGGCCTGCTCCTTGCGAAATTTCTTCCTCTATCCCTCCATCCGAAATAAGAGCGACGGTTTTATGCTCAACGACTTTTCCAAAGCGTGCGGCTAAAAATCGTTCGGCTATAGCTGCTCCCACAGCCATGGCATGTCCTTGTCCCAAAGGGCCTGAGGTATTTTCTATACCTTTTTGAACATTCATTTCAGGATGACCTGGAGTACAACTGCCTAATTGACGAAAGCTTTTTAAGTCGTCAAGTGAAAATTTTCCACATAAGGTAAGAACCGCATACAATAAGGCTGACAAATGGCCTGGATCGAGAAAAAAACGGTCGCGAGCAATCCAATGGGGGTCGGAAGGATCGAAACGCAGATATTCACTGTAAAGAATATGCATGAAATCGGCTGCTCCCATTGCACCACCTGGATGCCCCGATTTGGCTTTTTCGACCATGGCAACAATTATGGCCCTTAAATTGTCCGCTGCCCGCTTGTCTATATTTTCTGTAAATTCCATGGATGTTTTATTTTCATCATTGAAAGATGCGGGCAAAATTAGAGATTTTGATTCTTTAAATCCTAAAGCTTATTAACTTGCAACGGGCTGGGTGATATTATTTAAATAGAGGTTGGGGATGAAGTAGAACAATCGTAATTTCTTAACACACTGCCAAATAGCACGAAAAAATGCTAATATTCCCCAACCTCTCAGTCTTAATTATATCATGCAATGTAAGTAATAATAGAACAAGTAACAGCAAAACAAGAGGATTATTTTGCGTAGTTGACTACACGGGTTTCTCGAATCACTGTAATTTTAATTTGGCCCGGATAGGTCATTTCTTCTTGGATTTTGCGAGAAAGTTCGTAAGAAATGCGGTTAGCCTCGTCGTCTGTCACCTTATCGGCTCCTACAATTACTCTCAATTCTCGTCCAGCCTGAATAGCAAAGGTTTTTACCACACCCGGGTAAGATAAGGCAAGTTCTTCGAGTTTATGCAAACGTTGCATGTAAGCCTCGACCACTTCTCGTCGAGCGCCAGGTCTGGCGCCTGAAATAGCATCACACACCTGAACGATAGGAGCAAGCAAAGTATTCATTTCGATTTCTTCGTGGTGTGATCCTATAGCATTGCAAACTTCTGGTTTTTCTTTGTATTTTTCAGCCAGATTCATTCCTAAAATGGCATGTGGCAAGTCGCTTTCGTTTTCAGCAACCTTGCCAATGTCATGTAATAAACCCGCTCGCTTAGCTTTTTGAGCGTTCAATCCCAATTCAGCAGCCATATTTGCACATAAACGTGCAACTTCTTTTGAGTGATGCAAAAGATTTTGCCCATAAGACGAACGATATTTCATTTTACCCACCAGACGAATAAGTTCGGGATGCATGCCATGAATTCCTAATTCCACTACAGTGCGTTTGCCAACTTCAATGATTTCTTGTTCGATTTGTTTTTCGGTTTTAGCCACCACTTCTTCAATTCTCGCAGGATGAATGCGGCCATCTGTGATCAATTTTTGTAATGATAAACGGGCAATTTCTCTTCTGATGGGGTCGAAGCTCGACAACAGTATGGCATCGGGAGAATCGTCGATGATGATTTCAACACCCGTAAGAGCCTCGAGGGTGCGAATGTTGCGTCCTTCACGTCCAATGATTCGTCCTTTAATTTCGTCGCTCTCGATATTGAAAACCGATACGGTGTTTTCTATGGCATTTTCCACTGCAGTACGTTGAATGGTTTCGATGACAATTTTTTTTGCCTCGTTTTGGGCAGTAATCTTTGCCTCGTCCATGATGTCTTTAATATAAGCAATGGCCTCGTTACGGGCTTCTTCTTTCATGCTTTCTATAAGCTGATTACGGGCTTCTTCTCTACTTATACCCGAAATTTTTTCGAGCATTTCGGTCTTTTGCTTTAAGGCTTTTTCAAGTTCGGCTTCTTTCTGGCTGACCCATTCTAATTTTTCATTAACAACTGAACTTTTGGCTTCAAATTCCTTTTGTCGTTTCTGCAATTCTTCAGAACGTTGGTTGACCTGCTGTTCACGTTGTTTCAATCGAGTTTCCAGTTTAAGCAAATTATTGTTTTTCTCGAGGATTTCCTGTTCGTTTTTTAGCTTAAACTGTAAGATTTCTTCCTTAGCTTGTACGATTTTTTCTTTTTTGAGCATTTCGGCCTTTTCTATGGCTTCGCGAATGAGGCGATTGGCATGAGAATTTGCATTTTTGCGAATCACTACCACGGTGATGAAACTGGCCAATGCCATAACAAATACGATTAAAAGAATAATATATAGAGTATTCATACGGATAAAAGGATTTAACGGAAAAGAAAAAACCCGCAAGCAATTCCTGGAGTTTTGAAACCCCTTTCTACAGGTTTAGGGTTGCCCTGCTTTTTTAAACTTCCACTGTGGTCCTATTAAGGAACTCTGACGAGCAGAGTTGTGGCCTGTTTGCCAAAACAGAAAGACTTCCCTTAAGTAATTCATGTTGAGTTTGCAAACCGATTAGAATTGCTGCGGGCAATATCATTGGGATGTCAAAGAACGTTCAAATATATTGATCTAACATTTTTCCTATTTCCCTGATGCTGTTTTGTATTTCGAGATTTTTGTATTCCGTGACGTTTTTTTCGGTTTCTAATTGTGTGGCAAGCTCCAGAGCAATCATGGCCAATAAATCCTGCTTATCGTGATAAGCATAGATTTGTGCATAATTCTGCAGTCTTTGGTTGATATCACGGGCTACCTTGCGAATGGTTTCTTCTTCCTCCTTTTTAACGGTTAAACGATATGTTCTTTCTCCAATTAGTAGGGATATTGAAATTTCTTCCATTGTTGAATGTCAATTCTCGATTTACTCCTTCAGATCAGGTTGGTTGATTAAACCAATACATTTGTCAATTTCCCGCACCATCCTATCGATAAGGGCTTTGACTTCTGTTTTTCCTTTTCCTTGGGTTAATAATTCGGTTAAGTTTTGTATTTTAAGTTCGTTATTCATTTGGTCGAATGACTTTTGATATTTCTGATTTTTTTCTAATAGATCGGAATTAATGGTTTCTAAAACTTTTATCCTTTCTACCAGCACCTGATACTCCTCGATTAAACGTTTTACTTTGTTTTGCAATGATCGAAGCATCTCAAGTGTTTCGTTTTCAGACATCTCAGTTTAGTCATTTCAACAAAATGTACACAATGCAAAGTTAATACAATTAACAAAACCTTAACTTATTTTTTAGTTATTTTCTTCACCTAATAATCCTGGTCGTCGTTGTTGTGTTCGTTCAATGGCTTTGGCAAGTCTCCATTGTTGAATTTTTTTATCATCACCCGACAGTAAGATTTCGGGCACTTTCCATCCTCGAAAATCGAAAGGACGTGTATAAACAGGAGGTGAAAGCAAATCATCCTGAAAAGAATCGCTGAGAGCCGAGGTCTCGTCATGCAAAACTCCAGGTATTAACCTCACAATGGCATCTGTTATTACTGCTGCTGCAAGCTCTCCACCTGTCAATACATAATTCCCAATCGAAACTTCTTTATCGATGAGATGTTCTCGTATTCTTTCGTCAATTCCCTTGTAATGTCCACACAGGATTATAATGTTTTCTAAAGTCGAAAAATGATTGGCCATCTTTTGATCGAACAATTCGCCATCGGGTGTGGCATAAATGACCAAATCGTAATTTCTTTCTTTCTTCAGGCTTTCTATGGCTCTGCATATAGGTTCTATCATCATAACCATACCAGCACCTCCACCAAATGGGTAATCATCCACACGACGATGCTTATCGGTAGAATATTCTCGAATGTTGTGCAAGTTAATCTCTACCAGCTTTTTATCTATGGCTCTCTTTAAAATGGATTCTGAAAAAAAGCCTTCAAACATTTTAGGGAATAGGGTTAAAATATCGATATGCATAAAATTATTTCATTTATGAGCAACATTCTTATAAAATTTATATCTTTGTAAAAAATTTAGGTCTTTAGAGAACCTGCAAATTTATTAAACCTGCTTAGAATTAATGAAGTAATCTGCTATTACTCGTGAAGCTACCCATTAAAATACTGTATGCCGAGGATGAACGTTTGTTCCGAGAAATGATCACTGATTTTTTGAAAGATCTGGTGGACGAAGTTTATGTGGCTGATAGTGGAAGTTCAGGCTTGCAAGTTTTTCGGCAAAAAGGAGCCGATTTGGTAGTTGCCGATATTGCCATGCCCGGAATGAGTGGGCTAAAGATGATTGAAAGCATTAAAAAGATTAAACCATCTGTAAAAACTATTATAACTACCTCTTACGAAGAAACCAATTATTTTATCGATGCTATTGAAATAGGAGTTGATAAATTTTTACTCAAACCCTTCGATAGGAATGTATTGAGTAAGACTATAAATGAGCTGGCAAGCAATATTTTGACTGAAAAAAGGTTGCAAATGGAAGAAAAAGCCAGAAAACTCGCTGAGGATAGATTAATAGAAAGCGAAGCTCGTTTTCGACTTTTATTCGAAAAGGCACCTGAAAGCATATTCGTTATCGATATTCCTTCATCCAAGATTGTGGATATGAATACCTCTGCTCAAAACCTGCTGGGCTATCAAATGTCAGAAAGTGAAGATTTATATCTCGAACAATTTGTTTCCAATACCTCATGGTTAAAAACATCACCTGGTGCTTTTGCAAAAACTATTGAAATGCAAATTTATTCCAGGAATGGGGAAAACATACCCGTAGAAGTATCGTATAATAAGATTTTTTTTACCGGCCAAGACCTTTGCTTGGCTATTTTTAGTGACCTTACCGAGCGCAAAAAATCGGAAGAAGCGCTCAACCAATATAGAAACCATCTTGAATTATTGGTGGATGAACGTACCCGTCAGCTACAAAACACTGTAGAAAAACTTGAAAATGAAATCCGACAACGAAAAACCGCTCAAATTGATTTGGCTTTTAAGGTAAAAATTGAACAGGTTTTATCGAGCATCTCAAGTTCATTTGTGAGGTTACAGGACGGATCATTTGAAAATGAAATCGTCAACAGTTTGGCTCTTATTGCCTCGGCTGCAGGTATGGATCAGGCATGTTTTTTTACCTTACATGAAAATTCTTCCATCATCGACTGTTCATTTACCTGGAGTACTTCTCAACTGAGTAACAAATTATTCATACCCGAAAGATTCGATTTAAAAAACCTTGACTTGGCCTATTCAAAATTAAGCAGTTACCAATCTTTTGTGGTGAATGATAGAAGTTTACTCGAAAACGCAGCCATAGAAAAGAAGCTCATGCAATTATATCATTTCCATTCTGTAGTGATGGTTCCATTGGTAAGCGAACAAAAATTTTCTGGAGGTATAGGACTGGCTTCTATTCCACGGGTAAATATCAATGAGGATATTTTATTTATGCTAAAAATAGCAGGAAAAGTATTTTTAGATGCCCTATACCAAAAAGCTACTTCAGATGAACTGATCGAGAGTGAAGAAAAAGCCAGGGCACTGTTAAATGTTGTCCCCGATTCTATCGTACTTCTCGATGCAAAAGGAGATATTCTTGATATTAATGAGAAGGCTTTGGAAATTTTAGAACAGGATTTAGCAAACAATCAGCGTATCAATTATTTCAAGCTATTTCCCGAACCTAATCAAAACGCCCGTCAACAAATTTTTCAACAGGTTTTGTCTTCTGGCCGAAAACATTCTCACTTCGATACCCTTAACAATCGCAGTTATGACCTGACTTTCTATCTAATATCCAATAAAAATAAAGAAATCGATCGTGTAGCTATTTTAAGCAGGGATATTACTGATTTTTTGGCTAACGAAGCCGCAGTTAGGAACCAGAATTATTTTCTTCAAGCACTGTTGAATAACATTCCTAGCCCTGTATTCTACAAAGATATCCAAGGATGTTTTCTGGGCTGCAATAATGCCTTCTTGCAGGCTTTTAATAAAACCAGCTACGATATCATAGGAAAGAAAATCTGCCAAATTTTTTCGCAGGAAAGTTGTCAGCAAATTATTGAAAAAGACAAAGAGCTGTTGGCTACGAAGCAAATCCAAAGTTTTGAGTTGAAATTTCCATTTGCCGATGGACTTTTGCATGATATTCTGATCAACCAATCTCCTTTTTTCCAGAGTGATGATTCTTTGGCTGGCATCGTGGGAATTATGATAGACATAAGTGAAATAAGAAGGATTCAATACGAACTTGAGCAATGGAACATCGAGTTGAACAAAAGAGTGGATGAAGAACTTCAAAAAGTTGAGAAACAAAGGCAAATGCTCATTCAGAAGTCGAAACTCGAATCTTTAGGTCAGCTGGCCGCTGGCATTACACACGAAATGAATCAACCTCTCACGGCTATAACCATGGGATTAGAAAATATTCTTTTCCGTTTGCAATCAGAAAACATTGATAAATCATACTTAGAGAATAAAATTGAGGCTATATTCGAAAATATTCATCGTATTAATCGCATCATCGATCATGTAAAAACCTTTTCGCGTGATCAACAAAATGTTAGATTCACCAAAACCAATCTCAATGAGGCCATTCAAGGAGCCTTAATGCTTTTATCGACGCAATTTTCCGAACAAGATATCCATTTTCGTTTGAATCTTCATCCTGAACCTTTATATTTTATGGGCGACCGCTTCAGATTAGAACAAGTAGTGGTGAATCTTCTGAATAATTCGAGAGATGCTTTGGAACAAAAGGCTCAGAACTTGGGGCATAACTTTGACAAAAACATAGTTATACGAAGTTTCATCAAAAATGATAACCACATAGGCATGGAAATCGAAGATAATGGAACCGGTATTGCCCCTGAACTTCTCGATCATATTTTCGAACCTTTTTTCTCTACTAAGGATAGCCAAAAGGGAACAGGCTTGGGCTTATCTATTGTTTATGGCATTGTAGAAGAGCTGAAGGGAAATATAGAGGTAAAAAGCGAATTAGGGATAGGAGCCAGTTTTGTTTTCGAATTTCCTTCATATCAAAATGTGGCAACCGAAAAAGCCAAGTAGAAGATTTAAATTTGCAAAAAATTCTTTTGTGCCTTTTAAAAACAGTTTTGTAGAAGAATGCAGGAACAACTCACTATTCTTATTATTGATGACGAAGAAAGCATACGGAACGAATTGGCTGAATATCTTCAGAATAACAATTTTAAGGTGCTCATGGCCGAAGCTGCTTCCGAAGCCTTAAATTTATTAAATACGTATGAGATCGATGTCGTTTTTCTCGATATTCGCTTACCTGGAATCAATGGAATCGAATTGTTGAAAATCATTAAAGAAGAATTTCCTCAAACTGAAATAATCATGATTTCGGGACATGGAGAAATGCAAAGTGTTATAGAAGCCATGCGACGTGGCGCTTGTGATTTCCTGCCCAAACCTTTTTCATTAACCGAAGTAACCTCGGCAATTGAACGTACTCGTAGATTTATCGATTTAAACAACCGCCTGAAAGAAGTAGAAAATTCTTTCAATCTGTTTGCTAACAACATAAGAAAAGAATTAGGACAAGGATTTATAGCTCAAAGTTCATCAATGAAAAAAGTTACCGAGCTAGTGAATAAAGTTGCGAAAAGCGACCCTACCAATGTATTGATTACGGGTGAGAGTGGGACAGGTAAGGAATTAGTAGCAAGAGCAATACACTATATGAGCCCGCGCAAAGATCATTATTTCTACGCTGTGAATTCTTCTGCTATAACCGAAACGCTTTTTGAATCGGAATTCTTCGGACACAACAAGGGTTCGTTTACTGGCGCCAATGAAAACAAAACCGGATGGTTCGAAGTCGCTAACAAAGGAACTTTATTCCTGGACGAAATCGGCGATCTTCCTCTGAGCCTCCAAACTAAATTCCTACGCGTACTCGAAGAACGTAAAATCAGTAGAGTAGGAGGAACCCGCGAAATCGATATAGATGTCAGAATTATTGCGGCTACTAATCAAGACCTTGAAAAACTTACCGAGGAAAAACAATTCCGCCTCGATTTATATCATCGACTTGGCACATTCATTATTCATATCCCCCCATTGCGTGAACGCAAGGAAGATATTCCGCTGCTAATCAATTACTTTGTTGATGATTTTTCAAAAAAAATGAACAAAAAAATCACCCGTATCGACAAAGAGGTTATAGATACTTTAATGGACTATTCTTTCCCTGGTAATGTGAGAGAGCTGCGCAACATGGTAGAAAGAGCAATTATATTATCTGATGGCGGCCGGCTGAGTGCCGATGATTTTCAAATAGATAAAGTATCGAAAAAGATATCTCACACAAATAATAATGTCGAGGTTCTCGATTTGAATGTTCTCGAACGTAACGCTATAATTAAAGCCATTCATCAAGCAAATTTCAACAAATCGGCCGCCGCAAAACTGCTTAACATTTCCTTCCAAGCCTTGGATAGAAGAATTAAAAAGTATAAGCTGGTCTTCGAAAAACGTCTTGGATAGAATTTTTATTTTGAGATTTTACTTCCTAAAAATCAAAAGATTACAAAAGGTTCTTAGTTGCAACAACCTATGAACGATTTTCTTTTCCCTGAATATGACAATTGCAAATTATGTCCAAGGGATTGCGGTGTTAATCGCAACAAGGGGGAATATGGATTTTGCCATGTAGATAATAGACTTGCCATAGGTAGTATTTGCCGTCATACAGGAGAAGAGCCACCAATTAGTGGTCAATATGGTATAGCAAACGTATTTTTTATGCACTGTACCTTACAATGCCAATTTTGTCAGAATAGACAAATTAGTTTAAATAAGGTGGATCTAAAACCATATATCTTTGAGGTGCAAGAAGTTGTCGAAAAACTCATGCTACTTTTAGACCAAGGTTGTAAGGCCGTAGGCTTTGTGAGTCCAACACACTATATTCCTCATGTAAAAAGAATAATTTCAGAGCTTCGCTCGAATGGTTATTACCCATCTTTTGTATACAATACCAGTGGTTATGAAAATGTAGAACAATTGAAAGAGTTGGAGGGATATATTGACGTGTGGCTTCCCGATTTTAAATATTCTGATAATGTATTAGCCAGAAGACTCTCTAAAGCCAGCAATTATCCTGAAGTTGCTGTTACAGCTATTAAGGAAATGTATCGCCAAAAGGGTTCTACCTTGATAGTGGACGAATTAGCTCAGGCTGTGTCAGGATTGATTATTCGTCATTTGGTATTACCAGGTTATATCGAAAATAGCATGAAAGTATTGGAAACCATAGCCGACGAGATTTCTACAAATGTTCATATAAGCTTGATGTCGCAATACAATCCACAATTTTATTCTCATACGGATTTGGCCTTGCAACGCCCACTTTATTTACAAGAATATGAGGTAGTTGTACAACATTTCTATGAGCTTGGATTTCATAAAGGCTGGATACAGGAAATGGAGAGTCATCAAACCTATAATCCTGATTTTGAACAAAAACATCCATTCGAAAAAACTTGAAAATGCAAGTTAGGTGGGGGTAAGTAATAAAATCGTGGAAGACTCAAAAGTTAGAGAAAATGGGAATGGAAGATTTTTTTTAGTATCTCTCAAAGTCTCAACAAACGCTGTGTTTATATCTACTCAATTTTTTTCTTTGAGCCACAGTTCTTTAAGCAGATCTTTCTTTTGGCTTGGATGTTGTACTTTTGTTCCAATTTAAATTTCAGGCTTCGATCTCATGAATCTTTATTCGCGTAAGAGAAAATGGAAATGGTTACTGGGCTTGTTTGCATTATTGATATTTGGAAGCACTATTTTTTATACGGATCATCTGGTAAGGCAAATTAAGGAAGCCGATCAAAAGAATCTTCATATATGGGCCGATGCCGTAAATCGTAAAGCAGCACTTGTAAATTATACCGAAAATTTTTTTCGACAGATTCAGGAAGAGGAACGCCGACGAGTAGAATTGCTGGCTGAAGCCTATAAAAGACTCATACTAACCGAAGACCAGGCCGATTTGACTTTTTATCTTAACATGCTTGAAAACAACAAAACCATACCTGTTTTACTTACCGACCAAGATCAAAATATTTTGAGCGCTACCAATATTGATATAGATCTTAGCAAGACCAAAAAGTTAGAGGGAGAACTACTTCAGGAGTTTACAAAATACCCACCCATTGAAGTACCTTACATGAAAGGGAAAAGAAACTATCTTTATTATACAGATAGTCGATTGTTTAGTGAATTGCATGAAGTTCTAAATGATTTGAATCAATCATTCATTTCGGAGGTAGTATTAAATGCAGCTTCAGTTCCGGCTTTAATTATCGACAGTACACGAACGCATATTCTTGCTTATGGCAATATCGAAAGTACTTTACTTGACGATTCGGCTTCTCGCCAAAAAATTATCCATGAAATGTTGGTTGCCAACAAACCTATCCCCATTACTTTGACAGAACATGGAAAGTGTCTGGTAATTTACCGCAATTCCTATTTAATGAATCAATTAAAATATTATCCATTTATACAATTAGGGATTATAGGGCTTTTTTTACTCGTAGCCTATTCACTTTTCAGTTCGGCGCGTAAATCGGAAGAAGACCAAGTTTGGGTGGGGATGGCCAAGGAAACCGCTCATCAACTGGGAACACCCATGTCGTCTATGCTGGCTTGGATGGAGCTCATGCGCATGGATGGATTACAGCACCCTGCCATCGACGAAATGGGAAATGACTTGATACGTTTGGAAACAATAACCGAAAGATTCTCAAAAATTGGTTCTCAACCTCATTTGGAACCAGCCAATATTTTAGAAGTCGTCTCCTCTACTCTCGATTATCTCAAACCTCGGACATCTAAAAAAATTCATTTCGTCGTCAATAATCTCACCCAAAGGGATGAGCTTTATGTACCTCTAAATATTCCTCTTTTTGAATGGGTTATAGAGAATCTGGTTAAAAATGCTATCGATGCCATGGGTGGTGCAGGAACTTTTAGCATTACTATTCAGGAAGATCAAAAACATGTGATTCTCGATTTTAGTGATACAGGGAAAGGAATACCTCGGTCTCAACATAAAGTAATCTTCAAACCAGGTTACAGCAGCAAGAAAAGGGGTTGGGGTTTAGGGCTCACGCTCACTCGTCGCATAGTTCATTCTTATCATAAGGGTAAAATTTTTGTCAAATCCTCTCAGTTAAATGGGGGTACAACCTTCAGAGTGATTCTCAGTAAAAAGAAATGAGTGGACTTTATCTCCATATTCCTTTTTGCAAAACAAAATGCCTTTATTGTAATTTTTATGCCGTAGCTTCTCAACGTTTGGCACTTGGTTTTACTGAAACTTTATTGCTGGAAATAGAGAACCGATCTCATCAATGGATCGACTTAAACTTACAAACCATTTATTTGGGAGGGGGTACACCTTCGTTGCTGCCTTCTGAGGAGATCGAAAAAATCATGAATGCCATTAATCGTTATTTCATTGTGAAACCTCCATGTGAGATTACTCTCGAAGCAAATCCCGATGATATTACCATTGAAAATCTTCAATCGTGGCTAAAAGCTGGAGTTAATCGATTGAGCATTGGAATTCAAGCCTTAGATGATCATATCTTGAAGTTTTTAGGAAGAAGGCATAATACAGCTCAAGCCTTGCAAGCATATAGCATGGCCCGAAATGCAGGATTCAAAAATATTTCTCTTGATTTGATCTTTGACATCCCAGGATTAAAAAACGAAAATTGGGAAAATACCTTAAAGAAGATTTTATCGCTTTATCCGGAACATTTATCATGTTATGCACTCACACTCGAAGAAAAGACAGTTTACGATGATTATATAAGAAAAGGAAAATATCCATCACCTAACGATGATCTTGCAGCTCAACAGTACGAAATATTACAAGATATTACTTCTAAAAATGGATACCTTCAGTACGAAATTTCAAATTTCTGTTTACCTGGTTACCATTCGCGCCATAATAGTGCTTACTGGCATAGAATTCCCTATTTAGGACTTGGTCCATCAGCTCATTCGTTCGATGGAGCTCAACGCTGGTGGAACCCCCCCTCACTCAAAGAATGGAAACGTTTGGTTTCACTTAATGAAGCTTGTCCATCCGAAATTTTGACAACTATTGATAAATATAATGAATATATTATGACCTCCTTGAGAACTTCTTGGGGTATAAAACTTTCTTTTATCACTGAAAAATTTGGTACAAGTTTCGCGGAGTATACGCTTAAAATTGCAAATTCACTAATGAACCATTTTTTACAACAAGCCGATTGCGACACAATTGTTATTCACCCTAAAGCCTATATCTTGGCCGATGGAATTATCGAAAAATTTTTTCTAACCCAAGATGATATAAATACCGACTTTATAAAAAAATCTCATTAGATGTACCTGATGCATGTTTGATGCATTCCCTTAACTTTGCAGACTTTTTTAGAGTAATTATATACGAAGATATTTTTGTATTTTAAATCAATTGATTATGCATTTATATCGTTTTCGAATAACAACCGATACTATCGAAGACTTTGTAAGAGAGATTGATATTTCGCCTAGTCAGACTTTTGAAGATTTTCAAAAAGTTTTTCTCGAATCGGGTCCTTTATCAACCGAAGGCAAAGTTTATTTTTATAAAACCAATGCTCGATGGGTAAAACAGCACGAAATTGCTGAACAACCTATGTTATCGGTTTCGAAAGAAAGAGAAGTCGACGACGTAAGGCTCGAAGAACATCGGTTAAAGCTTCCTTATACGCATATCAGCATAGCACGTTTCAAGGATTTTGTGGATGATCCTCATCAAAAGTTTATGATTGAATATAGGGGAGCAGATTCTTATCTTTTTTTCATGGAAATGGTCAAAATTCTTGAAACAGATTCTTTAGCCAATTATCCTAAATGTGTCACTCACAACGGTGATATTCCCACTAAACCCATTATTATTCCGGAAGAAATTCTTGAAAAATCACGCAAACCGAGGGAACAAAAACCATCTGTTAGAGCTTTTGCTGAGGAAGAAATTCCCGAAGAAGAAATTGAAAAAGAAATGAAAGAATTGATGGAAGATGAAGTGTTTGGAGCTATAATAGAAGGGAAAGATATACCATCGCCATCAGAGGCCCCTCGTAAATTGACAGCCAAAGAAATTGCCGAAGAATTTGGCCCTGAGTTTGCCGATATGTTATCCCCTGACGAAGAGGAAGAATTCGAAGATGATGACTTCGTTGATGAAGATATAAATGACGAGTTTGGCGAAGATAAATCGAGCAGAGATTTCGACGACGATTTATAAAACTATTCTTATTTCGCTTAACTTCAACACAGCTGATGGATTTTCAGAAACCTTTGTTAATAGTAATTGCCGGCCCTACTGCATCTGGGAAAACCGATCTTGCCATTGAACTGGCTCTTATTTTCCATACCGTAATCATTTCAGCCGATTCCCGACAGTTTTACAAGGAAATTCCTATTGGTTCGGCAGCGCCTAACAAAAATCAGTTGGCTAAAGTTGAACACTATTTCGTTGGCAACCGAAGCATTCACCATCCTTATAATGTTTCAGAATACGAAAATGAAGCAATAAGCCTATTGGATAATTTGTTTGCTTTGCATTCTGTGGTGATTATGGCGGGTGGTTCAGGATTATACATCGATGCAGTTTGCTATGGGCTCGATGTTTTACCTGATCCCGATCCATTATTACGGCATCAGTTACAGGTCTTATATCGTGAACAGGGAATTGAAGCCTTAAGAACCCAACTTCGTTTGCTTGATGCCGAATTCTACCACCAGGTGGATTTAAAAAATCCTGTACGCCTGATGAGGGCAATAGAAGTTTGTTTACTATCTGGCAAGTCCTACTCAAGCCTTCGCACAGGACAATCGAAATTACGTAACTTCCAAACCCTAAAACTGGCTCTCGATATCCCTAAACCTTTATTAATAGAAAGAATCAACAGGAGAGTAGATGAAATGATACAAATGGGCCTTATCGAAGAAGCCAAGCTATTGCTTCCTTATAAAAATCTTCCACCATTGCGTACTGTTGGGTTTAAAGAAATGTTTGCTTATTTTGAGGGTCAATATACTTTAGAACAGGCTATTGAAAAAATTAAGATCAACACTCGAAAATTCGCAAAGCGTCAGATTACTTGGTTTAAAAAAGACCCACTTTACCATTGGGTATCCCCAAATGATATTCAGCAAATCAATCGATTGATCCGAAATGAAATTCAATAGGCTTGAGCATTTACATAGAGCAAATAGGTTTGAATTGATCGATCTACTGACAACAATTCAGCAAATGTTCAATTGGATTGAGCATTCTTGCTTAATAAATAATGTTCAACACATGTATTAATGGACAACTTTAATCTTAATTTTAAGCCATAATCGAATAATGAAAAAAATACTCATCAATCTTTTTCGGCATTTTATCTTTTGGCTTTTCATATTTACGATAGGGAGAATTTTTTTCCTCATTTATTATCAAGGACTTATTGTTAACTCTCACATCAAATTTTGGGAAATACTTACTTTGTTTATACATGCTTTTCGCTTGGATATGGCTACCTTTTGTTATATTGCTTCCCTATTTCTCCTTCTGTGGGTTATCGAAGGAATTACAAAATGGAAAGGCATTGACCAGGTTGTTAAATATTTAAATTTTTTATTGATAGGCATTTATTTTTTGATTGTTGCCGGCGAAACTGGTTTATATGGAGAATGGCAAACCAAGCTCAATGTAAAGGCACTCACGTATTTGAAACATCCTACCGAAATAATCAATTCGGCACAGACCCTCACACTTGTGTTGATGATTGCCTTTTGGATCTTGGCGGTTATAGGTAGTTGCTGGGTTTATAGAAGATTCATTTTCCTTCATTCAATAAATCATCCCACTTCAAAGAGATGGGAAGCAGTTGTGACCTACTTAGTATTACAACCTATCCTTATAATAGGAGCACGTGGTGGAATTCAACAAATTCCCATCAACCAAAGTCAAAGTTATTTTTCACAACATGCTATATTGAATCATACAGCCGTAAATCCTGCCTTCAATCTATATATCAGTTGGTTCGAGAATCGTCAATTTCAGGATAAGAATCCCTTTGTATATATGGATAATGTTGAGGCTCGACATATTGTAGATAGTTTGTTTGCCAAGCCTGCTTCTCAAGGAAAGGAAATTTTAAAAGTAGCTAAACCCAATATAGTAATGTTGATTCTTGAGAGTTGGTCGGCCGATTTAATTGAAAGCTTAGGGGGTGAACCTGGCATAACTCCTGAATTTCGAAAACTCGAAAAAGAAGGCATACTTTTTACTCAGGCTTATGCTGGAGGTAAACGTTCTGAACAAGGCTTGGCTGCCATGTTTAGTGGTTTTCCACCCCATCCCTACACTTCCATTACCGTGCAACCAGATAAATACAAACATCTTCCCAGTATTGTAAAAAAAATAAATGCTCAGGGCTATCATTCTTCATTTTATTTCGGAGGTCAACTCATCTACGGAAATATTAAGAGTTATATTATTTTTAACCAGTTTCACCGTATTAAAGAAATCTACGATTTTAAACTTCCCCATATAAAGGGTAAGCTGGGCATTCACGATGAATATACTCTGTCTGAACTTCTTCACGACCTTGCCAGCGAACCCGCTCCTTTTTTCAGTGCCCTTTTTACCTTAAGCAGTCATTCACCTTACGATCAACCTATGGAAGAAAAATTACACTGGGGCGATAACGAACGAAACTACATCAATTCGGCCTATTATACTGACTGGTGCTTGGGAAATTTTTTTGAACAAGCTCGCCATCAATCATGGTATCCTAACACACTTTTTATTCTTGTGGCCGATCATAGCCATAACTCCTATAGAAACTGGCATCCCAATTCTTTTGAATACAATAGGATTCCTATCTTATTTTATGGCGATGTAATACGTGATGATTTAAAAGGAAGTCAAATTGACCGCTTAGTGTCGCAAACTGATGTAGGAACTACTTTGCTCGAAATCCTTAAAATTCCTACTCAAGAATTTTATTGGGGACGAGATATGTTCAACCCTGATTTTCATGAATTTACTTATCTCACTTTCGATTATGGAGTTGGTTGGAAAGTGCCCCAAGGTGAATATATCTGGGACGATCATCTGAAAATTCCTTTCAAAATGACCATCCCCAATGATGTACATATAAAATATGAAAAGGATGCAAAAGCTTTTCTTCAGGTCTTGTTCGACGAATACTTGCATCAATGAGTCCATTCCCTGAAACCGAGACCTAAGGCTGTGCGTTTATCTTTCTCATTTTGAATATTTATTTCGAAATGATGAAATTCATGACGGAACTTGTAAGAACTTCTTAGGTGTTCGAATGACGATGGATTTTTTCTCAAGGCCTCATCGTCTTTTAAAATGTTGTAACTTGCTCTTACTGCTTCTATTAAATGTTCTACCTTTAGTCTGGCATTTGGTGGAACTGAGATAGAAGGTAAAACAGGATGTTCGTCCCAATGATAAAATTCGGCGAGTCGATTAAAAATTTGTTGTGAAGCATTACGTTTCCCATCGAGACTATAACCAGCAATATGTGGAGTAGCAAATAAGGCACCTTCCAGCAAATGCAACTCGATTTTTGGTTCATTTTCCCATACATCCAAAATGTAGCTAAAATCTTTATGAATCGATGCAAATCTATAAAGCGCTAATTCATCTACAACACCTCCTCTTGAGGTATTGATGAGGCATGCAGTGGGTTTAAATCTTCCTATATTCTGAGAATTAATCAGATGATGAGTCGGATGAAGGCCAGCATTAGTATAAGGCACATGCAAGCTTACAATATCAGCGTTTGTAATGATGTCATCGAGTGAATGCTGAGATTTTAAAATCCCTTTTTCGAAAAGAGGAGGATCATTGATTAAAACTTCCATACCAAGAACATTCCCCAAATTGACTATCTTTTCCCCTACTTGCCCCCGACCTATTACACCGAGAACCAGGCCTGATAAATTAATCTTCTTTAAGTTTTCAAATTCGAAAAGACAAGCAGTAATGTATTGATATACAGCACTCGAATTACAACCGGGTGCATTAACTACTTCAATGCCGGCATTTGAACAATAATGCTGGTCAATGTGATCGAGGCCACTAGTAGCCGTTGCAATAAATTTTATTTTGGTACCCTCGAGCAATTGTCGGGTGCATTGCGTTCGCGTGCGAATTAATAAAGCTTCTGCACCAATATCTATGAGCAAACTTCTTGTTATATGATGTGATGGATAAGTCATCAACTGGATGGGAAATCCAGCCAGTGAATCCAAAAAAGGTATCTTTTCATCTGCTATTACTATGGGAATGTCGTTCTTCACTTTCAAAATTTGCTTAAAATTATGGGTAATAGATGATTTTATTTGAATAAAGTAGTTATCGATCTTGCAAGGAAATGATAGCCGAAGTTTTAAACTATTTGTCTATTTTCCTTCGAAGTTACAGCACTTTTAGTGATCACCCTAACGTATTATAAGAGATACAGCAAAAAAGGACTTTCTTTGTAGGAAAGCCCTTAGGATAAATGAGCGGAAAACGGGATTCGAACCCGCGACCCCAACCTTGGCAANNCCCTCAGCTTGGGAAGCTGATGCTCTGCCAACTGAGCTACTTCCGCATTTTGAAGGTGCAAAATTAATTCAACCATCATTTCTATGCAAATTTGGCTCGGTAAGAATTATCAAGTATTTTTACTTCGAAATAAGTATCCTTCAATATTTTCAGTTTATCAATAGAAATGAACCAAATGTTGAGTTCTATTCATTGTAAATCAAAATTATACTACTCATTATGGATTTTACTCGAGCCCGTGATTTTATTCTCGATAAATTGCGAACAGGATTAAGACCTGAATTGTATTATCACAGCATCGATCATATTCTCGATGTTTATAATTCGGCTATGCGTTTGGCCCGTTTAGAGAAACTCGAAAGCCGGGAAAGCGATTTATTGAAAACAGCTGCCATATTGCATGATGCTGGTATGATGAATACGTATAAAAATCATGAAGAGGCCTCCATTGAACTTGCTCGGTTGTGGCTGCCCGATTTCGATTATACTCAAGAAGACATCGAAAAAATAGCAGAAATGATTAAGGCTACTAAAATGCCTCAAGGTGCTACAAGCTTGGCTTCTCAAATATTGTGTGACGCAGACCTCGACTATCTAGGCCGCGATGATTTCTTCATGATTTCACACAAATTACGGCTCGAATGGATTAGACTAAACATGACCAATCGTAACCTCAAGGAATGGTATCAACTTCAATTGGAATTTTTATTATCGCATACTTATTTTTCTGAGGCCGCCCGCGAATCGCGACAAAAAGGGAAAGAAGAAAATATCTGGCAAATACAAAATCTTCTATTCCAATAATTTATCTAATCTTCTCGAAACTTTTTGATTAACCCTATTTACAAAACACCTTAAAATTTTGTAGCCATTCTACCCATAGTAAGATTTTTACGCATCAAGATACATCAATACCAGCATCGTAATCCTTTTGGATTTATACTGACGGTGGGGGTGATCATTCGACTGATTGCGGCTTTTTTCTCAGAAGGTTATGTGTTTAACTTCGAACATTTCGATGTTATTGAACCTAGTTCTAATGCACCTGCTAATTTCGATACACAAAAACCATATCCTTTCTATTTTATGCTGCATCAAGCTATGTTCTCGGTGATGCAATCATTAAATATTATTTCACCTCATAGTCAGATGCTCATCATCAGATTAATTCATGCATTTTTTTCAATTATTTCTTTATTGTTTGGTTATAGATTAGCAAGGGCAGCGGGAGACAAAAGAGGGACATACTTAGCATTTTCTTTTCTATCTTTTGCTTGGATTATTCCTTTTATCTCGGTTAGGACTTATGCATTTAATCTTGCTATGCCATTTATCATTATGGCGGTTTGGTTAGCCAGGATTTCTCTGAAAAAATATTATTTTACATCGTTTTTAGGCGGGTTGGCTGGAGGCCTGAGCATAGCCTTCTATCCTTATGCTGCTGTTTATTGGCTAATTTTTATCTTATTTACATTAGTCATTCATAAACCTCGTCGCTTTCTCCTTCTGTTATTGGGCACTTGGATTTCTCTTTTTCTTAGTCTGTGGTCCATTCATCTGATAGAAGTCAGCTCTCCTTTATCGGTTTGGACATATTTGTGGCAAAATCTTCATCCCGAACAAATTGCTGTTAATACTTCGGGTTGGATGGGTCCTGTAATACTTGCTTTGGTTTTAGGCCCACCACTGGGTTTTTTCGTGCTGTTTGGCTTCTTGCGACTAAGAAAAGACACTATACGAATTGCAGCACCGGCTTTAATTTGTTTTTTGGTAGGCACATTTTTCCAAAATCAATTTCATCAGCTTGTTATTGCTTTTCCTTTTATTGTAATTACAGGCAGCCATGGTTGGAGCAATTTTATTGAAAAGGGGAACTCATGGGTCGGCCGTTATAAATCCCTTTATTATGCCATGTTGGGATATTTCTGGACGGCCAATAGTATTCTTTTAATCTGGATTTCAACTGTTGCGCCTCATCAACCACTCATTGAAGCACTCCAATACATTGGGAAAACCCAAAAAATAAATACTATTGTTGTTGTCCAACCTTCATACGATTTTTTCGAACCCATCCCGGTTTATTACGCAGGTAAATCATTTCAAGTGAAATATATTTCTAACTCTGATGATTTGGATGCATTGAACCTATTTATCCAAACCCACTCGAGTGACTCTTTGCCTGCGTATGTTTTGTTTTTAGGAGAGAATGATTTAAAGCAAAAAGTAAAGTTAGTGTCACAAATATTGCCTTATTTGAGTGTGGAAGAAATTTTTAAATCTGGATTTACCGAAAGGCAAATACGTAAGATTCTTCGTCAACCCACCTCAGGAAGTGTCATCGTGTATAAAAACAATTATTTTTACTGAAAAATTCGAACTTACTATGGACGTACAACAGGCTAAGGCACGTATAGAGGAACTAACATCAATTATCGAACAGCACAATTATAATTATTATGTATTGAATGCGCCCACCATTAGCGATTATGAATTCGACAAATTAATGGCCGAATTAATAGAACTCGAGAAACAGTTTCCGCATTTAGTTTCACCTTATTCTCCAACACAAAGAGTAGGGGGGACGATTACCAAGGAGTTTCAGTCCGTTATACATCGAACGCCTATGTTATCCCTCACCAATACATATACCGAAAGCGAAATCAGAGATTTTGATCAGAGAGTGAGAAAAACGGTGGGCGATGATGTAGAATACGTTTGTGAACTAAAGTTCGATGGAGTAGCAATAAGTTTGATTTATGAAGATGGCAAACTGATAAGGGGCGTAACCCGAGGCGATGGTACTCAAGGCGATGATGTGACTGCTAACGTAAAAACTATTCATAGCATTCCTTTGAGATTGAAGGGAGATTTTCCGGCACAACTCGAGATGCGTGGAGAAATTTATATGACTAGAGCAGAATTTAATCGTTTGAATCAAGAAAGAGAAGAAATAGGTGAGGTTCCTTTCGTAAATCCAAGAAATGCGGCTGCTGGTAGTTTAAAATTGCAAGATTCAACCGAAGTAGCTCATCGACATCTCAACTGTTTCCTTTACTATGTATTGTCAGATAATTTAGAGTCTGATAATCATTATGATAGCTTAATGCTTGCACGCACTTGGGGATTTCGTATTTCACCCTATATTGCACGTTGTAAAAATATAGAAGAAATCTTCGATTTTATTAGGGAATGGGATAAAGGACGCGATGAATTGCCTTTCGATATTGATGGTGTTGTCATTAAAGTGAATCAATTCCGATATCAGCAAATTTTGGGTACAACTGCAAAATCTCCGCGTTGGGCTATTGCTTTTAAATTTCAACCCGAGAGTGTTTCTACGCGTTTATTGAATATCACTTTCCAGGTTGGTCGCACAGGTGCTATCACGCCCGTTGCCGAACTTGAACCGGTTTTTTTGGCTGGTACTACGGTTAAACGCGCAACCCTTCACAACGCCGATATCATTGCTTCACTCGATATACGTATGGGTGATTTTGTATTCGTCGAAAAAGGAGGCGAGATAATTCCGAAAATTACAGGAGTGGATTTTTCGAAACGCCAAGCCAATTCTCAACCTTTTTCTTTTATTAAATTTTGCCCCGAGTGTAAAACTCCTTTGATAAGAAATCCTGGTGAAGCGGCATGGTATTGTCCTAATGAAACAGGTTGTCCTCCCCAAATTAAAGGCCGTCTCGAACATTTTATAAGTCGCAAGGCCATGAACATTGAGTCTTTAGGTGAAGGACGCATAGAAATTCTTTATGAAAATGGGCTGGTACGTAAAATCAGTGACTTCTACAAGTTGACTTACGAACAGTTAATTGGTTTACAAAAGGTTTATCCTGCAACCGATAAGACTCCTGCCCGCATTGTTACTTTTCGTGAGAAAACCGTCGAAAACATCCTTAAAGGCATAGAACAATCGAAGTCAGTTCCTTTCCCCAGAGTCTTATATGCTCTAGGCATACGTTATGTAGGTGAAACTGTGGCCCGTAAACTCGCCCTTCATTATCTTTCCATCGATAAACTTATGCAGGCCAGCTTCGAAGAATTGATTCTAGTTGATGAGGTTGGTGAAAAAATTGCCGAAAGCATTGTTAAAACACTCCATCAGCCCGAGATGAAAGAAATTATCAACGAATTAAAAAAAGCCGGAGTGCAAATGAGTTTAAAGGCCGAAGAAAAGCGACAACAAGGGGATGCCTTGGCAGGTAAATCAATTGTCGTAAGCGGTGATTTTGGAGACCCTGAACGACGCAAAGAAATCGAACAAATGGTCATTAATTACGGAGGCAAACTGGCAACTAATGTGAGCTCCAAAACCAGTTTCATTGTAGCCGGAAGTAATATGGGCCCTTCCAAAAAACAAAAAGCCATCGAATTGGGTATTCCCATTCTTAACGAACAGGAATTTCTTCAGCTTATCATTAATTCAAATAATAATGGCTAAATATCGCTTTTGATAACACCTATTTAAATTGCACAAAATGCTATATGATAAATAATTATAGATTTTAATGGCTGATTACTATTTCAAAAAGATAAAAACATAATTTTGCATGAACTCTCAAGACAAACGCCATGGATACACAAGAAAAATTGATAGAAACCTTAACAAAGGCTGGAAAGCCCATGCGTGCTGGTGAAATTGCCCAAGCAGCCGGTCTCGATAAGAAAGAAGTTGAAAAAACCATAAAAGTTTTAGTAAAAGAAGGCAAACTCTATTCGCCGGTTCGTTGCTTTTATGATGTTAAAAAATAAAATTACCTACTCATAAAGCGAGGGATCAAGCGCCTTTGGTGACCAGTTCTTCAAAAACTGAATTACTTTTTTGTCATCATAACTTTCACCCGATTCTAAGAGGCCTGAATCCTGAGTATGAATTCTTTCTCCTTTTTGATTGAGAATTACAAAAACGGGAAAGCCAAATCGCTGTGGATATTCAAACATTCTTAATACCTCTTGATTCTTGTTTTCCTTGCTGTAATTGATCAAACAAACCACATAGTTAGCTTGTATAAGTGAGTCGATTTTAGTGTTTTGCTGAACATAACGATGAAATTTTATACACCAAGGACACCAGTTTCCACCGATTACAATAAAAACATGTTTATTTTCTTGTGCTGCCTTTTGAATGGCTTGCCGTAGATCGCTTATGGCATTGGCTTCGGGATTGTAGATTTGTACCTTTGGCTGCGAAAAAGCAGTAAAATAATATAGCAAAATGCATGGCAAGAATAGAGCGAATTTTCTCATGATTTGTCTGTTGTAAGCTGAGGCCCAAAATTAAAAATTCCATTACAATAAGGCAGTTTCCAAAAATTTTCTTTCACTTGATTTCAAGCTCGAAGATATTTAAGAAATCCATTCATTATTCAAAACAAATTTTCTTCAATAAACTCTCTGATCTTAATTAGAAAATGAGGAAAGTATGCGAATACGAAATATATCAGGAAAATTTCCTTATCTATTTAGATAGTTACCTATAGATTTCTTAAACGGTTTGTTAGAATATTTTGAACGATAAAAACTTATTGATCTGAATCCGGAAATTTTGCAAATTCCATTATAGTGATGTAGTCGTAAATTCTTTGACTTCCATGGCTCAAGCCAATATGGCTAAAATAGCTATCCAGTAAATTTCTGCGGTGGCCATAATCTGATACGCCTTCATCGACGAGAAGGGACATCACAACGTTAAGGGGATCTTCGTCACCAGCTTGTATGTTTTCACCGGCAGCCAATCCACCTGCTTTAAATATTTTATCAAATCTTTCATCAGAGCCTGAATGCGAGATATGGGTTTCATTCTTCAAAGAAATTGCCTTTTCTTTAGCTAATCTGTTTAATAAAGGATGTACCAGAAAAGGAGGCAGTTCTTCAAGTAATACAAGCTCACGCAGTAAACTTCTGAAATACTCCGATTCCAAGTTTACATAAGGATTGTAATGGACATAAAGTGGTATGATTTCTTTTGCAAAGCGTTTTCCATCCATTCGTGCCAGATTAATGTAAAACACCATTCTTTTTTCTGTATCGCTTAATTCATCATTATCGATAGCCGTATTACATTTAGTTACCTTTTCCTGAGGCCAATATACCAAAAGAGAATCTATTTTCTCATAAAACTCTGCAGATTCTATCTGACTAAAAACCGAAACCTGAAAGAAAAGAAACATTCCCAATAGTTTGAATTTCATTGCTAATGTTTTTATGAATAAAAAAAATAAATCTGCTGGAATTAAATTTATTACGTTATCAGAATATAAATATTGCCTCCAAATGTAAGGATATTTCATTGTCATAAAAATCCTTCATAGGTTATAACTACAACCTGACTAATAGGTCATAGAGCTGAAGCTGCATTTACTTTATCAAAATCATTTTCTTTACCATCACCACATCGTCGGTAAGCAATATGTAAAAATATATTCCCGCAATCATGGTGTTGGTTTTCTATTCAAGCTACTGATAGTCTGCAGGCTGATGTTCTTCGACAAATATTTCCATCATTTAGCCTATAAATATTCATTCCCCAATTTCAGGCTGCACCCTTTGATACAACTCATGATTATAAACGAACCAATTAGCCTTTTGGGGCTGAAATTTTCCGTTTTTGTCAAATAGTGATCTATCTGAATGAACCTGAACAACTTCTGATATAAACATATCGTGAGAACCCAGGGTTTTAATTTCTTTCACCTTGCACTCAATATTGACCAGAGCTTCTTTCACTAAAGGAGCTTTCACCATTTCGGCTTGTAAAGCTGTAAGATGCATTTCCTTAAATTTATCTACTTTTCGGCCTGAATGAGTGCCACACCAATCAACTATACGCAACATGGAATCATCACAAAGGTTAATCACAAAATCCCCTGTTTCTTTTATTAAATGATGAGAAAATCTTTGGGGACGCACAGAGATATAACACATAGCAGGTTTAGAACAAATCGTCCCTGTCCATGCAATAGTAATCACATTTGGATGTTGTAATGTGCCACATGAAACCAGAACTGCGGGTAAGGGATAAATCATAGGCGAAGGCGGAAGTAAGATTTTATCGGATGTTGTCATTGTATAAAGCTTTTTAGATATTACCTTCGAAATGAAATTGGTTTTTCAACTGCAAGATATGTAATTTTGCGCAAATTTCGGGTTTCTCAATTAAATGATTCAGATGCACGAAACCATCATTATTTTGGATTTTGGCTCACAATATACTCAATTAATTGCCAGGAGAGTACGCGAGCTAAATGTGTATTGTGAAATATACCCCTTTCATAATATTCCCGAATTCAATCTTAATATCAAAGGTGTAATACTCAGTGGTAGCCCTTATTCGGTGAATCAAAGCGGTGCACCAGTGGTCGATTTATCCGACTTCAGAGGGGAAATTCCTATTTTGGGAATATGTTATGGAGCTCAATATATCTCGAAAATTTCAGGAGGTAAAGTCGATGTATGCGAAACTCGTGAATATGGAAGAGCAAATCTGCAGTATATAGATACAAAAAATCCTCTTTTGCATGGTTTGAGCCCCAATACTCAAGTGTGGATGTCGCATGGGGATACAATTCTTGATATTCCTGACAATTTCGAAATTATTGCTTCGACAGCCGATGTGAAAGTAGCTGGATTCGAAGTGAGAAATGAAAAAATATGGGGCATACAATTTCATCCAGAAGTCTTTCATACAATGGAAGGCACTACTTTGCTAAAGAATTTTGTGGTAGATATTTGTGGTTGCACTCAAGATTGGACACCAAAGTCATTTATTGAAGAAAGCATTGAACATTTAAAGCAGCTTATTGGCAACGATGAAGTGATTTTGGGCTTGTCGGGTGGCGTGGATTCTACGGTGGCGGCTGTGCTTTTATCCAAAGCCATTGGGAATCATTTGCATTGCCTTTTTATAGATAATGGATTATTAAGAAAGGATGAGTTTCGGAATGTGTTGGCATCCTATCAAAGAATGCAGCTGAATGTCAAAGCCATAGATGCATCCGAGCAATTTCTAGAGGCTCTCAAAGGAATATCCGAACCTGAGGCAAAACGCAAAACCATTGGGAGGATTTTTATAGAGACTTTCGACAAAGAAGCCAGTAAGTTAGAAGGAATAAAATGGTTAGGGCAGGGGACGATTTATCCTGATGTCATCGAATCGGTTTCGGTCAATGGTCCATCGGCTACAATAAAATCGCATCATAACGTTGGCGGATTACCTGCAACAATGCATCTCAAGATAGTTGAACCTTTGAAAAGTCTATTCAAAGATGAGGTGAGAAGAGTGGGTAAGGAGCTTGGGATTGGCAAAGAATTTTTAAGTCGACATCCTTTCCCTGGGCCTGGATTGGGTATTAGAGTTATAGGTGAAATTACCCGTGAAAGCCTCGATATCTTACGTGAAGCCGATGCCATTTTTATTGAGGCGCTTAAACAAGCCGGACTTTACGACACAGTTTGGCAAGCTTTTGTAGTTTTGCTGCCTGTAAAAGCCGTAGGCGTAATGGGTGATGAAAGGACTTATGAAAATGTACTTGCAATTCGTTCAGTCCAGTCAACCGACGGTATGACGGCCGATTGGTCTCGGTTGCCTTACGATTTTTTGGCTCAGGTCTCCAGCAATTTAATTAACCATGTGAAAGGTATTAACCGTGTGGTCTACGATATTAGTTCGAAACCTCCCGCTACAATCGAGTGGGAATAATTATTCGAAATCATGAAGCTAAGATTTTTTATCATCACCTTTGTACTGGGTTTCATTTTCATTACTTTAAAAGCTCAGGAGCCTGTTGAGGTTGTGGTATCTCAACAAAAAATCACCGAAAATGGCATGACTTTCTGGGTTCATACGGTAGAACCAGGCCAAACCCTCTATAGAATTTCTTTTGCTTATAAAGTATCTATTAACGAGATCATTAAATATAATCCTGAAGCAACCGAAGTCCTAAAAGTTGGGCAGCAGTTGAAGATTCCTTCGAAGCCGTCCGAATTAAGCCCATATAATCCGAATAATTTTATTTATCATATAACCAAAGCTGGCGAAAGCCTCCAAAGTATCGCCAATATCTATGGCGTTCCAATAGAAGGCATCGAAACCCTCAACCCTGGAGTGGGCACACAATCACTTCCTGCCGATCAGGTCATCAAAATTCCACTCGATTATTCTGCATTATTAAAAACCCAACAATTACCTGATACAAATCATTATGCATCGACAAAAGAAGGATTTATTACTTATAAAGTCAGTGAAAAGGAAACCTTGTATTCTATCAGTCGGAAATTTGGAGTTACCATAGCCGATATTATCGAGTGGAATCCTCAAGTTAAAGAAGGTTTGAAAATAGGTCAAGAACTTCAGATTGGAAAACCTGGAATAAAACCACAAGAAAGAGGATTCATCGAATATAAAGTTCAGAAACAGGAGAGCCTTTACGGTATAGCTCGGAAAAATCGTATTAGTATAGATT
Source organism: Bacteroidales bacterium UBA5762 (assembly GCA_002418865.1). Lineage (GTDB taxonomy): Bacteria > Bacteroidota > Bacteroidia > Bacteroidales > TTA-H9 > TTA-H9. The sequence continues at coordinate 74,673 of DIEY01000007.1, read as the reverse complement.
CTCTAAAAATGTTCAATCAGGGACTTACTGAAAACATCAAAGAAGGCCAAATCATCCTCATTCCTAAACGAAGGGCAACTTCTTACATCACTCATATAGCCGAGCCAAAAGAAAATTTACAAAAAATAGCCAATAAATACGAAGTAGGAGAGGAGGATCTAAAAAAAGCCAATCCAAATATCGACAAAAAAATCGCAGAAAGTACACCTATCAAAATCCCTATCCAAGCTATAGAGCCACAAGAGACAGAAGTTGTTCAGCCTGCTGCCGAGATAGAAACAACGCCTTTTACTGCGGTTTGTACCCCTACGTATCGTTTTAAAAACGAAGAGTTTAAAGTTGCTGTTATTATGCCTTTTATGCTGAAAGCTTCATCCAATTTTCCAAGTCAGCATACAGCCTATAGCAAAAAATCGGGAGAATTGGCCGCCTTCAAATATTTACCATTTTACGAAGGTATGCTTGTAGCTCTTGACTCACTCCAAAAAATTGGTCTTCGTGCAAAAATATTTGTTTATGATTTGGGCAGCGATTTGGAAGAAACCCAAAGATTATTGCAAAAACCAGAATTAAAATCCATGGATTTGATTATTAGCTTGGCTTTCAGCAAAAACTTTGATTTAATTGCCGATTTTGCCAAAAGGAATAAAATTCCCACTGTTAATGCAGTTTCAAAAAGAGATGAAATAATATCGAATAACGAATATATCATAAAACCATATCCTTCTGAAGATTTTCAACCCGAAGCAGTTGTTCAATTTTTAAGCTCAAAATCTGGCAAACAAAATATTATCATACTGCGCAACAATAAAAACTTATTTAAAAATTACACTGATAAGCTTCTTACACTGCTTCAACGGCATTTAGAAGAAGGCCATTTTGCCGAAGGTACTACCATTAGATTTCTTGACGATAGCTTAAGCAGAGTAAAATCGGCAATCATACCAGGCTATAGCAATTATTTAATCGTTTTTTCCGAAAACGAAGCATTTAATATCAATCTTTTGCGAAATTTAAGTACTCTGAACGATACTTTGAGATTTTCGCTTATTGGCTTGCCATTATGGGCCGACATGAAAAATGCCGAAATATCAGCCTTGATTGAAAACGATGTGCATTTTTTAACACCTTATATTGTTGATTATTACGACGAAAATGTTCAGAATTTCTTATATCGTTATCGCGAAAGGTTTATGGCTGAACCCGATGAACTCGCTTTTGCAGGATTCGATATTACTTGGTATTTTGGTCATGCCTTGATGAATTATGGGAAAGATTTTCGTGATTGTTTACCATTTTTGCATTTGAGCGGTATTCAATCCAATTATTCTTTTAAATGGCTAAAACCCAATGGTTTAGTGAATTCATTCTGGAATATCTACCAATATATTGGCTATCGTCCAGTTATAGTCAACCGTTAACTATTTTGCCTCATCTCTAATTAGAGGGCAATTTATACCTTTGCACTAGCTTCTGTTAAAGTTTGATAATGATCTGAGATATATCAAATACATTTTTTAAAAAAATTTTAATGATGAAAAATACTCCATTTACGAAATTTCACGTTGCTTTAGGGGCAAAAATGATGCCTTTTGCTGGATACAACATGCCCATACAATATGAAGGGGTAATTGCAGAGCATCTCACTGTACGGAAAAGTGTTGGTGTTTTCGATGTTTCTCACATGGGCGAGATATGGGTAAGAGGCCCCCAAGCCCTTGATTTACTTCAATACATTACTACTAATGATGTTGCTAAGCTTTATGATGGAAAGGTTCAATATTCATGCATGCCCAATGGGAAGGGCGGAATAGTAGACGATATTCTTGTTTACAGAATCACTGCCCAATCTTATCTACTTGTTGTTAATGCTGCAAATATTGAAAAAGACTGGAACTGGATTACGCAACATGCCTTGGCTTTGGGGATGCAAATTGGAAGGGATGTTTACAATGCCTCAGACGAAACTGCCCAACTTGCCATACAAGGCCCTTTGGCTCTGAAAGCCATGCAAAAGCTAACCTCAGCATCCATCCTCGACATGGAATATTATACTTGGAAATATCTAGAATTTGCTGGAATTAAAAATATTTTGCTATCCACAACAGGTTATACCGGAAGCGGCGGATGCGAGATTTACATGCCCAACGAAGCCGCCGATACAATTTGGAAAGCTGTTTTCGAAGCCGGAAAAGAGTATGGTATAAAACCTATCGGTTTGGGGGCTCGAGATACACTACGACTCGAAATGGGATTTTGCCTCTATGGCAATGATATCGATGATACAACCTCTCCGCTCGAGGCTGGTTTGGGATGGATAACAAAGTTTACCGATACTAAAAACTTTATCGATAAAGAATATCTTCTTCAGCAGAAAAAAGACGGCCTAAAGCGAAAACTGGTTGGATTTGTTCTGAAAGATAAAGGCATCCCGCGTCAGCATTATCCCATTTGCAATGCTTCAGGAAATAAAATTGGAGAAGTTACATCGGGAACTATGTCGCCTTCACTTAATATACCTATTGGTCTGGGTTATGTGCCTATAGAATTTTCTCAATTAGGAAGTGAAATTTTTATCGATGTAAGAGGAAAACTTCTCAAGGCCGAAGTAGTAAAATTGCCATTTTATAAGGGAGAATAATCGCTTGATATTTACAGAGAATCCTAAAAATTTTCTGTGTTTTCGATTCATTTTACTTTTATACGATGATTGATTTTGATACTTATATTCCACGAGAAGGAACCTCGTGTGTAAAATACGATTTGCGCTATCAGGTTTTTGGTACCGAAGATGTTATACCATTGTGGGTGGCAGATATGGATTTTGCTACTCCCGATTTTATTCTCGATGCCATGCATCAGCGTTTAAATCATCCCATATTAGGATATTCTTTTCGAGGGCAAGATTTTAACGAAAGTCTTGCCCGTTGGTTATTACGACAACATTCTCTTCAAATCGATCCAGAGATAGTTAGCTTTAGTCCAGGAGTGGTTACTGGCCTTATGGTGCTATTATTGGCTTTTACTGAGCCGGGCGATAAAATTATTGTACAGCCACCCATTTATCCTCCATTTTTTGAAGTTCCTCTGGCTCATCATCGGGTCGTTGTGTATAATCCTTTACTGTTCGACGGGAATAGATATGTTATGGATTTCGACGACTTAAGTATAAAGGCAACTGATGCTAAAATGCTCATCTTGTCCAATCCTCATAACCCCGTAGGTAGAGTTTGGGAAAAATGGGAACTAGAAAAACTTTCTGAAATATGCCTTAAAAATGATGTCATGATTATTTCTGATGAGATTCATTCCGATATCATATATCCAGGCTTTCATCATACACCCTTTCTTTCGCTCGATCCAAAATTAAACAAGAATTCCGTTAGCTGTTTTGCTCCTAGTAAAACCTTCAATTTGGCGGGTTTATCTACAAGTGCCATCCTGATTCCTGATTCAGAGAAGCGCAGAATTTATAATAGCACTCTCGAACGTTATCATTTACAAATGGGAAACATTATGGGAAATATTGCCTTTGAGGCTGCATACAATCAAGGTGAGGAGTGGCTTAAAGAATTGCTCGCCTATCTTCACCAATCGGTAATGATAGCAAGTGATTACATTGCCAAACATCTCAAACCCATACATCTTGTGCAACCCGAAGCTACTTATTTGCTGTGGCTTGATTTTCGCGATTTTAACCTTCCTACAGATAAACTTCATTCACTACTAATTCATCAAGCTCATTTAGGATTAAACCGCGGAGAAGAATTCGGGATTGAAGGGAAAGGCTTTATGCGTATGAACATTGCCTGCCCCCATGCTGTTCTCGAAAAAGCTCTTCATAATTTAAGAAACATCTTGTAAAAAAGAATGAAATCACTTCAGGCAGCTATTTTCGATCTCGATGGCTTGCTTATCGATTCAGAACCCTTGTGGGAAGAAGCCGAGATAAACATTTTTGCACGCCATGGCATACAAATCACTCCTGAAATGTGCCAAAAAGTGAAAGGATATAGAGTGGATGAAAGCATTAGATTTTTGAGCCAAAATTCACCTACTAACCTGTTCGATCCTCTTTCGATAGAACAGCAAATCATCCTTGAGGCAAAAAGATTGATTGCTGAAAAAGCCAAAGGTTTGCCAGGATGTGTTTATATTTTGCATTTTTTCCAATCGCGTGGCATCACTTTGGCTCTTGCTTCCTCTTCTCCTTACGATATCATCCATTTGGGATTACAAAAACTGAATATTCATCAGCATTTCAAGGTTATTTATAGTGCTACTGAAGAACATTATGGGAAGCCACATCCAGGCGTATTTCTGACATCTGCCAAAAAATTAGGTGTAGAACCAACAAACTGTGTTGTTTTCGAAGATGCACTCAATGGCATAATTGCTGCCAAAGCGGCAAAAATGAAAGCCATTGCAATACCGGCCCAACAAAACTCATTAGATTTACGCTTTTTGCTTGCCGATCTCATCCTTCCCTCATTGCTGCATTTTAAGGAACATCATATCGATTTATTGTTTGATGAACTTGCTTATTGATAATTTTAAGTAATCATTAAATCTTACTTTAGAAGCCTTTTATTTACTGTATTTTAACTTGTTTTGCAAGTTGAAAATTCGATAGCATTTTACGCTGTGGTTGTAACGATATTGTCAATTGTAGGGGCTATATGTTTATTCCTCTTCGGTATGAAGCTGATGAGTGAGGCTTTGCAGAAGGTGGCTGGACAAAATTTAAGGAATTTTATTTCGCAATTGGCTCAAAATCCCTTAAGAGGAGTATTGTCTGGACTGGTCATCACTGCTGCACTTCAATCTTCCTCGGCAACTACTGTTATGGTAGTTGGATTATGTTCGGCAAATCTATTGACTTTTCCTCAGGCTTTTTCGCTTATAATGGGTGCAAATATTGGCACTACACTGAAAGCATGGGTAATTTCTTTAATCGGTTATAGTTTCGATCTTTCCCAATTCGCCTTGCCTATCATTGCTTTGGGTTTTATTCTATTGTTTGCTAAAAAATCAACAACACGAGCATGGGGAGAGTTTTTCATTGGTTTTGCATTGCTTTTTATGGGTCTTAACTTTTTAATGTCACAAAGCCAGAACCTAACCACTCATCCAGAATTTATACATTGGATACAAACTTACAACCAAGAAGGATTTAGCTCTGTTCTCATTTTTGTACTTACGGGTTTTTTGCTCACCGCTATCTTACAATCTTCATCGGCTATGCTGGTTTTTACCTTTGCTTTGGCTACTTCTGGACTCATTACTTACGAAAATGCTGCAGCTATGGTTATAGGCGAGAATGTGGGTACAACCATCACGGCTAATATTGCGGCAATTGTAGGAAATTATAAGGCTAAACGTGCAGCTCTTTCGCATTTTATCTTCAATGTTTCATTGATGCTTTTAGCTCTCATCTTCTTCCCGTTTATCATTCAAATAATTACAATTTTTACTGAATGGATTAGTAGTAAAAATCCCAATATTTTTCCTCAATCCATACCTTTCGCCTTGTCGGCACTTCATACATTGATGAATTTGTTGACCACCGCAATTTGGATCAATTTTATTCCTCAAATGTCAAGCATTGTCAATGCAATCATTCCCCAAAAGTATTCAGCTAAAAATTACCAAATTAAATATTTTAATCCTTTTTTTATCTCAACTTCCGAGTTCAACCTTCTACATGTAAAACACGAAATTGCCACATTGGCATCGGAAGTGACAGAACTTTTTCGACTTATCGTTTCAACGGCCATTCCAAGTGAAATAACTAATGACGAACAAAAGAACAGTAATTTGAAAAATCTTTTTCAGACCATTCAAGTACATCATCATGAGATATCGGCTTATTTACAAACCATTCCCTTCGATGAATTGAGTAGAGAAGGACAATTACGTTATCGAACGATGTTTATTACCTTGGAACGTATTCAAGATATCGTCAAAGTGAATCGAAAAATGTTACTTACACTTCAGGAAAAAGGGAAGGAAAAGGTTTGGTTTTCGCCAAAGCAATATAGAGACCTCATGAGTTTATTTGACGAAGTACTTATGGCTTTTGGGCAGCTTTTTCAGAATTTAAGCGGTGAATACCATAAAATGGATATTACTGACTCGCTTCAAATTGAAGAAAGAATAAATAAAATAAGAAATAAGATCAAGAACAAACTACCCGAAAAAATCGAACAGGGTAAAATCAATCCTTTATCGGTAGAATATTATAAATTATTGATAGATGCTGCCGAAAATATAGGTGATCTTATCATGGAAATTAATCAAACCATTGCCGAATGTGGTAGAAATGCTCCTCATTATTAAAGGCTAAATTCATAATTTTGCCAGCCTAAGTTTCCAAATACATGTTTGCTCAACTACTTGCACAAAAAACAGCTTTGGCTGTAAATGAACTTTATGGGCATTTTATCGAATCCGAACAGGTCTCCATCAATAAAACAAAGAAAGATTATAATGGAGATTACACTGTAGTGGTATTTCCTTTCACGAAAATTTCGAAAAAGTCACCCGAACTTACTGCACATGAAATTGGCCAATGGCTCCAAAATGCTCTTCCCCAAGTCGAAAGCTTCAACGTTATCAAGGGTTATCTCAATATTATCTTGAAAGATGAATTCTGGATAGATTTTCTCTTTAAGAATTATCAAAACCTCAATTTTGGTTTGAAATCTCTGAAAGAAGGCCAACCACCTATATTGATCGAATTCTCATCACCCAATACTAATAAACCTCTTCATCTTGGTCATATTCGCAACAATCTTTTGGGGCACTCCCTTTCAGAGATACTTAAGGCAACGGGTTTGTCGGTGGTAAAAGTGAACCTTGTAAACGATCGTGGTATTCATATTTGCAAATCCATGCTAGCATGGAAAAAATGGGGTAATGGCGAAACTCCTGAATCCATCGGCATTAAGGGTGATCATCTGGTGGGTAAATATTATGTTCTTTTCGAAAAAAAATATCAAGAGGAAGTTAGTCAGCTGAAGGCTAATGGTTTGGATGAAGAAACGGCTTTACGTTCAGCATCTCTAATCCTCGAAGCACAAGAAATGTTACGTAAGTGGGAAGCTGGTGATGCAGAAACACTTTCTCTCTGGGAAATGATGAACTCTTGGGTTTATGAAGGCTTCAATGAAACTTATAAACGTCTGGGTATATCCTTCGATAAAATTTATTATGAATCAGATACCTATTCAATAGGAAAGAAAATTGTGGAAGAAGGACTTAAAGCTGGCATTTTTTATCAAAAAGAAGATGGTTCGATTTGGGTAGATTTAACCTCAGATAATTTAGATCAGAAGTTACTCTTGCGTTCGGATGGTACTTCGGTTTATATTACCCAGGACCTTGGCTGCGCCGAATTGCGTTATCAGGAATTTTCTCCTCAAAAAATGATTTATGTAGTTGGCAACGAACAAAATTATCACTTCGAAGTTTTACAACATATTCTTCAGCGGCTTGGTAAGGCTTACGCCGACAAAATCTTCCATCTTTCTTACGGAATGGTCGATTTGCCCGAAGGTAAAATGAAATCTCGCGAGGGTACAGTGGTAGATGCCGATGATTTGATCGATGAAATGGTATCAACTGCCCGAGAAATTACCCTCGAACTGGGGAAAACATCCGATCTCGGCGAAAACGAAGCTCAAAAACTCTTTAGCATGATTGGCCTGGCTGCTTTGAAATATTTTATCCTGAAAGTAGATCCCAAAAAAAATATTTTATTTAATCCAGCCGAATCTATCGACTTTGATGGGAATACCGGACCTTTTATCCAATATACTCATGCTCGTATTCGTTCTGTGCTCCGAAAAGCCAATCAATGGTCATTTTCTCCTACTGAGAAAATAAATTTGTTGAAGGAAGAAAAAGAAATCCTTAAGCTTTTATACGAATTCCCTTTTGTCATTGAACAGTCTGCTAAAGGACTTGATCCCTCACAGATAGCCAATTTTGCCTATGAGTTAGCCCGAACTTACAATCAATTCTATCATAATTTGAGCATATTACACGAACCCGATGAACAACGTATGCTAACTCGCCTTGCATTGTCTCAATTTACGGTTCAGGTTATTCGCATTAGCATGCATCTTTTGGGAATTGAAGTTCCCGAACAAATGTAATCCTTCGAAAATTTTAGACTGTTTACAAGATTTTGCTTGGGTTTTGTTTTTAGAGCATCCTGCCAATGTGCTGAATGCGAAAGGTAAGCTTATTGTACGTCAAACCTTAATTTCATCAAGGTATTCAATATTTTTATTTGTTTGTTTGAAGAATGATAATTGCCTTTCTCAATCATTCCATGCAAATAGTGAAGTGTTTCTGTTTAGGCCAATTAGGCTATGACGGTTTTGTTGTAAGAGGTTGTCCCCAATTTTAGCTCTATGGGTTTTTCATCATGGCATGTGCGTAAGAAAAAACCAAAAATGCCTAAATGTGAATTGGCTGTAGCCTTTTGCCTGTTGTTAATAATTTGGTTCATAAGCGCCCAAGGCCGGATACTGCATATTACGCTGCCGACCTAAAATATCCTGCATAACCCCAACGGCTTTCCCTGAATGAAGTGCAGGTGATAAACTGTCGAGTTCGAGTTGGGGCTTTTCTATATCCTTAAACAGTGGATCGATATTGATAAGACAGGAAGAAAATATGTTTTCATCAGCTGTGTTAAGAGTTGTTTTGAGTAAACAATGATCAAAGGAATAAGAATACTCCGAATTTTGATTCCCTTTGTCTAAATAGATCTCGTCGTATTGATTTCCATAAATGATACAATTGGTAAATTTAAAACTTGTAGCTTCTATATTTATCTGATTTTCACCATCTAAGTAATAATCGGATAGCAATAGGGAAGGAGAGGTGCGAATGCTCGATGACCAGAAATTGCCAATTGACAAATGAATAAATTCATATGTACCGCCTTCGAGTTGAATTGCATACGAACCGCAATTTTCTATGGCACAATTCACTGAATATAATTGACAATCATTTGCCCATAATCCACCAATTTTCATGTTGCCAATTCGTGTATCTGTAATTACAAATGGGGTTCCTTCGCTACTTTTATTCTGCCCGATGCGGATTCCTGTTGTAGCATTCAAAATCTCTGCATGATGTATAAAATTTTCTCCATTCCCGTCAGCAATATAAATTCCTTCCCATTGTCCTGATAAATCCTTATAAAATGGATCAAGACGATCGTTTCTGAAAATTACTTTGTTTTCGGCTTCACCGTTTACCTGCAAGTTGCCACCATTTTTTACTAACAATCTTGCCCCATAATGAAAGTAAACTCTCGTTCCAGCTTCGATAACGAGAGTAGAAGCCGAATCTACAATAGCCCATCCATAGATCAAGTGTGGTTTGTCGTTTGTCCATGGATGCGAACAGTCTATGATTGAATAAGCTGGCTCATCGGCTGGGAAATATTTGGGAGTGTGATAATAGGCATTTTGACCGTAAGCTATAAGTTTGACATATTGATAGTTGCCATTTGTCAAAAATTCAATAGAATCGCTTACCAGAAAAGGAGAATTTTTATCGTTTGGATTAATCCGTACACGAACAAAAATATAAAGACTATCCTCTTTTTCGAGCTCTACATTATTTTTTATCCAAGTATTATGGCCATTTATGTTTAGACTATAGGCCGATTCTTCAGCTCCAGCAAGCCTTATGGAACTAATCTTTATCTTCTCGTTATTTTTATTATAAATCCTAAGTTCTTGCGTTACAGAACCAATAGTAGTAAAAACCGTATCGAAAATGATTGAATCGTTAGAAAATGTCAATTGATAGGAGGGATCCGTCGAGAGTTCGTCTTTAGTACATGAATAAAACGAAACTAAACCAAAGATGATGAAAACGGGAAGAACAAACAGTGGGTGAGAAATGAATTTCATTCTTTAATAGAATTTTATACGGCCAATATTTAGAAACGAAAAAATTTACAAATATTATCTCAATTATCCTTTGCCTTTCTTTAATACACAATGGATAGGGACTCAGGACATAATTTTCTCAAGCAAAAGTAAACTTCATTTCATAATAGGCCCTTAATTAATTAATTTCAAGAAAAATGTCTAATTTTGCAGCTTCTTTCCGGAAGAAGTAAAAGAAATATGTCTAACCCGGTTAAAAAGGTTTATCCATCCGGAGGGTAAAATCGGTTTAACCACAATAAAATTTGAATGACTGAATTTGAAGAGAATGCCGAAAATGGCATACCAACATCACCTGAAACTGTTTCACAGGATGAAACTCTAACAAAAGAAGAGAGCGAACAAAAGACTTTCCCTGAAAATGTGGTTGATAATGAAATTGTTAAGTCAAAACCTACAAGAGTAGAGAAAAAGCAAAAACCACTTCCTATTGAAGATTTTGATTGGGCAGACACGGGTAAAAAAGCCAATTACAAAAAAGAAGAACTCGAGCGTCTGCAGCAGCTTTATGGAGAAACTTTTAGCACGGTTGCTGAACAGGAAGTAGTAGAGGGCACGATAGTAGCGATGAATCCTCGTGAAGTAGTTGTAAATATTGGATTTAAATCAGATGCTGTAATTCCTTTATCTGAGTTTCGCTATAACCCAGATCTTAAAGTTGGCGATAAAGTTGAAGTTTATGTCGAGAATCAAGAAGACAGCACAGGTCAGCTTATACTTTCGCATAAAAAGGCTCGTCTTTTACGTGCTTGGGAACGTGTAAACCAAGCTTACGATAATCAAGAAATTATTAAAGGCTATGTTAAATGTCGTACCAAAGGAGGTTTAATTGTTGATGTATTCGGAATTGAAGCCTTTTTGCCTGGCTCACAAATCGACGTAAAACCTATTCGCGATTACGATATATTTGTAGATAAGGTGATGGAATTCAAAGTGGTAAAGATTAATCAAGAATACAAGAATGTTGTTGTTTCGCATAAAGCCCTCATTGAAGATGAGCTCGAAGCTCAGAAAGCCGAAATTATTTCAAAACTCGAAAAGGGTCAAATTTTAGAAGGAACAGTCAAGAATATTACAACTTATGGTGTTTTTATCGATCTGGGTGGTGTTGATGGCCTCATCCATATTACCGACCTTTCGTGGGGTAGAATAAATCATCCCGAAGAAGTGGTTCAACTCGACGAAAAGATCAAAGTAGTCATTCTTGATTTTGATGATAATAAAAAAAGAATTGCTCTTGGTTTGAAACAACTCACACCTCATCCATGGGATTCTTTAGATCCTAACCTCAAGGTAGGTGATAAGGTGAAAGGCAAGGTGGTTGTCATTGCCGATTATGGTGCATTTATCGAAATTGCACCCGGAGTTGAGGGTTTGATTCATGTTTCTGAAATGTCGTGGTCGCAACATTTGCGTACTGCCCATGATTTCATGAAAGTTGGAGATGAAGTTGAAGCCGTTATCTTAAGCCTCGATAGAGAACAAAGAAAAATGTCGTTGGGCATTAAACAGCTTATACCCGATCCATGGATCAATATTAAGGAAAAATATCCCATCAATTCGCGACATGTTGCTACTGTACGCAACTTTACTAACTTTGGAATTTTTGTTGAACTCGAAGAAGGCGTCGATGGTCTTATTCACATCAGCGACTTGTCATGGTCGAAAAAAATTAAACATCCAGCCGAGTTTACTAAAATCGGCGAGCAAATTGAGGTAGTAGTTTTAGATGTGGATGTTGAGTCGCGTCGTCTTAGCCTCGGACATAAACAACTGGAAGAAAATCCTTGGGATGTGTTCGAAACTATTTTCACACCAGGTTCCGTGCATAAGGGAACCATTATCGAAAAAGTGGATAAGGGTTATACGGTTTCTTTACCTTACGGAGTAGAAGCTTACCTTCCTTCTCGTCAGGCCATCAAGGAAAATCAAGAAGAAGCAAAGCTGGATGAAACCTTAGACGTAAAAGTAACCGAGTTTTCGAAGGAAAATAAACGAATTGTGGTTTCTCACAGCAAAGTTTATCAGGATGCTCAGGCTGCCGAAAAAGCTAAAGAAGCAAAAGAAACTGAAAAACAGCCAAAATCACCTAAAAGCACTAAAGCTTCTCTAAAAAAAATTAAAGAAAATCTCGAAAAGAATACTTTAGGCGATATTGAAGCTTTAGCTAATCTAAAAGAAGAAATGCTGGAAGAAGAAAAAGCTAAATTAGAAACTCTCTCCAAACGGAAAAAATCTAAGAAATCTAAACAGCCAGAATTGGATGAAACTCCTGAATTATCCCCAGAACAAAAAATTCAAACGGAAATATCCGAACAGTCTTCTGCTCAACCCGAGGATGTTACTTCATTAAAAATTGTTGATAATCCATCATTAGAATTTCCTAATGAAGCAATCAATGAAACTCAAAGTGAGCAAGAATTGACTTCAAATACAGAAGCAACTGCTAATGAACAGATAACAGAAAATGTCGACAAAGGGAAAGAAGATTATAATTCTTCAGAGCCTACCGACGAAATTCCTGGAAAGAATTAGTCGAAGAAAATAAACATTCAATCTCACCCAAACTTTCTTTCGGAGAGTTTGGGTGAATTTTTAATCGTAATGATAGAGCCAAAATAAAATTAGCTATGGGATTTTCAGTTACTTTTCTCGGCACAGGGGCTGCTACACCCTCACTTGAAAGAGGACTAAGCGCAACAATAACCAACATCGACCAAACCCTTTGTCTTTTCGATTGCGGAGAAGGAACTCAATTACAACTGAAAAAATTCCAGATAAAATCTTCAAATATTCAACATATTTTTATCTCTCATCTTCATGGAGATCACTTTTTTGGTTTGGTAGGTTTGCTTTTTACTTTTCATATTAATCATAGAAAAAATCCTCTTCATATTTATGGTCCTCCGCCACTGAAAGAGATTTTGAGAATTCAAATGGAAATGAGTGTAAAAGAACTCTCTTATTCTACTATTTTTCATTCCTTAAATTCTGATCATTTCATGGAAGTGTGTGAAGATGAAAAGTTCACTGTTACAGCCTTTCCTTTACAACACCGCTTGCCAACCTATGGTTTTCTTCTTAAAGAAAAAGTTCGCCCTCGTAAAGTCTCGCATCAATTTATAGAAAATTATCATCCACCTTATACCGATATTATCCGCATAAAGTCAGGCGAAGACTATGTGATGCCCAATGGCCAAATTATACCTAACCAAGAAATTACCTTTTTGGAACCCCAACTTTCGTTCGCTTATTGTTTAGATACTGCTTTTTATCCGCCTTTAGCCGAAATGGTAAAAAATGTTGATCTGCTATACCACGAAGCTACATTTATGCATGATAATGTTGAACTTGCAGCCGAAAAAGGACATAGCACAACTATACAAGCAGCTACAATTGCGAAGATGGCATCGGCCAAACGCCTTATGTTAGGACACATCTCTTCTCGATATCGCGACCTTCCAAGCTTTATTAACGAAGCTCGTAACATCTTTCCCGAAACTGATTTGGCTGAAGATGGAATGACTATCACTTTAAGAAAATAAATTTTTATCTAATTCAGTACATCTTTAAAAATTTGTAATTTTGCAATGCTTAAATGTAAAGGCTCCGTAGCTTAACTGAATAGAGCATCTGACTACGGATCAGAAGGTTGCAGGTTTGAATCCTGCCGGAGTCACCAGAACACACCAGTGAAAAGGTGTGTTTTTTTATTCATCTACTCTCTTTTTGAACACCCTCAAGAAGAATTTCTAACCCTTCTTTCTGTTCATTTTGAAATTAGATATTCCAAATTTTAGAAAAATATACAGAAATTTTTCTTAACTTTACATCACCAATTGTCTGTATATGAACAAATAAGATGCATTATACTTTAAATATGCTCTTTGGTATAACTTATGCCTTATAAGAGATGAATTGAAAACGTTTTTAAACTTTTAGCACAATTTATTAACTATGAAAACAAGAAATTTTTTATCGCTTATTCTTCTTTCAGTTGTGGCTTTAACCTTTACAGCCTGCCAGAAAGATGAAGTACCGCCTCCCTCACAGGTACAAAATATGAAAGATCTTCAGGTTTCGCCAGATTTTAAATGGGAAACTGCTCGTGACATAGAGCTTAATTTTAGCAGTTCTATGCCTTCGGCCAGCACTCTGGCAAAAATAACAGTTTACGACGGCAACCCTGCTGATAACGGCCAGATAATAGCCAGTGGAGCAGTGGGCAATGGGCTTAATTTCACTACCCTCCTTAAAATACCAACGCGTATAGCTGAAATATATGCCGAATACAAGGATGCTAACGGAATGGTTCAACTCGTCAACATTCCTATCTCGGGAAATAAAGTCAATTATACTTTTACCGCGGCTCTAAAATATGGCAACCTGAAATCCTCGCTTGTTGTGGAGCCCGATTGTAGCACTGACTGTGACCAAACTATTTCAGGTAGCGGTAGTTACACTATCAATGGAGGCAAAACATTTTGCATTACTGATAACTTTAATGGATCCATCTCATTCGAATCATGGGATGGTGGAGGTACATTAAAAATCTGCGGTACCGCAAGTATTCCACAGCTTATTGTTTCGGGAGGTAACTGTAAAGTAATAGTCACTGGAAGTGGAAGCCTTACTTCAACAACCCTTATTTTAGAAAATGGAGGAATTCTCGAGGCCTATTCTAATACTTTAGTGAATGTTGGTACTTTGAATCTGAATACGAACAACGCAAAAGTTATGTCATACAGCAATAACTTTAATATTAATTCCAATTTTGCTCCTAATGGCTTAGTCGAAAATAGCGGAACAATGAATGTTTCAGGCAATTATACCAATAACGGTAATGGCCTTATTAATATTGGAACTTTGAATATTGCAAATAACTTAGAAAGCAATAAGAATATAAACAACAGTGGAAAAATTGAAGTTGACGGGAATATAACTTTCAATTCTGGTGAAGTTGTTACGAATACTTGTCAAATTATCACTCATGGCAATTTAACAATAAATGGCTCAACATTTACCAATAACAATGCTTATATAAAAGTAGATCATAATTTTACATTAAACTCCACTTCAAATTTAGTTCTTCAAGACCAAAGTTTATTATCTATTGGTCAGAATTTCACTGCCAATAAAGGAAATACTATAGGAGAGGGAACATTGAATTCTATAAAAGTAGCCGGTAATAGTGTTTTTAATAGTAATACAACAGTTAGTGGAGCAATCGAATTTGCTGACTATGATGGTACAGTTACGACATCGCATACTGTCTTCGTAAATGGTGCTACTTTAGTAAGTTGGGAGAACATCACTAATTATATTCCTATTGGCCCATGCAATCCAGAAGGCATTGGCAATCCTCCCATAACCGACACCGATGGAGATGGGGTTCCCGACGAAATGGACGAATATCCTACCGATCCCACCCGCTCCTTCAATACTTATTACCCCAATGAAAATACTTGGGGAAGCTTAGCTTTTGAAGATCTTTGGCCATCAACGGGAGACTATGATTTTAATGATCTTGTTACCTATTATCACTTTACCATTGTTACTAATGCTCAAAATAAAGTAGTGGACATCATATCTAAGTTTCATGTAAAAGCCATAGGAGCAGGTTTCCAAAATGGTTTTGGTTTCCAGATTGATGGTTTGACACCCAATATGGTGGCCTCAGTTACAGGTACTCACCTTGAGAACAATTATATTACTTTAGCTTCAAATGGTTTGGAGGCTAATCAGGAAAAGGCTGTTGTAATTGCATGGGATAATGCAGAAAATGTGATTCATCGTGTTGGAGGGAGCATGTTTAATACAGTTCATAATGAACAAACAGGTACGGCTGATACAGTTGTTGTTACTCTTCAATTAGCTCAGGCACAAGAGGTGTCAGTAGTGGGTACACCTCCTTTCAATCCTTTCCTGATAAGACAAATGGATAGAGGTCACGAAATTCATTTGGTGGATCATTTTCCAACTTCATTGATGTATAATACCTTGTTGGGTACTTATGAAGATGCAAGTAATTCTGGGGAAGGCAAATATTTCAGGACTGCAAATAATTTACCTTGGGGAATAGATATACCTTACTCTTTCGACTGGATGCTTGAGAAAGAGGATATATTAAATGGATATAATTATTTCGACGACTGGGCTCAATCGTCAGGTACGGAATATACTGACTGGTATTTACCCAATCCAGGATATAGGAATGAGGACGTTTTATATTGAGCGAACTGACTAAGATAAATTTGTTTTTTAAATGCGGGGCTGCAAACTAAAGGTTTGCAGCCCCGCACTCTTTTCCTGTTTTCCACACTTTTTGGAGACATCCATGTAATATATTGATAAACAATGTCAAGTTTGTAATTTTGGGTGTCCCAAAATTTTTGATATGTTCTTCTATGGTACATCTCATATTTCTGTTTCGCCCACAACAACTCTTGGCGGTGGTGTGCCTTGAGGTTACCCGTGAGCGCCTTCTTCAACTTTCCGCTCTGCTTGTTCTTCCTGTTCCCGTAAATCAGGCTTACAAGGTAAGCGGGGTCAGTCCGACGCAATGAGTGCTTCAACGATGCTCTGGAAACTCTTGGAAATGATACTGCTCAGACAACTGCTTGACAGAATCCCACATTTTATCATAATACTGTTTATAACCGTCAAAACCCGCGTCACCTGCTGCTTTCAGCTTGCCATATTTGCGGGTGTAAACCCGCAACTCGTGGATTACAGGGGGATGAAACAAAACTACCGCGCATCATGCCTTTATGCAATAATGTCGCTATCCATTGGGCATCTTTAATGTCGCTTTTTTAACCCGGTATCTGCTTGATGAAATAGGGGTTGAGCAGTGTCAGCTTAAAACCCATCTCGTACAACATATCCCACACCGCGATCCAGTAAATTTAGGTGCTTTCCAGAGCTACCTCTTCAACCCCTTCCAACTGCATATACTCGCCCATCGAATAGTTATCGGGCGTCATTGTACTAAATTCCTTTACTTGCGAATAATTATTGCCATTGTAAATCGCACAAACGATATTATCTTTGTGTACGTCTAAGCCACATACTTTCTTCATGTTGAATGTTTTATGAATTAAAGAATCTTCAAATTTAAAGAAAGTTGTGGCTTTTTCAATTTACGCACCCGAATGCAACGAAGTGAAGTGAGGTGAAAACTTTAATTTTTATGGGTCTGTGTATATGAATAAACTTTAATGTACATTTGCTACTTAAAACTTCATTGACTGGAAAATTGCCGGAATGGTCAAATCGGGGCAGTCTTGAAAACCTTTATACGGCTTACTTTACCAAGGGTTCTAATTTTTCATTATTCGCTTTTTTAGAAAATCTTTCATTAGTGTTGTTTTTCTCATGTTATTTATTTTATGCTGAAACTGTACTTAAACAGCCTTCAAACGACTTTTAATCAAGGTGATGCACGTGAAGAAAGCTATTACGGGCATTTGAAAGATTTGTTGCTGAATTATGCTACCGGACGTCAGATAAAAAAGGTTGATATCACTATCTTACCTAAACCAACTGAAGCGGGTAACCCCGATTTTCGCATCTGGGACGGGAAAAACCATATTACTGGTTACATTGAAGCTAAAGATCCTTCTGTTACCAACTTGGACAGAATTGAAGTTTCCGGGCAGTTGAAACGTTACCGGGAAACTTTTCCGAATGTTATCCTAACCAATTTTTACGAGTTTCGTCTTTATCGAAATGGAGAGCTTGTAAAGCAAGCGCTTGTTGGGCGTCCAGAACTGGCCCGTAAACTGGCAGTTGCTCCACCGGTTGAAAATGAAGCGGCATTTTTCGATATGCTGGACACTTTCTTTTCCTTTTCGTTGCCCAACGTTCGTAATGCCCATTCTTTGGCTTCAGAGCTTGCCAAACGAACCCGTTTTTTGCGAGATGAAGTCGTAAGCATTGAGCTCGCCGAAGAGGAAAAAAGGGGGCAAAAAGCTATTTTGGGTTTTTATGAGGCTTTTCGGAAATATTTGATTGGAACTTTAACAAAGGAAGCTTTTGCAGATTTATATTCCCAAACATTGACTTATGGATTGTTTGCTGCTCGCACCCGTTCCGACAATTCCTTCAATCGTGAGCTGGCTTTCAAATATATTCCCAATACCATTGGTATTTTACGCGATGTGTTTCGGTTTATCTCACTTGAAGAACCACCAAAATCTTTGCAAATAATTGTAGATGATATTGCAGAAGTATTGAGTGTTACAGACGTTAAAAGGATTCTGGAAGATTATTTTGAAGAAGGAAAAGGACAAGACCCGATTGTTCATTTTTACGAAACTTTTCTGACAGTTTATGACCCTTCTATTCGAGAAAAACGTGGTGTTTACTACACGCCTGAACCCGTGGTTGGCTATATAGTGCAATCGGTAAACAATCTGTTGAAAATGCATTTCGATATGCCCGATGGTCTTGCATCTCAAAACGTTACTTTACTCGATCCCGCAGCCGGAACGCTCACTTTCCCGGCTGAAGCAATAAAGGTGGCAGTTAAAGAGTTTACGGAAAAATACGGAATTGGGGGCAGAAATAATTTTATCAGGAATCAGATTCTGGAGAATTTTTTTGCTTTTGAACTGATGATGGCCCCTTATGCCATTGGACATCTGAAAATGAGTTTTTTGCTTGAAGAATTGGGCTACAAACTGAATGATGATGAACGGTTTAAACTTTACCTGACCAACACGTTGGAAATGGATGAACTGGAGCAAATTTCTATTCCAGGACTGAGTTCATTGAGTGAAGAAAGTCATCTGGCGGGAAAAATTAAGAAAGAACAACCCCTTTTGGTGATTTTGGGAAATCCACCTTACAGTGGTATTTCTGCCAATACAAATGAATGGACAGAAAAATTGCTAAAGCAAAACCTTGATGGAGCTCAAAGTTATTATGAAGTAGACAGTAAACCATTAGGAGAAAGAAATCCGAAATGGTTGCAAGATGATTATGTTAAGTTTTTGCGATTTGCCCAATGGAAAATTCAAAAGGCAGGCGCTGGGATTGTTGGTATGATTACCAACCATAGTTATTTGGACAACCCTACATTTCGCGGAATGCGGCAAAGTTTGATGAAAACTTTTAATGAAATTTATATTCTCGACTTGCATGGCAACAGCCTGAAAAAGGAAACAGCACCCGATGGAGGAAAAGACGAGAATGTTTTTGATATTCGCCAGGGAACGGCAATAGCCATTTTTGTGAAACAGAAGGAAAAAACAGGCTGCAAAGTATATTATGCTGAACTGTTTGGTAAACGGCAAAGTAAATATGATTGGTTGGATACTCATCAATTGGACATTAAAAATTATCAGTTGCTGAAACCAGAAAGTCCGTGGTATTTCTTTGTTCCAAGGAATATAGTAAAAATACAGTATTACTTAAAATGGAAAAGAATTAATGAAATTTTTCCTGTGAATGGTGTTGGAATAACTACTGCCAGAGATAATTTCGTTATTGATTTTAATAAATCATCACTTTTGAACAGGATTAGACTTTTTAAAAATTCAAAATTCAGTGATAAAGAACTACATCAATTTTTTCAAATTAATAAAAAACAGGGCTGGGATATTCGAAAAGCATGGAATACTTTGCAGGAAATATCTGATAATGAATTAGAAAAACATATTGCCACTATTACTTATCGTCCTTTTGATAATCGCTATATTTTCTGGCATGATCCTGTTATTGAACGCACTCGCTCCGAGGTCATGCGCCATATGATGAAGGAGAATTTGGGATTAATTACAGTGCGTCAAGTTGCTGAAGGTGTATTCAATCATAGTTTCATCACTGAAAATATTATTGAAAGTAGAGTAACTTTAAGTAACAAAGGCATAGCTTATCTTTTTCCCCTCTACCTATACAAAGAAGCAGCTCCTAAAAAGTCTCATTATTCTTCCATGATGCTTTTTGAACCTGAAGTAGAATATGGAAGCAATAAAACTCCCAATATCGACAAAAAGATACATCAAACATTGAACAAAACTTACGGCAGGGAAATTACGCCTGAAGAGATTCTGTATTACATTTATGCCGTGTTTTACAGCAATATTTATCGAGAGAAATATGCCGAGTTTTTGAAAATTGATTTTCCACGTGTACCATTCCCTTCTGATTACATGATTTTTAGCAAAATGGCTGCGTTGGGAAATGAGCTGGTGGATTTGCATTTATTGAAAAGCAAAAGATTAAATACGCTTGTCTCCAAATATCAAGGCGAGGGTGAAAATGACAGCATAGAAGAGATAACTTATCGACAGGAAGAAAATCGTATTTACATTAATCCGGGAAAATATTTCGATAATGTGCAACCTGAGGTCTGGAACTATCAGGTTGGAGGCTATCGGGTACTTCAAAAATATTTGAAAGACAGAAAAGGGAGAAAAATGTATGATTTTGTTCATTATTCGCAAATGATTAGTGCATTGAGTTACACCATTGAAATTCAGCAGAAAATCGATACAATTTATCCTGAAGCAGAAAAAGAAGTGATTGAAACCTGAATTCAAAATTTTTGGCTAATTTTCCCGATTTTAAACTGTTCTCTGATAGAATATTATGAATAAAAGTTGATTTTTCCCAATAAATATTTTGAATATATTGTCAATTGATATAATGAAGCTGCGTGTAAATAAATTGTCTTTCTCTTTGTTTACCGGTAAAATACAAATGTTTTTTCAAAAAATAATTTAAACCATGAAAACAAAAATTACTTTTCTTCTGATGTTGACTCTATTTTGCGTGCAGAAAGTTATTTCACAGAATCAAGACTCGCTGTCATCTCATCTGATTCTTTTTTACGAATTTAATGGAAACGGAAACAATTCGATTTCCGATAATAATCATTTAAAACTGAAAAGCTTACCCGGTAATTATTATTTCAAATGGACGACCGGCAGAGATGAAAAGGACAGTTCGGCTGTCGTGTTTGATGGAAACGCTCAAGGGCTCAAAACGCAAATGGATATTTCGCCTCAAAACCTTCCCGAATTAACTTACACAGCATGGGTTTACGGACGTCCTGAAGGATTCCTTTTCGGTTCTACCCTTCCTGTAAATGATGAAAAGAAATTCACTTCGCGATCAATTCAAATTTCGAAAGGAGCTTTAATTTGCGGATTCAACAAATTGGATTCTTTAGGAAAGCCCTATTTTGCATCGCTACGTAGTTCGGCATTAAAGAAAGACAAATGGAATTTTATTGCCATGACTGCTAATGCGAATGATTCTACCGTGCGGCTTTATGTCAATGACGAATACTACGAATCAAAACCAGTTGTTTTTACCAAAAAGAGCAATTATCTGATTATCGGGAATACTCAGAATTCGCCATACAATAGAGCTTTTAAAGGACAGGTGGACGAAATTCGGGTTTACAATAAGGCACTTTCTTCCGATGAGTTGTCGTCAATTAGTGGAATTTCCTTTACAGATGCACAAAAACGCATGAAACGAAATGAAACTGTTCAGAAAATATTGCTTGCCGGATTGATTGTTTTTCTTTTCGTTTCAGTTATTTATATGATAGTGGTGCTTATAGTTGAAAAAAGGTATAAACCCATAAAAAATGTTAAGAGCACTTCTTTCAGTGGCAGCAGCAGAAATGCCCAAATCGACAGTGAAAATGATGATGCTAATCGGTTAGCTTCAGAGTGCGTGGAAGAAGCTTTTGATACTTGGGAGCCCGTAAGTGCAGAAAACGGACAGGTTTTCCGTTCGCCAACCAAACGAAAACATTTTAAAACTACCTATAGGGCTTTGAACAAGGCAAAATCCTATAAGCCTACCGATACCGAAGTGATTAATCGCATGAATGATTTGGGCGGTTTGCTCAACAAACTCAGCAAACGGAAATTCTATGGAAACTGGTTTTTGGCCGTATTGTCCCTAATTTTTCCGGTTGTATATTTTCTGCTCGCAAAAAACAATCTCGATACCAAAGGCACCATAGGAGCAGTAGTAATGTTTTTACCGACCGTAGCTTATATTCTTTCCAATTTTGCCCCCAATTATGTGGTAGCGAATCGAAAACATAATTCGGGAGGAGTTTTTGGGAAAATTATTGCCTTTATCATGGGAGCGGCAGCTTCGGCAGTGGCGGTAGATTATTACACCGAAAAAACATGGAGCGACGGTAGTAAAACGACTGAATATGATACCGGTTCCAATGCCCTGCAGCTGGTTATTTGGGTAATTCTTATTATAGCTGCTATCGTGCTTTCAATGGTTTTGGTTGTCTTAGCTGCGACCATAGCTTTTTTCCGAAACTATGTTTTTTATGTGTAGTAAAAAATTAAAATTTAGCCCGGGTTTTTCTCGGGCTTTTTTGTATGTCGGTCATACATTACTACTGGCAAGATGAAAGTTCTTGGACAAGCCGTGTAGATACGAAATGATAGCGAATGGCAAGGCTTCGGCCGTGAGCTCAGCCGAACGGGTATTACGGATAATTGCAAATCTGAAAGAAGCCAAAAGCAGAAACAGCATAGTGATGCACAGAGACCTGATAGAAGGCTGACAAACAGAGCATGAGCGAGCCATGTATTGCTAAGGGCTCAAAAACAACCGTAACCATTTACAGTAGATCAGGCACATCTCAAGCCCATGAGGCTATGAAAACAGCCTAATTCAATGAATTTGGTTTATACAGCTTATTATTAAACTACGAAGTATAACACTATTAGTAGAAACCTCCCAGTGCAAGAGTACACAGAGTGGTGTGAAAGGGTGGGGGAGTAATTCCCCTTCTTACTCGATTATCTCCTTCAATTAGGTTAGGAAAATTAAAATTCTATTTCTTCCTATCCATCAATAAATCAATTGAATGTCTAATGCGTCATTTACGCCTTATTAAAAATTGTTTAGTTTTCTTTTATTTTTTCTTCTATATTAGGAAGTTGTAAGCTATACTTTTTTCGTTTATTTTCATTCAAAAGCAAGAAGGCAAAAATAATTGATATAGCACTCAATCCTGCAAAGATAAGCATAGGTATGGTGTAATCATATTGGTTCACCCAGTCGCCTTCACGCATAACTTTATCCACTATACAATATTTATCAAGGACCCAGCCAATAAGCATAGGTACGCCCATAAGCCCCCAATTTTGTATCCAGAATATTAGCGCATAAGCCGTACCTAACTCTTTTTCTGGGATGATTTTTGCCACAGAAGGCCACATCGCTGATGGTACCAGTGAAAAACCTATTCCAAGAAGAACTACCAAAATAATTGCGATAACAACACTATGTAATCCGGGTATAGAAAAAATCAAATGTACTAATGTTATCAAAAAAGCACCAATAATCATTATAGTTACACCTTTTCCTATCCTATCATAAATATTACCAAAAATTGGTGTCAGTAGTATAGTGCCGAAAGGCAATATACCTGGTATGATGCCTGCAATAGCGGGATCCACATTAAATTTATTTACCATCAAGTCACTTGCATATTTAAGAAACGGGAAAACAGCAGAATAAAATAGAACACACATTATGGCAATATACCACCACGCATTATTTGATAAAATACGGCCAATACTTTTGAATTGAAATTCTGATTCTCTCTTGTTTTCCTTCGTAATACCTTCGCTCTTATCTAATTTTTTATCCATGAAAATATATATTATGAAGGTTATAAAACCAACACATAATAAAATTAATCCGAACATTATTGGTTTAGAAACATTACCCATTGATTTGGCTATTAATGGAGAAACCATGAGAGCAAGAGCTGAACCCAATCGTGCTGTTGCCATCTCTAAACCCATAGCAAGAGCCATTTCTTTCCCCTTAAACCATTTAACAATTGTTTTAGAAACAGTGATACCTGCCATTTCTACTCCTACACCGAAAATAGCAAAACCTATTGATGCCCAAAATACCTGACCACGCATGTGTAAGAATAGGAAATCGACAATATGATTATTTAATGCCGGTGTGCTTATTGCCCAATATTTTATAGCGGTACCTACAAGCATAATGCTGGCACTTAACATACAGGTAAATCTAATTCCAGAAACATCTAATATTATCCCTCCAATAATCAGCATTAAGCAAAATACATTTATCCATCCATAAGCACCAGTAAATATACCATATTCTGTGCTTGACCATTGCAATTCAGCCTCTACTAATGTCTTTAATGGTGCCATTACATCTGCTATAAAATATCCTGTAAGCATTGTAAAGGCAACAAGAAGTAAAGCCGTCCAGCGCATGCTTTTTGACTCTCTTAATGAAGTTCTAATGTGTTCTACCATATGTTTATTATTTAAAAAATTGTTTGCAAACCTAATAAATTATTTTTTACACCTGTTAGTTTCATTTACTTTTCTATTTTAGCCTCTAAATCGATGAATTGGATTAGTGCTAAAAACACCAATACAGAATTTGAAAAGGACGTGGAGTTTAGAAGAAAAAGTTACAACTCTCAAGAAAGCGGAAACGAAAGTTGTTGTAGAAAAATGTTGCAAACACGACATCAATGCTACAACCTATTAGAAATGAGAAAAGAAATATAGCGAAGGCGTCAAGTCGGTTCTTTAAGGGCCTTAATAACTAAATTTCAAAAAAAGATAATATATTTGTTGAACCATTAATAATTGGGTACTAACCATTGGAAGTTAAACTTTTTTACCTTTACATTTTAACGAATAATCTAAAAGAAAATGAAAAGATGGTGCGTAGTATTTATGATGATAATAATGATGAACTCGAGCTTTTTGGCACAATTGGAAGCTCAAATCTATCGTCATTACGAAACTTCTAATTCTTCCGAATTGAAATGCTATGCCGATCTTGTGCAAGATGAACCAAAGGCTCAATTGATATTGAATTTACCTTCACTGAATGAACTTCCTTCTTACCCTCCCTTCGTATTCAGTGGAGTGATCGATAAATCAACGGGTGAAGCACTCATGCAAACCTTCAATCAGGAATTTCAACTTAAATTTCAATTGGCTCAAAAACAAATTCTAAACCTAAAGTTGGTCCAAGATAATAAACAGTTGGATTTGCCTTTGCTGAGTTTGACATGGAATCATGGCAACTTGCCCCTGAAAGTGATCCATCGTAAGAAAAACCAAGCTCTTTTTAGCATGAAAGAAACACCTAAAGCCGTCGTTGATATTCTGTTCCCATTGCCCCAATGGGCGATTGATCCTCATATAAATGACTCAATTCTTTTTTCTATTTACCTGAACTATTTTGGAACGCAATTTCCTAAAGGGAAGACTGTGCAACAAGCTATAGATCAACAGATTGATGAGTTTGTTAAATCTTATATTACTGAAAATCAGAAATATTACGATAAAACCTTGCCTGATGCAGCTTTTAGCTGGGAAAGAACATATTCATTTGGAGTAATGTGCAATACACAAAATCTCTTTTGCATCAAAATACTGAATTATGCATTTACAGGAGGAGCCCATGGAATGGAAGTATCTAAATATTTGACTTTTAATTTGAAAAATGGTTCATTCATAAATTTGTTTGAACAACTTAATCCCGAAAAACAAGACCAAGTCGTCCAACTCATTTCTAAAAAACTCTCCGAGTCCTATGCCCAAGAAAATCATGGAAATCTCGTTGAGGCTGGCTTTTTTAGCGAACAAATAGAACTAAGTCACGAAATCTATGTTACTCCATTTGGTCTTGGCTTTGTTTATCAACCTTATGAAATTGCACCTTACTCATTCGGAATCATAGATGTTTTCATCCCTAAAGAAATAATTTTACCAATGCTGAAAGACAATTGTTTTTTAAGAACTTGGTTCAATTCAATTTAGTTCCAGTAATATTCTCTTTTGAGACTAATAGAATTTTCCTTAATATTTTTAATATCACTTGATAATAGGGAAGATATTGATTTCTTTGTTATTTCTCTATTAAAAAATGTTATTTAACATAATATAAATTATATTACAAATAAATAACACAATCTCAATTTAATGAAAAACTTATCAATAGTTCAAAATGCTGCCCAAGTGAGTTCTTGTTTAACGCCCTAATTAGGAATAATAAACTTTTTGTGGATCACGTTGTTGTAGTTACAATTTAAATTACAAATGAAACGTAGTGAAATGCTATTATTTCTAATCATTGTCATTGTTATTTACACAGCCGTGAATTATTATCTTTTCAGAACGGCAAAGTTATTTTTACCCAAACACGTTAATATATTCGCTATTATTTTCTGGTTTTTAGTCATTGCATTCCCACTTGGGCAGTTACTTGAAAGAATTTTCCCTTCCTTTTTATCGGATGCCTTAGTTTGGGTTGGGAATTTTTATCTTGGAGCAATGGTTTATGGTTTAATTTTAGCCTTGATATTCAGCCTTTATCAGCTTTTAGCAGTAATATTTCCTTCGTTTAAGATTAATTTTACTGATATTCAGCGATATACAATTTTTTGGTCGAATTTCTTGCTTATCGTTTTTATTGAAATTATAGGGTTTTATAATTCAGAACATCCACATCTTAAAGAATTTAGAATAAAGATGGATATTTCTAGGCCATTAAATTTAGTGTTTGTTAGCGATATTCATTTGGGAAGCAGTTCAAGCAGAATGCGTACTCAAAGAATTGTTGAGCTTATTCAATCCGAAAAACCTGATATAATCGTATTGGGTGGGGATATTTTTGATGGGGACATACAACCCGTGAAACGACAGCACAAGGCTGAACCTATTTTTCAACTAAAAGCGCCTTTAGGAGTTTACGCGGTGGCAGGGAATCATGAATATATTGGTGGAGGATTAGCCGCCAAAAACTATTTAAAAACAAATGGAATTAGGCTCTTGGAAGATGAAAGCGTGCTAGTGGATTCGCTTTTTTACCTTATTGGCAGAGAGGACCGTGATAAGGAACGATTCGGGATGGGACAAAGAAAAACAATAGAAGAATTAACCCACTCACTCAATCAGAGTTTCCCTAAAATCCTTATCGACCATCAACCTTATGAGCTTGATAAAAAAGCAAAAGCTGGCATCGACCTTACTCTTTCTGGACACACACATAATGGACAGTTATGGCCTTTCAACTATATTACCGGTTGGATTTATGAAGTAGGTTATGGTTTTCTTCGGAAAGGCAATACTTTAATATATGTTTCGTGTGGTGCAGGGACATGGGGTCCACCCATTCGCACCAATAGCAGGCCAGAAGTAGTTCACTTCGAGATTATTCCTTCTGACACTGATCATGAATGAATTCTTGAAATTCTGCTGATTTCGAAGCAGCATTCATAAATTCTATAATATATTGTTTGGCTTTTGATTGAATTTGAATGGGAAGTTCAGACTGATCGATTAATCTTAAAAATTCATCCTGAAAGGAGATTAATCTCTGCATTTCATTCAGAAGTAATTCCTCAGAGCTACAAATTCCTTTATAGGGTGTATCGAAGGGATTTTGGACATACTGTTTAACAAATTTACTATTCGAAAAATATAAGGGAACGGCAACGGGTGGAAAATCCCTCATAGAAACCAATTGTAAGCCATGTAGTCTTTGTACTGACCAATTGGAATTCCCAATCATCCATTCAAAAAGCGAAACTCTTGCCATAGTTGTCGATTCACAAAAATTGGGATGAAGTAAATATAAATCTAATAACTTACCTCTATATCTCTTGGCCATCTCGTTGGGATATTCTATGAGCAATGCCAATGAAGAACTGATTTTTATTGCTTTACCTGTTTCAATGATATTGACACGGCAAAGTCGTGAATAAAAAAACACTGGGTGGAATTTTTGAAACAACTGATAGGCTAAATATTCGAGCATCAGGCTATTTGTATCCTCCTTTATGGGCGTATCACATAAAATTAAGAGTTGATATTTGTCTTGTCCTTCCCAGATGCTCCCATTTATTTGCTTTTTGGGCAAATCGATACAAATAATTGGAAAACAGGTAAAATCAGGTTTTTCATTCAATTCATCTACCACAGAAAATTTAGCCTTAAATGTACCTTGCTCATGGTTGGTCTTATAACTGAAACTACCTTTATGGCTTTCTTTAGAAGGAGAATATGAACCCAGAAACTCAGCCCAGGGAAGATCCAATTCCAATTCAAGAGGAGAATGTTCTATCCAAATTTTGGGGTATGGAATCATGGTGATTGTATCTATCATCTGAGCCTGATTTGGTGTATTCATCCCCATAAGAAAAAGGATGAGAAAGCAGAATATAGTTATTTTCTTCATTTCCAATAAATCATTCGAAAAGAGGTGTCTTTTTTCCATTTGCATCGACTATAAAAAATCGATTTGAATCAATCAACAATGCCTGAGGAATATACTTGCCATAATAAAATGGAACATTGATGGCAATTACCTTGCCATTGTGTCTTGAGTTGATTTGTGGCACCTCAGAATGGCCAATAACGATATGAGAAACTTTGTAAAAGCTTAGCACACTGTCGATATGTGATTCTGGTAAAGTTGAAAAATAACCATATTCTTCCAGCAAATCTCTGTACCACAGTGGGCCATCATCCATCAACATGAATAACTCGAGTTCATTCAATTTATGCCGTTCAGTAGTGAAGATGTTAGAGATAATATTGTTTATCTCGCTTATAGACAATCTTTTATGTAATAAATCAGGTCCAATTCCACCATGTACAAAAAGTACATTACCTATTTTTATGATAACTGGCTTACTTCTAATATAGCGTCCTAATTCTGTATCTAAAGTATAGAACTGCCAATAATCCATAGAGAAATATTCGCAAATATTCCGGTATTTCTGCTCAAGATATCTATGATCACCAATTAAAGCCATAGTTTCATGATTTCCTAAGATAAAGTGAACGCGTCCACCATGATTTTGAGCTTCATTTTCAAGATTCTGAATGAACCAAAGCAGCTCGGTTACTTCATTCCCTCTATCAAAAATATCACCAATGAAAACCAATTCACCTTTTCCCCATATCCATGTTAGACTACTATCAATTACTTGGTTTCCTATGAGTAAACGAACGAGAGATTCTAAATCTCCATGTAAATCCCCTATCGCCATCAAGCGATCAGGCATCTCCAAGCTATGGGCAGGACGAGCATAAGTTCGCTGTATTTCTATAGGGTGAGATAATAAAGGCGATTGCAAAACGTAAGGTAAATGGTTGACTTGGATGAGAGCTGACTTTTCGCATAAGCGATGATTTCGAGTATAATAATGCTTAACTTCAAAGTTGGTTGAATCCTTCCATTCTATTATAGGTCCGTCGGTATAGGGCGGCCAGTTGAGTGCATTTTCCTGCATTCGAGTAAAATGTCGGACATAAGCAGCAAGTTTACTATCCGTCGCCGAACGAATATAGTCCAAAGGGATTTTCCCTGATTTATCCTTTGCCAATAGATTGGCTCCAGCTTTCACAAGATATAATAATGAACTCAGCTGATTGCCTTTTATACAAAGAACTACAGGAGTATTTCCCTTGTCGTCACTTACATCAGGTTCAGCCTTGTTATCGAGTAAAAGCTTCACAATTTCTGGCTCATCATTCTGTATAGCTAAAATCAATGGAGCTTCGGATTTAGATTTTATATTCGGATCGGCTTGATGATGGAGCAAATAAGCAACTACATCTTTTTGCTTGAGCTTGATAGCTAAACTCAATGCAGTTTCGGTTTGCTCGGCATCGAGGTAATCGTTTATTCCCAGATGCCTTGCTTGCATGGCTTTTATAATGGAAGAAGTGTCATTGGCTAAAATATATTGACTTATTTCCTGAAGAAATGATTTATCCATTGCTTTAACTGAAATATGCAAAAAACTAAAAATCAATATACTAACATAAGTAATTATTCTTTTCATCCTCCTCTCTCCTATTCCTAAGTAAGCATTTATTGATGGCATGGCGCTTTGAAAACTTCAAAAAAAGTCTTTTGGTTATCTAAATTCTTATAAAAATTTATCAAGTGTTCTTCCATCACTTTCTTTTCTTTTGAGCTCAGATAAGGAAATAATCGGAGCGTATTCAATAGGTTTTGCTCTTTTTTTTGAAAGATTCTTGCGGTAGAAAGCAATAAGGTATCAGAATAACACTCGCCTAAAAATTGGCGCTGAGCTTTTATTTTTCCCTCCAAAGCAGGTTTTGCATAGGGTGGATTCACCATCCGACTCCAATCGAAATCATAGGGAACTACTAAAAGCGGTTGATGTGGATTTGTGATTAAAATCTCGACATTATGTGATTGAGGAATAGACACATCTGTGTTACCAATCATATATTGAAACATTTCGACTAATAGCCGTTGAGAAGAATCCGTATCTTTTGTACTCACCAAGCTTGCTTTGATGACTTTTGCATTGAG
The DNA here is from genome assembly GCA_002418865.1 of Bacteroidales bacterium UBA5762. Classification (GTDB taxonomy): domain Bacteria; phylum Bacteroidota; class Bacteroidia; order Bacteroidales; family TTA-H9; genus TTA-H9. Next base: position 44,335 of record DIEY01000007.1, on the reverse strand, counting down.
TCGTTTAGCCATATCATCATCATCTTCGATGGCAAAGGCAAAACGTGTCATCGAGTTTTCGGGCTGATTGCTGTTGATATAAGTTACCTTGAGCAATCGAGTAGCAAAACTCGTATCGCTTAGTTGACGAAAAAGTCGGTAAACGAGATATTCCTTCAAAACATAAGTTTCATATTTCTTATCTTCTATTTTACAGCAATTTACCAATTTTATTTTATTCAGTCCTTCAAATACACTTCCCTTTACTTTCTTTTTATCGAACTTTATGAACAATGGCGGGAAACTACAATTTTCTTGATTGCAGCGAAATTTGCCACGTTTTTTTAATTCCACTGGAATAATGCGCTCATTGCCATTTTCAAAATATATCAAACTCCCTTGAAAATTTTGAGGATTTTTACAATCATCTGAAATGATACTTTCGAAAGGAGCCACAATTTTTATATTCAACAGGGCTGTGTCTTGGAAAAAGGGCAAGACTGAAGAATAATTTTGGGCTACTGAAGTAGAAAATTCAATCGAGAGAAACAATAAAATTAAATTGAATTTCAATGATTTATGTTTTAGAAAGGAAACTATTTTCATCGAAAGCTTTTTCATCATAAAAGTCAATTTTCTTTTTATCATAGAAATAATAAATCACCAGTTTTACATTTTGACGATCGAAATCAATTTGGCCTACCTCTACTCTATTAATTTTCAGTCCAGTACGCCTTTCTAAGTCCTCAATGAATAATTTCTTGTTTTGGGGTTTAATGTATTCGAGATTATCATATACGATAGGTTTACTCGATTCATGCCTGTACATCCAATAATATTCCGATAAGGCTACTGCGATCAATACAACAGCATTGGTAAAAACGAGCTCGGCTAAGCTAATGCCAGTAGTTAAAGCATTTACAATAGAAAGTGCTATCACCACAAACAAATAGGTCATTTCCTTAATGGGCATATTATCGGTACGATATCTCAATATTCCAAAAACCGCAAATAAACCCAGCGCCATTCCCAACTGAAGTTGAACATTCTCGAGAAGATAACTCAGCGAAAAAATGGTAATGCCAATCAACATGTAGGTAAAAAGATAAGTTTTTCGCTTAGAAGTACGGTAATAAATGTAACGTACCAGAATAACCAGACTCAATAGATTGAACAAAAACCGAGCAATGAGTTCATATAAACTCGGTAGATCGATCAGTTTGTTACCTAAAAATGATAAAGTGTTAATGTTTAGCATGGTTTGAAGAAATTAAGATGCAAAATTACAAACAAAGCATTAATGTCAATAAACCATTGAATTTCAAGTAACTATAAAAATTTAAAATGAAAAATGATGAGGAAGATAGCAGAAATTTGAGGTAAGGATTTAGTATTGATAGCTTCTGTAAACTATATATCTTTTAAAGCTCTTTGGCTGAAATGAATAATGCTGAGACACTTTTAAAGATTTTTTCAAAAAAATTAGACGAAACAATTGGAGATTCATCTAGCGGTTCTTGATCGAGCTCTGATTCCCGAATATAAGATTTCGAGGAAGATGAATTCTCATTAGAAACTTTAATAAAGTTCTGAATCATTGGTTTACTTAATTCATCAAGATACTTCTCTCTGTTCTTTTGAATCTCAGAAAATAATTCACTACGCATTTTTTCAGCTATTTAAGTTTTTTCTGAATGGCCATCCAAAGATAAAATATAAAATTCCTGTTTATTAGATAATTAAGCATAAAATCCTACTTAATTACAAATTAAGCAAAACTTAATTAAGTTAAATTTATCCGAATTAAGAAAATTTATTGACTTAATTCAGCAGATTAAATACTTTTGCCAATTCATTTGAGGCAAGTTGATGATATGAATTCCATCGTTTCATTTACGGAATCCCCTTCGCTTTGTTTGCTTAGGTTTGCAGTCGAAGCAATAGATGGAATCGATAAAGGCCTGATGATATACTATCAAATGCCCGGCAACAAGCTTGTGGTTCAAAGTGCCTTAAAGACTCAAGACAGAGAATGGGAAATTCAATCGATTAATACAGAGGAATTTTTTGAGTATTTTAGAAACGAGCGCCAACGTAAGGGACAATATCAGTGGTTAGGTACAGAAGATTTGCCTTTCGAAGTCAGCAATCGCAATTCTTTAACTATTTTCGATGAATTAGACCGTAATATTTTATTGCTCAGGTTTCCTGACGAAAGCGATCAAGCCTCGAATCTACTTTATCTCTATTTTAACCCAAGATATAAGTCAACCTTTTTAACATCTGAAAAACAGTCATTTACAACTTCAGAAAAATCACTTATGGCTCAAATTATCCATCGAAATCTTTCTACATTTTTAAATTGGATAATCAATGAGAAAAAATCGTTCGAGCAATTTGTCAGTCACACACAACATTTGGCCACCATATTTCAAAACGAAAAAAGCAAGGTAGAATTGTTTGAAAAACGTGCAGGGCAAAGCCTTGTGGAATTTTCGAATGATATTTTATTAGAATTGTCTCGTGCTCACCATAAAAAAGCCAATTTGGCTCCCGCAGCCGAGGTATTGATTAGAAATTTTTCGGGGAAAATTTCTGAGCTCAAAGAAATATTGAGCAACGCATTTTATTATTCTTTGCTTTTAAACAGGCAAAATCAAGAGATCATTATAGAAGAATGGCAAATGAATATTGAGAATACTTATGCCAGACGTTTTAAACCCCAAAGTTTAAATAAAGAACGATTTGGACGAGCGGGTGAGCTATTGAGTCGTTTAGAGTTAGCGGCGCAAAATGTATTGAATGAACATTTGCCTTTAACTGGGAAAAATCTTGGCAATCATTGTGAGAAGCCAATTTCTGCTCCAGCCATCAGTGAGGCTCTCAAGAAACATAAATCCGAGATCATCGAATTATTAACACAATATCCCGAACAATGGCCCATCTTAAGGGAAGAGTTCACTCCAATTAAAAATATTCTCGTGTCTTCAACAACAAAAACAAATAGCAAAAAGGTTAGTTGATTGGATTGGTAGGAAAGAATCGTGTTTTTAAAAGCCTCGTTTATTTTCTCTCGTATTCGTTCAGATAGTGTGATGATTCGAAATATTAGGATAAAGTCTACATTGGGTTATTCTAAATTTCAATCTTTAAGAATCCAAGCACTTTGGTATTTATTAGGCAGTTTCTTTTTAGCTGCTCGAGCTGCTTCCATAGTTTCATACATATTGAGAGCCGTTCTAAATTTTCCATCTTTTTCGAGTATAGAAGCATTCACAAAACCATCATTTATCAAATTTATCTGAGCTTCTCGGGCTTGTTGAAAACTCGGATAGCTGCCAAATATCAGGTAATACTGGCCAAGAGAACCTCCTGAAGGTTCTCCACGTGTAATGCTCGTCTGATTCTTTGTTTTAGAAGTAAAAGAAGTAATAACTGAATCAGTGGAACAGAGACTTATTTTGGTTTCAGGGTCTTTCCCTTCTCCCAGCCAAAGTGAGGCATAACCTTTATAAATAGCCACACCGGCTGCTCTCCAGTTGTTTTTCATATATTTTCCAGTATTAAACAATAACGCAGCCGATGGAGCAACTCCTTTCCACAGTTCAATAATTTCGTCGGGTCCGGTTTTGTCAGCAGAATAATAAACAATTTCATAAGCCGAAGTGGGATAAGACGTTAGTTCTTTGGGTTTATCCCATACCGATCGTTTTTTGCTTTGTTCTTTCGGAAAGCAAAAGGCTGTCCATTGGCCTTTGTTGCTCCAACTGTGCATATTACATCCTTTTACTGAATCGGGACGGTTGATATATAAATCTCTAACATGAAGATAGGCAACATACGATAAGGACTTCGATAATTCCAACTTAGGCAAACCTTTTTGTTGTCGTTGCTGATTTATCATATTGAATAACTGCAATTCTTCTTCATTCAGGCAATAGGTATCGGGAATTTTCTTGTCTTGAGAAGTTTGAGAAAAACCTATATTCTGGCAAAAGAAAAGAAAAATCATCATAGTAATGCTAATTACCAGAATATTATCGTGAAGTTTTGTATGCATAGCAAATAAATTTTGAAGCTTAAACTCAAATTTCATGTTTAAAGAAGACGGCATGCACCATTTTCGGCATAAGACTCATAAAATTCGGCATTAAGTCCGGTTTTTTCAAAATAGGTTTTTTCTACATATTGTTGGAAATCAGATATTTTATTCTTATGCACGAGTGCAATTGCACATCCACCAAAACCAGCTCCTGTCATTCTTGCTCCCAAAACCCCCTCCACTTGCATAGAAGCTTCGACAAGGCAATCGAGTTCTATTCCACTAACTTCATAATCATTTTGAAGGCTTTTATGCGATTCGTACATTAACTTTCCCAAAAGCTGTATATCGTTTTCGATTAAAGCCTCAGCCGCATCTTTAGTGCGTTGATTCTCAGTAATTACATGTCGAGCTCTTTTGTAATTCACCTCGTTCTTGATTACCTTTCCATATTCATGAAAACCAGTTATGTCCAAGGCACAAAGAAATCCAATATCAACGCGCTGCTGAAGGTCGGCAAGGGCTAGTTGGCACTCTTTTACCCTCAAGTTGTATTTTGAATCGGCCAATCCTCTTTTTTTATTAGTGTTCATTATGATCAACCTATAATCACCTGTTTTAAAAGGAATGGTAGTAAATTCCATCGAATTACAATCTATTAAAAGGCAATGTTCTTTGCGACCCATTCCTGAGGCGAACATATCAAGAATTCCACATTGAAGCCCTACAAACTCATTCTCAGCTTCTTTGGCAATTTTCACCAGCTCTATCATGGGAAGTGCCGATTGGTAAACATAATCCATTGCTATAGCAGTAGCCATTTCAATAGATGCAGAAGAGGACAACCCAGCCGATAAAGGCAAATCTCCTAAAAAGTACAAATCCCACCCCTGATTAGGCCATCCATAACGCTTTACAAATCTATCTATCACTCCCATGGGATATTTAAACCATTCTACTTTACCTTGCGAAGTATCTATTCCAAAAAAATGTTCGTAACTGCTTTTAAAATTTTCGGAATAAAATCGAAAACTCTGATTCAAATTAGGTGCTGCAGTAATATATGTTCCTCTATGTAAAGCCAAAGGCATTACGTAGCCACCATTGTAATCAGTATGCTCGCCTATAAGGTTGATGCGCCCAGGAGCAAAAAATACTATAGCTGGATTGCAATTCTCTGCATAATAACGATGAAAATTTTCTACAAGAAATTGAATATCAATCATTAAATAACAAATTTTAGTCAACAAGATGAGTTATATTCATTCTACAAATAAAATGTAATAAGGTGAGCTGTGAGTAAAATTAAAAATGCAGTATAATATAAATATAAATAAAAACAAATTTGATTCATAATCATAGAGTTAAGCACTATTTTCGCATCTTTTCATTAAGGGACAGATGCTTGTGAATTATAAATCTTTTAATCCAGGCCTTCTTCCTTTATAAAATTATAGATGCTTGATTTGCCAATATCGAGTATTTGGGATACTTTGGCAACCTTATTATTATATTTTTTCAGATAGTATTTTAATATTTGACGATAATACTCACGCATAGTCATTTCTTCATTGAGGAGAGTATCGAAATCGATAATGGAGTTGAATATGATATGGTCGGGTTCTATGGTATCTGTATTTGTCATGATAGCTGCCAATTCCATTACGGCTTTTAATTCTCTGATATTGCCGGGGAAAGGATATTTTTTAAGTTTTTCTTGTGCCAGAAGGGAAATTTTCAAATTAGGCATTTTATTTCGAGTGGTAAACTCATCTACAAAATATTTGGCAAGAATAAGCACATCGTTATCGCGTTCACGCAAAGGTGGCAACCATATTGGTAATCCCAGGATACGATAATAAAGGTCTTCTCTGAAATTACCTTTTTTAACTTCTTCGATAAGGTTTCTATGAGTAGCTACAATGACACGAACATCGAGTTTAATAGTATTGTTGCCTCCTATACGAGTAACTTCTTCTTCCTGAAGCACTCTAAGCAATTTACTCTGCATATTCAAGTCCATATCTCCAATCTCATCTAAAAAAAGGGTTCCCGTATTAGCTTCTTCGAATTTGCCAATCCGTCGTGTTTGTGCATCGGTAAATGCTCCTTTTTCGTGGCCAAAAAGTTCACTCTCGATAAGTTCCCTTGGTATGGCTGTTAAATTTACGGCTACAAAAGGTTTATTTTTACGTGGAGAATTATAATGAATAGCTTTGGCTACTAGTTCTTTTCCTGTACCTGTTTCACCCGTTATAGAAACTGTGATATTTGTTCTAACAGCTTTATCGATAAATTCAAAAACCCTCTGAATAGCAGCACTTTGCCCTTTAATGAGATTTTCATATTTGTATTTTTTCCCGATTTCTTGTTCAAGAACTTCTATTTTTTTCTCCAGTAATAGTTTTTCATTAATATCAGCCAGTGCCTTCCATAAACGTTGGAACAAATCTTCGTCTTTTACAATATAATCGTATGCCCCTTCTTTGAGTAATTCTACTGCAATCTTAACATCATGCTGAGATGAAATAATGATTATGGGAATATTTTTTGAAGAGTCCTTAATCTTTCTCATGATTTCGAGGCCTGACATTCCAGGCAAATTATAATCTAGGCAGATTAAAGAAGGCTTTTTATATAGATTTTCGAGACATTTACGTCCATCAGGATAGATTTCAACGTCATAATCGGGATTGAGAGAAAGATGAAATTTTAAAGTTTTTGAGAAAAGAGGATCATCATCAACTATAAAAATCTTCAAAAAGTCCATAAAGAATCACTATTATAGAAACAAAATTACAAAATAATTACATCATCTCTACTGATCATGCAATTATTAATCAGCAGATGATAAATGTATTTATAAGAATTTTACCAAACGGAAATCTTGTCGATGAGGTAAAAGAGGATGTTTTGGAAACAATCGGAAGGAGAAATCATATACTCCTGCTTGATTAATAGGAATCTGACAACTAAACTTAACGGTATGCTGATCGATAACCTGCAAGTTCATTTCGTTTTTAAATAAAAGTTTATCCACTGTTCCGTTGGTTTTGCGTCCAAAAAGTACTTCAAGGCCAATATCTTCGGGCGAAAGTTCTCCAATATCGAGGGTAACTTCGGCATTAAAAGTTTCTCCTTGACGTAAAGCAGGATGATCGGAGCCAGGAAATTCCAACTTTATGACAATAATGTCTTTCCAAAGTCTTGCTACACGTCTTTTCCAGTTCGAAAGAGTTTTGGCTAACTCGAAGTTATTTTGTTTAATACGCTCACCTCTTTCAAAGAGTTTATTGTAGAATTTCTCATAATATTCGTCTAATTGTCTTTTCATAGTAAAATACGGGGCAATGTTGGCGATTGTATTCTTGATATAAGCTACCCAGCGTGGTGAAACTCCATTCCAATTAGTATCATAATAAGCTGGTATTATTTCTTCTTCAAGGGTAGAATAAATGGTTTCTGCATCCAATTCATCCTGAAATTGTTCTCCGCTATAGGTAGATTCTTCCTTAATAGCCCAACCGGCACCGGGTTTATAGCCTTCTGCCCACCAGCCATCCAGCACGCTGAAATTAACAACTCCGTTCATGACCGCTTTTTCTCCGCTCGTACCAGAAGCCTCCATCAGACGAGTTGGCGTATTAAGCCACACATCTACACCCCTAATTAAACTTTTAGCCATCTCCATTCCATAGTTTTCCAAAAAGATGATTTTTCCGATAAATTCAGGCTGTTTGCTTACTTCGTAAATCCTTTTAATGAGGTCTTGCCCTTGTTTATCGGCTGGATGAGCCTTCCCAGCATAAATAAATTGTACTGGGTAACGAGGATTATTGACGATTTTGGCCAATCTTTCCATATTAGAAAAGAGCAGGTAAGCTCTTTTGTAATAGGCAAATCTTCTAGCGAAGCCGATGGTAAGTGGTTCTACTTTAATGGAGTCTAATACCCTAAAAATTAGTTTAGGATTTTCTTGGCGGCGAGTCATATCATCACTTACATGTTTTTTAACGTATTTTATTAGCTCTTCTTTCTGATGCATTCTCTCGGCCCAAATAACTTCATCGCTCAATTGATATATTTTTCCCCAGTATTCTGGGTCTGATTGATGCATGATATAATCGGAACCAAAGGTTTGGGCATAAATTCTTTGCCAATCCACTGCAGCCCAAGTTGGGAAATGCACCCCATTAGTAACATGGTCTATATGCAATTCTTCAGGAAAATATCCCTCGAACATCTTGACGAACATCTCTTTTGTAACCTTTTCATGGATGCGACTTACTCCATTCACTTCCTGACAAAGGTTAATAGCCAGAGCACTAACCGAAAAGTTCTCATGTATGTCGTCGGGATTAATTCTGCCAATCCGCATAAATTCTTCCCAAGTAATGGTTAACCGGTCGGCATAATGAGGGATATAGGCTCTCAGTAAATCCTCACTAAATGAATCATGACCTGCAGGAACAGGAGTATGTGTAGTAAATAAACTGGTTGATCTCACCACTTCTTTAGCCTGATTGAATGTCAATTTTTCATTCTGAACCAAATCTCTCAATCTTTCTATTCCAAGAAAGGCAGCATGTCCTTCGTTCAAATGATATACATGAGGGTGAATATTGAGGTTATTCAAAAGACGTATCCCTCCTACCCCAAGTAATAATTCCTGTTTCAGACGTGTTTCCCAATCTCCACCATAAAGAAAATGTGTAACGCTTCGGTCAATTTCCATGTTCTCGTCAATTTCGGTATCGAGTAAATAAAGAGGGATTCGTCCTACTTCGACAAGCCAAGCCTTTGCATACATGGTACGACCCGGGAAAGCAATACTCACTTTTACCCAATTGCCATTGGAATCTCTAACGGGAATCAAAGGCATGTGAGAAAACTTCTGAGGGGAGCTCTTGGCTATCTGGTCCCCATGAATGGAAATTTCCTGTTTGAAATAACCATATCTATACAACAAACCTATGGCTACGATATTTTTATTGCAGTCGCTGGCTTCTTTCAAATAATCGCCGGCTAACATTCCCAAACCACCTGAATATATTTTCAAACTATCATGAATGCCATACTCCATGCTAAAATAAGCTATAGTTTTCTCTTCTTTATTTACACTTTGGGCCATATATTGGTCGAAATGCTCCACAACGGCATCGAGTTTCGTCAAAAACTCTTTATCGGTTTCTAATCTTTTTAAAACATCGAGAGATAATGATTCGATGAGAGCTATAGGGCTTTGTTCATGTTCTTCCCATAATTTTTCATCTATGCTTGAAAATAACTCAATTGCCTCGTTATTCCAAGACCACCAAAGATTTTTCGACAGGCGTACCAAACCCTCCAAACGAGCTGGAATGCCTGGATCGACCAAAATTTTTCGCCATGGAGCCTCAGCCTTTTCGGCTATTTCAATAGGATGTTCTATGGTTCGGCGAGGTCTGAATAAATCACTTCTTGCCATAGCCTTATCTATAGCTGTAGAATACGCAATCCAATAATGTTCTATCATATTCTCCCAAACAAAATCTCGAGCCATGGCGTTTGCCTTATCTCCAATCAAGCGTAGTTCTTCAGCCGACTTTTCAGTATATTCAAGGATGGTAGCAGCTATGGCTTGGTAGAATTCTTCATAATTATCTTCTTTTCTGGTCAATACTCTGACTATATCCTCTTGAGATTCATAGTGTTGTATAACCCATTGGCCAAAGCCTGACAATGAAGTAGTAATGGTGGGCACTTTATATGCAATACTTTCCAAAGGCGTGTAGCCCCATGGTTCATAATATGAAGGGAAAACAGATAAATCACATCCTAATAAAAGTTCATAATAAGATTTGTTGAAGATCCCATCAAGGTGGTTTAAATAAGCCGGAACAAAAATTACTTTAATGCGGCTTTGACCGCTATTAGTAATCTGGTTCTTCTTAATAGCCGATAAAATTTGATCTTGTTCGGGTTCATAAAGGTTATGCGTAAGAAATTCGTTTTCTGTAGGAGTAATTGGTTCTTTTCCTTCTAAACGATTTTTCAGGATGGGATTAGGTCCGGTATTAATAAAGGGGACCATAAGCCAAGCAATGATTTGGCGATCGCCTTTGTAATTTTTATTGAGATAACCCAAAGCATCTATCAAGGCATCAAGACCTTTATTATGGAATTCATAACGTCCACTCGTAATTACAAAGAAAGCATCATCTCGAATTTCTTGGCCTAACAGTGTTTTAGCGGTATTGATAAGAATTTTACGGGCTTCGACGCGTTGGTTCTCAAAATCTGAATCAGGAATCAAAGAAATATCGAAACCATTAGGTGTCACATAATCTACATCTCTTCCGAAAAACTTACGAGCTTCAGCTGCCGAGATATCGCTAACAGTGGCAAGTATATCTGCATTTAGGGCAGCCGTTTTTTCGAGTGAAAATTTTGCTACAAGTCCTAATTCACGCGCAACGGCTTCTGGGTTGTAATATTCAAGATTTCGATATAATGGCCAACCATGTCCTGACATAGATCTACCCAAAACTGTGGCGTGAGTAGTAAATACAGTAGCAATTTGTGGAAGATTCTCTTTCAAATATAGTATGGCACCCCCACTCATCCATTCATGGCAGTGTGTCACAAGTTTTTGCTGTGGAAATACTTCGTATTCATAAAAACTTTCAATAACTTTCCCAGCAGCATACCCAAACAATAATGGTTCGACATAGTCCCAACCACCTGTGATGGAATCGAGTCCGAATTTTTCCCATAAATGAGCCAGAATCTTGTCTTTTTGTGGAAACAAGGAAGTGAAATCTACTAAAATAGCCACAGCGCCCTTCCCATCCTTAAAACGGCCCACTCTTACTTTTAATCCTTCCGAGGTAGCTTGCATTCGCCAAGCCCTATACAGTAATTGGTCTTCTTCAAAATAGGGGTTGGTATGTGTTTCCATCCATACATCAGGACCAATTACTATATAATTATCGTCCAGTTCTTTCTTTATAGTACCGGCTTTAGTGGATATAACAGTGAAAATTCCACCTATTTTATTACATACTTCCCAACTGACTTCAAATAGATAATCAGGTTTAATTATTTCATCAACAGCCATAATATTCCTATCTTAGTTTAGAATGTTTATTAAAAATTTTATAAAGCAAATTTATAACTCTGGTTGGTTTTGGATCATTCTCTAACGTGTAAGAGGATTTCTTGCACGGCTTCGCTGAGAGCTTTTTTCGAAACTTTCTTGATTTCCAGAGCCAGTTCTTTAACTTCTTCCCCTCTTTGTTTGGTTAAGTTGCGCAGTATTTTATCTGTCACTTCTTCGGCTGAATTAGCTATAATTTTTGCAATAAACTCTGAATCAGTATCTTTTAGGGCAGTTTTTAGCTTCCTATCACTATAGTTCATTAAATCAGAAGGTTGAGCTGATATTTTGGCTTGTTTTTTAGTTGATGCAGTGGGAATCTTGGTTACAAAAGGAATGGCAGTTGGATAAGTGAGATCTAATTCGCTAACACTTTTTAGTGAAGGCCAACCTTCGTACTCGAGTTTTCCCATAGAATTCTTGTCAACTCTAATAATAAAATCGGATAAAACGTTCATATAGTTGATGTAAGCTTCGTAAGGGGAAGGATACGGATTGAAGTATTTATGTACTTCGCCATCGGAGAACCATTTGGTGCACATATAGTAGAAATGATCGCTTGTTTGAAGGTAAAGCCAATCTTTCCAGATAGAAGGATCATCGCAGGCATAAACTTTAGGTGCAAGGGCATAAAGGTTAGAGACAGCTTCATCCTGTAGTTCATTTCCTAACCATGCAGTTAAGTCTCTTTCTTCGTCAGCCCATGAAGTGGCATAAGGAACATGAATAGGTGCCACAGGCTGATGTAAATACGCTACTTCAGTTGGGGTGCGAAATTCGAAGTTCGATTGGGTAAGCACAGCTTTAGGAAGAGCCTCTAAGAATTCGAAAATTCCCGTTTCTTTCCAATGATGTTCGCCAAAAGTTTCATAATCGAGAAATATGTTGACCAATTCCTGATTGGAATCGAAAGCATTGAGCCAGCTGACGTATTTTTCAGCCGTAAGTGGCCACTCTGACCAAGCTTTGTTCGAAAACCTAAAACCTATATCATCACTTAAGCGAAAATTACGCAATAAAACTCTGAGCTTGGGATTTAAGACATTATAATACAAATAGTTTGGACTTCTCCATCCTAACACATGTTTTGCTCCCTCAGCCAAAATGGAATGAAAACCCATTTCAGCAATAATGGCTCCAATCTCATCTGAGTAAATGAGTTCAGTATTGCGAAAAGAAGTGGGTTTAATTCCAAAAAGTTCTTCCATTTTTTGTACGTGCATAAGAATTTGCCTTTTGAATTCTTCCTTGTTCTTCAATCCTGCGAGTGAATGTCCATAGGTTTCGGCTAAAAATTCTACCTGGCCTGTTGCAGCAAGTTGCCTAAAACTATCCAGAACCTCAGGAGCATATTTTTCGAGCTGTTCTATGGCCGTTCCTGAAATTGAGAAACTAACTTTAAATGATTGACCGTGCCTTCGTAAGAGACTTAACAAGAGTTTATTAGTCGGCAAATAACATTTTTCGGCTACTCTTCTAATAATGAATCTGTTCTGATACTCGTCATAATAATTCGAATCGCTTCCTATATCGAAAAATCTGTAGGTCCTTAAGCGATAAGGCTGATGTATTTGAAAATAAAGGCAAATCGATCTCATAAAATACGAATTTTTAATTAATTAAACGAAAGTTTCAAGGCTTTCTCATAGACCTGTTTTACTTTTAAAGCAGCATTTTCCCATTTCAGGTTCTCAACTTCCGATTTTCCTTCGCGTGTAGCTACCTCAGGAAGTTTAGGATAGGCAAGTAAGCCATAGATTGCATCAGCTAATGCATTTACATCCCAAAAATCGACCTTTATGGCATGTTTAAGTACTTCTGATACTCCAGATTGTTTCGAAATAACAACGGGCACATTACTACGAATGGCTTCCAGAGGAACAATACCGAAAGGTTCAGAAACCGATGGCATTACAAATACGTCTGTCATAGCCAACAATTTCTCGACTTCATTGCCTTTTAAAAAGCCAGTAAAATGAAATTTTGTACCCATTTTAAGCTTAGCTACCCGTCTGATCATTTTTTGTTGCATATCGCCAGAGCCAGCCATCACAAAACGGACATTGGGGTAGCGGTCTAACACTTTGCGAGCTGCTTCCACAAAATATTCAGGTCCTTTTTGAAAAGTAATACGACCTAAAAATGTTACGATTTTATCATCTATATGACGCTCTGCCATCTGACTTTCAATATTATTGGCTGGTTCTATGGCATTATGAACAGTGATGATTTTATTGGGATCGATATGATATTTTTCTATGCAAATATTACGTGTAAAATTGCTGACACTAATCACGCAATCGGCCTCCTCCATTCCTCTTTTTTCGATGGCATAGATGTCGGGGTTTACATTCTCGCCACTGCGATCGAATTCTGTTGCATGAATGTGAACGATCAATGGTTTTTTACTAACATTTTTAGCTGCTATACCTGCAGGATAAGTTAGCCAATCGTGAGCATGAATGATGTCGAAATTTTCCTTGGCTGCTAAAGCTGAGCCAATGAGAGCATAACGAGAAACCTCTTCTAAAAGCCGTGGCCCATACTTGCCCGAAAATTCGTATTTCCTGCTCAATACATGTTGTTCATCCCTATGCTTGTTTAGTTCTTCCCTAATTTTCATGTCCTCAAACTCTTCGGAACTCACATAAGGAATAATATTGGAAGAAATTTCCATATATTTTATCCTGTCCCACAATCCTTTAAATTCTGTATCATTGGGGTCGACAACTATGTCACTGGCATTCACGAGTCTAACAGCCGATTGATCTTCATCGCCGTAAGCTTTGGGTACGACAAAAATAACCTCAACTTCATGTTTCATTAGTCCTTTTGTGAGCCCATAACAGGCTGTTCCTAAACCACCAGCAATATGAGGGGGAAATTCCCATCCAAACATTAATACTCTCATAGCTTTTATTGATTTAATCTGTTTATAAATATATTATTGTTTTTCATAAAATTCGATGAGGGAATGTATAGTAAGCAAAGCTGAAACACTCCAAGCTTGGGAAATAGCCCCTGCGGGTTTATGGGGAGGATCTCCTTCATAAATTTCAGATATGGTACATAAACCATGTTCATTCATTTCGGGTTCAAACCCATTGTAAAGATTTTTAATTAAGGCTAATCCACCCTTTCCATGAATGCGCAGGTAAGCCTCGGCAAAGAAACCTAATAACCATGGAAAAGCGCTTCCTTGGTGATAAGCAAGATCGCGTTCGATCTGATTACCCCCATAAATTCCCTTGTAATTAGGATGTGTAGGAGTTAAGGTTCTCAATCCACGAGGAGTCATTAATTCACGCCTTACTTTACTTAGAATTTGCTTGCGGACTTCCTCTTTTAGAGGCGTATATTGCATGGCTGTAGCTATTACCTGATTGGGACGCATAGTCCAATCCTTGAAGTTTCCATCAATATAGTCGGCTAAATAGCCTTTTTCTTCATCCCAGAATTTTGCAGGAAAGCTTTCATCGAGCTGCTTCAGAATGGGAAGCCATCTCTCGACGAAAGCTTTATCGGAAGATTTTCTCGCAGCCTTAATTGCAAAACTTATCCCATTGTACCAAAGCGCATTTGCTTCGACAGGACAACCAATGCGAGGAGTTATAGGAACACCTTCAATAATCGCATCCATCCAAGTTAATGCTATGCCGGGTGCTCCACCGTATATAAGGCCATCATCCTGCATGTGAATATTATATTCTGTGCCTTCCCTAAAACCTTCGAGAATTTGTTTTATAGATGGACCAAATTCCATCCATACGGATGAGAGTTTTCGAGTTTTGTTGGCATATTGTTGCACTGCCCAAATAAACCACAACGGAGCATCGATGGAATTATATACTGGTTTTTCTTTGCTTAAGATATTTGGGAAAAGAGGTCCCTTGAGTTCCGACAAATGCGATTGCAATACTTCATGACATAATCGAGAATTACCTGTTGTCAATGTAAGCCCTGGAAGAGAAACAAAAGTATCTCTGCTAAATCTTCCAAAATAAGGATAACCTGCTATTAGCTGAGTTTTACCGTCTCGATGTACAATGAATTGTTGAGCTGCATTTTTCAAACAGTTTAAAAAGTTATTGCGGGGCAAGCGACGACGAACTTCTATACTAAACATGACTTTCAATTTGGAAATATCGACTTCGCTTGTACCAGCAGAAAAAACAATGCTTTCGCCTTTCCTCATATTTACTTCGAAATAACCAGGTGTAAATAGATCCTCATGAGCTTCATAACCCCTTTCTATCTCTTTTACATATTCAATATTGTAATACCAATCTGGTACATGGAGATACTCAAAATTTTCTTTGGAAAATTGCATATATAAAGGAGTGTAATCCTTATACATCCTCACCATGATACCACCTGGAATTTTTACGGCGTTTGTATCGACATTTAAATTAGCATGAGTAAGAAAATGAATGTTACGAAAGGCTAAAAAGGGTTTAAAACGAAATTTCGTAGGAGATTGACCATCAACTAAGGTATATTTTATCAAGACCCTGTCGTCATTCATGGCAAACACAATTTCCTTAGTAAGTACAATATTGCCAATTCGATAGGTTATAACTGGAACGTGGTTGATTTCATATTCACGCGCATATTTATGACCCTTCGGATTATAAATGCCCCCTTTATATCTTCTAATAGCAAGATTAAATTCATCACCTTCTTCTATGATGCTTTCATCGAGATTCGACAGCAATAAATGATTATCATCGTCAATATTGGGCTGAGGACAAATTAATAATCCATGATATTTCCGTGTATTGCATCCGATGATGGTTTGAGAAGCATAAGCACCCGCTCGGTTCGATCTTAAAATCTCTCGAGTTAGTGAAAACTCAAGATTAATAAGCTGTTCTTTATTGAATTTGATATAACTCATACAATGAATTGCTGATTATTAAAAACCATTTTGAAAATGCAAATTAACCTATTTCAACTGAAACAACTATTAGCTTTTAAAAATAAACTCAATAGCAAATATGGTAAAATTTTCCATTGATTTTTTCTGTCTTCATTAACAGTATTTACATTTTCTTCCAAAATTATAATAATGTTTTAATTTTACAAAAGTATTAAATATTCCCTCACATGCGAAGTTTTCAATGTAAATTAATAGGTATAACAAGTTGGGTATTGATTATTTGTTTCAGTCAGCTCATGGCTCAGAAAAAGCCTCTCACCGATGAAGTTTTTGAAAAGTGGAATTCAATACCCCATAAAATAATTAGCTCCAATGGGAAATATGTAGTTTATACGGTTCAACCAGCCAGAGGCGATGGTAAGCTTCACTTGCTCGATATATCGAGTCAGCAGGAAGTTGTGTTTGAAAGAGGTGCAAACCCTGCATTTTCTGGCACCAATCATTGCTTGATCTTTAGAGTTAAACAGCCATTCGATACTCTTCGTAAATTACGTTTGAAAAAAGTGAAAGAGAGTTCTTTACCCTCTGATTCTCTATTTATTTTTTCTTTAACTCATGATAGCATTTTAAAATTCGCAAATCTGGAAAGCTTTAAAACAATGGAAGAGAGCCCATTGGTTTGCTTTAAGAGAAAATTGGTTTACAAGGACTCCATTTCGACCGATAGCGCTCAAAAATACAATTCACTAAAGACAAAAAATAGCTATAGTCTCGATATTTTCGAATCTTTCGATAAGCCGTGCCAATCATTTAGTAACATCGAAGAATATGCACTTCCCAAATTGAAAGGGCCTGTTGCCTTTGTACAGAAACTCCCAAAAAATGATTCTTCAGCTCTTTTTATCTACCAACCTTCTGTAAATAAAGCAGTAAAAGTTTTTCATGCAAGAGGAAAAATTAAAAATCTTGTTTGGGACGAAACTGGAACCATGCTCAGCTTCGTACATTCGCATGACACTTCTTTTCATTCGAAAATCTGTCTTTTCATCTATCGGGTTAATAACAACAAATGCCAGCTAATAGCCGATTCTACAATTTTGTCAGTTCCAAATGCCAGCATTAGTCCATATTATAACCCATGGTTCTCACAAAATGGTGAAAAACTCTATTTTGCCTATTACTTTCCTATTGAAGAACCACCAGCCGATACACTTCATTTATCTGAAGAAATTGCCAAGGTTGATGTTTGGAGTTGGACCGATCCGCTATTACAATCAGAACAATTGAAAAATCTCGAGAAAGAAAAAAAGCGTTCTTACATTAGCGTTTATGATTTTAAAAAAGAAAAAATAGTGATAGCTGCTAGAGACACAATTCCTCAAGTTAGAATTTATTCAAGAGGAAATGCTCGCTATGCGCTCGGAATAAATCCTTTACCCTATTATCCATTAAAATCATGGGACAATAATTTTTCCGATCATTATTTAATAGATTTAGAAACCGGCAAGATAAAACTTCTCGAGAAAAAAGTAAGTGATTTTGCCAGTCTTTCTCCTAATGGACGTTTCTACCTTCGATATCAATCGAATGATTCTACATGGTATGCATTGAATTTAAAGACTGATGAATTTCTTCCTCTCACCAAAGCCCTATCAGTCAGCTTCGCATTAGAAGATTTAGACATGCCTTGTTCGGTTCCACCTTATGGTATTGCTGGATGGACTAAAAACGATGAATTTGTGTTGATTTACGACAAATACGATATTTGGAAAATTAATCCTCAAGGAAAACAGCCTCCTGAAAACCTTACTCATTTCTACGGTCGAAAAAATAAATTGAGATTGAGATATTTGAAAACCAATCCAGATGAAATATATATTGACATGGAAAAGCCTCTAATGCTCTCAGGATATAGTTATACTAATAAAGATATGTTTATTTTAAATCTAATACCTCAATCCAATTCAGAGCCTAATCTGTTAACCGGAGGTAAATGTCGGATAGGGAATTTTACTAAATCGAAAAATTCTGAAAATTATTTATTTACAAAGGAAACGTTTCAACAATATCCCGATTTATGGTGTGCCCAAAACGATTTCAAAACCATATATCGAATTTCGGAGGCTAATCCTCAGCAAGCGCAATACTACTGGGGTAATGTAGAGTTAGTAAAATGGGTATCGGCTCGTGGAGATTCCTTAGATGGATTACTTTATAAACCTGAATTTTTCGATGCTTATCAGACTTACCCAATGATAGTTTATTTTTATGAAAAAAGTTCTCAGGATTTATATAAATATTTTTCTCCTCTGCCTTCTCGTTCCATCATCAATCCAACCTATCTTGTAAGTAATGGATATTTAGTATTTATCCCGGATATCAAATATAAAACCGATAATCCTGGGGATGATGCATACGATTGTGTAATAAGTGGAGTTTTGTCTTTAATATCTTCAGGGTTTGTAGATAAGGAGCATATTGGGATACAGGGACATAGTTGGGGTGGCTATCAGGTAGTTTATATAATTACCCGTACTGATTTATTTGCTTGTGCCATGGCAGGAGCTCCGGTGGCAAATATGATAAGTGCTTATGGTGGTATTCGTTGGGAATCCGGCATAAGCCGAATGTTCCAGTACGAAAAGACTCAAAGCCGCTTGGGGGGTAACTTATGGGAAAAACCTTTCAGCTTTATTAATAACTCACCCATTTTCTTCGTTCACCAAATTCATACTCCTCTTTTAATAATGCATAACGACAACGATGGAGCAGTTCCATGGTCGCAAAGTCTTGAGTTATTCAATGCGATGAGGCGTTTGCAGAAGCCATGCTGGATGTTGGTTTATAATAATGAAGAACACAATCTAAAGGAAAAGTCATGGGGAAACCGCATGGATTTTACACAGCGCATGTATCAATTTTTCGATCATTATTTAAAAAATGCTCCGGCTCCACAATGGATGGTAAAAGGAATTCCCGCTATTCGTAAAGGAATAGATGACGGTCTGAAACTCGAAGACACTACTATTAACAACGATTAAAACTATGGCTTATGCACGAACATGTTACCAAACTTAGGGTAAGATATGCCGAAGTAGATCCTATGGGATATGTTTATCATGGAAATTACGCTTCTTACTATGAAGTGGGACGTACAGAACTTATGCGTAATATGGGAAGTTCTTATAAAAAACTGGAAGATGAAGGTGTTATGCTGCCCGTAATTCATCTTGAATGTCATTTTATAAGGCCCGCAAGGTATGATGATGAGCTTAGTATCCTTACTCGTATTCAAAGATTTACACGCACGCAAATTACTTTTAGCTATAGAATTTATAACCAAAACAATCATTTGATTAATGAGGGACTCACTACTCTTGTCTTTGTCAATCGATCAACCATGAAACCACGAAAAGCACCCGACTGGTTCTCAGAAATGATTGAAAAAGGTATGGAGGATTGAACATTAACCTTTCGCATTTTGTTAAATGGCTAAATGGAAATGTGATGGAACTTTTTGATAGACTGTGGGAAAATTACATCAGCTTAAACCCTGAAGCTAAAAGAATTCATGATTTATTTATTGAGGAAGGCGAAAAAATTGTAAACGATCATATTGCCTTTCGAACCTTAGATGATCCCAAAATTGATATCGATATACTGGCAAAGCCCTTTATTGAGATGGGTTATGTTCCCAAAGGAAACTATTATTTCAAAGATAAAAAGCTTATTGCTAAACATTATGAGATTGAGGGTGATGAATTGTCGCCCCGTATTTTTATCAGTAAACTGGAGCTTTCAAAATTTAGTACTTTTTTGCAAAATACTGTGATTTCACTTATTGAAAAGATTCCATCAGATATTACGAATGATGAACCTTTGATTCTGAAAGGCAATTTATGGGGGAAACCTTCTTATGAGACATACAATCGGCTCAGGCAAGAATCGGAATATGCCGCTTGGCTTTATGTTTATGGATTTTGCCCGAATCATTTCACCATTAGTGTCAATTTTTTGAAGAAATTTCCCGAAATAGTTCAAGTTAATGAATTTGTGAAAAGCAAAGGTTTCTTGATTAATTCATCAGGAGGAGAAATTAAAGGTACTCCGGCTGATTTATTGGAACAATCGAGTACTATGGCTTCGCTGCAAGAAATAGAGTTTATAGAAGGTCGATATATTATTCCATCCACCTATTATGAATTTGCAAAACGCTACCTTGATTCAAATGGTCATATATATGGAGGTTTCGTAGAAAAATCGGCTGATAAGATTTTTGAAAGCACCGATTATTATCAAAAATAACCAATTAAGAAACATAAGTCTGCGGGCCATGCCCGCTTTTTTTATTTTTGCCATTCTTTAAGCAACCTCTGCATGGAAAATATTGAACTTAATTGGGATGAGATTCTTCAATCGTTCGAAGGGGATTTTTATACCGACGAAACTATGCGTCGGATACATGCTACCGACGCATCGGCCTACCGTGAGATTCCATTAGCCGTTGCCAGGCCGCGCAGTAAAGCTGATTTATTGGAATTGATCCGATTTGCCCGAAATCATAAAATCTCTTTGATACCCAGAGCTGCAGGTACCTCTCTCGCAGGTCAGGTTGTGGGCAATGGAATTATTGTAGATGTAGGAAAGTATATGAATCATATACTCGAGATTAATCCCGAGGAAAAATGGATAAGAGTAGAACCCGGGGTTATCCTCGATGAGATGAATAAAATACTAAAACCCTTAGGATTATTTTTTGCACCCGAAACCTCTACTTCTAATCGGTGTATGATTGGAGGAATGGTAGGCAATAATTCCTGTGGTGCTCATTCATTGATTTATGGTAGCACACGCGATCACTTACTCGAGATTAAAGCAATATTAAGCGATGGCAGCGAAGCAGAATTCAAAAACCTTTCTTCGACGGAATTTATGACAAAGCTCGCTGGTAATCAGTTCGAGAACATTTTGTATCGTCAAATCTATCATATTTTATCCGATCCTGAAAATCAGAATGAAATTAGAAAAGAATATCCCGATCCAAGTGTGCATCGCCGAAATACAGGTTATGCCATCGATTCTTTACTCCAGTGCCAGCCGTTTGTCGCTGATGGTCCTCCTTTCAACTTTTGTCGTCTCATAGCTGGTTCGGAAGGAACTTTAGCATTGATAACCGAAATCAAACTAAAGCTGGTTCCCTTGCCTCCTTCAGTTATAGGCCTTGTATGCGTACATCTGAATAGTGTCAGAGAATCATTATTTGCAAATCTTATTGCTTTGAGACATCATCCAACCTCGGTCGAGCTCATGGATAAAACCGTCCTGAACCTAACACGTGAAAATCGCGAGCAAGACAAGAATCGTTTTTTCGTGGAAGGTGATCCTGGAGCTATTCTTATAGTTGAATTTGCCGAGAAAGAGCTTTCTCAGCTTAAGGCAAAGGTCGAAGCCATGCAAAATGAAATGATGGCAGCCGGATATGGTTATTCCTTTCCACTTATCACAGGTAAGGATATTCAACGCGTTTGGGCATTAAGAAAAGCCGGACTGGGCGTTTTATCAAATATGCCAGGCGATGCCAAACCTGTTCCCGTCATCGAAGATACGGCAGTCAATCCTCAATATTTGCCCTCTTATATCGAAGAATTCGATCAAATCCTTCATGGCTTGAATCTATCTTGTGTTTATTATGCCCATATCGGAAGTGGTGAACTTCATCTTAGACCGGTTTTAAACCTGAAAGATCCTGCCGATGTAAAAAGATTCAGAGAAGTAGCCGAGCAAACCGCTCTGCTGGTGAAAAAATATAGAGGCTCATTAAGTGGCGAGCATGGAGATGGACGATTAAGGGGAGAATTTATTCCTTTAATGATAGGACAACATAATTATGAACTTCTCAAAGAGATTAAAACCACTTGGGATCCCGATGGAATATTTAATGTTGGGAAAATTATAGATACTCCACCCATGGATACTTCCTTGCGTTATGAACCAGGTAAGTCCAATAGAGAAATCAAAACCATATTTGATTTTTCGAAAGATCAAGGAATATTGCGGGCAGCAGAAAGATGCAACGGATCAGGCGATTGCCGCAAGACTGAAATAACCGGAGGGACCATGTGCCCAAGCTATATGGCCACTCGTGACGAAAATGCAAGCACACGTGCCCGGGCCAATATGTTACGAGAAATGCTCACTAATTCCCAACAAGAAAATCCTTTCGATCATAAAGAACTCTATGAGATTATGGATTTATGCTTATCGTGTAAAGCCTGTAAATCAGAATGCCCTTCGAATGTAGACATAGCTAAGTTGAAGGCTGAATTCTTACAACATTATTATGATGCTCATGGTATACCTCTCAGAACTTGGGCTGTGGCTAATATTTCCTCACTTTACCATTTGGGAAGCTTATTCCCTGGTTTCACCAATTTCTTGTTCAACAATAACTTTACTTCCTCGGTTTTAAAAAGGATTTTGAATTTTGCTCCTCAAAGAAAAATTCAAAATATTAGCGGTATCAATATAAGAAAACAAATTACCCGATTGCAGACGTCGCAATCATTCCCGAATGGAAGAGTCTATTTTTTTAAAGACGAATTTACCAGTTATACCGAGGCAGATATCGTTATAAAGGCTATAATGTTATTAAATCGATTGGGTTATGAAGTGATTATTCCACGCCATAAGCCCAGCGGACGCTCATATATCTCTAAAGGATTGATTAGAAAAGCTCAAAAAATTGCCATAAGCAATATTTTAATGTTAAAGGATTTAATAACAGAAAAAACTCCTCTCATTGGAATAGAACCATCGGCAATTCTCTCTTTCCGTGATGAATACCCAGAATTATGTGGACCGGAATTGAAAGAAGATTGTCTTCGCTTAGCTTCTCATTGCCTCATGATTGATGAGTTTATCGATAAGGAATTTAAAGCAGGTAGAATTAAGACCTCTCAGTTTACAAATCAACCCATGTCGATTAAACTGCATGGACATTGTCAACAAAAAGCCGTTGCTTCAACCCAACCCACTATTTCCATGCTTTCTATCCCTAAAAACTACAAAGTTGAAGAAATCCCATCAGGTTGTTGTGGAATGGCTGGTTCATTCGGTTTCGAAAAAGAACACTATGACTTGAGCCAAAAAGTTGGAGAACTAATTCTTTTCCCTGAAATTAGGAATACAGCGGAAAACATCAAGATTGCAGCAGTTGGGACCTCATGCAGAAATCAAATTTTTGAAGGTACCGGCAGAAGAGCATTCCATCCTTTGGAAATTCTTTGGGATAGCCTTGTTTGAAAAATAAAGAATGATTGCCATATAATTAAAAGATATATAACAACATTACTAGTTAACATTCTTGAATCTTTCCATAATATTCCAATAAATAGAAATATTATTCAATTTTAGTTAAAATATGCTAGTGGGAAATATTAAAATAGCTGGATAATAGGAAATTAAAATAATGGCATTACAATTGCGAATAATTTTTTAGGTTTATTAGTATTTAACTAAATTAAAAATCTTTATATGAAAAAACTTATCTTTGTTTTATTTGCTGTAACGGCTCTGCTTGTTTCATGTTCGAAAGAGGATGCTCCAACTTTTACCAATGAAGATGGTATTGTTCTGAACAATAATTCAGCAGAACTCAGCAATTATATTAAAATTATCAATGAGCCTCTTGTATTAAAAGGAGGGTTAAAGAGCGGCCCAATCTTCACTTTGGTGGCTGAAGCCGAATCGCCCACCATTAATGGCATTAAAACCAGTGCTTCTTATGTTCACAGGCGTTATCAAAAAGTTTATGTAACCTATCATATTAGAGGAGCAGAGTATGGCGGAGCCATTAGGGTTTTCGATATCTCCGATCCTGTCAATCCTACTATTGTATCAGAAATGGATTTTGCCAGAATCGATATTAATGCTTGTGATATCAATGAAGGAGGAAGTACTCTTTATCTTGCGGGATCGCATAAAGCCAAGGGTGCCGTAGTTTTAAAACTGGCCATCGATGCGAATGGCGTTATCACTTCTACACCTGCTGATGTAACCTTGCTCAAGGTTGGTGATGCATTTTCAGCTAATGGAATTATTCAAGCAGATGATTTCATTCATGTTTCTGCAGGTAATTCGGTTGGTGGAGT
>DIEY01000007.1:0-20087 GCA_002418865.1 Bacteroidales bacterium UBA5762 | reverse complement strand
GGTAAAAAACTGGTTAGTCTTCAAGTGGTACCCACAACCAATGACGCCGCTCTTCATGTTTATACTATTGGGTCATTTGCTTCTACATTAAATATATTGCCTATTGGAAATATTATCCATCAAAATGTAGAACCTGAGAATGCTGACTTTGGTAAAGCTACTCTATTTATGCGGCCTGATGAAAATATTTGCTATGTTTCTATGGGAATGAACGGCATGAAAGCTGTTGATATCTCAACTTCCAGTCTTGTATATGAATCTCCAATGGGCATGATTACTTATGGCAATACGAATGCCGTTAGTGCTGATGCCAATTACATTTACATGGCTAATGGTGCACAGGGGCTCTATATTGCTCAACCCCCAGCCTCAGGAACCGAAGTAGAAATTGTTGGAATTTGGGATGAAGAAAAATACCCCGGCAGTGCTAATCATGTATACTCCGATGGTTCTTATATTTTCCTTGCAAAAGGAGTTGAAGGCGGTTTAAAAATTATCAAACAAGAATAGGCCTCTAATAATGAGGTGTTCTGTATTCATTCATTTGATGATTTAATTTCTTAATGGAATATAGGAGCCCGGCCAAAGGCCGGGCTCCTATATTATCATTTTAAAATTATTCCGCTGATATCCTTAAAAACCATTACCGCCTCATCATACAATGATTTACGAACCTCTATACGGATAACACACCTCTCCCCATATGTAGACTCAACAACTCGAAACTTCTTCCATTTTATCTTGCGCATAATCACCTCCATCATCGAATAATCAAATTCTATATCCAGATTTTCCATCTCATATTCCGTGATTTTTTCAGCTTTGTTGATGGCTTCTAAAGCTGCTGTTTTATAAGCTTCTATTAAACCTGAGGTTCCCAATTTTACTCCACCAAAATATCTTACCACAACGACGAGCACATTAGTAATTCCAGCCGACAGAATCTGCCCATATATCGGCCGGCCTGCAGTTCCTGAAGGCTCTCCATCATCATAGTAACGAAACTTATTTCGATGAATGCCTAAACTCCATGCATAACAATGATGATGGGCATCAGAAAATTTCTGCCTAATAGATTGTAAATGAAAGTTTATCTCCTCTTCATTCTTCACAGGAATTGCAAAAGAAATAAAACGACTGCCTTTGTTTCTAAAAAATCCCTCACCCGTATTTCCAATGGTTATGTATGCATCTTCTTTCATGAGGGCAAATTTACATCTGAGACTTGGTTGTGGCCATTCCTATCCATAAAAATAGATCAATTTATTGATAATCTTTATTTTAATTCCTTTACTTACTTTTAAGAAATCTTAAATGGTGAATAAATTTCTTAAAAAATGTTAAAAAAATTTTCAAAAAATGATACACTTTGAGAAAAACCTTTATAATTTTGCAGCGTTAATTTAAAACCAAAAACCGCTATGAAAAAATTAAATCTTCTCTTATTAGCAGGTGCAGTTGCCCTGATGGCTGCTTGCGGACCAAGCGCAAAAGAAAAAGCTGAAAAAGCCCGTCAAGATTCCATTCGTATTGCTGATTCTATTGCTAAGGTTAAGGCTTATGAAGACAGTGTAGCTGCTGCTCAAGCCGCCGCAGAACAGGCTCGTCTCGACAGTATCGCTAAAGCTGAAGAAGCTCAGAAAGCTAAGAAAAAGTAAGTAACCTACTGTTTATCAGGAATAAAAGGAGTGTGCCAGGGTACACTCCTTTTTTATTTTTATGTCAGAGAGGTATTATATTTGATAAATATTTCAGAAATCGTTGTTGCTATGCATTTCAAATTGGTTTCAGAATATCAACCTACTGGCGATCAGCCCGAAGCTATTCGCCAACTTGTGGAAGGTTTAGAAAGAGGTGATAAGGCTCAAGTTTTACTCGGTGTTACTGGCTCGGGTAAGACTTTTACTATTGCTAACGTGATTGCCCAAGTAAATCGACCTACTCTTGTTTTAAGCCATAATAAAACCCTTGCGGCTCAACTTTATGGAGAGTTTAAACAGTTTTTCCCAGAAAATGCTGTAGAATATTTTGTTTCTTATTACGACTATTATCAGCCCGAAGCATATCTACCGATTACTGACACTTACATAGAAAAAGATCTTTCTATCAACGATGAGATTGAAAAGCTTAGATTGAGTACGAGTTCATCTCTTTTATCGGGGCGAAGAGATGTTATTGTGGTTTCATCGGTTTCGTGCATTTATGGCATAGGTAATCCCGATGATTTTAGTCGTCAGGTAATTCAATTACAAAAAGGGCAAATCATTGGTCGCAGCAAATTGTTGTTAGATCTGGTGGCTGGTTTATATTCACGCACCGTCACCGATTTCAAAAGAGGAACATTTAGAGTGAAAGGAGAAGTAGTTGATATTTTTCCCGCTTATGCCGACAAAGCTTACAGAGTCATATTTTGGGGAGATCAAATTGAAGAGCTTCAAATTTTCGATCCAATTACTGGATACAAAATCGCAAATGAAGAAAGTTTAATCATTTATCCTGCCAACATCTTTGTTACTTCGCATGAACAGATGATAAAGGCGATTCACGACATTCAGGAAGATTTATACAAACAAGTGGAATATTTCAATCAAATTGGGAAATTTCAGGAAGCCAAGCGACTACAAGACAGGGTGAGCTATGACATAGAAATGATGAAAGAATTGGGTTATTGTTCAGGCATTGAAAATTATTCTCGCTATTTCGATGGTCGTAAACCTGGGTCGAGGCCATTCTGCCTCATTGATTATTTCCCTGACGACTATCTTTTGATAATTGATGAAAGCCATGTTACAGTTCCTCAGATTCGCGCTATGTATGGAGGAGATCGTTCGCGCAAGCTGGTTTTGGTAGATTATGGATTTCGACTTCCCTCTGCTCTCGATAACCGACCCCTGAAATTCGACGAGTTCGAAAAACTCACCAATCAAGTGATTTATGTGAGTGCCACTCCAGCTGAATATGAACTAAAACAGGCCGAAGGTATAGTTGTAGAACAAATCATCAGGCCAACGGGGCTTTTAGATCCCAGTATAGAGGTTAGACCTTCGACCAATCAGATAGATGATTTGCTTTCTGAGATTCATAAAACCATTGAAAGAAAAGAAAGAGTATTGGTTACAACCTTGACCAAACGAATGGCGGAAGAATTGAGTAAATATTTACAAAGCATCGACATCAAGACGCGTTATATTCATTCGGATATTGAAACTTTAGACAGAGTAGAGATTATGCGTGATTTACGTCTGGGAAAATTCGATGTACTGGTAGGCGTAAATCTATTGAGAGAAGGACTCGACTTGCCTGAAGTTTCTTTGGTAGCTATTCTGGATGCCGATAAAGAAGGATTTTTACGTTCCGAGCGTTCATTAACTCAAACCTCGGGACGTGCTGCTCGAAACATCAATAGCAAAGTGATTATGTATGCCGATAAAATGACGGATTCTATGCGTTTGACCATAGAAGAAACCAACAGAAGAAGGTCCAGGCAAATGGAATATAATATGAAGCACGGCATAACTCCTACTCCCATCATTAAATCAACAAGAGAAATACTAGGGCAAACTTCGGTGGTAGACGTAAAAAAACCTCAGGCCAATTATTATGTCGAAAAAGAAGAAATCGAAGTTGCTGCTGATCCTTTGGTAAAATATATGACTAAAGAACAAATCCAAAAGCTTATTCAGCAAAACCGTAAAAATATGGAAGCAGCTGTTAAAGAACTCGATTTTATCAATGCTGCCCGTTTTCGCGACGAAATCAATCAACTCAAACAAATGCTCGAAGATAAATAACATCACTTTTAAAGTTTTTATCCACAAATTTTCCCCTAATCATCTTGTAATATTTTGTGCTATAATTATTTATATAATCATTCAAATCATTAGGTCAAAATTTTACCTATAGGTTTAAGTATTTTTGATTTATATTTGTATAAAATATAGTAACCATTTGGTTAGTATCCCATAGGCAGAAATCCCGAATATGAAGCAAAAAATATTAGTTATAGATGATGAATATAGCATTCGTTTGCTTTTGGAAAATTATTATGGACGAGATTATGTTGTAATAAGCAAAGCAAATAGCGAAGAAGGACTGATATGGCTCGAAAAAAACATACCTGACCTCATTATATGCGATATTCAAATGCCCAAAATAGATGGGTATGAGTTTATAGAGAGAGTCCGTGCCTCAGGTTATTTAAAACATACACCTATCATCATGTTATCTGGAGAAGAAAGTAGTGATAGCCGTGTAAAATGTTACAGGCTTGGTGCTCAGGACTTTTTGGTTAAACCTTTTAATGTACTCGAACTGGAAGAACTTATTAAGAAAAATCTTTTCCCTATCCACTATGCTATACATTGGTAAAAGACTACTATGCTACAATTAAAAAAAGAAAATTATCAAATTTTATATATTGGTGGTAGTAATGAAGTCATTAAAGGCTTTGAGGAGGATCAACGGATAGATTTTGTAGTGGCTGAAAGCAATATAGAGGCACTCAATATTCTGCAAAAGAAGACCGATTTTGACGGTATAGTTTGTGAAATGCATCTTGCGGGTGGAAATGGAATAGAACTTTTCGAGTTTCTGAAACATTCAAAATTTACTTCTTCCTTTCAATTGCCTTATATTTTGATTACTCATGAGTTCAGTGAGGCTATTTATAAACAAGCCTTTCAAGCCCAAATCGATGACTACTATGTTACACCACTTCAGCACGATCACCTTCTCTATCGTCTTGATTTTATCAAAGATTACAAAGAAAAGCACGAACAACATAGACAATTAACAAAAAATAAAAATTTGTATCCCATAGATTGGAAAAAGAGAACTTTCGACATTATTGCAGCCTCTTTGGGACTTTTAATTACCTCTCCCCTCCTTTTGATTTCGATATTTGCCATTTGGGCTGAGTCAGGATTTAAAGGAAAAGTATATTATACTTCGAAACGTTTTGGACAGTTTAAGATTTTCGATTTTTACAAGCTTCGTACCATGTACCTCGATGCAGATAAACACCTTCAGGAATTGAAAAAAAATAATCAGTATGCTAAAATGTTAATCGGAATCGATGAAGAGATGGAGTGTCCAAGATGTGCCCAATTACCTGATGGGCAGTATTGTTCTCAGTTACTAAGTTATGGAGATAAGGTAATTTGTGAATATTGGTATTTGGAAAAGAAAAAACGCAGGGATGAAGCTACTTTTATAAAAATTAAGAATGACCCTCGAATTACGAAAGTTGGAAAAATTTTAAGAAAAACCAGTATAGATGAACTCCCTCAACTAATCAATGTTTTGAAAGGCGACATGTCGATTGTAGGTAATCGTCCTCTTCCGTTGTATGAAGCGAATTTATTGACTACAGATGAGTATAGTAAACGCTTTAGTGCACCTGCCGGAATTACTGGATTATGGCAGGTTAAACTTAGAGGGAAAAAGGGAATGATGTCGGAAGAAGAACGTAAAAAACTCGACAATAACTATGCTGAGCATCATTCATTCTGGGGAGATATTCTTTTAATTTTGAAGACTATTCCGGCTATGTTTCAAAAGGAAGATGTTTGATATGAGAAAAAAAACCACTTTATTCATTTTCTTTGTATTACTGTGTTTTTCGTCATTGATTATTAAAGCACAAGACGAAACCAATGCTAAGGTATTTGATCCAATTATCGATGATATTTCGAAATATATTCCACCTTTAGATGCTTTAATTGACTCGGCCATTGCTAACAGCCCTTATTTAAAATTCAGAGATGCCGAGGTTGTTGTCAATCACTATAAATATTTGATAGAAAAGAATCAATACTTAAGAAACATAGGCATAGATATGTATGGAAGATATGGCCGATTGGATTATTGGTCACTTGTTCAAAGTGGAGTAGCTTTGCCCTCAGAGGGCAATATTACACGGGATGAATGGATTTATAGTATTGGCGCTTACATGAAAATGCCCTTATTTGATATTTTGAAGCGTAAAACAACGATGAATCTGGCTAAGAAAGAAGTTGAACAAGCTCTAAATCATAGAAATGAGCTTATTCATGAAATCAGAAAAGAGGTAATTACTCAATATAATGATTTATTGATGCGTCAACGTTTATTAAAGATTGCCAATGACAGTCAACTAACTTATGAGATACAAGTAAAAATGGCAGAACAACAATTCAAGAATGGTCAACTTCCTTTGGGAGAATTGGCTCGTGTGATGGATTTCTACTCAAGTGCAAAATCGGAATATGAACAACAGAGAACCGCCTTTATAACCTCCTATAGTTTACTCGAGATTCTTACGGGTGTGGAATTCAATCTTATAAACCAGCTTCAATAAGTATCAAGCTATGGATTGGACGAGGATCATTAGAGTTTTGCATCGTAACCTACCCCTACTTATTGGTGTTCCCCTCGTATTAATAATTATAGTTAGAATACTTAGAAAAGACGTTTCGGAAAAATATGAATCGGAAACCACCATTTACACAGGTATAGCTTCAGGTCTTACACTCGATCCTGACAGAAATTACAACGTATTTGCCACCAACAATATGTTCGACAATATGATCAACATTATCAAAAGTCGTGAGGTGGCTGCCGAAACAAGTCTGCGCTTATTTACCCAAAATCTTATGCTCGAAAAATCTGTTTCCGAATACATTTCTGAAGAAAACTATAAAAATTTGCAACAGACTACACCTGAATATATTAAAAAATTAATCCATCAAAAAATCGAACCCTCCACAAAGGGGTCGCATATTAATTCAAAACCTTCAGATACAATTTATTTGAAAAATGAAGATTTTATATTTCAAAATCAACTTTTTCACAAAGTAAAACCCGATGAAACAATTCTTTTTTTAGCAAAGCAATATGGCGTTTCGGTGAGTGAATTAATGAACAATAATCAATTGACATCCTATTCTTTAACACCTGGCCATGCCCTTTTTATCAAAAATATCGCAAAGGATACTACAGGTAAAATGGATTTGGTTTTCGATACGATTGGCTTACTCAAGCCTGGGATAGCTCAAGATAAATTCGAAAAAAATTTCAAAATTATATGGGAATATGCCTTTGCCAACGATACCAACTATTTGTATCGTTTACTCAATTCAGATGATCCTTTTTATTCCATCAAAACTATACAATCGGTAACAGTTAGGAGGGTTCAAAACAGCGATTTGATCAATATTAAATATACTTCAACCGATCCAGGTATTTGTAGGCAAACACTTTTGGTATTAACGGATGTTTTTATCAATCGTTATAAAACTGTAAACGAAAACCGCTCTGATGCTGTGGTCAAATACTTTACCGATGAGGTAAACAAGGCAGCCTTGCGTTTAAGAAATGCAGAAGACCAGCTATTAGAATTCAATAAAACCAACAATATCATCAATTATTACGAACAGAGCAAGGCCGTAGCCGACATGAAAGAAAAATTAGATCAGGAATACAACAATGCTATGGTTAAATTTGAAGCCTCGGCAGCGGTTTTGAACAGGTTGGAAGAAAAATTAAGTGTTCAGGGGCAAATACAATTGAAAACCGACCAAATTATTAACACGCGTAATAAGCTTTCAGATATAACTTCGAAGATTACCATCACTGAGGTATATAATGATCCTAATCCGAAGAACAGGGCAAAACTTGTCGAATTAAAAGCCGAATCGGAACGATTGAAAAAACAGTTAGAGGAATATGTAAACCAGTTATATTCCTACACAAATACAATAGATGGACTTCCATTGGATAATCTATTAGAAGAGTGGCTCACTAATGTTATTGCTTATGAGGAGAGCAGAGCAACCATGCAGGTACTTTCCAATCGAATAAAGGATTTTTTCGAATATTATAAGACATTTGCTCCCTTAGGTTCTACACAAAAACGAATCGAACGTGAGATTGGAGTGGCCGAAGAAGAGTATCTTTCTTTGCTTCAAAGTTTAAACTCGAGTAAGCTAAGGCAACAAAACATTGAATTAGCATCGAATATTAAAGCTTTAGATGCTCCTTATTTTCCTCTTAAACCAATGAAAAGCAAGGAGTTTCTCATTTATATCATTGCTGCAGCTTTTGGATTTTTTTTCGTGGCCTTCATCATTATTGCCCTCGAACTACTTGACAATACGATACGTACCCCTGAACGCCTTGAGGAACTTGCTCGGTTGAGATTGGCTGGTGTTTTTCCCAGAATTCAAAAACGATACACTATATACAATCTGCCATTTATTACTAACCGCCTAATTGAACTGATAGTATATAATATCAAGCTCAACACTCGTGATAATGTGAAACATGGTGGCCCTATCATCTTATTATTATTTAGCCCCTCAAAAAAAGAAGGTAAAACCTTTATTGGAGCTCGAATAGCCGAAAAATTAAGAGAATTTGGTGAAAAGACTGCTTTTCTCACCTTCGTCCGTTCTTCAGCAAAAGACGAAAACCAATGGTTGTTTGCTTCTCAACCTGAAACTTCAAATCCAATTGATTCGACCGACGATTTGCGTAAAACACAAGGCCGATCAACAAAGAAAGTTAAAAATAAGCCAAAATCTTCAAAAACTCTTAACAATATCATTCCTTTACCAAGCCCTAATGAGGATAATTTTAAGTATTTGATCGATCCCCATTTCCCTGAAATCCATTCTTTAAACGAAATGAACTTTATTGATTCACAGCCTATTTTTAATCAATATAAAAATATAATTATCGAAATACCTGGCATCATCTTTAACCCATATCCCATCGATATTGTTACTCAGGCCGATTTAGGCTTTATGGTTGTGAGGGCTAATAGAACTTGGAAAAAATCTGATGCATTAGCTCTATTCAATATGACTAAGTTATTGAAAGAAAAACCCATTGCTATATTGAACGGGGTTGAGATAGAAGCTCTCGAAACTGTGCTTGGAGAATTACCACGGCCTCGTAGTAGGATAAGGCGTTTCGTCAAAAAGATGCTTTACTTTCAACTTGGCGAAAAATCTTTATTAACTTAAAAGCCGTTAATAGAGCAGCAGAAATTTTATATGAAGCCCAAACAGGAAATCTTAGATAGAACACTATACAATAAAAATTTTTTATCTCTTGCCGGTAATGGAAGTTCGGCTGTTTTTGGACTCATCAATTTTGCTCTTTTAGCTCGTACGTTCAATTCGAGTGTTTTTGGCGAATGGATAGTATACCTTGCCACAGCTGGTTTCATTGAAATGTTTCGATTCGGTCTTACTAACTCAGCACTGGTGCGATTCTTATCGGGAGCTGACACAGAAGAAAAACAAAAACTTATAGGTTCAAATTATGCCATAGGTATTGTTATTACTCTTGGTGTCGTTGTAATTCTCTACTTGACCTATTTTATCTTTCGCAATCCCATTGTTAATTCTCCCTATAAATTATTCTTTATTTGGTATCCCATTCTTGCTATTGTTAATCTTCCCTTTAATAATGCCATAACTATACTGCAAGCCGAAGAAAGATTTCTTGAGATTTTTTACATACGCTTGCTCAATGTGAGCTCTTTTTCTGTATTTCTTTGCTTGAATTATTTCTTAAATTGGGATACTTCTCTTGATACCGTTATTTTAGTTCATCTTGTCTTGAATTTGCTCGTATCGGTTGGGTGTATATTAAAAAAATGGGATGGAATTGCTTATTTAGGTCATACAGACAAACATTCTTTAAAAACTCTTCTGAATTTTGGAAAATTCACCACTTTAACACTTGTAGGCTCAAATCTTTTGCGTTCGGCCGATACATTTATTATCAGCATTAGTCCTTTGGGGAGCAAAGCAGTGGCCATGTATGCCATTCCTTTGAAACTTACCGAGATGTTGCAGATTCCCTTAAGAAGCTTTGCGGCTACTGCCTATCCAAGATTATCGAGAGCAAGTATTAAAAATGAACTGGGGAAATTCAAATGGTATTTCTATAGTTATACGGGAGGTATGACGCTTTTATTCATCCCCATCATTCTTGTTGGTTTCGTTTTTGCCGATATTTTCGTTTTAATCCTTGGCGGAAGGGAGTATTTGAACCCTGAATTAATACCCGGGCAAAGTACTGTTTTGCTGTTTAAAATTTTTGTTCTTTATGGAATTATGCTCCCATTGGATAGAATGACGGGCGTTGCACTCAATTCGATGAATAAACCCGAAAAAGATTTTTATAAGGTTTTGGTAATGGTCGTTGCCAATATAATTGGAGACCTTATTGCCGTATTTATTTTCAAGAGTCTGATTGGAGTGGCTCTTGCAACATGGCTATTTACATTCATAGGAATGGTTCTGGGTTATCATTTTATCAATCGAGAAATTAATTTGAAATTCAGTATGATATTCAAGATTGGCTGGGCTTCTATTATACATTATTTTTGTAGAAAACCCATAGATAATGAATGAAGTAGACCTGAATATTAACCCTACTTCAGGGAGTGCCCAACTTAAAAAACCCTTAGTAATTCTGGGTATATTATTATTGAGTCTGATATTTGGTTATACTATTGGCAATTATGGATTGAATATTGGAATTATCTTAAGTGGTTCACTTCTTTTCGTTGTTTATTTTGCCATAATTATTCTATATCCTCAATTTGGAGTTTATACGACTATAGCTACAGGTTTTGTTTTATTAGGCATCAGTCGTTATATCCAACCCGATCTCCCCATAGGTTTCTTAATCGATATATTAATAATTCTGACTGTAGTGGCGATGTTTCTTCATAAATTTCCTAAACAAATCGATTGGCATCCTGCTAAGAAAGATATTACCCTTTTGGCTTTTATCTGGCTAATGTATTGTGCTTTAGAAGTTGTAAATCCTGAAGCACAAAGTGTTGCTGCATGGTTATCGGCCATAAGACCACTCGGTTTTTACTTTTTCATGTTTGTAGTTTTTGCCTTAATGTATCTAAATACTCCTAAACGATTGAAGATTTTGTTTAGGATATGGGGAATTTTTTCAATATTAGCCTCAATTAAAGGCATCATACAATTACAAGTTGGGCTCGACGCATGGGAAAAAGCATGGCTCGATAGTGGTGCAGCTCAAACCCATGTTTTGTTTGGCCGGCTCAGGGTTTTTTCGTTTTATAGCGATGCTGGGCAATTTGGAGCAAATCAGGCCTATACGGCAGTCGTATTTAGTATTTTGTTTTTTGAAGAAAAAAAGCTCAAAGAAAAAATATTTGATGCTATAGTTGCTATTTTAGGATTTTATGGCATGGCAATTTCAGGGACAAGAGGAGCCCTATTTATTCCTTTTGCTGGCTTTGCACTCTATCTCTTCCATAAGAAGAATATCTACCTTCTGACCATAGGTATGATAGTTGGATTAGCCATATTTGTATTTTTTAAATACACAACTATTGGACAGAGTAATTATAACATCAGAAGAATGCGCAGTGCTTTTAATCCTCAAGATCCCAGTCTTCAAGTAAGATTAGAGAATCAAAGGAAATTGAGGATTTATATGGCTACACGTCCATTTGGAGGTGGATTAGGGCATGGCGGTGTAAAAGCTCAAAAGTTTGTTCCCAATGCCTTTCTTGCGAATATCCCCACCGATAGCTGGTATGTATTGATTTGGGTTGAAACAGGCATTGTTGGATTATTTCTTCATCTATTTATACAGCTTTATACTTTAGGGAAAGCCTCTTATTTATTAATGTTTAGGCTAAGAGATCCAAAGCTCATCGCAATGATGAGTGCCTTGTCATCAGGTATGCTTGGTGTTATGTTAGCATCGTATGGTAATGCTGTAATAGGACAGCTTCCAACCAGTCTTCTAATTTACAGTTCAATGGCCATTATGTTGAATTCGAATACCATAGATAAATATATCAGGGTTAATTTGCGTAAGCAAAATCTTTCAAGTCGTTATACCTTAAGGCTATCGAAAAATATAACCCCTGCTCTCCATACAATGACAGAAAATACCCAATAAAACTACTTAAGTATTTATAACAAAGTGATGAATTCAATCGGCCAACCATTAGTATCCATCATCAGTATTAATTATGATCACCCTGAGGTTACATGCCAAATGCTGGAATCACTTCGGAAAATTACCTATAAAAACATCGAAATTATTGTGATAGATAATGCTTCTCCACACGATGATCCGGGTATTATTCCCAAATTATATCCTGAAGTAAAATTCATACAACTGAATGAAAACTTGGGCTTTGCCGGAGGCAACAATATAGGCATGAGGGAGGCAAAAGGCAAGTATATACTTTTATTGAATAATGATACGGAAGTGACACCTGGTTTTTTGGAACCTCTGGTTGAAAAATGTGAAAACGACTCGCAGATTGGGGCAGTTAGTCCCAAAATCAAATTTCAACATTCGCCCGAAATCCTTCAATTTACAGGAATTTCGAAGATTAATCAATTTACGGCTCGTAGTAAAGGCTGGGGTTTTGGTATTCAAGATAATGGACAATTTGATGAAGATACCGAATCGGCTTATGCACATGGAGCAGCCATGTTAGTACCTCGCAAAGTGATTGAAGAAGTAGGCCTACTGGCCGATATTTACTTTCTCTATTACGAAGAGCTCGATTGGTCGCATCGCATCCGCCAAGCAGGTTATAAAATCTATTACGTTCATAATTCGCTGATATATCATAAAGAATCGATTTCAACTGGGAAAAACAGCCCCACTAGAACCTATTACATGAATCGCTCGCGTATTCTTTTTATGCGTAGAAACGTAAAACAACCCATCTTAAGCTTAGCCATCATTTATCAATTTTTTATAGCTATACCTAAAAATGCACTTTCCTTTTTGTTTCGAGGCCGAGCGGATTTATTCTTAGCTTATCATAAGGCCATTATGTGGCATTTAAAACATTTGAACTCCAAAAAAATTCATTATCATCCAAAACTATAAAAGATGACATTCATTAACTACACGCATTATACAATGGCTGAGGACCTAAAGCGTTTAAAGTACATTCTCGATAAAGTTAGCTCGCTTAATAGCAAACCGCTTTGTATCCTTGAGGTAGGTTGCGGCAGTGGAAATATATGCTACCAACTGGCTCGAGAAGGTCATTACGCATTAGGTATAGATGTGGACGAGGGTTCTATTCAACAAGCAAAAAAAGATTTTCAATGGAAAGGATTGGAGTATCAAAAAGTAGCAGCCGAGGAAATTGAACCCAATAGAATATTCGATGTAATCATTTGTAGCGAGGTTCTCGAGCATTTATACCAGCCTTTACCGGTAATGAAAACCATTGGTAGAATGCTTGCGAATGAGGGTTTATTTATAGTTACAGTTCCTAATGGCAGAGGACCACGTGAATTATTTGTAACAAGACCGGTTCAATGGATAAAAAGAAATACCAAGATTTTATGGAAGATACTGAGTTTTTTTAAAAAATCATTGGGCTACAAAAGCTTTACTGTACAATCGAATAATTTTTCACTCGAACATGTTCAATTTTATACCATTCGACAGCTTACACAAATGGCACAAAAATCCGAATTAAAAATTATAGATATTCATCCTGCTTGTTTCCTCGAAAAGGTTTTCCCATTCAGTCTGCTTACCCGTCACTCTTCAACCTTACAAAAGCTCGATTGCCATCTGGCAGATCTTCTTCCTTTGAATTTTTCAAGCGGATTTTTCATTACCTTGGTTAAAGATAAAAAATCATCTTAATTCATTCGAAATATTGATGAAATTTCCACTTGTATCCATTATCACAGTGAATTATAACCAAGCTGCCTCAACTCTGGCTTTAATTGAATCATTGACCAAAATTACCTATCCTAACATAGAATTACTGGTTGTTGATAATGATTCCACCATAGAGAATGCGAAAAGAATAAACCATATTTTTCCCTCTGTTAGAATTATAAAGAGTCCTATCAATTATGGATTTGCAGCTGGTAATAATTTGGGCATCATGCAAGCCAAGGGAAAGTATATACTGCTTTTGAATAATGATGTAGTTGTGACCCCCAACTTTCTCGAACCTTTAATTAAACTTTGTGAATCGAATCCTCGCATAGGAGGTGTAAGTCCAAAAATTCTATTTTATAACGACCCTCAACGCATTCAATATGCCGGCTTCACCCCTATTCATCCCATAACAATGCGAAATTCTGCAATTGGTTACAGAGAAACAGATCGAGGACAATATGATTATGAATGTACTACGGGTTTTTGTCATGGAGCAGCTATGATGGTACCTATTGAAGTGATAAAAATAGTTGGAATGATGTCGTACGTTTATTTCTTGTATTACGAAGAAGCCGATTGGTGTGAACGTATCAAAAAGGCTGGTTATCAATTATGGTATTCAGGATATTCTAAGGTCTATCATAAGGAAAGCCTCTCTACTGGTAATCAAAGTCAGCTTAAAGTGTATTACCTGAATCGAAACCGAATAATCTATTTACGAAGAAATTCGAAAGGCTTGTACCTTTTTCTGGCTATTGTTTATCAAATAATGATTGCTATACCTAAGAATATCCTTCTTTATCTTGTTAAGGGTAAATTTTCCAAGCTTTCTGCTTACCTTCGTGCCATAGGTTGGAACATCCATAATTTAA
This sequence comes from Bacteroidales bacterium UBA5762, assembly GCA_002418865.1. Lineage (GTDB taxonomy): Bacteria > Bacteroidota > Bacteroidia > Bacteroidales > TTA-H9 > TTA-H9. Next base: position 5,514 of record DIEY01000007.1, on the reverse strand, counting down.
ACAATCCTGAAATTTTTGAGAATCCTTATTTATAAACTTTTAGAAAAACTAAAATATCATCAATGTCAATTATTTATCTCATTATAAATATATTACAGACAATTCTCTGGGTTTATTTGGGTATTTCAGGTTTATATTTATTTATTTTTGCCGTTGCCGGATTGTTCCCAAGCCGAAAGGATTATTCTGATGTACCTGATTTTAGACGTATTGCAGTGCTTATCCCTGCATATAAAGAAGATAATGTTATTGTGGATGTGGCTCGTAAAGCATTAGAACAAGATTATCCGAACGAGCTTTACGATATATACGTGATTGCCGATTCTATACAACCCTCAACCATTCGTGAACTGAAACAATTACCCATCCAGGTGATAGAAGTAAAATTCGAGAAAAGCACTAAAGCAAAAGCTTTGAATGCCGCCATGGAACAAATGTCCTCAAATTATGATATATGTGTCATTTTGGATGCCGATAATGTAATGGCACCAGATTTTCTCAAAAAAACAAATCAATGTTTTCATGGAGATGCAGTTACCGTTCAAGGGCATCGCATAGCTAAAAATATGAATACGCCTTTTGCCATACTCGATGCCATCAGTGAAGAAATCAACAATCACATCTTTAGAAAAGGGCATAGGCGATTAGGTCTATCGGCGGCTATAATAGGTTCAGGCGTTGCTTTCGATTTCAAATTCTTTAAAAATCTTATTCCAACCATAAAGGCTATTGGGGGCTTCGATAAAGAAATTGAAGTAGAATTGTTGAGAAAGGGCTATAAAATATATTACCGACATGATGCTATAGTATATGATGAGAAAGTGCAGAAACCTGAAGTATTTCATAATCAGCGACGCCGTTGGCTGTCAGCCCAATTACACTATTTCGGAAAATATTTTAGCGATTCTGTGTATTATTTATTCAAACATGGAAATATAGAGTATTTCAATAAAACCTTTCAATTTCTGCAGCTTCCACGCGTGCTTATTTTAGCCGCTACTTTTGTCTTTACTGTCATTTTCGTTATAATCAATCTGTTAATGAAACAAAAAATTGCTTCATTACTATGGTTGGGTTTATTCGTGGTGATTGTTCTCGACGTTGCTATCAGCATTCCTAAACGATTTTTTAATAAAAACATGCTTCTTGCCTTGAAATATCTCCCTCAAGGTATTGTTTTAATGACTTTGAGTCTTTTCAGAACCAAAGGAGCCAATCAACAATTTATTCATACTGTTCATGGAACGGCCGACAATTTAACATCTCACAAAAATTAATATTCAATTATTATGCATCAATTTTACGGTAGTTTCGAAAGGGAGAAGGACTTACAAAACTCGATTAGCAGAGAAATAGGTTTGAAAATATATCACAACCTTGCCTTTGACCAGAATGCTGCTTTTTGCTCATGTGATGAATATACTGCATTATGTTTAGGAAATATTTATAATCTCGAACAACTCAAAAAAAAGTATGATTTGCCTGGCCATAATGCTTGCCAAATCATTCACGACCTTTTTATTTTAAAAGGAGATGCGTGGAGCACTTTGGCTGATGGAGAATTTGTAGTTATCATGCAAAACGGGAATGAATTGAATGTATGGAGAGATAGAACGGGTGCTGGACCTCAAGTGTATTACAGCAGTGGTTTCTTTTCGAGCCATCTCTATCATCTTCTTCGTTTGCTCGATGCCTCTCCACAGATTGACAATGAATCTTTGATGACTTTTTTAGGAATAGGTTACATCCCTTCCCCTTCTACCTCACTGAAAGGTATTATGAAATTACCTGCTGGCTCTATGCTGAAGTATCAAAACAATTCATTGAAAATAGAAAGTTTTTATCATTTCGATACCTTCATAAATAATGCTGGCACTTATAATGGAACAATAGAAGAAGCAACTCAAATGTATAAACAGCTCCATGAAGACTCTATTAAAGATCGTTTGGGAAGTAGTCAAAATGTTGGAGTATTATTAAGTGGAGGATACGATTCGGGAGGCAATCTATGGGCTTTGCGTCAGGCTTATTATGGGAAAATTACGGCTATTTCCATTGGTTTTAAAGATAATCCTTGGACTGAAGTGCCTCTGGCAAAAAAACTTGCCAAAGATTTTGAAGCCGACTTTTTAAGTTACGAAATCAATGGAAAAGAACTCGACGATATTCCTCTTATTATCCGTCAATTGGGTGATCCTTTTCAGGAGGGAGGCCTCATGGTAAATGATTTAACTATGAAATTAGCCAAAGATCTTCACTTCGATGTCATCTTAGGCGGTGATGGGAATGACCAAATGTTTGGAACTTCCATCAAAGAGTTGGCTATGCATTGGAAATTGCAACGAGCTGGTCTGTCATGGCTACAGAAGATACTCAATAATGCTGGCTCCAATCCATTCTTCAATAAAAATGTACAAGCATTCCGATTGAATTTTCATAACCGTAAAATCCTGAAAATTATTGAAAGCGATTGTTTTGGATTCCATTTGCAACAAGCAGCCCGTATTTGTAATTTACTGCATTCTCCAAAAAATTACTCCTATTGTCAAAATTATCCGCACCATTACGATTCATTCGATGAGTTATACTATGCAAGGAATTTCCTTATCGACATCGAACAAGTTATTAATGAGGTAATCGTTTTCAAGGCTTCCAAACTTGCCGACTTCTACGGTAATCATCTGAGTTTTCCTTATCTTTCGAACGATCTCTATAATTTCCTTCTAACCTTACCGCGAACTTACAAAGCAAAAGGTACGGTTGATGAACTAGCTAAAGGAAAAGGCATTGCCAAGTTTATTCATAAAAACTATTTAAAAAACGAACTACCTCCTTATATTACCAATCGTAAAAAGCAAGGTGGATTTGCCCCCCTCCCACTTTTTTTCAAAAATACTGAAAGACGGCAGGTCTTAAAGCTAATTATACGGAATTCCCGATTTTATAAAGATTTTGCCAATCAATCCCTTATCGAATCATTTTTTATTGAGTATGATCAAAGAGCTTCGAATGAAAGTTTATGGTTCTGGTATAGACAGACACTTGCATTCAAATATTTCAACCTTTTAGTCATTGCTATTTGGTGGGAAATTCATATAGAACAACATCAGGGAAAATCTCTTTCTGATTTTTTATAATCTCTTAATCACTTTGTTATGATTATTGGAATAGAAGCTCAACGTATCTTCCGCAAAAAAAAGCATGGCATGGACATGGTTGCTTTGGAATTAATACGTCAATTACAAAAAATAGATCAACAAAATAAATATTATATCTACGTTGCACATGGAAGTGATACTGCGTGCCTTGAAGAAACTTCCAACTTCAAAATCAGAACGCTAAAAATGTCATCGTATCCATTATGGGAGCAAATTGCCTTGCCAAAAGCAGCCAAAGTTGACCAGTGTGATTTGCTTCATTGTACAAGCAATACTGCTCCCCTTTCGTGCCCTGTCCCTCTTGTGGTAACAATTCACGATGTCATTTATCTTGAAAAAAGTATTAGTCAGCTAATGGGGAGCAGTGGTACTTCATATCAAAAAATGGGCAATCTGTATAGAAGGTTCGTTGTTCCACATATTGTGCAAAAGTGTAAGGCTGTAATTACTGTTTCTCAGTTCGAGAAACAACAAATTGCTTCCTTGTTTGGCTTGAATGAAGAAAAATTATTCGCTGTTTACAACGGAGTTAGTAGCTATTTTAAACCCATAACCGATGCTGAGATCTTACGCAACTACAAAGAAAAATATCATCTTCCCGAGCAGTTTTTCTTTCATCTCGGGAATACCGATCCAAAGAAAAATACTCTTGGTGTTATTAAGGCCTATGGGCATTTTTTAAGAGAGACCCAACAACAAATTCCTTTAGTGATGCTGGATTTCGAGCATAAAGAACTAAAAAAATTAGTGAAGGAATCAGGTTTCTCCGAAGTTTTCGATCACATTCACCTTACAGGTTATGTTCCTAATCATGAATTGCCTGCCATTTATTCTTTATGTTCCATTTTTCTATACCCTTCTTTACGCGAGAGTTTCGGTATTCCCATATTAGAAGCCATGGCCTGTGGTGCGCCTGTAATAACGAGTAATACCAGCAGCATGCCCGAGATTGCCGATGATGCCGCCCTATTGGTCGACCCTTATCATCCCGAACAAATAACCCAAGCCATGATTCAACTTTTCAACGACCAAAATCTCCGTATTCGCCTCATCGAGAAAGGATTTCAACAAGCCTCACGTTTTACCTGGGAAGAAATGGCTAAAAAAGTACTTACCATATATGAAAAAGTTTTGGCTTCATAAATAGTCTTCAAAATGATTAAAGGAAAGGATATTATAGTGATTGGCCTTCAGCCGTGGGATATCGAAATTGGCAGCAATTGCAAAAACATTGCTATGGAATTTGCAAAAAATAATAGAGTACTCTATATCAATCCCCCTTTAACTTTTCATGCTATTCGAAAAAATCGCCATAATGATAAAGTAATTAAACGCTTAAAAATCATTAAAGGAGAAATATCTGATATACATCAAATTGAGCCAAAGCTGTGGGTATTTTATCCTAAGATTATTATTTCATCGATTAACTGGATTAGATGTGATTGGCTTTTCGATGTTTTAAATCAACAAAACAATAAAAGATTTGCAAAAGAAATAAATAGAGCAAAAACATCTCTTGGTTTTAAGGATGTTATCCTTTTCAACGATAATCACATCTTCCTGGGTTTATACATGAAAAATTATATAAAACCTCAAATCTACATTTATTACCTGCGCGACAATCTTATCAATTTTCCATACTGGAAAAAACATGGATTAAAACTCGAACCTGAACTAATTAGGGAAGCCGATCTGGTTGTGACTAATTCAAGTCTTTATGCTGAGTATGCTTCAAAGTATAATCCAAATAGTTATATGGTGGGTCAAGGATGTGATATTAGCCTATTCAATGACGAGATTAAAGAAATAGAAATACCCGTTGAAATGAATAATATAGCGCATCCTATCATTGGCTATATAGGGAACCTGACGGCACTAAGGCTCGATATAAAATTACTCGAGTTCATAGCTCAACAAAAACCTCATTGGAATATTGTACTAATAGGCCCTGAAGATGAAACATTTAAAACATCAAATTTGCATCAAATGGCTAATGTTTATTTTCTTGGAGCCAAACCTGAGAATGAATTACCCCACTATTTAAAATCCTTTGATGTAGCTATCAATCCTCAATTAATTAACGAGATAACCAATGGTAATTACCCACGTAAAATCGATGAATACCTTGCTATGGGAAAACCGATTGTGGCTTCCGCAACTAAAGCCATGGACTATTTTAAGGATTATACTTATCTTGCTCACTTCTATGAAGATTATCTTCGACTGATTGACAAAGCATTAAAAGAAGATAATGAAGAATTGAGGCGTAAACGTAAAGATATAGCTCGCAGTCATACTTGGGAAAATAGTGTAAATCTGATTTACCAATATGTAGAAAATACTCTTTCTTAATAAA
>DIEY01000018.1 GCA_002418865.1 Bacteroidales bacterium UBA5762 | reverse complement strand
ATCGACGAGCCATTTGCAACTTTAATCAACACTCTACATCCTTATTTTAAGGACTTATCTGCTGACGTCACCGAAGAAAATCTTCAAGCAAGGCTTAGAGCAGTAATCTTAATGGCTTTTTCTAATAAATTTGGTTATATTCTACTTAACACTTCCAATAAAAGTGAGGCTGCCGTTGGATATGGGACACTTTATGGAGATATGTGCGGTGGCTTGTCAGTATTAGGTGATGTTTACAAAACAGATGTATATGAACTTGCTCATTATCTCAATCGGGGCACTTCGGTTATTCCTGAAAATATAATTCTGAAACCGCCTTCTGCAGAATTACGTCCCAATCAGAAAGATAGCGATTCACTACCTTTATACGAAATGCTCGATCCCATACTTCAACTTTATATTGAAGAACAGCAAGGACCGACAGAGATTATAGCTCAGGGATATGATGCCCAATTAGTAAAACAAGTACTGAAAATGGTGAATGCCAATGAATATAAAAGACACCAAACTCCCCCCATACTTAGAATATCAAAAAAGGCATTCGGAAGCGGCCGAAGAATGCCAATTGTTGGAAAATATTTAGAATGATAAAATCAGAATATTCATCCATATTAATATGGATTCCTGACTTTCCAATAATTAAATTTTCATCCACATTAATGATACTATGCTTAGTAACTTAAAGAATTACAACATAATACTTGCTTCTCGTTCACCACGAAGGCAGCAATTAATGGCTGGCCTCGATATTCCATTTAGGGTTCTTACTCGAGATACACCCGAAGATTTTCCTCCTCAATTAAATGGACAAGAAGTAGCCTTGATGCTTGCTCAACGCAAAAGCAAGGCTTTCAATGATGAGGATCTACCCCAAAATTATCTCCTCATCACTGCCGATACAATAGTATGGCTCAATCATAGAATCCTCAATAAACCCTCTACTCGAGAAGAAGCCATTTTTATGCTCCAACAACTCTCTAACAACACTCATATTGTATATACAGGAGTTTGCCTACGTTCGAGTTATAAATCAGAAACTTTTGTCGCCCAAAGCGAAGTAAAATTCAAAAACCTTTCTTTAGACGAAATAGAATATTATGTCGATCATTATTCTCCATACGACAAAGCCGGTTCTTATGGAGTTCAGGAATGGATAGGCTACATTGCCATAGAATCCATTAAGGGTTCATTTTATAATGTTATGGGATTACCCACTCAGTCTTTGTATAAATACCTCCAGACTTTTTAGTTTACACACTTTTAACCTATAAACTATACCCCTACATAGAATAGTGTTATCTTTGCCATGATGAAGAATGAACTTCGAACTTAACATTTTGTTGAATAAAATAGAAGAAAGGATAATTTTTTACGCTTGATCAAAATGCGAAAGACATCCCAATTCATTATTCAAGGTTTTTAAGAAATATATTTTTTGAATTTCGAAGATGAAGATTCAATGGAAAATAAACTCATTTTAGTAACCAATGACGATGGATACACAGCTCCGGGTATTAGAGCCTTAATACGTATGATGCGTCCTTTGGGTGAAGTAATTGTAGCTGCACCCGACAAGCCACAATCGGGAATGGCTCATTCCATTACTGTTAATAATCCATTGCGATATCAAAAGATTACAGAGGAAGAAAATTATAAGGAATATGCGATAAATGGTACTCCGGTAGATTGTGTTAAGCTGGCCGAAAAATTTCTTTTACCTCGTAAACCCGATCTATTAGTTTCTGGCATCAATCATGGGTCGAATGCTTCTATCAATATTCTTTACTCAGGGACCATGGCTGCCGTTTTAGAAGGTTGTATGCTCAATATACCCAGCATAGGGTTTTCATTTTGCGATTATTCATTTCATGCTGATTTCGAACAGCTTGATAAATGGATAACTAAAATTGCACAGGTTGTCCTTCAAAATGGATTGCCCAAGGGAGTATGCCTCAATATTAACTTTCCCGAAACCTCAGGCAAACCCATCCGTGGCATACGAATAACCCATCAAGGCGAAGGCAGATGGGAAGAAGAATTCGATCATCGCATCGACCCGCGCCAAAGAGATTATTTCTGGATTATGGGCAATTTTGTAAGTTACGATGGACAACCCGGCAGCGATCTCCATGCGCTCGAAAATGATTATATCTCAATTATGCCTGTTCAATACGATATGACAGCCTATCATGCTATGGAATCATTAATGACAATATTCCACAATAATGAATAAAAACTCTTTTTGGATCGGTCTTTTAGTAGGAATTCTGGGAATGCTTGGCGGAGGAATAATTTTCTGGCTCATTGGCTTACTATTAACTGTCATAACAGGATGGGATCCGTTTTTTCAGCTATGGCAGCTTTACTGGCTATCGCTCATAGTGCCCATTATTTTGATAAGACATTTTTTTATGAAAAAAAAATTCGAACTTACGGGTAGAGGAATTATAACTTTAGTCTTTGTCCTCATTATAGGTTATTTTATTTATGTAAGGATAAAGGCTGGAACGATATGAAATTTTATCTTATAGCGGGTGAGGCCTCAGGTGATTTACATGCCGCCAATCTGGTAAAGGCAATCCGCCACTTGGATAATACTGCCGAATTCCGAGGTTTTGGCGGCGATCTGATGAAAGCAGCAGGTGTAAACATTGTAAAACATTACAAGGACCTCTCATTTATGGGCTTTATAGAAGTGCTCGGACACTTGCCTACTATTTTTAAGATTCTAAATGAATGCAAATCGGATATCTTAAACTTCAAACCCGATGCCCTCATCCTCATCGATTATCCCGGTTTCAATTTAAGAATAGCCAAATTTGCCAGTAGCAAAAATTTAAAAGTTATTTATTACATCTCGCCACAAGTTTGGGCATGGCATCAATCACGCGTGCATACGATAAAAAAATACGTTAACCGCATGATCACCATACTTCCTTTCGAAAGAGATTTTTATGCTCAGCATCAGTTCGATGTATTTTATGCAGGCCATCCTTTACTCGATGTCATCACCAATTACGTTCCACCTGCTCGTGAAGCCTTTCTTCTACAGAACTCACTGAATCATAAGCCTATTATTGCTATTTTACCTGGCAGTAGAAAACAAGAGATCAAGCTCATGCTGCCTATAATGCTTAGCATAGTAGAACGTTTCCCAGAGTTTCAATTTGTTATCGGAGCAGCTAGTTCATTGCCCAATCCATTTTATGAACAAATCATCAACCATAAAAAAGTGGCTATCGTTAAAGGCCAAACTTACGATTTGCTTACTCATTCTTATGCAGCCATAGTAACTTCTGGTACTGCATCTCTCGAGACCGCCTTGTTAAATGTTCCTCAGGTAATTTGTTATAAGGGTCAACCCCTTTCTTATGTTATTGCCCGAAGTTTAGTAAAAATCGAATTTATTGGTTTGCCAAATCTGGTAGCCGGCCGACAAATAGTTAAAGAACTTATTCAAAATGATTTTACTTCAGCTCGTTTATATGAAGAAATCGACAGATTGGTACATGATGAAAGATATAGGGATAGTATCCGCAAAGGTTATAGCGAAATAAAAAAATTATTAGGCGGACCGGGAGCTTCAGCCAGAGCAGCGGATGAAATCTTACATCTTATTAACTCATCTTCATGAAAAGGACATTAGTTTTCCTCGGATTCTTTTGCATTTTTTTTATTTCCCTGCCTAAAATTTCAGCTCAAGAAAATGCCGAGTATTTCGTAAAACAAGGGATAACTGCAGCTCGCTTAGGATATACCGAGCAGGCTATTCAAAACTTCAACAATGCCATTTTTATGGATCCTACATTACCAGAGGCATGGTACAACCGAGGAGTTCTTTATTATAAGGTGGGAAATTTCAACAAGGCTCTTTTCGACCTCGATCAGGCTGTGCGGCTTAATTCGAAGCAAGCCACAGTATATTACCAACGGGGATTGATCCATCATGCACTAAGTAACGATTCCATTGCAGCTAAAGACTTTCAAACTGCCCTTTCTCTCGATAATTCACTCAGTGATGCATTTTTTAATTTAGGTCTTATTCAATTCGAACATCAAGATTATGAAAAAGCTCTCTCAAACTTCAACCAGGTGGTTCGACTCGACTCCAAAAATGCCCGAGCCTTCTATCATAGAGGCTTATGCAAACATCATTTAGGTAAATTTTTCGAGGCTATTGCCGATTATGATACTGCTTTGAGTCTTTCGCCCCTTGATATGGAAATACTTCTAAGCCGTGGAGTTTCGAAAGCTGAAGCAGGATATTATTTTACCGCTATAGATGATTTTACGCGCGTCATTCAGTCAAATCCTCAATACGCTGAGGCATATTTTAATCGTGCCATGGCTCGTTTTACCCTTTATAAATTTGCTGAGGCCGAATCGGATTATCACATGGCTTATTCACTTGATTCTTCGGCTGAGGCTTTAACTGGAAGAGGACTCAGCCGTCTTGCCCAGCATCAAAATGATGCAGGCTGCACCGATTTGAAAATGGCAGCTGAGCTTGGATATGAACCTGCAAAAAAATACTTGTTGAATTTCTGCAAAGATTGATAATTTTGCTTGATTTTAACTCATCAGCCCATGAAATACTGTTTGCCTATTGTACTGATTTGCTTAATTATATTTTCTAGTTGTAAAAACCATACAAAAAATAAAGATTTACCAACAGATAATCAAGTTGCTGCTGTGCATGATACAACACAAAAAACTTTTCAACCTAGTCGGGAAGCATTTAAACCAGGAAATTCCAATGCCGACGAGGACTCACAGTGGACTTTTACTAAAGCTGCCACCTTGATTGGATTAGGCAACTATGATGAGGCGATGGGCTATATTAATCAATATATCGAAAAAAATCCTGAAGATGGGAATGGATTTTTTGTTCGCGGATTTATTTATGAACAAAAAAAGGAATATGAAAAAGCCATTAAGGAATTTACAGAGGCTTTGCGATTGAACGCTGTTCATACTTACGCCTATATGTATAAAGGCGAAGCTCATATATACTTAAAACAATTTAAGGAAGCTTACGATTGTTTTACCAAAGTCGTCCAAATAGAGCCTAAAAATATGTATGCCTATTATAATAGAGGGATAGCGCTGAGCAATCTTGAGAAATACAAAGAAGCTATTGCCGATTTCAATGTGGTTCTTCGCATAGATTCAACCTATTCACCCGCCTTGAACAATAGAGGAAATGTGAAATTTCTTATCGGTGATCTGGATGGTGCCTGCAATGATTGGGCAAAATCTATCCGATTGGGCAATATAGCTTCCGAAAAAGCTTATAATCACTATTGCAAAGGAAAATAAAACAAGACTTCATAAGAGATGGAGATGATTATAGGAATTAATGGCTGATTATCATCATTTTAGAAGTACAATCTTCTTTTATGAGCCATCACCTTTTTTAAATCTCCTTTCAAAAGCCTTTCTCTGATTTAAAACATCGAGAAGAGTTTTTGTAAATTTGTGTCAAAATAATCAGCAATACCAGAATTAATGAAGAAAAATTATTGCCTATTGCTCTTTTGTCTTACCTTTTTTATACCTCAATTGGTTTTTTCGCAGCAAATGACTGTAAAAAAGGCGGCGTATTTCAGGAAATCGAAACCATTAGCCGAAATGACAGCAGTTTTGCCAGGATTGAGAGACCGTTCATGGAAAGATTCTCTTGTTCGAAATATTGCTTTCGATGAACATCATCCATTAGTTGGTCAACTCACACCCGCACAACCCGATCCTGTACGACAAATTTCTCCCCCTTCTATTCCTAATGCAGGACCCATATTAAACTTTGCCGGCATAGGAAACGTCAATGGCGTTTATCCACCTGACACCGAAGGAGATGTTAGCCCCGATTACTATTTTCAAATGATCAATCTTTCGTTTGCTATTTACGATAAACAAGGTAATTTGCTTTTTGGACCTGTAAATAATTCCACTCTATGGAATGGATTTATTGGACCATGGACAGGCACTAACGATGGTGATCCAATAGTTTTATATGACGAACTGGCTGACAGATGGTTGGCTTCACAATTCGCAGTAAATACCTCTAATGGAACTTATTGGCAGCTGATTGCCATTTCTCAGTCACCTGATCCAATGGGTTCTTATTATCAATATGCTTTTGAGTTTCCTGCTTTCAACGATTATCCAAAATTTGCCGTTTGGCCCGATGCTTATTATGCTTCATTTAACATGTTCGGAAATTATTTAAGAGTAGCGGCTGCAGCTTTTGAGCGTGATGCCATGCTTGCAGGTGATCCAAATGCACGAATGGTTCTTTTTGATTTGCCGCCAAACTCCGGCCCTTGGAGCATGCTCCCTTCCGATTTTGATGGAAACCCACCTCCAAATGGGGCTCCTAATTATTTCGCTTATTTCACCGATAACGGTTTTGGAGCTCAAGAAGATGCCTTTAAAATATGGGAATTTCATGTCGATTGGAATAATGTAAACAACAGCAGTTTCCAACCCGTTGTTTCTTTAGTAGTGGCACCTTTCGACGCTTATTTTTGCGATGCACCTCGTGGTGCCTGTATTCCTCAACCTTCATCCGACCAAGGACTCGAAACGCTTTCCGACCGACTGATGTATCGTTTGCAGTACAGAAATTTTGGAACTCATCAAACCCTAATGGCCTGCCATTCGGTAGATTTCGACGGACAGGCTCATGCAGGTATCAGATGGTACGAATTTCGCAAAACTGGCACTAATCCTTGGGCTATTTATCAACAGGGAACATGGGCACCAGATAATCTTAATCGTTGGATGCCCAGTATCGCCATGAATGCAATAGGAGATATTGCCTTAGGATATTCAGTAAGCAGCGAATCTTATTCTCCTTCTATACGTTACACTGGCCGCACGGCGAATGCTCCTCTTGGACAAATGAATCTACAAGAAGCCGAAATTATTACCGGTTACTATGCACAAAGCAATTTTGGACGCTGGGGCGATTACGCTATGATGGCTGTGGACCCAGCCGATGATACCTCCTTTTGGTTTACTACTGAATATGTTAGAAATTCATGGAAAACACGCATCGCCAAAATCCGTTTCGATGCCTCTCCCTCACTTTTTGCCTTTGCTGGCCCCGATACGCTGATTTGCAACATCATGCCTTATAATAATCTCTTAAGTACGGCAAATAATTACCGAACTGTTACCTGGACAACTTCGGGAGATGGACATTTTAATCAACCTCACGAACCTCAAAGCATTTACTTTTTAGGACCTCAAGACAAACTTTCCGATTCTGTAAAACTTACTCTCACTGCCTTTGGTTATGACCTCTTATCACAGCTTACCGATTCGATGACTCTTTTTCTCCATCCAAGTCCTTATTGTAATGCTGGCAAAGATACTCTTATCTGCACAGGCGACCCTGCTTATCTGAATGGAGTTGTTTACAATGCCGATAGCATAATTTGGTCAACTTATGGAGATGGATATTTTTCTGATCCCTATTCCCTCAACACCACTTATTTCCCTGGCAATAACGACGTCAACAAGGGTTATGTGAACCTCAAGCTTACAGCTATACCTATAGCTCCTTGTTTCTTCCCTATTGAAGATTTGATGAAGTTAAGCATTCATGTCTGTACCAGCACATACGAAATGGCAAAGGATAACCCTGTCATCGAGGTAGTTCCAAATCCTGTACATCAGATTGTCCAAATTAGATTGAAAGGATTTTCACATGCTCCATTATCCTTACAGATCCTGGATATTAAAGGAAACATGCTGTTTTCGAGAAATTTCAAGGCTTTTTCAGAAGAAATAACCCAAACGATAGACTTGAACTTAGTGCCTTCAGGAACTTATCTCATCCAAGTGGTTCAAGAGCAGAAGGTTATTCAAAAGAAGCTGATAAAAAACTAATCTACTAATCTTCTGTTTTTGAATAAAAAATTTATTCATACGCAAAAGAACGAGATGTATTTTCATAAAAATATCCTAATTTTGCCAAAGATTTTAAAGATCATTAATCGATTTAAAATCGATCGGGGTGTGGCGCAGATGGCTAGCGTGCTTGCATGGGGTGCAAGAGGTCGTGAGTTCGAGTCTCACCACTCCGACAAAACATCTTCAAAGACCAATTCCATACTAACAGAAGCCACAAATCTCCATCCACCAAGCACCAGCCGACAACTACTTTTTAAGTTTATAAACTTTATGAACTTTCGAACTTTATAAACTTTCGAACTTTCTACTCATCATCCACCAAGCACCCACAAACCATACAGCTGCCAATTGATGTGACAGTCAGTAAATGACGATCTTAACCACTTCGGTTCCTTGAGATGGTTGACTGCAGCGTAGCAAATACATTCCACTTCTAATACTTGCCGGAAGCCTAATGGTTGAAGTTTCGCCCGGGTTGATTTGAAAATCTATGCCAACGACTTGTCCAAACACAGAATATAATTCGACTTCTGAACCTGCTTCTATTCCTGAAATCCTTATACTTTCTTCCTTTCTCAGCAAGGTAGGATAAACATGCAATTTCTGCCCATTAAATGAAGAATACCAGATGGAAGGAAGATTCTTTACTTCGGAAAGTGTTAATGCATCTTTCCAGAGTTTAAACTCGTCGATACGTCCCCAAAAACTATACATGGTTTCTATTTCATTCATTCGGCCCAAGGTAATAGGATGAGTAGATGAGTTTAAATTGCCATTGCATGACATAAAATTGTCGAGGCTTCCATTAATGTAGATTTCGAGTGAAAAACCTGTGTATATGCCTGTTACATGGATATATTGATTTAAGGGAATGATGGTTTTGCTATCGAGGTCGGTAATTCCGGCAGAAGTATTAACCGTCAACCTCAGGTGATGATCGGGCAAAAGTGATAGTTTGAATCTTTCCTGCCAGCTGCCGTGAGAGAAGATATAATGTTCTTGAAAAATTTTTTCGGGATATATCCAGCAACTCACAGTTAAAGGAAAAGGAAAGTTAAGTTCAGATTCATTTTCAGTGTATATCAAATCGCTGCTGCTGATAAAACGTTTTGCTTTATTTGCAATGTTTCGGGCATCGGATGCTTTGAGTGTGCCTATAGAAGTAGCATGGAAGCTGTTCGCTACGGCATTGCTATCACTTGTGTCGAAAGGATACCAGATTAAAGGTTGAGCAGAAAGATGCAAAGTATCTCTAACAAGTATTTCAATCGATTTTGTAGAACTTAATCCCAAAAAATTGCTCACTTTCCCAGTAATGATGACTATCTGTTCGGATGAAGGGGCAACAAACTCAGCAATATTTTCCGAAAAAGTAATTTGACCGGCACTTGACATCCATGAAAAATAACAAGGTCCGCTACCTATGGTATCCGTCCACATCTTCAAACTTATCTTTTCCAATGGATTACAGTATAATTTAGAAACACTGATAGAATCGATGACAGGTGGTTTAGGAATCCATTCAACCACTTCAATTCGAAGGGTATCTTGGGCACTTTGATTGCCTGCTTGTACTTCGAGAGTTAAAAGATATGTGCCAGTTTGAGAGGGGGCTGTTAATTCTATAGAATCGGCGAGGGTTATAGACTGGGTTCCATTGAAATTCCAAATATAGGTAGGGATGCTTCCTTCGGGAATTTGGTCGGCTTTAGCCCAGACACGAAATGTAGTATTTTTCTCTACTGGATTGGCCTCTGATTCCAATGCCTTGATGCGTAATTTCTTCGAGAAATTATAATGATACTGATAATCCAATATTTTATTATTACAAACCAAGTGATTTCCCACTAATGTGCAATTCTCAGAAGCTGGATATAATCTTACTAAACGGGCTTCATGTGCTGGAATGCTAAGCGTTAATGAACCAAAAATTACATCAGTGAAAAAAAATTCAGTAAGGCTTTCGTATGCCTTCCAGCTGCCAGAGGGAAGATCGAAGCTAAATTCACGGGTCGTATCACAGGGATTATAGAATAAAAATGCAGGCAAAGAATCTTTAACCAGAAAATCAGTCTGGTTCAAGTCGAAAGCAAGAATCTCGTCAACCGAAGTTCTTTTGATTATTGCGCCCAGATAGCCAACGCTTGAACCTGAATAGAGAGATAGGTTGGTAGCGGCCCAGCCACCAGCAATGGCATCACCTCTGGCAAAAGGAGATTTACCTTGCCAAGTCGATTTGAGCGCTTCATAAGGAATGCAGGCGGAAGTATCATATTGTGAAGCCCAAGAATAATTATCCTGATAATCAGAAGGGAGAGCATTCCAGTAAAAATATCTTGAAGAGCTGGCCAGATTAGTCAACCATTTGGCCAATGCACGAGCATAACGTTTATCGTATTTTGGGATGGGTGCAAGTGCAGCCGCTTGCTGAAAGCCATTCATTACAAAAGCATATCCTTCGTCTCCATTTACTTCACCAATAAGTCCATTCACTTCGGCTTCACCCCATTTCCCAACATTGGCGCCCCAGCCTCGCAAATTTCCTCGATCGAAACACCAATTGAGCATTTTTGTGAGATCGTAATTGGTCCCCACTATGGCATTCATGCTAGCAGCAGCCATTACTCCATAGGAAAGCTGGAGCTCGTAAGAGGGATTAGAAGTCAAACCATCGAGAAATTCCATGGCTAATTCGGCTCCCTGACGATATTTTTCCAGATTTGTCGTAAAATATGCCTGAAGCAGTAGCCATGCTATAGCACCAGAGGCTTCAGGTTCGGGAACACCAGTGGTAAGCGGTTTCCCGGTTATTAGATTGAAAGCCCTGTAATTCATATTAGGTATTTGCCAGGGCTTAGTACTCCCCCCCAAGGCATACACACAACCCAACCATCTTTCTGCCACTTGAGAATATTGATATTCGAATTCAGATGCACCATAAGGATATAACCATTTCAACTGGTAAAAATAAACATTGGGCATTAAGTCGTACCACCAATCAGATCCTGAAGAGGCAAAATAGTTATTAAGGTACACATTTTGGCCATTTTTCTGATTGAAAAAATCTTTCAAAGCCGCGACGTAATTTATACCATTTTGATTCGACTTGTCGATTCCGACTAAACTTGCTCCAACTACGGCTGGTATGAGGTTAATGGCTTCGGCTTGTTGATGATGCCAGGAACTGCCGACATAAGTATCGAGGAATATAGGCTGATTGTCAGGATAGTTATACTGTCCCATCATTCCCAATCTTGAAAATGGTAGATATTGGCCTTGCCGAGTGGTGTCGAAAATGAGGTAATCATAATCGCGTGCAACTTTGCGCCAATCTCTTATAAAAAAATCAGAAGGGAGGCTGGGCATTTGTTCTATGCGGTCTATATTGATCTGACCGGGCTGGGCTGTTGAATAAAGCGAGGCGAGTAAAAGAATTGGAAATATACAATAATGTTTCATAAGAAAGAGAGTAACACAATCAAAGATATGACAATAAAAGGTAGGTGGAAAAATTGGGCCAGCCGCAGGCTGGCCCGAATAAAAGACAACATAGTTAAACCATAACTAACCAAAATCACATAAAATGCGTTCAGGGCATATCCGAATTATAAAGTTTAGTAACCTGACCTTCTGTTAAGGCAATATTATAAAGCCTTAATTCATCGATTATGCCTTTGAAATAACCAAGATTTTCAGCTGTTGTCCATTCCATAAAATTAGCCAACAGTTCGGCATCGGTAGCAACACCACCTATGATAAAAGGTTGGGGATCAGGATTAGTTAATGTTTGAGTAAGAGGACCAATGCCTTTTGTAGCTTCATCCCATGTCTTGGTTAAAGTTCCATTTACATAAAACTTTAACAGCTTGGCAGTACCATCGAGGGTAACTACGATGTGGTTCCATTCTCCGACCTTGATGGAATTATCGGTTTCGTTGTCGGCGTCAATAATATCACCATCGGCCTTTTTGTAAGTAAAGAAAGGTTTGCCTGCACCCTGGGTCTGGAGTTTATATCCATTCCAGTAATTTTGCGAAACAATGTAATTGTGTTCGTAAAGCTCGTCAGGTTTTACCCAAACGGATATAGTGAGACTGGAAGACAAGAAGGCCGATGCATAAGGCACTTCTAAATGAGCGCCTTTATTGTAATAAATAGCTTTGCCTTTCAATCCATTACTGGTCCAGGTAGGCATTAGAGCCTCATTACCAAGAACATCTACACTACCTCTCTTGAAGGTACCAACGTAATGATTGCTGGAATAGTCGGTAGTTGTAGTACCTTCTCCTTCATCGAAATGCCATCCCATAATGAGGTAAAGAGATTCATCGATATAGCCATAGGCTTTCGATTCGAATGTTGCTTTAGCTTCATTGAGCTGAGTAATCAAGTTGTTAATCTGCTCCTGAGTTAGTGTACCTTGGGCTGCAGTTTTTGCAGTTTGAATAGCTGCTTTGAACTCATCTATGGCAGCTTGGGGGTAATCGGCGGTGGTGGCGCTGTTAGCCATGGCTTCCAAATCAGCAATCAAAGCATTAAGCTGCGTTTTATCGCCTGGCACAATCTCGTCTTCATCATCACCGCATGCTACAAATAATGTAGCTGTGCTCATCATCAGTATGAGCAACAAGGACTGAAGTAAAATACTTGTTTTTTTAAACATAGGTTTTAGGTTTTAAAGGGTTAATTATAAATTGATTATTAATTAGGGTTTATTGAATTGCTTCATTAGCGTCTATTTCATTCTGAGGAATGGGGAAATAACGATTAGTCTCGTATGAAAATCCATTACCAAGAGCTTCTTCAGCAACTTGTTTTCCCCAGCGCATGAGGTCAAAATAGCGATGAAACTCTTGGGCAAGTTCTACTCTGCGTTCGTGTTGTATAGCTTTGCGAAGCAGATTTTGATCGGTAATTGTAACATTAGGAAGAAGATCGGCAGGTGGATTGCCGCTTGCAAAACTGTTACGGGCTCTTGTACGCACTTTATTCAGGTTGGCTAAGGCCGAATCAGTTTGGTTCAGTTCATTAAAAGCTTCAGCTTTCATTAATAAAACATCGGCATATCTCAGATAAATGTAATTAAGACCACCATCGCCTTTAACGGCAATAGGAACTTCTGACAAGGGTTGTTGATGTTTCTTAGTTAAATAACCCGTAGGAGACCATGAAGCCTGAAAAGGTTCACCATTGAGCCAGGGAATTCCATCGCGGCCAATACTTATATCGAGTCTCGGATCGGGAGTTTGATCGGAAGCCTTCTCGAATTCATTTATCAAAGAAATAGTGGGCGCATTAAAATAATATCCTCCTTCCGATGCAGGGGCAAACCATTGATTGAGAACATTTCCGGTAAAAGGTATTTGGTCGGACAAATGTTGAATCTCAAAAATAGATTCTACACCATTTTCGTGAGATAGTTTGAAAAGATTGGCATAATTAGGTTCTAGTGCGTAAATTCCTAAGGCTTCGAGCTGATGAAAATAATCTATTGCCAAAGCCCACTGTTGCTGATACAATGCTGCCTTGCCCAACATGGCTAAAGCAGCCCCTTTAGTTGCTCTTCCTTTGTCGGAACTACCATACGAAACAGGCAAAACCGCTGCTGCTTCGGTTAAATCGGTCTGAATTTGTTGGTAAATAGTATTAACCTCAGATAGAGGTACATTGATAGCATCGGGCGTATTTTGGGGTAAAAGCTTTAATGGTACCTTCCCAAAAATATTGACAAGTATGAAATAGTTATATGCTCTAATGAACTTGGCTTCGCCAATAACACGCTGTTTCAGAGATTCATCCATTTTTACACCGGGCACATTAGCAATTACGTTATTCGCCCTCGATATTCCTTCGTATAAAAATGTCCAATAATTGTTAATGATGCCATTATTGCGGTCAACAGTAAATTCATCTATATAGGTAATTTCTGCCTGATCGCCTGGATTACCACCTTTTACGGCATCGTCAGAGGCTACATCACCAAAGACCCATATTGCATTATTGAAGCTGGTAAAAGCAATTGCATTGTAAACTCCAGTGAGAGCCTGCAAGGCTTGTTTATCGTTTTGGTAAAATGTCTGGCTGCTAAATTCCCCCTTTA
Organism: Bacteroidales bacterium UBA5762; assembly: GCA_002418865.1. Classification (GTDB taxonomy): domain Bacteria; phylum Bacteroidota; class Bacteroidia; order Bacteroidales; family TTA-H9; genus TTA-H9. The sequence continues at coordinate 52,644 of DIEY01000018.1, read as the reverse complement.
GTTCTTCATCGAGAAAATCTTTTGTGCAGGATAGAGGAAGAAGACCTATGGTGGCAATCATTAGTAGTGCATGCCCTATATGTTTGAATTGATTAATATTGATTTTCATGATTTTTTAATTTTTTAGATAGAAATGTCTAAACCCAACATAATACTCATAGTTGAAGGATAAGTTCCCCAATCTATACCAGTAGCTCTGTCGCCCTCATTTTTCGAGTTATCGCTGACGGTCATTTCGGGGTCAAGGCCGGGATAGGAGGTAATGGTGAAAAGATTGCTTGCCGAAATATAAATTCTTGCTTTGGCAAGGCCTAAACTGCTTAATGTTTCTTTGGGGAGAGTGTATCCAATTTGAATATTTTTCAATCTGAGATATGAACCATCTTCGAGGAAACGTGAAGAAGGTCGTGCATTATTCGATTTTGCAGTCCATGAAGGTCGGGGTTGAGTATTCGAAGTTCCCTCACCTGTCCAGCGATTGTCGAAATAACGTTGAGTAACAGGAAAACCACGATAAAAACCCTCAATATCCTGGTTGATTTGCATGTAAATTTTATTTCCGGCTACGCCTTGCAGAAATATTCCCATGTCCCATTGACCCCATTGACCATTGAAGCTCAAACCACCACTGAATTTTGGAATAGCACTTCCTAAAAATACCCTGTCTTCATTAGTAATCTTTCCATCTTTATTCTGATCAAGAAACTTCACGTCACCAGGATGGATATTGTTACCTTGATATGCCGACAAGAGAATCTCGGTTTCATTCTGGAAGATACCATCCATTTCGAGAAGATAAAATGCTCCAATAGGTTGGCCTACAGTGGTATAAGTAGCATAAACCCCAGATTCAACTCTTCCACCAATAAGAGGAGCATTTAGCTTTTTTACTTCATTATGCAAATAAGTAAAATTACCGCCTAAATTATAACTCCAATCGTTGCCGACTTTACGATAATTGGCTTCGAGCTCCAGACCTGTGTTCAATACAGAACCATTATTAATCCAAGGTGAAGAAGCATAACCTGCCGAAGGAGGATAGGAAGCCTTGACAAGCATATCGTCGGTAATTTTATAGAAATAATCCAATGAAATTGCCAAAGTACCCTTCCAAAATTCGGCGTCTATGCCAGCATTATACTGATAACTCGTTTCCCATTTCAGGTTTTCATTTCCTAGAGCAGTCTGAGCATAGCCGCTACTTACGGTTTCACCAAAAGGATAATTATAATAAGGAGATATTCTATCAGAATAGGCATAAAGGCCAATTTCCTGATTACCAATAGCTCCGTACCCCAGTCTTAGCTTAAGATTTTCGAGCCATTGCACATCTTTAAGGAAAGCCTCTTGTTTAAGAAGCCATCCTGCCGAGAGGCTGTAGAAATTTCCCCATTGATTGTCGCCAGTAAATCGCGAAGTTCCATCTCTACGAAACGTGCCCGATAAATAATATTTCCCTTTAAAATCATAACTTACTCGTCCGAAAAATGAGAGAAGAGAAGATGCATATTCACTCTCCGAAACCGTTTTGGTACCTTGTCCATTGCCAATATAAATCAAGTTCGATTCTTGCACAGGGAAATCAGAATCACTAGCATTAACATATCTACCTGAATTGCGAATAGCTTCGAAACCACCCATGGCACTAAAGTTATGATTTTCACCAAATTGAGTTTCATAATTCAATACACTGTTCAAAGTCCAGTTGGTTGCCCGCTGGCTTATAATGCTCAAATTATTCTTTGCATTGATACGATTGAATGTACCCCAAGTAGGATTAAACCAACGCGTATAGTTATTGCCATAATCTATTCCAAAATTCGTATTCCATTCGAGTTCCTTCGTGAATTTGACCGTAGCAAAGGCTTTTCCTAAAAAATTGTCTTCGTTGAGTGTATGGTCGTTGAGAGCTGCCATACCAATAGGATTGTAGCCATCTCCCAAGAAACTGTCATAAATCTGATCTCCGAAATATTCGGCCGGGCGATCTACCCATCTACCATCTGGGAATTTGATAGGAATAGCAGGATTACGGAAAAAGGCATAGCGTATAACGCTTCCTCCATTACCACCATAACCATCTCCTGAGCTTCCAATAATATCGGTTTTAGAATGACCAACTATCATACTCATCCCGGTTTTTAACCATGGAAATACCTCTGTATCGAGACTTAAATGCGACGAAACTCTGGTATATCCTGTATTTTCTATAACACCTCTTTGATCGAAGAAAGTACCTGACATAAAATAGCTCGTTTTACCCGTTGATCCGGAGTAGCTAAGTTCATGAGAATTGATTGGAGAGATTCTAAAAAGTTCTTCCAAATAATTGATATCAGCAAAATTGGCCGCCAGCTCAGGAGTAATCAAGGCACGCTGCAAACCTTCAGGCAAATATTTATTGTCGTTAGTAGCAGCTTCATTATAAACGGTAATATAATCGGCCGTATTAACCATTTTAGGAATATGTCCTACAGTCTGAATACCACTTCTACCATGATATTGAAGAACTGGTTTGCCTTCTTTGCCTTTTTTTGTGGTAATTAAAATAATACCATTATTAGCTCGGGCTCCGTAAATAGCAGCAGAAGAGGCATCTTTGAGTATGGTAATATTCTCAATATCACCAGGGGCAATCACATCCAAGGCATCTGCAGTAGGAATACCATCCACAATGTAGAGTGGATCGTTACTCGAGTTGATGGAACCTATTCCTCGAATTCTTACCGAAACACCTTCGCCTGGTGCCCCAGTATTTTGAGTGACTTGTACACCGGCAGCAGCTCCCTGTAAGGCTTGATCAATGCCAGCTACAGGTAAACGGGTGAGTTCCTGAGTTTCTACTTTCGAAACAGCCCCCAGAACATTACGTTTCTTAGTTGTGCCATATCCAATTACTACTAATTCCTCGAGCATCACTTGCGAAGGTTCCAGTTTAATGTCGAGAACCTTCTGGTTTTGAAAAACAATCTCCTGAGCATCATACCCAACAAATGAGAATACGATCACAGCTTGCGGCTTAAGAGCGGCAGATTCCAAAACATACTTTCCGTTAACATCCGATACTGTGCCTATTGTGGTTCCTTTAATGTAAATAGTTACCCCTGGCAAGGCTTCACCACTTTTAGCATCCGTTATCCTCCCTTCTATTCGGTTTTGCGCTTGTAGAAAAGAAGAGGCTGCTAACCAAATGAACATGAAAAATAATAGTCGTTTCATAAGCATTAATTTATTTATTTCCAACTAACTATTTTATCGTTACACCATATTTTATGGTCAGAAAATTTAACATTTGATTTAGGAGGCAATTCTGCAATCAATAGGGCAGTTTGTCCAGGAATTTTTAATTTTACGCCACCCTCGCCATTCCTGCAGACATATTCTCTCGAAAGAAGATCAAAAAGATCAGAACGGCTATCCACTAAATAATTTATCTCACGATCCTCCGGATATGGGTTATAAATCAGATAAATCGGGAAATTATTGTCTCCATAAAAATCGGTAGCATTGCAGTTAAGACGTAATATACCTTCTACATTGGTTATGTTGACGATAGCCCCATAAATTCCAGCCACAGCCGAGCTATAGATGCTAAACATGGATTCTTCGGGTTGACCTGGCGCCCATTTGGGCCCATCACCAATGGCTACCGGACTAACTCCCTTGAGTTCGCTTTTCCCATAATCATCGTGCTTGCGTAGTCCTTCATAAGCTATAATTCCTTTAGTAATGTCCTTTTTGTTGCTAAGCCATTGATGTTGCTCATCAATTTGATCGGGATAAAAAAGCCGAGCTGCATTAATAGCATTAAGCAAATATTTCGCTATAGCCTTAGCATATTGAGGTTCATATTTTACCATAGGCAACAGAGGCCATGCCATGACTACAGAATTCATTAAAAAAGCATAACCCCCCCCATCGGTGATGCTTCCCTGAAGCCCATAAACATCGTAATCACCCCATCTTTCGGCAATTACGCCCCATCCATATCTTCCATCTGTGGATTGACAACCATCGAAAATATGGCGAAGAATTTTTTCGACATCGAAACTTTGACCGTGTTCTGCATTGAGACGAGCAGCTGTATAAGCTCCAAATGGGAGAAGGATCTCATAAAACCTGCTTTCTTTCTGATTATCGAGAGCTTTGCTTGCACTAATGGCTCCTTGTAGATATTTCGCATCCCCAAATTTTTTATAAGCCGAATAAAGTACCCAGGCATGCCCGCCGGCTACGTCTTGCTGAAATGGAATATTATTGCGCATGGCTTTCATACTTCCATAATCAAAATAGGAATAATCGTAACATCCATTCAAAATGCTATCGGCCTGATAGAATTTTTCGGCCACACTTCTCATTATTTCATCATTTCTCTGAACATCGGGGAAAAGAGCAGCCACTCCATAATACAAAACATTTGGATAAACATCATACCACCAATCCCTACCATAGCCTCCACCTAAGTGAGCTACATCGGGATGTGTGTTGTTCATCACAATATTCCAGCCATTATCGCTATTGAAGTAGTTTTGGGCCAGTTCAACATAATTATAGCCATTTTGATGAGTCTTATCAATCCCAATAAGACCGGCGCTCAATAAAGCTGGAAGGGTAACGAGGGCTTCATGAAACTCTCCTCCATTCTTCAATGGCCCCTGACGAACGTCTCCAATAGCAGTATAAATTCCATAAGTATGTTGTGGAAAATTGCGTTGGTTGGAATCCCACCAGATATAAGGAGCAAACGGAGTAGTAGCCTCAAAATCGAAAACAAGACTATCGAAAAGTCTGGCTTTTTCTTTCCAATCGATAATGGATAAAGGTTGTGGCAAATCGGGCATCTGATCGATTCTGGCAATGCTTTTTTGAACCAAAGATGCAGGCTTTTGTTGTGTACATGCTATGGATAAAACTGCTAAAATCAGAACGATACAGGCATTTCTAAAATAAATTGTTTTGAGTTTCTTCATATCATATGGGTTGATAAGATTTTTTCATTATCGTTTTAGCCAAAGGAATAGACAACATTTGAATGGTAGCTACAATAATAAGCGACCATCTTAAGGCAAATACTTCCGAAACCATGAGAGCCAGCAGTATGAAAATCCCCAAACCTACGACTCTGCCAATGTATAACCCAAATTCATGATTCAGAATATAGGCATAAGGATTACGGTTTTCTTTGAAAGAAACTACATCTATGACTTTCAGCATAATGGGATAATAAGCTAGATCGTGAAGAGGCTGAAAAACGACCTTACAAAGCATAAATATGATTACCCCAATGGCGGATAGCAAAATTCCATTGATAATGGTCCCCAGCAAGAAGACACTCAGTCCTACTGAAAAAACAACCAGACGATGTTTGGGTTGCGTAAACCTTCCCAAGAGATACACAATCAACGCAGTTAGACCACCGCTAATCCCTTGAATCAATCCCAACGACCCTTCCTTTCCCACATAACGCATTATGAGCATGGCAGGAGCAGTAACCAGGAAACCTTGAACCAATCCCTTCAACGCTGCCAGCACAATTTGTAAATTCCATAACTTATGGAATTTCAGATAAAAAAATTCTTTCTGGGTTGGATTCGAATAATGACCCTTGGATAAAGATATACAAGCAAAAATGGTTAATACAAAAACAATTAGAGTAACAATTTGATAACCAGTTTGAATGCTGAAGGTCATGTTCCCAATTCTCATTCCATCAATACCGGCCAATATGGCCCCAATAACGAAGGGAACAATAATGTTCGAAAGAGTAAAGAAAAACGATTCTAATCCAAAGAAATAATTTCGGTTAGAATCTATAGTCGAGTTTAATGTCATCAGATAACGATTGGTCCAGAAGAAACCCGAAGCAGCTCCAATGAGAAGACCAGCCAGAAAAAGTTGTGCAACACTCAGATGATCTATTTGCATCATACTGGCCATAACAAGCCCACTTAAAAGAATACCAAATGAATAGAGATGAGCAATCTTAAAATGTTTTAGCAAAAATCCATTGGTGATAGAAGTAAGGATGATGCCTGTGTACATGGCCAATTGAAACAGGGCTACATATATGGTTTCATTGTAAAAACGCATAATGTAGGCTGCCAGAAAGATTTCTACCACAGGAAGCACGAGAGAGTAAAGCATGTTGGTGATCAACAACACCCTCATGTTGTAGGGCATCGAGAGAAAATGCTCATATTCTGTTTTGATCTTCTTCAGCATACTTTTCTGAAATTATTACTTTAACGTATTCATAATTTTATGGATTGACAAGCTAGCGCCGCATATCACTTCATCACTGGCACCATAATACATTCTAATGGTATCACCTTCTACCAAATGACCATTAGTAAAAATTACATGTCCGAAGAAACCCTTCAGTTCGTATTCCATTTCCGGCCGCATGATAGGTTCATGACTTCTGGCCAAAACTTTCCATGGATGTTTTTTATCGAGAAGCAGAGCCCCAAGGCAGTATTCATTATTTTCGTTTGCTCCATGATAGATTTCGAGCCAGCCTTCAGAAATAAGTATAGGTGCAGCGCCCGCTCCGATACGAGCCGAATCCCACATTTTTTCACGGGTTGTTGCTATGCATCTATGTTTTCCCCAATGAATCAAATCAGGAGACTCGGCTATCCAAAGATAATTTCCTCCTAACTCAGGACTGCTTGGACGATGAAAAGCATAATATCTTCCATCAATTTTTTGTTCGAAAATAGCACTATCCTTGTTATGTGGTGGGAAAATCATTCCTTCGCGCTGAAAATCCTTCCAATTTCGAGTAGTCATCAAGCCAACACCTACACCCCATCGCGAAACCTCAGTGAAAGTCAGAGCATAAAAATCGTCAAAAGTAGCTACACGGCAATCTTCTATTCCAAACGATTCTAAGTGCCCTTGTCCCATGATGGGAGAATAGCCTTCGGGTTCCATAAAATGTAATCCATCATTGGAACATACCAATCGTAAATGCGACAACGTTGTGAGATAATCTCTGCCTTTGTACTTTATCACCCTTGGATCGCGGGCATCCAGATCGGGATCATCTTTTTTGAAAGAAAGAATCTCTATCTCACCTCTATCATTATAGACCGGAAAAGAAATTTTACCTTCTTCCTGTTTTGGACGTTCCGCAACCCTTAGTACTAACCATATCTTATCTTCATATCTAAACACACCGGGATTCAATAAACAAGCAACTTCCATGTTAGGCATCGACGGCTTAATATCTGAAGGACAAAGAAGTGGATTATTTTCGAAGCGTTTGACCATACTTTCGTTTGTTTTGGTCAAAATTACAGCCACTTCAAATTAAGGCTTGTCCGCTCAATTACACATTTTGTCCGCTATGTTACGAATTTTATTGGAGAAGTCTATTGGGGCGTTATATTCAAAGGGAAAAAACGAAGAAACTGAGAGAATGAAGAATTTGAAGGTTGGGGATTAGAGAATAGTGAAGAGACATGAAGCGAGGCCCAAGAGGTTTTTAAAGCTGTGAATCTTTGGGGTTAGCACCAACATTTCTATTCTATAGCTATCTTTAAAACCCTGCCATTAATTTTGAATTACAGCGTATCGAATTCACCTGGCTATTAAACCATGAGATATAATTATAGCATTTTACAGGAAAAAATTATTTCCCCAGAAAACTAAAATTCAAAAATACATTTCGCTGAATAGAAAATAAATACATCTCTATGGTTCACAAGTTGAGTGAAATATTAAATTTTAAACATGCAAAAAACTAAATCTAAAATCAGGTCAAAAACGGTCAACCTTATTTAGGCATTGACAAATCACCAATCACTAATCACCAACCCCCAACTCACTTTCTCCGTTTTTTCTCCAATTTTTTCGCTTCTTCCCAAAGCTTATCCATTTGATGCAAAGTAAGCTGGTCGAAATTTTGTCCATTAGAATTTACTGTATCCTCCATACTTTGGAAACGGCTGATGAATTTACGATTAGTATTTTCCAAAGCGTCCTCAGGATTTACTCCTATAAAGCGTGCATAATTAACCAGCGAAAACAGCAGATCTCCAAACTCCTCCTCGAGTCTTTCTTTAGGTGATCCTTCGTTAACCTCGTGTTGTAATTCTCTCATTTCTTCCAACACTTTTTCCCATACTTGAGACGCATTTTCCCAGTCGAATCCAATGCCACGAGCTTTTTCCTGCATACGATATGCCTTCATTAAAGGCGGAAGAGAGGGTGGCACGCCCTCCAACACTGAGTTTTTCCCTTCTTTCTTGAGTTTAATTTTTTCCCAATTGTTAGCAACTTCTTGAGCACTTGTAACCACAACATCTCCAAAAATATGAGGATGCCTATTGATGAGTTTTTGGTTGATACCCTCCAGCACCTCGGCTATGTTAAAATATCCCTTTTCAGAGGCAATCTTTGCATAAAATACTAAATGCATCATTAAATCGCCCAATTCTCCCCGAATACCTTCTGCATCATGACTAAGTATAGCATCGGAGAGCTCATAGGTTTCTTCTATGGTCAAATGTCTCAGGCTTTCGATGGTTTGGCTTTTATCCCATGGGCATTTTGCTCTGAGTTTATCCATAATTTCGAGAAGCTGTTCAAATTTTTCAAGTGCTTGATGATGTTCACGTCTCATTTTAATTCAGTTTGTAAATTCAATCTTTTCTCTGAAAGAAATTTTCTCCCAGAATATCTTCTATAGTTTGACGAAATTCTTCAAATAAAAAAGGTTTCCTCAGCATGCCATTCATTCCAATTTTGTAAAAACGATACGCATCTGCTGAAGTACTATAAGCTGTGACGGCTAGTATGGGAGTATTAGCATTCAAGTTATCGCTTTGATTTTGCCGTCGGATATGTTGTGCTGCCTCTATTCCATCCATCTGAGGCATTTGGATATCCATTAGGATGAGATCATATTTCTCATTCTTTGCTTTCTCGATAGCTTCCTTTCCGTGTATAGCCAAGTCATAAGAATAAATACCCATGCGGTTCAAATACGAACCCATCAACTGCTGATTGGTTTTATTATCTTCTACTAACAAAATTCGAGGTTCCTTAATCATTGAAGTAAGTGAAGAAAACGTTTTGCGAGCTAAGGGCAAATCGAGAATGAACCAAAAATTACTTCCTTTTCCAAGCTCACTCTCAAAACCTATACTTCCTCCCATCATATCGACTAGTGATTTACTAATACTCAACCCCAAACCAGTTCCTTCAAACTTGTTTATATCAGTGAGTTCCGATTGATTAAAGGCTTCGAAAATCTTGTCCTTATCCGATTCGGATATTCCAATGCCTGTGTCTTTTACCTCGATCTTGCATTTCACACAATCCTGGTTAAGAGAAATAATACTTCCTAAAATTTTAATCTCACCTTCCAAAGTATATTTTAAGGCATTGTTTACCAAATTGATAAGAACCTGACGAATTCTAACTGCATCACCTTTCATTTCAATTTGATATAATGAAGGTTCTATGGCATGTGATAGCCGAATATTCTTTTCATTGGCCTTGAAACGCAACATGGATTCAACCTCTTCAATAATTTCGGGTAGGTTTAAATCGGTAGATTCAATTTTGATAAATCCAGCCTTTATCTTCGAAAAATCCAAAATATCGTTGATGATAGAAAGCAATGTTACACCCGATTTATTGATGATATCGACCAATTCTCGCTGTTCCTTATCCAACTTGGTATCATAAAGCAGTTCGGCCATTCCTAAAATGGAGTTCATAGGCGTACGTATTTCGTGCGACATGCTGGCCAAAAACATCGATTTTCTTTGATCTGACTCTTCGGCTTGCCTTACTGCCTGCCTTAAAGCTTCTTCCCTTTCTATTCTATCACATATATCAACTAACAAAACCATGATGTATCTTTCATGATCTGTATTAGAGGTTATTAAATTCTTTATTACAAGATAGTGCAGTGGAGCTTCTATAGAAGTGAAGTCTTTTTCAAAAATATCATAAGAAAACTGAAAAACCTTTTGATCACTCTGCATCATTTCTTTTATATCGACCTTCGGGAAAATATCTGGTAGTGATTTCCCATGAAGATCATTTGAAGGCTGGTTTACTGCATGAGAAAAAGGATTATTATAATAGACAATTTGCTGTTTTTCATTTTTAATGAATAAAGGCCATGGAAAACTATTCAATAAGATTTGACTCATTTCTTTAAGTCGAGCTTCAAAAGTGGATTTATCTTCCTCTTTAGACATGACTCTTGAAAATATATGAAGAATAACATCACCTTCGTCTATTTTCAAGGATGTGAGGCGAAACATAAATTGCTTTATTTCATCTTTTGATGATTTTAAACTTAACTCTGCTTCATAGATATGGGTTGAACCTTTGAGAAGTTCAACTACTGCTTCATGAAACTTTACTTTATCATCGGGAATTAAAATCGATTCGAAATCAACAAGGATATTCTCAGTGTTTGTTATATTATAACCCCATATCTTTCCGAAATTATCAGTAAGATATTGCTTTTTAATTTGTTTCCTATTGTCGAAAACCAAAATACCAAAAAACTCGTCTGAGGCTAAATATGAATCATGAATAAAATGAGTGACAATTTTTGGTTTAAATTTTTCACTGGAATGCCGTTTAAAAATAAAATAAGCTAATAATGCCAATAGAATTATGATGAGTAAACCCCAAAAAAGAATGGCTGTTTGAGCAGCGATATCTACAAATAGTATGCTTGAGATGAAAGCCATTTTTAAGAAACTTTAATAATCACAACCTTTCAATAATATTGACTCTTAAGCTGGACAAATTTACTGAAATATCAAACAGGAAATGAATGTTGAGGCCAAATACTTTTTGAGTCAATTTGAGGATTGATTAGGCTTATTGGTTTGAAATAAGTATCTTCGCAGCTTTCAAAGAATAAATTTTTATTTTCCGATTTCAGGTGCATAAACTGAGTTTTTGTTTCTTTGGAATTTTGTTGATGTGTAGCTTAACAGGCAGAGGTCAGGAATTCTTTGTTTCAGCAGGATATAAAATTCAGCCTGTTTTGCACTATGGATTTATTTTACCACATCATCCTGAGATGAAAGTGTTTACCAATCATCATATTACTGGTTTAGAAGTCAGTTTCTTAAAGTCGAGTAATGGGGAAAAGGAATGGCAGCGAACATTTAATTACCCTGTTATGGGCTTAAGTTATTTTTATTCTCAATTAGGCAATACTGGAATTCTTGGCAGTGTTCATGCGATTTATCCTTGCATTGATTTTCCTTTGATCAGCAGCAGAAGCACCTTGCTTGCACTTAGATTGGGAGCTGGTTTGGGTTGGTTCACTAAGACTTTCCACCGAATAGATAATTATAAGAATGTAGCGATAGGTTCTCATTTAAATGCAGCACTTTGTTCAGAACTTTCGGCTCAATTTGGACTTTCTTCTTATTTAAGCCTTAAAATGGGAGCCTCATTTATTCATTTCTCTAATGGAGCGGTAAAAGTTCCAAATTACGGGATCAATTTCCCAGCTCTACACATTGGATTTGAAGGCACTTTTAAAAAAATCCCCATCATTCCAGTTGTCCACCAAGCCCAATCGGTTAATTTTCAGCCTCGTATACGCATAGCTTTGTCAGGGGCAATAAAAGAGATTTTCCCGGTAGGTGGGCAACAATATAATGTGTTGAATTTGTCGTTGAATGGGATAGCACCAGTTTCGAGATATTTTATCAGCGGCCTTGGTATGGATATTACTTGGGACCAGTCAGATAAAGAATTACTGGCCCGTCAGGGAGTATATATATCCAATGAAGCCGAAATCATCAATTATGGAGTGAATCTGTTCGGTGGTTTGCGCATTGGTAAACTCGATCTTTGCCTTCATGCAGGTACTTACATCTATCGTAAAGAAAAATCGGATAATATTATCTACGATAAAATTGTCGCCTCTTACACTATCTTTGAAAATTGGCAATTGTACCTCACTTTGAAAACACACTTTGCAAAAGCTGATTATTTTGCAGCTGGCTTGGGCTATCAATTTTAAAACAATGAAAAATCAGCAATACATCTTTATTTTGCTTTTCGCTTCAATACTCAGCATAATTTTCAATGCCTGCTCAAAAGAGGAGAATGGCGGTTGCATTACTTCGACCGGAAAGATAATTTACGAAGAACGCTTACTACCTACTTCACCAGATACATTAATCATCCAAGGAGAAATGGATGTATATATTACCATGGACAGAAAACCACGACTTTATCTTCAATCGGGAGAAAATTTGCTGCCCGGAACAGTATCCTCTTTAAAAGGAGAAACATTAAGGCTCGAAGACTTCAATACTTGTGATTTTTTGCGCAATTTGGGTGTAAAAACCAAGGTATTCCTTACCATTACCCCCCAATCATTCTTATTTGTTGAATTCGAAAGTTCAGGCCTAATACGTTCCACCAATACTTTATTGTTAGATTCATTACGTATGGAATGTAGAAACGGAGGAGGAAGTGTAAATTTAGACATAAAAACAGCAAAAGCATGGTTTGTTCAACATAGTGGCACAGGCTCGGTTGATTTTCATATCCGTGGCGAATCGGGATATACTTTCGTGTATTGTAAGGGTTATGGTCCCTTCGATTTACGTGATTTGCGCACACCAGGTTATCTGCATTTTGTCCATTTAGGTTCTAACAATTGTTGGGTAAATGCTAGTGGTATACTGCAAGCCGAAATCTGGAGCATAGGCGATTTATATTATAGGGGTTCTCCTTCCACTATATGGCTTAAAGGAGAAGGTAGCGGCCGACTTATACCTTTTAATTAAATATTATTCGAATGATGATTCAGAAAAATATTTCACTAAAGCCATTCAATACATTTCAGGTTGAAGCCAATGCAGCATTTTTTGCTGATATCAGACAGCAAAGCGATATTGCTGAAGCACTTGAGTTTGCTCACGATAATTCATTGCCTATCTTAATTTTGGGCGGTGGAAGTAATTTTTTATTTACTAAGAATTTTCCTGGAATAGTGCTTCATATCAATACCAAAGGAATAGAATATTTAGGAGAAGAAAATGAAAAAGTTTATCTGAAGGTTCAAGCTGGAACTGTTTGGGAAGATTTACTCGATTATGCTATGAAGGAAGGATTTTACGGTTTAGAGAATCTTACCCTAATTCCAGGAAAAGTTGGCAGTGCACCCGTACAAAACATAGGTGCTTATGGTATAGAACTGAAAGATGTGTTCCACAGTCTCGAAGCCATAGATTTAAATAGTGGTCTCAACCAAACTTTTACTCTCGCTGAATGCCAGTTTGGTTATAGGCAAAGTATCTTCAAATCGAGCCACAAAGGGCACTATTTGATTACTTCGGTTACTTTTGCCCTGTCGAAAAATTTTCATCCTCATCTCGATTATACGGATGTGAAAGAATATTTCGAAGGCCAATTACCCATTGCTATATCTCCTCAAGCTTTGAGAGAAGCCATTCGGCAAATTCGCTTAAAAAAACTTCCAGAGGTTGAAAAAATTGGAAGTGCAGGAAGTTTTTTCAAAAATCCAGTTATTTCCGAAGATACTTTCCAAAGCTTGCTTACAGATTTTCCTCATCTTACTAGCTTTAAGGTTCCCGAAGGAATAAAAATTTCTGCAGCATGGTTAATTAGTCATTGCGGATGGAAAGGATACCGACAAGGTGATGCAGGGGTTTGGCCCCAACAACCATTGGTCCTGGTAAATTATGGGAAGGCTTCAGGCGAAGAAATTCTCCGGCTTGCCAATAAAATCATTCAAAGCGTCGAAGATCGCTTCCATATCCATTTAGAATCAGAAGTCAATATTATTTAAACAACTAATTTTAACGCTAACCATCTTTTGTAACCTTTTGTTTTAATATGAGTCATAAATTTCAATAACCGACTAAAAAAAGTGAGAACACTCGAACAAAAAGGCTTCATTCATTATCTTATTTCGCATCTGGAAGGATTTATCTGGATTTTTGCCATAGTAAGTATGATGATGAGTTCTGTAAAAAGTGACCAGCATTTTACCTTTTGTCCGTTTTATCATTTGGGATTTAGGCATTGCCTAGGATTTGGCATTGGCAGAAGCATGATACTTGCCCTGCATGGTAGGATAGAAGAATCACTCATTATGCACCCTTTGGGCTTGATAGCCATATTAGTTCTCATTATACGTACAATTGAAATTTTTTCACCCAAATTATATCATTCATTATGAACCAGCGAATTTACCAGTATTTACCACAAATTGGCCTCGAAGAAGCCACAATGATAGAGGGTTTTACTCAACAACTTTCCGACGATGAAATGAGATCGTTCGTAGGAATGTATGCATCTCGAAGAAGAGACCCTTTACTGATTCTTCTATTAGCTCTCATTGGTTTTTTAGGAATCAGCGGAGTGCATCGTTTCGTCATTGGACAAATTGGTATGGGTATTTTGTATCTGCTTACTGCAGGTTTATGCCTCATTGGCACCATAGTCGACCTTGTCAATCATAAACAGCTTGCTCTTGATTACAACCGGAAAGTGGCTACGGAAATTTTAATGATGATGAAGCCCAATTCGACAGTAACGGCCTAATCGAGAAGGAAAACACGATAGAAATGGTTTTTAGCCCATGGCATAGGTGGGGGTTCATCGCGAAAAATACCATATACACTCGTACCACTCCCGCTCATCGATGCATAAACCGCGCCTTCACTGTATAATTTTTCTTTGATGATTCTTACTTCAGGAAAAATGTTGAAAACATATTCCTCAAAATCATTCACCAATTTTTCTTTCCATCTTTCCAAGGGAAGATTCACGATAAAAGCGGGATTTTCTGCTTCGGGTCTGGCTTGAATATGAGAATAGGCCTCAGCAGTACTGATTTTATAATCCGGTTTTATTAAAACCAGATAATATCCCTTGAGAGAAAGTGTCAATGGAGTAAGGACTTCTCCACGTCCTGAAGCCAGTACGGGCCTATTGTGAATGAAAAAAGGACAGTCGCTGCCCAATTGAAGTGCATAATTGGAAAGGGTCTCTTGAGAAAGCCCTAAATGAAACATTTCATTCAGGGCTAATAAAGTGAAGCTGGCATCGGATGAACCTCCTCCAAGCCCTGCTTCTGTTGGAATATTCTTGAGTAAATAAATGGCAACTGTAGGCAAAGTATGATTCTCTGAAAGTAGATTCCATGCTCTTACACAAAGATTAGATTTTTCAGAAGAAGAAACAGGAAAACCATAAGAATGAAATTCGAATCTTGGGCTTTGATGGATTTCTAAAACGTCAGTTAGTGGAACAGGATAAAATATACTCAATATATCATGAAAATCGTCGGGCCTTTCCCTTATTACGCGTAAACCTATGTTGATCTTTGCGTTGGCAAATACAATCATTACATCCAATTTGAGGCAAAACTAAGCTTTTTATCAACAATCCAGAAACTGATATGTGTTTACTATATGCATATCACCCTGAGCAAGGTTAAGTTATAAAAAACAAAAGACGGAAAAACTAAGAGAGGGAGAGGGAGAGAATGAAAAATTTGGAGGTTTGAGACTGAAGAATGGTAAAGAGAAATAAACGGAGATCTATCAGGTTAAAAAAACCTATTAGGTCTTTAAGGCAATCTATTAATAACAAAATTTTTAGATACATGGTGCCAATACCTCCCTATCCACTGAAAATATGATAGATACATTCTTATGGTTCTCAAACTAAAATAAATTCATATTCAAAACGGTCAACCTTATTTAGGTATTGGCAATCAACAGCCCCCCATCCATCATCCTCCATCCTCCAAATCACCATCCCCCCATCACTTAAAAAGCAGGACACTATCGAGCATCCCGCTTTAAAAGTTATGAATAATCAATCACCAACTCAAACGAAAAAGATTAATTCTTTTTGTCTTTCTTCTTTTCCTTTTTGGACTTTTTGTTATTTTTAATCTTCTTGTCTTTTTTATCCTTCTTGTCCTTCTTGTCCTTTTTATCCTTTTTCTCAATCTTATCCTTTTTCTCCTTCTTTTCTTTTTTGTCTTTTATTAAGGTTGTTTCAGAAGGGGTTTGTTTGATAACTGCTTGAGCAGCAGCAAGACGGGCAATAGGGACGCGGTATGGCGAGCAGCTTACATAATCAAAGCCGACTGAATTGCAAAATTCCACAGATGAAGGTTCTCCACCGTGTTCACCGCAAATTCCAATCTTTAATTTTTCACGGGTTTGACGGCCTTTTTGCACGCCCATACGAATCAACTGTCCAACCCCTTCTTGGTCGAGAATTTGGAAAGGATCATTTTTCAAAATTCCTTTTTTCAAATAAACAGGAAGAAACTTACCAGCATCATCACGAGAATAACCAAAAGTCATCTGGGTAAGATCGTTCGTTCCAAAAGAGAAAAATTCGGCCGATTGTGCAATTTCATCGGCAACCAGAGCAGCACGAGGTACTTCTATCATAGTTCCAACCAAATAATCTATGCGGTCGTTATATTCGGCGAAAACTTTTTCGGCAGTCGAACGAACAATATCTTCCTGCATCTGCATTTCCTTAAGCGTGCCTGTGAGCGGAATCATTATTTCAGGAACAGCTTTTATGCCTCTTTTCTTCAAATTAAGCGCTGCTTCAATAATAGCACGTGTTTGAGTTTCTGAGATTTCAGGATAAGTATTCCCAAGACGACATCCACGATGACCTAACATGGGGTTAACCTCGTGCAGTTCTTCGACCTTGGCCTTAATTTGTTCGAGCGTAAGCCCCATTTCTTTGGCCATTTCGCGTTGATTGGCTTCTTCTTGAGGAACGAATTCGTGCAATGGTGGATCTAACAGGCGAATGGTTACAGGTAAATCGTGCATGGCTTCGAAAATTCCTTCAAAATCTTCGCGTTGAATAGGAAGAAGTTTATCTAAAGCCTTACGGCGACCAGCTTCATCATCAGCCAAGATCATCTCACGCATGGCTTTAATTTTTTCTCCACCAAAAAACATGTGTTCGGTACGACACAAGCCTATCCCCTTTGCTCCAAAATTACGGGCAACAGCAGCATCACGTGGGGTATCGGCATTTGTTCTCACATACATACGTGAATATTTATCCGCAAGTCGCATCAACTCACCAAAATCGCCACTAAGTTCCGGATCGCGTGTAGCTATCTTTCCCTTATAAACCTCTCCCGTACTTCCATTCAATGAAATCCAATCACCTTCTTTAAATGTGAACCCATTGGTTTGAACGGTCTTTTGTTTATAATCTATTTTCAAAGAACCAGCACCCGACACGCAGCATTTCCCCATTCCACGAGCAACTACAGCTGCATGAGAAGTCATGCCACCACGAGCAGTCAATATACCTTCGGCTACATTCATTCCTCTTAAATCCTCAGGTGAAGTTTCTATTCTAACCAAAATCACCTTTTCGCCTCTGGCAGCCCAATGTTCGGCTTCATCCGCCTGAAATACTATACGTCCGGTAGCAGCTCCTGGCGAGGCTGGCAGCCCTTTTGCAATTACCTCAGCATTTTTTATGGCTTCATTATCAAATACTGGATGTAAAAGCTCGTCGAGCTTATTGGGTTCAACCCTTAAGAGAGCAGTTTTTTCATCTATCATTCCCTCACGCAGCATATCTATGGCAATTTTTACCTGAGCAGCTCCAGTTCTCTTTCCATTACGCGTTTGCAACATCCACAACCGCCCTTCTTGAATCGTAAACTCAATATCTTGCATATCGCGATAATGCTGTTCGAGTTTTTGCTGAATCTCGAGCAATTCGTGATAGATTTGAGGCATAGTTTCTTCTAATGATGGATATTTTGTACGGCGTTCTTCTTCTGAGATTCCTGCTAAAGCAGCCCATCTTCTTGAACCCTCAAGAGAAATCTGTTGTGGTGTACGAATACCTGCTACAACATCTTCTCCTTGAGCGTTGATGAGATATTCTCCGTTAAAAATTTTTTCTCCTGTAGCAGCATCACGCGTAAAAGCAACCCCAGTAGCAGAAGTTTCGCCCATATTCCCAAAGACCATGGCCTGAACCGTAACTGCTGTGCCCCATTCATCGGGAATATTGTTCAACTTACGATATAAAATAGCTCGTTCGTTCATCCACGAATCAAACACGGCCATAATAGCTCCCCAAAGCTGATCCCAAGAGTTTTCCGGAAAATCTTTCCCCGTGCGTTCCTTAACGGCGTTTTTAAATTTTACTACAAGTTCTTTCAAATCATCAGTAGTAAGCTCTGTATCCAGATGCAAACCACGTTTTTCTTTTAATTCTTCAATAATCTCTTCGAATGGGTCTACATCTTGCTTCGAAGCCGGTTTCATTCCTAAAACTACATCACCATACATTTGAATGAATCGCCTGTAACTATCCCATACAAATCTCGGATTCCCAGTCTTTTTGATTAGGCCTTCTACCACAGTATCATTCAAACCAAGATTCAATATAGTATCCATCATGCCTGGCATGGAAGCTCTCGCTCCTGAACGCACAGAAACTAAACATGGATTGTTAGGGTCTCCAAAACGAGAACCCATAATATTCTCAATAAAACGAATTCCGGCCTCTACCTCATCTTTAATCATATCAATAACGGCTTCTCGGCCTAATTTATAGTAAGCATCACAAACTTCGGTTGTGATAGTAAAACCTGGTGGTACAGGCATACCTATTAAATTCATCTCGGCAAGATTAGCTCCTTTGCCGCCTAACAAATCCTTCATATTTGTACTTCCTTCGGCAGTCTTATTGCCAAATAAATACACATGTTTCTTACTTTTCATCGCTTTTTTCGATTTTCAATGGTTATTGTATTATATTTAAATGATCTTCAACTCACTAATGATTTTAAAAACAAGCCTGCAAATGTAAAACTTTTCATGTAAAATTTTGAATGACTTATCAATTTCTTAATATCCTGAAAAATGAAACTTGCCATTCACTTAAAATAGATGATGTATAACATAAGCCGTTGAAAGAAAGACTATGAAGAGAAAGTTCTAAAAAATAGGCATGAAAGAAATTTTGCGCTTCTCGATTGAGGCTCTATGGACGCCTTAACAGGCTCCTGTTTGAAATTAAAAAGAAACTGCTTTACACTCTACCATATAAAAATATTTAACTTTGTCGTCATGATAAACTAAATTATTGGAAGGAATTTAACTTCTTTAATACAAAACCTTAATCATAAAAATCGTTCAATGATGGAAACAAAAAGCATAAAAGGTACCCGCACCGAGCAAAATCTTTTGAAGGCATTTGCGGGAGAGTCACAAGCGAAGAATCGTTATACTTTTTTTGCAAAAAAAGCAAGAGAAGAAGGTTATGAACAAATTGCAGCCATTTTTGAGCTTACAGCCGAAAATGAAGAATCGCATGCCAAACAGTTTTTTAAATTTCTCGAAGGCGGTATGGTTGAAATAACAGCTTCATATCCAGCAGGTATAATAGGCACAACAGCGGAAAACCTCGAACAAGCCGCAGCTGGGGAGTATGAAGAATGGTCTGCACTATATCCTGAATTTGCTCAAATTGCCGAAGAAGAAGGATTTAAGCAAATTGCTGTGAAATTCCGTACAATCGCTAAAATTGAAGCCGAACACGAAAAACGCTATCGAAAGCTATTAACTAATATTCAAAATGGAGAAGTTTTCAAGAAAAATCAAAAGGTTCGCTGGATATGCCGTAAGTGCGGCTTTATTTATGAAGGAGAAACCGCTCCACAACGTTGTCCCGGATGCGACCACCCACAAGCTTTTTTCGAAATGTTAGCCGAAAATTATTAGGCTAATCTTTTACTTCCAACCAAATACAAGTCCCCTCATCACATTATCAAAATCTATTATTTTAATTGAGAATGAAAAAGTTCAAAACAATTTAGTCTGCTTTTGATTTGTCCTATAAAAGGTAGGTCGTAAATACCAATTCATGTTTGGTTGGATGTAATCAGGGTGGTTTAATTATTAAAAGAAGAGGTATTCATACAGAATACCTCTTCTTTTTCACCTAAAGTAAACCTGCATGATAATTTTACTCTAATAGCTCAAATTTTCTTTTCAATATGCTTGCCAATTTTAAAAATTTTTTGTTACTTGCAGAAAATTACGAAAATGGCAATTCTGGTCATTGTCGATTTTTCTGATAATAGTTATGAGGCTGCAGTTCAGGCTGCAGAATTAGCAGAATTACTACATCAAAATTTGCTTATAGTACATGCCATCAATCATTACACAAGGGCTTATTTATCAGAAAACAACCTTGACAAGGAATGGATTGAAGAGTCTATGGAATCGCTTTCTAATGGCCTAACCCGAGGAAAAGAAATCGATATTGACATTGTTATTCGTGAAGGAAGCGTTTACGAAGTAATTTCGAGCATTTGTAAAGAAAACGATATCTTAATGACAGCATTCAGTTTGAAAGGCAAACCGGGTTTGCAAAAATTTACTCCCGAAAAAATCATGCGCATGATTGCGGTTTGCCCCGTACCTTCTATCGTCTTTCCCCGAAAAAATTGTAATAAATTTTCACCTATGCTGTTCCCCGTCAATCTTTTTCGTGGATGGAGCAAAAAAGCTATTACTTTGAAACATCTAAGTGAATGGTTTGGAAAACTAGTAATTGTTGTAGAAAACCATTCATCCGATAAGTTTGTTAGTGAAATTGAAAGAGAAAGAAGTCGATTTAAAGAAAAACTCTCTATTTTAGGGATAGAATGCGCATATGTGCCTTATATTGGCCAAGGAAGTTTTACCAATCAATTGGCTTATTATGCAAAACATTATAAAGCAGGACTCATGATTTTAATGAACGACGAAGAAGAAGAATCATTACATTTTAAGCCTGCTCCATCTGACGCCAAAATCATTCGAAGCAAAATTGGCCTCCCTGTGCTTTGTGTTTCGCCTTTCATGTTTGCAAAGGATGAATAAAGTACAATTTAAAAAATAAAAATTTACAGAATTACAATAGCGGCCAATCCTACTCTTTCTTGCAGCAAATGGCATAAAGCAACAATTTCGGCACCTTCTACTTGCAATAATCTCGAAACAGCTTCACTGCCACGCATTCCCAATCCTATGACACCAATTCTTACCTTTGATAGCGCTTTACAAGCCATACCCATTATTGTTTTACCACTTCCTTCCGGTGCTTTCTATGCAGTGGGCTCAGCTCGTAAACTTTTTAACTTATCAAAAAATTAGAAGAGAACATTCCCTAATCGCGCAAAATCTCAAAATTGCCATCGGGTAAGATTCTAATAATGGTCGAAGCCGCAGGCTTTTGTAGTTTATCTCTGTCGGTCATAGCAATATAATCCACGGCATTTTTTATATCTTCGGAAATCGTACTGAATGATGCAGGAGCAGGCTCACCCGAAAAATTAGCCGATGTACTCACCAAAGGAACATCAATCCGACTAATAACTTCTATACAAAAAGGATGATTGACAATACGTATGGCTATACTCTGATCGTTAGCTACTATAATTGAAGGCAAATTTCTGGCTTTAGGATAAACAATGGTTAAAGGCTTCGAATAAGTCTTGACTAATTCCAAAACTACGGGAGGAACTTCGGAAACATATTTACGCAACATCTCTTCCGAATCTACCAAAATGATTAAATTTTTCTTTTCGTAACGTTGTTTAATGGTGTAAATACGGCTTATGGCTTTGATATCATTGGCCTTGCAACCAATTCCCCATATAGTGTCAGTTGGGTAAAGAATAACTCCACCCGACTGAAGAACTTCTACAGCCCGATTGACATCATCTTCGAAAAATGGACTATAACTCATAACTTTTTACTTCTAATAAACATTTCAATAATTGTTGACTTTGAATAGAAAAGGCACACTTAAAATGCCCTTTCGGACACGATGTATGACCGTGTAATCCACAGGGACGGCATGAAAGAGATTCAGAAGTTTGAATAATAAAAGAATGTTCTGACCGTGGACCGAACCCAAACTCCGGTACTGTGGAACAAAATATAGCAGCTACCGGTGCATTAACCGCCGAAGCCAAATGCAAGGGAGCCGAATCATTCACATAATTAATTTTAGCTTCACGCATCAAAGCAGCTACTTGTAAAAAACTCAATTCACCCGCCAATGAAATTATCCTCCGAGGTTTACAAGCAGCCATTATGCTATCACATAAAATCTTTTCATTAGCCGAGCCTAATAAATAAATCACTAAATCCTCCGGCAGCAATCTAATGAATTCTATCCACTTACTTTCCGGAAATTGCTTCGTAAACCATAATGAGGCTGGAGCAATGCAAATATAAGGCTTGTTCTTTAAATGAGCCACTTTTTCATAATCATTCTTAGTAGGGTAAAGACGAACGGGAAATTGTTTTTCTTGTCCTATGAAATCGATTAAGCTTAAATTTCGTTCCACCTCATGCAAGTTTCCAACATTATGCTCAATTCGATAGGTAAAAAATTTGGAAAACGGATTTTTATGAAAACCCGTAGTAATTTTGGCATTCATACCAACTGTCAATAATCCTGTACTTGCAAACCGCTGACAGTTAATAGCAAGATCATATTTTTCGCTCCGTAACTTTTTTATCAATTTGAATAAATTACGGTATTTATGCTGATTTTTTCCCCAAGTAATAACTCGATGTATAAACGGATGTTGAATAAAAAGAGATTCCATGCCTTGTTTTACCAGAATATCAATCGAGGCAGTAGGAAAATAATGATGTACTTTCTCCAGAACAGGTGTGGTTAAAATAACATCTCCTATCGAAGCAGTCTGTATGAGGATAATTTTTTCCATTAATAATTTCAAATATAAACTTTCATCTGAAAATGAAAAGAAGGGGCAAAGGCAAGGTGAAATAAATAAAAATCTCAGACTGGGACATCAAAATCGCGTAGTGCGTGGTTAAGTGAAGTTTTCATATCGGTTGATGGTTTACGCTGGCCTACAATTAGTGCACATGGCAAGGCAAACTTACCTGCGGGGTATTCTTTTTCGTATGTTCCAGGGATTACAACCGAAGCAGGAGGAACTACTCCTCTGTATATTTTTGGTTCAGCAGAGGTAACATCAATAATTCGCGTACTAGCCGTAATAACCGTGTTGGCACCAATTACAGCTTCACGCCCAATGCGAGCCCCTTCCACTATAATTGAACGTGATCCAATAAAACATTCGTCTTCTATGATCACTGGTGCAGCTTGTATTGGCTCTAACACCCCTCCTATTCCAACTCCTCCACTTAAATGAACATTCTTCCCAATTTGTGCACACGAACCAACCGTAGCCCATGTATCTACCATAGTTCCTTCATCTACATAGGCACCAATGTTAACATACGACGGCATTAACACCACTCCTCGAGCAAGATAAGCCCCATAGCGAGCAACAGCATGCGGAACTACTCTCACTCCCAAATTCTTGTAACCTTTCTTTAGCGGAATCTTATCGTAAAACTCCATTGGCCCAGCAAACGAATCTTCATAACCCGACAATGGAAAAAATAATACTACGGCTTTCTTTATCCATTCATTCACTACCCATTCCCCATCTTTGAGCTCTGCCACCCTTAAACGCCCTTCATCCAATAAACGAATGGTACGACGTATGGCATCGGCAAATTCATGCTTCTGCAATAGAACTCGATTATCCCATGCTTGTTCAACGAATTCTTTTATTCCTTCCATTCTTCTGTTCATTTCATGATACAAAGTTACAAAACCTATATTTGCCCCAATCATTCATGCGTAATGCTTTCGCTATTATATTCATCAATTTACAGTTATTTTAACCGATTTAAGCGTAATAAGAATCTATTTCAATAGGTAAATTCAATTATTCTCGAAATATCACACTAAAAAATTCATCCATATTAATTCTATTCGATCATAAGTAGATTTAATGAGGCACTTAAATATATAAATTTTTGCTTATATATTCTTATAACTCATAAAACAGCAATATTCCTGTAAATATTAAGCATACGCATATCATGATAAAAAGCTAATTTTGCAAAAAATTTATGGGAAGGATTTTGGCCATAGATTACGGACAAAAAAGAGCCGGCCTTGCGGTTACAGATGAGTTACAGCTCGTACCTAATGCATTGGCTTCGATGCCAGCAGAAGAAGTGATTCCATTTTTAAAAAATTATATGAAACACGAAAAGGTAGATGTTATCGTTGTAGGTCAGCCTTTTACCATGGACTACCTTCCTTCTAAATCAGAGCGTTATATTGCTCCATTTCTTAAACAATTACAAAAAGCCTTTCCAGAGATAAGAATCGACCGCTATGACGAAAGATTTACCTCTCAACTTGCATTTCAAACCATGATAGATGCTGGCATATCAAAAAAAGCCAGAAAAGATAAATCAACCATCGATCGCATTAGTGCTGTCATTATTCTTCAGTCATGGCTGGATGCAAGAGGAATAGCATAGAAAATTAAAAATACAGACATGATTTATCCTATTGTAGCATATGGACATACGGTATTAAGGCAAAAAGCAGTGGATATTACTCCTGATTATCCTGATTTGCATCAATTTTTAGCCGATTTATGGGAAACCATGTATGCCACTGATGGCATTGGTTTAGCAGCTCCTCAGGTTAACCGTTCAATACGCATTTTTGTAATCGATGCTAATGTATTAGCAAAAAATTACCCTGAGACTGTGGGTTTCAAGAAAACTTTCATCAATGCAAATAAATTGAAAGAAGAAGGCGATATCTGGCTTTTCAACGAAGGTTGCCTAAGCATACCAGATATTCATGAAGATATTGCGCGCCCTAAGCGCATCCTTCTTCGTTACTTCGATGAAAATTTTAATCAACATGAAGAATGGTTCGAAGGTGGCGCTGCAAGAATCATACAGCATGAATATGATCATCTGGAAGGAATCCTTTTTACCGATTACCTCAGCCCTATGCGCAAAACCATGCTCGCACGAAAACTCAATAATATTGCACAAGGTAATATTGAAGTTCCCTATAAAATGATTTTCCCAAGAATGAAAAAACAAAATCGAAAATAAATCCATCAAACCTATGCATTACAAAAATTTATCCCTAATTTCTCTTTTCATCGCTGGTTTCTTTTTATTTGGCTGTTCCAATAAACAAGAAAATTTAAAGAATGAAATTTCTACTGTTGAGCAACAGATCTTTAATGATACTACTGGTGAAGTCGTAACCCAGAAAGCCGAAAAAACCATCGAGCTTTATAATCAATATATTCAAAACTACCCTCACGACAGTCTCTCGGCTGAATATCTGTATAGAGCCGCTCAACTGAGTACAGCCATTGGAAAATACGAAGAAGCTATTGTTTTTTACGACAAACTGATGAGCTCTTTTCCACAAGTTTCAAAAGCAGCGGAAGCCTTATTCATGAAAGCTTTCGTATATGATAATTACTTGCATCGTTACGATAAAGCTCGAGAATATTATACTCAATTCATCCAAAAATATCCCAATCACGATTTAAGACAGGATGCCGAGAAATCGATTCAATTTTTAGGTAAAAGCAATGCCGAGATAATTCAATTACTCCAATCAAATAGCAATAATGCTCAGGAAGGAAAAACGCAGAATTAAAGATGGATTTGTTGCTTAATGTTTAAAGACTCGTTTTTTGCGTGAGGTTTCTTGAGGAGGAGCAAATTCTTTTTCGAGAAAATCTTTAACCTGGGCAGGTTTAATATTTTGTATCAGTGTACCTCCTTTAGCTATCGAAATTTCTCCAGTTTCTTCTGAAACAATCAGTGCAATGGCATCGGTACGCTCGGTGACTCCAATAGCAGCACGATGTCGCAAACCTAACTCAATTGGAATCTTATTGTTGCTCGACACAGGTAATATACACCTTGCCGCCTTGATACGATTGTTAATAATGATAGCTGCACCATCATGTAAAGGGGTATTCTTAAAAAAAATCGTTTCCAATAAAGGCACCGAAATAATCGAATCGATAGGTTCTCCCGAGAGAACGTATTCTTTCAACTCATTGGTTTTAGCTATCACTATCAAAGCTCCTGTGGCTGTGTTGCCCATTCTCTGACAAGCCGAGACTATGACGTCTATCGCAAGTCGTTCGTCGTTGGCTGCTGGAATTCTCCAAAACAAAAATTTTCTTCTTCTTTCTTGAATAAACGATGGATTGCCTAACAGTAATAAAAATTGCCTTATTTCAGGTTGAAAAACAACAATAAGAGCAATAAACCCCACGCTGATAAAGGCACCTAATATCTCACTCAACAAAACCATCTCAAGTGCCGATACAATCTTCCATAAAACTATAATGGCTACAATCCCTATGAAAATATTAATGGCCCCCGTACCTTTCACTAGATTGTAAAACTCATATAGTAAAAGAGCTACCAAAAAAATATCAATGGCATCTATCCATCGAAAAGTAATAAATAAAGGAAGAATGGTTTCAATTAACATTTGTTTATCTGTAATTCTTTTGAGGGATTAATCCGGATCAGTTTAATATTCTCGCTTGAACTGGCTGCTAATAATTCTTTTAAAAATTATTCGACTATTAAAAAATCATACATAATATATAATAATATCCGTTTTTCTAATGAATTGTTTTCTATTCATGAGTAGAATATGATGCATTTTTATATTCTAAAATAATTTTAATGGCTTGTATGGCTGGTTTTACATCATGGACGCGTATAATATTTGCGCCATTTAGCAAAGCAAGCGTATTGGCCACAATAGTTCCGTAAAGTGCTTCCTCGGGTTCAATATTCAATAATTTATAAATCATCGATTTACGTGAAACCCCCACTAAAACCGGATAGCCCAACTCAACAAAAGAAGACAAATGAGAAAGTAACGTATAGTTGTGCCTTAAGGTTTTACCAAAACCGAAGCCAGGATCTATGATAAGTCTATCGAAATCATATTGATGACAAATTTCTATTTTACGTTTGAAATAGTTGACAATATCCATAACCACATCGTCATATCTTGGGTTAATTTGCATAGTAGCAGGCGTACCAAGAATATGCATCATAATGTAAGGAACATTCCAACGAGCGACAAGCGGGATCATGCCAGCATCGAAATCGCCAGCCGAAATATCATTAATAATAGAGGCACCTTCGTCCAAAGCCACTTGAGCTACTGAGGCGCGGTAAGTATCCACCGAAATGACAATATTGGGAAAATGTTGGATAAGAGAATGAACAGCATTTTTAATTTTTTCTATTTCAATAAGTTCTGGTACTTCCTCGGCTCCTGGTCGTGTGGATACAGCTCCAAGGTCGATAATATCAGCTCCTTCGTCGAGCATTTGTGCAGTATGGTTTATCCATTGTTCTTCAGTTGAATACCTTCCTCCATCATAGAAGGAATCAGCGCTTATATTGAGTATGCCCATAACGGCAGGAAATGCTATAAAAGTTTGGTTGCTATGTATGGCTAAACCTTGGATTGGTAAGGAATTTGTATTTTTACTGCCCAAATTCATCATGTTTCGAATTGTTGTGCGAAATTAAATAAATCATGCAAAATACCTCTTTACAATACGATGAAGCAGTTATGGAATGCCGCAGAATTTTTGAGGCTAAACTTAAAGATTATGGCCCTTCATGGAGAATCTTGCGATTGCCTTCCATAACCGATCAGATCTTTATCAAGGCAAGAAGAATACGTACCTTGCAATCATCAGACATACGAAGAATAGACGAAGGGATTAAACCAGAATTTATGGGGATTTACAACTATTCACTTATCGCCTTAATTCAATTCGAACTCGGACCTGAGCCAGAAAAT
Organism: Bacteroidales bacterium UBA5762; assembly: GCA_002418865.1. Taxonomy (GTDB): domain Bacteria; phylum Bacteroidota; class Bacteroidia; order Bacteroidales; family TTA-H9; genus TTA-H9. The sequence continues at coordinate 24,864 of DIEY01000018.1, read as the reverse complement.
CCAAGCCCGACAAATGTAGATTATCTCAACTTATATGACCAATGGTCACAAAAGGCAAAACGGCTTATGCTTGATAAAAACCATGATTACGATGAAGCTTGGCGTCAAATGCGTTTGAGCTCCTTAACTGATATTATTCTGATGAAAATAAAACGCATTAAGCAAATTGAAGATAATAGCGGCCTCACAGCCGTCTCGGAAGGAATTGAATCGAATTACTTAGACATTATGAATTATGCTATTTTTTCTTTGATTAAATTATCAGAAAATCAATACTAATTGTAATAGTGATCAAAAGATGATGAAGACAATTTATCATATTAGCAGATTGCTTTTGGGAATAACCTTTGTTTTTTCGGGTTTTGTCAAGGGACAAGACCCCTTGGGCACAATGTTTAAAATAGAAGACTATTTGATAGCTTATGGATGGGACTGGGCCTTGCCTTTTGCACTTGTACTCGCCATACTTTTGTGTACGGCTGAATTTACCATAGGAGCAGGCTTGATACTAAACTATCAAACAAAACTCATGCATTGGTCAGTCTTACTCTTTATGCTGTTTTTCACTGCCATTACATTTTATGATGCGCTTTACAATACTATTGCCGACTGTGGGTGTTTCGGTGATGCCATCAAACTAACTAATTGGCAAACTTTTTATAAAAACATTGTTCTACTTGCACTTGTAGCACTTCTTTTTTATAGTTCACACAAGGCAAATATGCCATCTCATCGGAGGACAACATTATTTATTGTTACTGCAATAGTGTTTGCAGGATTTTCTATCTGGTCTTATGTGCATTTGCCTGTTATCGACTTTCTTCCATGGAAAAAAGGAAATACCATTTCTTCCTTGAATCCACAATCATCCGAATATTTTGTGAAATATAGAAATAAAACTACAGGTGAAGAAAAAGAATTTCCAGCCAATAATTTCCCCTATAATGATTCTGTTTGGATGAGTCAGTGGGAGTTTGTAAATTCAAGGACAGTAAATCACTCGTCTTCAATCGATTACCATTTAATGATCACCGATACAGCTGGAAATGACGTAAGTGCTTATTATTTAAATTACCCTGATTTTCTTTTTATAGCTACCATCTATAATTTACAATCAGCTCCTGATAAAGCATTAAAAAAACTTTCTCGCTTTATAGAAAATGCTGAATTAGAAGGTTATACATGTATTATTCTCACTTCAGCTTTACCTGAGGATATAGATAATTTTGCTCAAAAATACAGTATTAGTGCCCAAATTTTCAATGCCGACGATATAATTTTAAAAATGATGGTGAGGGCAAATCCAGGTTTAATGCTCATAAAAAATGGCATAGTGATCGACAAATGGAATGTCAAGTCACTTCCCGATTATCCAAGAATTGCAAAAAAGTATCTTAATCTCACTGATTCGTAATGCCAGAAATTATTCTCAAACTCGAGCATTGTACTTTAAGACCATTTACATGGGCCGATGCCAAATCATTGGCTAAATATGCCAATCATTATCAAGTTGCTGCTTTTTTAAGACCTTCATTTCCTCACCCTTTTACAAGAAAAGACGCTGAAGAATATATATATTTTTGCATGCATGCTAAAGATACTATTGTATTGGCTGTTCAGGTTAATGATGAAGCCATTGGTTCAATTGGAGTACAATTAGTAACATTCAAAGGCAAACAAACATGGGAACTTGGCTATTGGATAGGATTTCCATTTTGGCATAAAGGAATTATGAATGAAGCAGTTAAGAACTTTGTACAATATTTAACATCGTATTTAAAAACCAATGAAATTATAGCAAAAGTCTACAATTTAAATATAGCTTCTATTAAAGTATTGCAAAACAATGGCTTCGTTAGAATTAATTCAGCTGAAACAACACGGATAAGAACTGGTCAATTAGCAGAAGAATGGGTTTTTATAAAAAAATTGTAGAGATGTATAATAGTGTAAACAATTGGAAAATAAATATATTAACTTAATAGTTAATGAAATTTTCATGTCTTATAATGTTTTTTATTACGGTAGTTTGAATTTTTTAAAAATTTTTTGTATTTTTGTAACCCAAATTCAGACATAAGATTTTATCTGCTATATACCTATCTTACTACCTGAAAATAAATATTAACACAACCGATTAAACACCTTACCAAATGAAAACATTAGTTCTAAGTGATCAGGAAGCCAGTGAATTGCAAGAATTTTATCTCAGAGAACTTGCACGCGCTCAACGCAAATTAACGCATTGCCAACAAATTCTTAACAAATTAGAATCGCCTGTTGAAATTCCTGTAACTAAACCACGACGGGTAATTTCCGACATTGAAGCCATACCCTCCGAAGTTTCTACCGAAAAAAAGAAAAGAGGCAGGCCTAGAAAAGAAGAAAAAGCAGTTGCCCAATCTCCTAAAATGGAAAACATACCCATCACACCTGTAAAAAGAGGCCGCCCCAGAAAAGTACAACCAGTCATGGCAAAAGTGGAAGCCCCTCTTACTGAAGCTCCTAAAAGCTCACCTCAATCCACTGCAAAAAGAAATCTTGCTCAAGAAACCTATATAGAAAGCACGATTGAAAAAGAAGAAACCTTAAACCTGGCTAAAGAGAAAAAATTGAGCAAAAAAGCCGATAAATTAGAAACCAAACCAGGTGAGAAAAAAATTAAACAAACTAATGAATTAGGAATAAAAATTCCATGGACAAAATTCATTATGGAGACTTTACGGAATGCATCCCATCCAATGACTGCTAAGGAAATTGGTAATTTAGCCATCAAACAATTCAATATTTCCGATAAAAATGTTCACTATGTCAGGAATTTAGTTGCCGCTAATTTATCTGGTTTAGCTACTCGCACTAAGAAAATTGAAGCAGTGCCAACCGAAGGCAGAATAAAAGCCTATAGTTTGCCCCGGGTCGTTGAATAATTTTTTTCTCACTATTGGACAATAATGTAAAAATGTATTGTAATTTTGTGGAGAAAAGAGGCGGGTGAGTATTTATAAGGTTTTCATGATGAAATGGGCGCTTCTCTATATGGGGAAGCGCTTATTTTTTAGCATAAAAGGGATGATAATCCAATAGTGTATGTCGTAAGTATTCCTTATCGAGATGGGTATAAATTTCAGTTGTTGTAATAGATGCATGCCCCAACATATCTTGTACGGCTCTTAGGCTTGCTCCATTCTCGACCAAATGTGTGGCAAATGAATGCCTAAAAGTATGCGGGCTAATTTTTTTCGAAATACCTGCTTTGGTAGCTAAATCCTTGATGATAATAAATACCATTACCCTACTCATTTTCCCACCCCTGCGATTAAGAAAAACAACATCGCTCCATTGTTTTTCTATCTTTAGAGTATTCCTCACCTGCTCTATATATAAAACAATGTTCTGTATGGCTTCTTCACCTATAGGAACCAGTCGTTCTTTGTTGCCCTTACCAATAATATTGATATAACCTTCTGCAAAATGTAGACGTGAAAGCCGAAGATCAACCAGCTCAGAAACACGTAGGCCACACGCATACAGTGTTTCAATAATGGCTTTATTACGTTGCCCATCCGGTCTGCTTAAATCAATCATCTTGATCAGTTTATCGATCTCTTGTTCTGTTAATACTACGGGAAGTTTTCTTTGTAAACGGGGAATTTCGATGAATTCAGCAGGATTTTCATTTAATTTCCCTTCAAGTAATAAATATTTGAAAAAAGCACGAATTCCTGAAATAATTCTGGCCTGAGAACTCGCTTCAAGTCCCAACTGATAGATATTCTCCACGAAATGGCTTAAATCTTCTCTGTTTACCTCAAACGGAGATTTAACAACAGAAATCATATCGAGATACTCCACTAATAGCTCTACGTCATGTATATAGGCTTCAACAGTATTATCGGCAAGCCCTTTCTCGAGCACCAGATGAGCCTTAAAACCTTTTATCCATTCACTCCACATGTTTTGCATAAGCAAAAATAAAGTGTAATTATTAAACCTCGTCAGTATTCTGCCAGTGAAATAAAATAGTTGAAAAAAATATCTTTCTTTGTAGATTTGTAAAAGCTAAACTCACTAATAGTATTTCTTCTTTACAAAAGAAGAAATATCCATTTTTACTTTCTCTTCATTCTCAAGCTCTAATGTCTAATAAAAGATATTCAAATGAAAATTATTTGTATTGGAAGAAATTACAGGGCACATATCGAAGAGTTGCATAATCAACTTCCCGAAAACCCGGTGTTTTTCATGAAACCCGAAACTGCCCTCTTACCTCGTCGACATCCATTTTATATTCCTGAATTTACAAATGAGCTGCATTATGAATGTGAACTTGTTCTGAAGATTAATCGTTTGGGTAAGCATATCGATCAAAAATTTGCCCTTAACTATATCGAGAGCATAGGATTAGGAATTGACTTTACGGCTCGGGATTTACAACAAAAATGTAAAAAAGGTGGATTACCTTGGGAAATAGCTAAAGCATGGGATTTTTCAGCCCCAGTAGGAACCTTTATTCCCAAACAAAATTTCGAGGATTTGAATGATATTTCGTTCTCGCTTCGAAAAAATGGTGAACTCGTTCAACAGGGTAATTCGAAGGATATGATTTTCTCCTTTCCCAAAATTATAGCGTATGTATCCAGATTTATTACCCTCAAACAGGGAGACCTCATTTTTACAGGCACCCCTGAAGGAGTTGGCCCTGTAAAAAACGACGATTTATTGGAAGGATATATTTTTGATCAGAAGTGCTTGAAACTAAAAATCCTTTAGTAAATACTCATAAGTTCGGTGCCATACGCATAATCAAACGGTCGGGAATGGCAGTTAAAACATAATAAGAAGAATACACTTCTTCGCCATTTTGAGTGCAAAATACCTGGGCGCCATAAGTTCTGCCTTCTTTAATTCGTTCAAAATGAATAAAGTAATCAAGAGGGACCCCTCCTATCGGCACATGAATTTGATCGGGTAAATGTATTAAAATGGATTGATAAAAAGGAGATTGTTTATCATTCTGGTCATCCTTATTTAAATAGCCATGGATTTCCTTTTCGATGTTGCTGATAGGTTTTTCAATAGCCTGAAAAAGAGAATGGCTTGCATAGGCTATGCTAAAAAGAATAGCACCCAATGGATTCTCTTTCAATGCAATCTGATTCGAAAAAGATTCTATCTGCATGGCTTTAGTTTCAAGGCTTCGATGCTGACCAGATGGTCGATCGTTAATCACTTGATTTCTTTTGTAAATAATAGACGAATTCCCTTTGTGACTCAATGTATCTTTTGAATTTCGAGCAATGATTTCCGCCTTGATGGGCGTCCTTTCAAGAACTCTGTAACCAATTGTAAGAGGTTCGTTAGCTCCTACCATAGAATTCAGAAATAAGTGAAAAGTGTTTGCACCTTTACGAATAATCTCTTCGGCCATACCAATGGCTTTCGATAAAATAAGCATACCCGGCACAACAGCCTTCTTACCCTGCGATTTCATAAATTGAGGATCATGAACCACATTATGGTCGTGAGTTACTTCACAAAAATCAACTATAGCTTGCTCACTAAAGCTATATACACTCAACATCCTTTTAAAATTTTTTTCAAAGTTAAATCATGTTGTTTAACTACATGGTTAAATTTTATTAACCAGCTCATTCTTCGGATTCAGAAAATGATTTAATCTTACAAACTTGGATTCAAACCATTGAATAGAATGTCGCTTGTTCTAATCTTTCCATTTTCGTTTGATTGAGGAGATAATCAAACTTGAGAACTTTAACCCAACTTGAGAACCATAAGGATATAACTCTCTTATATTCAGTAAGATGACTTTTTAAGTCTCAACTTTCGGGGAACACAAATTTTAAACGGGACATATACGGTAATGCGACGAGTTTTATGGCCAAGGTTATTGCCTTAGCAAGGATTGTAGTAGAAATAAACCTAACCGAAAATAAGATCTTTTTATCTGCTGTCTTTTTAAACAAACCATAAGACCTAACAGATTTTATAAACCTGTTAGGTCTAAAGCAGTAAAAACTCTACAGGTGTCAGTTTTTAAATTTTAAAATGTTTGTTCTGTTGGAATTCAACCTCAATAAAGTGAATAAACGAGCAATAAACTCATGAAAAAGGTGGTTCCCATCTCGAACCAACATGCCATACCCTGTTTTCGACGAAATACATATTCCAATGCAAGAATGACCAATACGAAGCCCATAAACAACATGATGTTCCTTGTAGTTATGGCCGTGCATACAATCCCCAATAGTGAAAGCAAAAAGAATTGAAGAAAATTCCAGAGATACTGCAAGAGTTTGGGATGATAATGAAGAAATTGAGCGAGAGCAAAATAAATCAAACCAATGCCGATGAAATAAAGAAATGCCATTTTGAGAAAAGCCCAAAGTGTATAAGTATATGACCAGTTTTGCGAAGAATTTTCAGGTCTAATTTTTTCTTTCTCAAAAGGATGTAATTGTTCAATCCCCTCTCGTGCCGAAGGACTAATTGTAGTGAGGGAAGCTATTTGGTTGAGGGATTGAAAGCCGCCATTTTTATTCCTGTATTCTAGCAACTTAATGGCATCGGTTGGTGTAACTCCTTTCACAGCCACAAGTTCAACCGAATCGCAATTATTCATATCGAATGGATAGGTTTTTAATTTGGGTCCAAATTGAGAAAGAACCGATGGAATAAAATGAGCATTATTAATTACAACCCAAAGAGGCTCAGGTAAAACAGGCTGATAATCTACACCTGAGGCAGCACTCCAAACTCCCTTCACCAATTCGGCTTCGTGAGGAAATTCTTTGGCATATCCTTCGATAAAATCGATAATTTGAGCTCTTGAATCTACATCCATTCGCACATATTTGGCTAAAACTGTAAAAATTTTCAAATACTCGTTACGCAAAGGGAAAATTTGACGTTCGAAAATAAAAGCCGTATCATCGGGTAAAAAATCTCTGTAATATGAAGTAGGGTAATAATTTTTCTTGGCATCAGAAGCGATTAAATATGCGAAAAAAGTCGAGATGACTCCTTCAGTAGCTACTGCGTTATTCATTGTTCTGTATTTGGTAATATCTGGCCATACACTGGCATCTTTGTATAAAATCTGTAACCAGGGATCGTCGTTTCGGCTCAGCTGAGGCAAATGTTGAATTAACCTGCTCTCTATAAAAGTGTGCTTACGCATGGTTTCGAGTTTGGAAAACCACACCGGTGCAGTTGCACGAAATACACCAAAGCGCCCTTTTAGGTTATAATCTCTCCTAAACCCATGTAGGTATTTAGGAAGCCATAATCCAATTTTCCTCAAATCTTCCTGAATGGTTCGCTTGATTCTCTCATCGGGTTCGGATTGAACCGAAACAAACCTGAAATGCTGGGCAAATCCATCATAAAATGCTGTAGCTCTATCGGTTTGCGTACAAAAATAATGCTCCTTAGGTACTATCTGATTAACCGTTCCCGAGAGTTGAGATAAAATTATCCGACCAACCTCCTCAGGCACAACCTGCGTATATGACCCGGCTTTTGCCGGATTGTCATCTAAAATATCACGATTGAAATCAATATAGTAGATTCCATCTTTCTTGCTGATTCCATCTTCCATTCGCAGCAAAAATCCCTTGCGCGCTTGATAAATTTCGTTATCCGTAAAAGCAATGTATAATGGCTCTTTTTTTGAAATCTTTCCTTGATGAACCAAATAATTCTGTACCAGATCGTAAAGGAAAAAACTCTCGGCCATAAAACCTCTCATCAATTGATTATATGCTTTTAAATAATCAGGGTCTGTGCGTTCCATCTTTTTAAATACTTCACTTCCTTCATATCTTTCTCCTGCCGGTACCATAAAAACAAGGTTAGAAGTTTGGGCCTTAGACGCTAAAGCTATTATGCATATAAGAATTAACAAAAAATTCTTCTTCATAACTTATTGATTTATAATAGTATACTATTCGGTCCTCCGTTCTGCAATTTTATGCAAATTTTTAGCAACACGGATTTATAAGAACGACATCTTCTTCATATAAAATTTCAAATATACTGATGATATCATAAACATTTCAAAATCAGCAAAATACCTTAAAGTAATTTTCCCTTTAAGAAAAACAATTAGACTGATTTTTATTCAACAGAAACACCAGTGTGCAAGCTTGAGGTTAATAGATTTTCATTACAATTTAATGAGGCAAAAATTACGGGGGGAATAAAAAACCTCAAACAAATTCCAGATCAAAGACCTCGGCAAGTTTTTCTCTTAATTTTTCTTTTACTTCGTTGATGTCGACTTTAGAATGTAGTTCTTTTTCCATAGAGGTAACGCCTTTATCTACAAATCCACAAGGATGAATATAGTTAAAATATTCGAGCTGAGTATTTACATTGAGCGCCAGTCCGTGCATACTAATGCCTCTGCTGACTCTAACCCCGATTGCACAAATTTTGCGAGCAGCTGGTGTATCAGCCTCAAGCCACACTCCAATAGCATCTGGCATTCGCATGGCTTTTATTTGGTAATCATTCAGCATATGGATAACTGCTTGTTCTAAATTTTCAATATAACGCTTTACTCCTACACGAAATGCCTCAAGATAAAACACTGGATAAACTACTACCTGACCCGGTCCATGATACGTAATATCCCCTCCTCTATTGGTTTGGCAAAAGCTTGCTCCAATTTTATTCAGAAATTCGCTATTTACGAGCAAATTACCGGCCTTCCCATTTTTACCGAGTGTATAAACATGAGGATGTTCAACAAACAATAAATAATTGCACGCATTGGCATACGAACCGTTTAAAACGGCATCTTGCAATTGATGACAATATTGTTCCTGAATATCCCAGGCTTGTTTATATTCAGCTACTCCAAGGTCGATAAAACGTGTTTTGTGATGTAGTGTCATTTTAAATTTTATACTGAGCTGCATGATAGGATGAACGCACCAGAGGACCACATTCAGCAGCTTTGAATCCCTTTTCGAGAGCAATTTTTCTTAACTCGCTGAAGATTTCAGGTCGAATATATTCCATCACCGGATAATGCCGATTAGAAGGTCTGAGATATTGACCAATTGTCAGTATAGAACAACCGGCAGCGATGAGATCATCCATGGTTTGTAATATTTCGTCGTAAGATTCACCGAGTCCCACCATAATTCCCGACTTGGCCGGAATGCCACTTTTAGCTATCTGACGGATTACCTCGAGACTTATATGATATCGTGCACGACTTCGAATAGCTGGAGTCAGCCGCTGAACAGTTTCAAGATTATGACCAATGACATTGGGTCTCAAATTTATGATGCTTTGAATCAGATTTTCTCTACCCTGAAAATCGGGGATTAATACTTCTATCTGTGCCTGAGGTAAGTATTCACGAATAGTATTAATCGTCCTTACCCAATGATTTATGCCTAAGTCTTCCAAGTCATCCCTGTCAACAGAAGTCAAGACGATATATTGCAAACCCATTTCCAAGGCAGCCTTGGCTAATCTCTCGGGCTCATCGGGATCTGGAGGCAAAGGTTTGCCTGTTGCTGTGTTGCAGAATTTACAGGCTCTCGTACAAATCTCCCCCAAAATCATAAATGTAGCTGTCCCTTCTTTCCAGCATTCTTTAATGTTGGGACATTTCCCGCTACTACAAATGGTGTTGAGGAAATAAGATTTCAACAAAGAAGCCGTTTGTTGATATTTCTCATCCCTTTTGATATGAACCTTTATCCATTCAGGTTTCGGTTGGCGATAATCTTCCATGAAAAAATCTTAAGTACCTAAGTTATGACTGCAAAAATAGATTAAAGTCCAATTAAATTATAAGACAGATATATTTACACACGTTCCAACCGAGGCCCAATAAGTAAGTACCGTATCTAAAAATTTAAAATGTAAGAATAAGATTGCTCAAAAATGGCCAAAACTATTTAAATATCAGGGCTCTATTTAGTTTTTAATTCTATTAAAGTTATTTCAGGCCAAATCCCCATTCTTCCCGGATAACCAATACATCCCAAGCCTTGATTGACGTAAAGAAACTGATGGGTATCATTATCTTTATATAAACCCGACCAATACTTGTAAATAAATTTTGCAGGACTCCAGCGAAAATTTCTGGTTTCGATACCAAGCTGCATTCCATGCGTATGTCCAGAAAGCGTAAGAAGAATAGACGTATCTCTTTGAATCACTATTTTTTCCCAGTAAGTTGGATCGTGTGAAAGTAGAATCTTTACAGGAATTTTTTCAACCTGAGCTAAAGTCTTCTTGAGGTCGGCCCTTTTAGGAAATCTTTTCTGAACTCCCCAGTTTTCAACCCCTAAAATCGCAATCTGTTCGCCATCTTTATCAATTATCAAAGATTCATTAAGAAGCAGTTTCCAGCCTATTTCTTGGTAAAAATCTTCGAGATTCTTATCCTTTTCTTTTGATGCAGGCCATCTAATATATCCTCCATAATCATGATTGCCTAAAATGGTTAATACGCCTTCTTTTGATTGCAGTTTTTTCAAGGTTTCACGAAAGGGATAAGCTTCTTGGGTTGTAAATGTAACCAGATCACCCGTAAAAACGATGAGATCAGGATTCAAGTCATTTATCTTGCTTACTATTTTTTCTAATGATTCCTTTGAAGGCCAACTGCCCAAATGCCAATCCGAAATCTGTACAATTCGAAAACCATCAAATGAGACAGGTAAATTTCTAACTGGAAAATTGAGTTGTTTAATTTCGACTTGATGCGGCCAAACGATTGCCCCTATCATCAAAACTATAAAAACAACTGAAAAACTGCATCGCGCAAGCAGTCTTACCCAGAAGGGCGTCGAAATTATATAAAAAAAATCATCGGAAAAGCCTTTTCGGTTTTTCTTAAATATTCTTTTTATTACTGTAATGCAGTGTATTATGTCAGAAAGAACATAAATACCTACAGGCAATAGTTTTGCGCTGTATACAATAACAATAAAACCCATATACCAGGTTTGTAGCATTGGCGGCCACAATCTGAACGGGTGTAATATTGCACAGACCATTCCGCAGAAAAATATCATGAAAGGAAGCCAGAATAATACATAAATAAAAAACCTCTTCCTTTTATGGAGATGATGAATGGACTGAATAATATGACCCCAAAGAATAAAATCGAGGACTATTATTCCAATGCTTGATGCAATTCCGTTGAAAGTAATTGGGAAAAGATGCCAATGGTTGATCAACCAACCTATAATAAGTGTAAAAGTAACAATAAAAATGAGTAGAAAATATCTATTTCTCAAATAGCTACGCATGTGATTTCTCATAATGATATAATCGGCAAAATTATAAACCTTATCTAATAATGCTAAGAAGGTTTAAATGTGATATTCCATAATGAGCTAACCAAAAGAAAATTCTCAACAACTTTTGGCATAATTAAATTTTCCTTACTTTTGCAGTCCCTATGCAAAGTAGATATTTTCGAAGAAAAGAAAGAGGGAAAGCGTTCTTTGGAGGAATGAAAGTTGAATAGATTCAGGTTTTATACCTTGATTATTGATAAGCCTATAAATCTGGTGAGGTGGGTGAGAGGCTTAAACCAGCAGTTTGCTAAACTGCCGTANNTAACCGTACCGGGGGTTCGAATCCCCCCCTCACCGCCATGGTATTTATACATTGAAATTATAAAGGTTTCGGGGTGTAGCGCAGTCCGGTTAGCGCACCTGGTTTGGGACCAGGGGGTCGNNGTGGTTCGAATCCACTCACCCCGACTTCATAAAACCCATCATATTTTCTCCTTACTGATTATATCCAATTTCTCTAAGATCGTTGGTTTTCTTATCGTGTGAAGAATATTTAGTTCTTCAATAAATTTCTATAAATTTTCTTCAACATCCAATAAGATAATGCCTTTGGCATGATTTAATGATTATAAAATTAGATACAAAGACTTATTGAGCCCTATTGTTTTCTCCATCATTTATAAAAAATCCCCCTTCTGCTTTTTACGAATAAAACTCAACAAATACAGAAGGGGGTTAATATAAGATTGAAAGCAACTATCTAAAATGAAAGTTCTTCATTTCAAAACTTGCTTATGAGAGGCCTGGGGCATTTTCGGCTTGAGCAACAGTATGTGACTTGATAACAATTTCATCTTTCTCCTTATCGAAATCGATGATGATTACGTCACCCGGATTAAGTTTGGTACGGATTATCTCCTCGGCCAAAGCATCTTCAACATATTTTTGAATAGCACGTTTCAAAGGGCGAGCGCCAAATTGGGGATCCCAGCCTTTATCTACCAGAAAATCCTTAGCTTCAGTGGTAACCACAATTTCATAGTTCAAATTACGAACTCTTGCATAGAGCTGTTTCATTTCTATATCAATAATCTTATGTATATCTTCACGCTCGAGATTATTGAAAATAATGATATCATCAATACGGTTGAGGAATTCAGGCGAGAAAGTCCTTCTTAAGGCATTTTCGATCACACTACGAGTGTTATCGCTTTGTTGGGACATTTTGGCATTAGTAGCAAAGCCGACGCCTTGGCCAAAATCTTTCAGCTGACGCGAACCAATGTTGGAGGTCATGATGATGATGGTATTCTTGAAATCAACTTTTCTGCCCAGGCTGTCGGTAAGTACTCCATCGTCTAATACCTGTAGCAGAAGATGAAAAACATCGGGATGGGCCTTTTCGATCTCATCGAGTAAGACAATCGAATAAGGTTTACGACGTACTTTTTCAGTGAGTTGTCCACCTTCTTCATAGCCTACATATCCCGGAGGTGCGCCTACTAAACGTGAAACGGCGAATTTCTCCATATATTCGCTCATATCGATACGGATAAGGGCATCTTCGGAATCGAATAGATATTTGGCCAGAACTTTAGCTAAATGGGTTTTTCCTACTCCAGTTGGACCAAGAAAGATGAAATTTCCAATAGGTTTGTTAGGATCTTTCAGGCCAGCGCGGTTGCGTCGAATTGCACGCACTACTTTGCCTATGGCTTCATCCTGACCAATAATACTACCTTTTAAGTCTTCTTCCATGTGCAACAGTCGAGCACTCTCATTTTGAGCTACTCTTTGGATGGGTATGCCTGTCATCATCGATACAACTTCGGCTACATTTTCTTCGGAAACAATTTCACGATGAATACGACTATTTTCATCCCAACGCTTTTTAGCTCTTTCGAGTTCAAGACTTAGTTTACGTTCAAGATCTCTAAAATTAGCCGCTTCTTCGAATTTCTGAGCATTAATAGCATCTGACTTACGCTGTTTAACTTCCTCTATATTTTTTTCTATATTAAGAATTTCTTGGGGTACATGGATATTTTTAATATGCACACGAGCACCCGATTCGTCGAGGGCATCTATAGCTTTATCGGGAAGATACCGATCGGTGATATATCGCATAGTAAGATAAACACAAGCCTGAATAGCCTCATCGGTATATTTTACCAAATGATGATCCTCATATTTTTCTTTGATATTTTTCAAGATTTCTATAGTTTCCTCAGGTGTGGTAGGATCGACCATAACCTTTTGGAAACGTCTCTCGAGTGCACCATCTTTTTCGATATATTGACGGTATTCGTCGAGGGTAGTAGCTCCAATGACCTGAATATCGCCTCTAGCCAAAGCAGGTTTAAACATATTAGATGCATCGAGGCTACCCGTAGCATTACCCGCACCTACCAAGGTATGGATTTCATCTATGAACAGGATTACATCAGGATTTTTTTCAAGTTCATTCAAAACGGCTTTCATTCGTTCTTCGAATTGGCCTCTATATTTTGTACCAGCAACGAGTGAACCCAAATCGAGGCTAACAATTCGCTTATTGAAAAGCGAACGTGGTACTTCACGTCTGATAATTTTCAATGACAAGCCTTCGGCGATTGCCGACTTCCCAACACCTGGCTCCCCAATCAAAACAGGATTGTTTTTCTTGCGACGACTCAGAATCTGGGCAATACGTTCCATTTCCTTTTCTCTTCCTACTATTGGGTCGAGACGACCTTCTTCGGCGGCTTTGGTAATATCACGACCAAAATTATCGAGAACTGGTGTCTTGCTTTTAGGGTCAGCATTTCGCTTGAGGTTCATAAATTCTCTATCTTCGTCAGAATCATCATCCGATTGACCTCCCCTACGTAAATCAGCGTAAGGATTTTCTTTGTCGGTGACATCATTCTCCTCAGAATTCAATAATTGCTTTACTTCGGCTTTAATCTCTTCATAGCCAATCTCATATTTTCGTAAAGCTTTTTCTACCAAATTATCTCCAACCTTTAAAATCGCCAGTAATAAATGTTCCGTCCCTATCAATTGGCTATTTAAGTCTTTCGCTTCTAAATAAGTAAGTTTCAAAGCCCTTTCAGCTTGTCTAATCAAGGGAATATTCTCTGTGCTTACCGGTTTGGATGATGAATTAATAATGGAAGATTCTATGACCGATTTCATTTCTTTGAGATCGGCTCCATAATATTGTATAATCTTTACCGCTACTCCCTCTCCTTCTCGTATCATCCCCAGAAAAAAATGTTCAACCCCAATATAATCATTGCCTAAGCGAATAGCTTCTTCACGACTATATGACAAAACGTCTTTTACTCTTTGAGAAAATTTTGCTTCCATATAATTAATTAACCTCTACTTTCTTTTAACAACATTCATAAACAATTGTTTAGTAAAAAATATCTCGTTTTTTTATAACCTTTATACTATTCTGCAAATTTGTTACCAAACTTTCCGAATTTTAAAAATATTTCGTCAAAATTAATCATTTTGGCAGAATTTAAAAAATTCTAATCCATTACTGATATTACAGTTAGCAGATAAACATTAAATTGAGTTGGATTTATAAACAACCCTCTTTTGGTTGAAGGATTATTCGTAACTTCGCACAGCTTTTCTGAGCAGAGGTAATAATCATAAAATGAAAAGATTAGAAGATTAATGGAAGAAGAAAAACAGGAAAAGATCATACCGGTTAATATTGAGAATCAGATGAAGTCGGCCTATATCGATTATTCGATGTCGGTGATAGTATCAAGAGCCTTACCCGATGTGAGGGATGGATTAAAACCAGTTCATCGAAGAATATTATATGGAATGTATGATTTAGGTATTCTTTCGAATAGACCATATAAAAAATCGGCTCGTATAGTTGGAGAGGTTTTAGGGAAATACCATCCTCACGGGGATTCATCGGTTTATGATGCCATGGTAAGAATGGCGCAGGTATGGTCATTGCGTTATCCACTGATTGATGGTCAAGGAAATTTTGGTAGTATCGATCAGGATCCACCTGCAGCCATGCGTTATACCGAAGCAAGGTTGCGTAAGATTGCCGAAGAAATGTTGGTCGACATCGAAAAAGATACTGTTGATTTTCAAAATAATTTTGACGACTCCTTGCAGGAACCCACTGTTTTACCAGCAAAATTACCCAACCTTTTGGTGAATGGTTCTTCAGGAATTGCTGTAGGAATGGCTACCAACATGCCTCCTCATAACCTCAAGGAAGTAGTGGATGGATGTATAGCTTATATTGATAATAAAGAAATTACGGTTGCCGAGTTGATGAACTACATTAAAGGCCCTGATTTTCCAACAGGAGGTATAATCTATGGCTATGATGGTGTGAGAGAAGCTTACGAAACAGGTAGAGGAAGAATTATATTGAGAGGAACCACTAAAATTGAAGAAGAGAACGGCAGAGAACGAATTGTGGTTACTTCAATTCCTTACCAAGTAAACAAAGCCGAAATGATTAAAAGAACGGCTGAATTGGTAAATGAGAAAAAAATAGAAGGAATTAACGATATACGCGATGAATCGGATCGCGAAGGTCTACGTATAGTATACGAACTCAAACGTGAAGCCAATACTAATGTAGTGCTCAATCAATTATATCAGCATACTCCTCTGCAAACCTCGTTCAACGTCAATAACATTGCTTTAGTCAACGGAAGACCACTTACCTTGAATCTCAAGGAACTTATTGTACACTTTATTGATCACAGGCACAATGTAGTGATTAGAAGGACGAAATTCGAATTAAACGAAGCCGAAAAACGTGCTCATGTTTTAGAGGGATTGCTCATTGCCCTCGATCATATTGATGAAGTCATTGCCCTTATTCGAAGTTCAGCCGACACTGAGGTGGCCAAAGATGGTCTGATGGAAAAATTCGGACTTACCGAGATACAAGCCAAGGCCATTCTTGCCATGAGACTTTCTACCCTTACCGGTTTAGAACGCAATAAGCTGCAACAGGAATATGAAGAATTGAGGCGCATGATAGATTATTATCACGAAATATTGTCGAGCGAAGACATGCGCATGGACATCATCAAGAAAGAACTTTTAGAATTAAAAGACAAATATGGTGATGAACCTCGCACCGAAATCGAATATACTTCTCAGGATTTCCGACTAGAAGATACTATAGCTGACGATAGCGTTGTAGTGACTATTTCTCATTTAGGTTACATCAAGCGAACTCCCTTGCGTGAATACAGGCGACAAAAGCGTGGTGGGCAAGGTGCCAAAGGAAGTGATATTCGCGAAGAAGATTTTGTTGAACATCTTTTCGTAGCCACTAATCATAACTATTTACTCTTATTTACCGAGAAAGGGAAATGCTTCTGGTTAAGAGTATTCGAGATCCCTGAAGGGGTAAAAACATCAAAAGGCCGGGCCATTCAAAATCTAATCAATTTAGAACCCGACGATAAGATCAGGGCTTACATTAATTTAAAAAGCCTATCCGACCCCGAATACATCAACAACAATTACATCATTTTGTGTACTAGCAAGGGGATTATCAAAAAAACCTCACTCGAAGCTTATTCTCGCCCACGTAACAATGGAATCAATGCCATCAATATTAGAGAAGGGGATCATCTTTTAGAAGCTAAACTCACTAATGGGACGAATGAAATTATTATGGCGCTACGTTCAGGGCGCGCCATACGATTTTCGGAAACCAAAGTTAGGCCAATGGGGCGCACTGCCACAGGTGTAAGGGGTGTTACCTTAGCCCATGAGAATGATGAAGTTATAGGTATGATTTGTATCGATAGCCATGATTATGATATACTGGTTGTTTCGGAAAAGGGTTATGGAAAACGCTCGAGTTTAGATGATTACAGAGAAACCAATAGAGGTGGGAAGGGAGTTAAAACTCTGAACATCACTGAAAAAACTGGAGATCTCATTGCCATCATCAATGTAAAAGACTCTGACGACTTAATGATCATCAATAAAAATGGCATACTCATACGTATTCCGGTGGCCGACCTTAGGATTCAGGGAAGGGCTACTCAAGGTGTAAAACTCATCAATTTGAGGGAAAATGATGAGATTGCAGCTGTAGCACGTGTTGAGCCAGAAGAAGACGAGACTGACCATCTCGAAGAAGATTTTAGAATGCATGCCGCAAGCGAAGAAAATCCCATTGAAGAACCTGAGTTTGAATCAGGACCCAGGGAAATCATTGAGGAAAAAGAAGAAGAAAATAATTCATCCGAGCAATGATTTTTGCATTAAAATTGTATAGCATAGCTTAATAATTGAAATACATTTAAAATAAATTTAAATACATATTTTTGCCGAAAAATCTGCAATTAAACACTTGAAACCATGAAACGCTATTTATTAACTTTTTTCATAGCATGTGCTGTTAGCCTTGCATGGGGCCAGCCAGCTAAGCGAACTACAGCCTTCAACTATCTGCGTAATGGCAAGCTCGATAAGGCGCTCGAGAATATTGAGCCTTGCTTAACTCATCCTAAAACCATGAATGAAGCCAAGACATGGTTCTATAGAGGAAATATTTATCTGCAGATAGGGTTAAGCGACAAACCCGAATATAAAGCTCTAAGCGATAATCCTTTTAAAGAAGCTTACGAAAGTTATCAAAAGGCCTTGACGCTGGAGGGAGCCAATGAATTCAAACTCGATATCATTCAGAATATGAGTGTGATTGCGGAAGGCTTCTATATACAAGGTGTTGAAAAATTTAATGGACAGGATTATTCATCGGCCGCCAATTTATTTATAGAATCAGCAAAAGTAAAAGACGAGATTGGAGTTTTCGACACGGCAGCCATCTATAATGCAGGCTTATGTGCCGAACTTGCTAACGACAATCAGTTAGCGCTTGGACAGTATAAAAAAGTTTATGAAGCCGGATTACGCAACCCTAACATCTACACTTCTCTCATCAATGTTTCTTTAAAAAGTGGAGATACTGCAGCTGCTATGACTTATGCTACCGAAGGTCGTAAACAATTTCCCGAAGATTTCTCTATTCTAATAGCCGAAACGAACATTTTTCTTGCCAAAAACATGACAGAACAAGCATTAAGCAACCTCGAAATTGCCAAAAACCTCGACCAAACCAACCCATCTATTTTCTTTGCTGTAGGCGTTAGCTACGACCGACTCGGCAACTTCCAGAAAGCCGAAGAAGCCTATTTGAAAGCTATTGAACTTAAACCAGATTACTTCGATGCTATTTATAACCTGGGAGCACTTTATGTTAACAAGGCAGCAATTACACTCGACGAAGCCAATCAACTTCCACTTGAAAAAGAAAAAGAATACAACGAGATGAAAAATCTCGCTGATTCATATCTCGATAAAGCTCTCCCATTTCTTGAACAGGCACATCAACTCGACCCTAAGGATAGAAATACCATGGCCTCATTAAAAGAAATTTACGCCCGTAAAGGAAATGGGGAGAAAGCTAAAGAAATGGATGAAAAATTAAAAATGCAATAATCCTTCCTTTTCAAACTATTTTTATCCAAAAGCCTCTTTTATATGGAGGCTTTTTTCTTAATTTCGCTCTTCATTTATCATTGTTTGATTTTCATTTACCATGAAATCGTTTTTAATCTCTGCCATATTGTCAATTTGTGTTCTTAGCTGCTTTAGCCAAAACATCATGATAAGCAGCCAAAATTATCCCGAAGAGCCTTCTATAAAAATGAATCCGAAAAATCCGGCCATTATCGTTGCAGGTGCTAATTTGAACAATTTTTATTACAGCTCTGATACTGGACGTACGTGGAATCGTGGCCAACTTACATCAAGCCACGGCGTTTGGGGTGACCCAGTAATCGAGGTGGATACAATGGGAAATTTCTATTTCTTTCATCTTTCCAATCCACCGACAGGGAACTGGATAGACCGCATAGTTTGCCAGAAATCAACTAATAATGGAAAAACATGGAGCGACGGTACTTTTGTAGGATTGAACGGAACAAAAGCTCAGGACAAACAATGGAGTGTAGTAGATGAGAAAACCAATACAATTTATCTAACATGGACTCAATTCGATAGTTATGGAAGCACCTCTCCGTCCGATAGTAGCATTATTTTGTTTTCAAAATCAGCTGATGGA
This sequence comes from Bacteroidales bacterium UBA5762, assembly GCA_002418865.1. Classification (GTDB taxonomy): domain Bacteria; phylum Bacteroidota; class Bacteroidia; order Bacteroidales; family TTA-H9; genus TTA-H9. The sequence goes on along the minus strand of DIEY01000018.1, from coordinate 5,442 downwards.
GGAATGAGTTGGGTAGCCCCCAAAAGAATTAATAAGATTGCCGGTGATTGTGTAGATAGCGATAATACCGTCGAAGGAGCTGTACCTGCTATTGGTCCCGAGGGTGAAGTGTATGTGTCATGGGCTGGCCCAGACGGAATTTGGTTCGATCGTTCGAATGATGGAGGCCAAACTTGGCTCGAAAACGACATTTTCGTGAGTAGCATGCCTGGTGGATGGGATTACGATATTCCAGGAATAAGCCGATGCAATGGACTGCCCGTTACCAAATGCGACCTCAGCTATAGTCCCTATCGTGGAACAATTTATATTAATTGGTCTGACCAACGCAACGGCCTAAACGATACCGATATTTGGCTATCAAAATCCACCGACGGCGGATTTACTTGGTCAACCCCTATAAGAGTGAATGGCGACGAAACAGGACATCATCAATTTTTTACATGGATGGACATCGATCAAACAACTGGATGGCTTTACTTTATATTTTACGATCGTAGAAATTATACCGACAATAATACCGATGTGTATTTGGCCATTTCTACTGATGGAGGCGAAACCTTCCTGAATAGAAAAATTAGTGAAAGCCCTTTCGTACCAGTTTCGGGAATCTTCTTCGGAGATTATACAAACATTTCGGTACATAACAGCATTGTTAGACCTATATGGACTCGACTCCACGATGGACAACTCAGCATCTGGACTGATATTTCTCCCCTCGAAAACATCCTTACTTCAACCCAAAGCCCCTCCTTGATAAAAGAAAACGCATTAATAGAAGGTTATCCCAATCCAAGCCGTGGAATTTTTTACGTTAGTTTTAAATTACATGGTCCTGCCTTAGTTTCACTCGACATTTACGACCAAAATGGACGTATGGTTTATTCTGTTTTTTCACAAAGGCAATTCGATTACGGCAAACATATTATTCCTATTGACACCAGAAAGATTGGCCTTTCATCAGGGTCATATATCTGTTCAATGAAGTCGAATGAATGGGACGAAAAACAAATCGTGATGATTGTTCTTTAAAACTAAAATTATTCGAGAATTATAATTGTAAACATGGATAAGGCATCAATTCCCAAAGCATTCGTAAAATAATTTTTTATACAAATTTTTTAATCTGTTTTTTCCTGCAGACTAAGTTTAACAATGGCGAAAATCATAATGATAGCACTAATCCACTGAACGAGTGAAAGAGTAACATGATTGAATAAATAATCGAAAATAACTGCTGAAAGAGGGAAAAACAACTCACATATAGTGGAAACTGAGGCTTTTACATGACGCAAGCCAAAATAAAAAAGAAAAATTGCCCCCGAGCCCGTTGTCAATCCTATAATTAGGAAAAGAATCCAATTGAGGGTGGTAACTTCGGAAAGTTCAGAAAAGCGACCGGTTAACATTATATATGGAAGTAAAATCAGGGCTGTTAATCCATAACGAATAAAAGTGGCAGTTTCGAAACGAACTTCTTTAAGTGCCCATTTACTAAAGACTGTGCTGCTGCCAAATGAAAAAGCTGCCAATAAAGAAAATCCGGCGGCGTATAACATATTATGATCGCTTCCTAGCTTAGGTAGTTGGAAACCAAAAGTCAAAAAATAACCAGCTACAATGGCTATTGTAGCCCAAATGAAGAAACCGGGCCTGAGTTTTTCTTTCAATAAAAAAGTAGCCAAAGTAATAGCAAAAACAGGCTGTAGTTTTTGCAATAAAACCACTATTGTCAGTTTTTGAAAATGAACCAGAAATAGAGCCTTTACCATAGCCAGAGTGCCTATTGCGCCTCCAAACAAAGCTACCAATGCAAGGGCAAGCCAGCTCTGGCCTGATAGATTCTTAAAATAGGCATACTCGTGAAAAAGAAAAAATTGCATTAAGATAAAAGGAATCAGATGAAGCATAAAAACCACAAAAGCCACATCCAAATTATAAAGGCGGGGAGTTAGTACAATTCCATCCAATCCCCATAGGATGGCGGCCAAACTAATGGCAACTCCTCCTAATATCTTTTTTTGGGCTATTTTCTCCATTTAGGCGGCAAATTTACTCTATTTCGACTATTTTTTATAAATTTGAACTCGTTGAAAAATGAAAATATATGCAAGAGGCTTTGTTTTATGAAAAACTCGAGGACGAGAAAGTGAGATGTTTATTGTGTCCTCATGAATGTTTGCTCAATGAAGGAAAAATTGGAATATGCCGTGTTAGAAAAAATATATCTGGTGAGCTCTATGCTTTAAATGATGGAATTATCTCTTCTGCCAACCTCGATCCTATAGAAAAAAAACCCCTTTACCATTTTTATCCGGGTTCATTGATTTTAAGCATAGGTTCTTATGGATGCAACATGCATTGTCAGTTTTGTCAAAACTGGGATATATCTCAACCTAAGGATAGCAATTTTAATTTGCAGCCCATTGTTCCGACTTCAGAAGTTATTAAGACGGCTTTGAATCAAAAAGAAAATATTGGCATTGCTTATACATATAATGAACCTATAGTTTCATACGAATATGTAATGAAAACGGCTGCCATAGCCAAGGAAAACGGATTGAAAAACGTAATGGTGAGCAATGGTTTTATCAATCAGGAACCTCTGCTTCAAATTCTTCCTTTCATCGATGCATGGAATATCGATTTGAAAGCTTTCGACGATTCGTTTTACAAGCGACTAACGGGTGCGCGGCTTGCACCTGTGCTGGAAACCCTTAAAACCGTTAGAAGATCAAATGCCCATCTCGAAATCACCATGTTAGTTATTCCAGGTGAGAATGACGATGCTAATGAATTCAAACAAATGGTCGATTGGTTAGCCAACGAATTAGGCGAAGATACCATTTTACATCTCAGTAGATATTTCCCTCGGTATCGCCATCAATCAGCCATTACGCCAGCTCACAAGCTCCTCGAGTTTTACAACATTGCACGCCAACGCCTTCATTGGACGTATGTGGGCAATATAGAACTCGACATTGGAAGTAATTCTATATGTCCGAAATGTCAAAATATAGTAGTATGGCGCAAAGGTTACCATACGGCTGTAAGAGGTTTGGATGAGGCAGGAAATTGCAAGTTCTGCAAAACTCCACTCCCGTTTGTGGTTCGATAACCATAAATTGGCTATCTTACTCCGTCATTCTACCCTTATGGATCATTCTTTTATTTAAAATCTTCGATTTTCTTTCTCTTTAGTATTCAGGAAAATATTTTTGTGGTAATAAATTATTGATAGAATGAAAACGTATTAGATATATCAACTAATAATCTTTATCTTTATAGCCAAATTTAATTCTAATATCCTGATGTTCAACTAAACAAATTTACCATGGAATGTCCGATTTGTCATCACCAAGGGATAGAATCCCTTTCTCAGAAATGCCCTGAATGCGGAGCCGACCTTGCCTCTTTGGGTCGTATTCAAAAGCTCAGGAAAAGGGTAAAAAGAAACTACATCATGCTGCTGTCGCTAATTGTTGTATTAGTAATAGCCATACTCATCGGAATTTTTCAATATCATTCATCCACCTCATTAGCCGAAACAAAATCATTGAGCGATTCTGTTACTCTATTAATTCAAGTAAACCAAAAACTAAGCGATTCGCTAAACATCCTCGAAGATTCATTACAAAAATTTCTCGCTGCCCCAGAAGTTTCATCTAAAACATTAGAAACCACAATCATCGAACACATCGTAGTCAAGGGCGAGAGTCTATGGAAGATTGCCGAGAAATATTTGGGTGATGGCAGTCTTTATTCAAAAATAGCCCGCGATAATTTCTTGTGTAATCCTTCACAAATAGCGGAAGGGCAAAAAATCATCATTCATAAAAACCCATAAAACTAAAAGCCATGAAAACGCTTAATTCGATCGATGAAATACGAATAGAAACCACAAATCACTTGCAGAAAATATGGGATTTAAGTAAACAGAATGACGAACTTTCCAACAATTTGGCACAATGTCAGGAAAACCTGAAAGCCACCCTCGAGACCTTAAGAAAGAGAGAAGAAAGCCTTATAGAAAAACAGGCTTATATTGAAAATCTTGAAAAAATGAAGGCCGATTTGGAAAACCAACTTCACCAATCACAAAACCTCTGCTCTGATTTACAATCGAGACTTTTTGAAAAGGAAGCCTCATTGAATCAAATAAAAGAAGAAAATAAAAATCTTTCTAATGAAATTTCAGTTTTAAAAAATAAGATTGAACAAGCAGAAAATAAAATTGTGAAGCTAAACTCAGAAAATTCTAAGCTCGAATCATTTTTGCATGTAACTCAAGAAAACCTCAACAATGCCCTAATCGAAATCGAAAATCTCAGGCAATCCCTCCCTCCAGAACAATTAAATAAAGATGAAACAAATGAATAATTTATTCTTGTTATTCATTGAGGTTTCATAGAAAACAATCGATAGAATCATCATTAAAAAAGCCGGTTATTCTATCCGAGTTTAACCAAAGCGACAAAAATAGGTGGAATTTTTGTTTTAAAATAAATTTTGTTGAAGTGAAAACCAATTGGAAGTGAAAATTTTAATGTTTAAATTATAAAATGTAAACCCTTCATAGACAAATAAGCCTTAGCTTTAAAAACAACGTTCGGGCGAAACTAAATTCAGATTTATTTGAATGATGTTGAGTATAGCTTTTTTAAGAAAGCAATTTTAAAATACTTGTTTGCGTCAAGGTAGTGAAATGGAAAGGAATGTTAGCAAGGTCCTTAAACGAAGAGTGAAATTGTATTTTGAATGAATATTGCTTTTTATATTCTCCCTATTTCTATTTTTAAACTTTTGCTTGCTTCCTCCGAAAAATTTAGCCGAAACCTTTCCATAGTTCTCTTTTTATGCTTACCTTTGAATAAAATATTCCATCTTGGATGAAAAACCTCGAAATATTTATAAAACATTCTAAATCAAAAAAATATATCTCGATAAAAAACTTTTCTGGTTTTCTTCAAAGCTTGAGAAAATATTTTCAGAAAGTTGTAGTTTTGCCATAAACTCACTCATTAAAATTATTTCCCAAAACAAATCCTTATTTATTAATGTCGAAATATTTTAAAAAATCATTCGATTTTATGACTAAGATGAAGATGAGAAAATTATTTTTAATACTTATACTATTTTTCTCATTACAAAACTTATATAGTCAGATTTTGAATGATTCCTGTTACAAGGCCACTTTTATTTGTGGAGAGCCATTTTCTTATCCAGCGGCTATTGAACATTTTACTCAATGGGAACCCGGACCAGATTATGATTGTTTAAATATTTATCCGGGCCTTGCTAATAATCGTTGGTTTTATTTTAAGGCCTTTACCTCGGGTTGGCTAAGTCTGCAATTTTCAACCCCTTTTCTACTTGATTGGATGGTATTACCATTAATTATTTGGGGAGGATTTCCCTCTACTGAAGGTGTTTGTGTGGAGG
>DIEY01000057.1:2272-2558 GCA_002418865.1 Bacteroidales bacterium UBA5762 | reverse complement strand
TGGTCTTTCTATGAGGTCGACGAGGATTCCTAAAGTGGTCTTTCATGAGTCGACGAGGGTTCCTAATTCGGCACCCCGGAACGCATTGTGTGAAGGGGTCGACGAGGATTCCTTATTCAGCACTCCAGGTCGACGAGTCACTCTGGAGCGGAGCGAAGGAGTCGATGAGGAGATAATAATTAAGCCTCACCAGTAAGTTCCGTTTCTCATTATTTACCCCCACAAGAGTCGTTATAGCATCGGTTATACTTTCTATCTGATAATTGCATAATACGGGGTAAGGCGA
>DIEY01000057.1:0-2213 GCA_002418865.1 Bacteroidales bacterium UBA5762 | reverse complement strand
TGGTCGTAACGGGGGAAGAAAAAGACACTGGTTAATCCCAATAAATGTGGCATGCTAACCCCTCGAACAACGAGGAGGAAGCATGGAGAATAGTCTTTATTACGGGGATAACTTAGACATACTCAGAAGGTATATCAAGGACGAAAGTGTTGACCTAATTTACCTGGATCCACCATTTAACAGTAAAGCAACTTACAACATGCTGTTCAAGGAACATAGTGGAGAGCAATCAGAAGCTCAATTTCAAGCGTTTGAGGATACTTGGCATTGGGATGCATCGGCTGCCTTGGCTTATCAAGAAGTTGCGGAACGAGGGGAGAAAATAAGCCAGGCGGTTATTTCCATGCGCTCCATGCTCGGCGATAACGATATGATGGCTTATATATCCATGATGTCCATTCGTCTTATAGAACTGCGACGTGTATTGAAGAGTTCAGGATCGATTTATCTTCACTGTGATCCAACTGCATCCCATTACCTCAAAATTCTAATGGATATGGTTTTTGGACCTGTAAATTTTCGAAATGAAATTACTTGGAAAAGAAGGTATGGATTTTCCAGTGCCGTACATGAATCAAACAGATTTGGTAACTGCACTGATACCATCCTCTTTTATAGCAAAAGTGAAGAAGCCGAGTTCTATCCTCAATACAATAAGGACAGCAAGGAATATCAAGACTATATAAAATCAAGTTTTACTATGCAGGATGAGGATGGACGACTTTTTCAAGCTACTAGCCTGACAAATCCTGCTTACCGCCCAAATCTAATCTATGAATATAAAGGATACAAACCACCTGCTAATGGTTGGATGATAACAAAAGAAAAAATGGAACAATGGGATAAGGAAGGAAGGATCTATTTTCCATCTAATAAAAATGGAAGGCTACGTCGAAAGAGTTATGTAGATGAACTGAGAGGAATGCCCATTCAGAATCTATGGGATGATATCGAGTTTCTTGGATCACACGATAACGAACGTCTCGGGTTTCCTACACAAAAACCACTTGCTTTACTAGAACGTATTATTCAGGCATCGTCTGATCCTGGAGATATAGTTCTTGATCCTTTCTGCGGTTGTGGTACGGCAATAATTGCAGCACAAAAACTAAATCGTCAATGGATAGGAATTGATATCACTCATTTGGCTATTACCGTTATGAAGCGTCGCTTGATTGATATATTTGAGCCTGATCCAAACTTCAAAATTATTGGCGAACCCACTTCGCTTGAAGATGCTAAAGAATTGGCTCGAACTGATCCATACCAGTTCCAATGGTGGATTTTAGGATTCGTCGGTGCTCGACCTGCAGACGGTAAAAAGGGTGCTGATAAAGGCATAGACGGTCGGCTTTTTTTCCACGAACAGGATGGAGGAGAAACAAAACAAGTAATTTTCTCAGTGAAGGCAGGCGGCACCAACGCTTCACACATAAGGGACTTACATGGTGTAATTGACAGGGAAAAAGCTGCTATCGGAGTTCTGATTACTATGGAAGCGCCAACTAAACCAATGAAATCAGAGGCGGCCTCTGGTGGGATTTATAGTTCACCATGGGGCAATCACCCTAAGCTCCAGATACTGACGGTAGAAGATCTGTTGGAAGGCAAGAAAATCGATATGCCACCAGTCCACCAGGTGAATGTAACTTATAAGCGCGCAAATAAAGGCACGACATCAAATGGTAAACAACCAGATTTATTCCAAAAATAAAATTTGTGTTTGGTTTCGATAACCAGAATTATTGAAAGCTTTTTAAATAAGGGAATAGTTTATTCAGCTTATGCTGCTGGAGGGAAAAATGAAAAAGGCTATTTGTTCATTATTGATTTGTTTTGTTCTTATGGGCTGTTCACCATCACCGGAAGCAATAAAAAAAGCGATTGAACAAACTCAAACTGCAATGCCAACCCCAACACACACTCCACTTTCCGCTTTGCAGTTGGACAGTCTGATTACACAAGAGAATGACTTACCGTCAGGTGTGTCAGGTGCGCAGATTTCAAACGAAGAGGGATGTGATGCATCTGGGGGGAATATTTGTGCAGACTATTACATAAGTCAAGAACTTTCCTATAAAGATAATAAACGCGGTGAGGTTGAAATATGGGTTTATAAAGTTACTACCTATAATTCATTGCGTTATCAAAATAGAATAGATTCATATATTGCAGAATGTAAAAAGTCAGTGAACTTACCCTAATCTTGTAGA
>DIEY01000045.1:69183-85675 GCA_002418865.1 Bacteroidales bacterium UBA5762 | reverse complement strand
ACTATTTATATATGCTATCATCTGAACTTAAATATTTAACCCTCAACGTCTTAAACTTTTATTTTCAACTTTTACTATAGATGGCCTAATGTTTTTTAGATCTGCTTGTCCTTGTAAAAAATACCAAATTTTTTCAAATGACAATTATTGATATGTTTCTGAAAAACGATAGCTTTGCAAAATATTCTGTCACGTGTTTTAAAAACATTCCCCAAAATGAGTAAGATTTACTTGAACTTGAGCTACTGTTTCCAAAATAATGAGAACATAATCGACTAGATGAAATTGTGAATAACAAAAGAAAATATAGTAAATCCCTGAGTATTATATTGGTGATTATTTTTTTTACACCAATGATAATCAAATGGGGGGATGGATTCTTTCATCATCATTACCAACATTTCTCCATTGGGAATCAATTACAATATAAGGAATTTCAAAAAGATTGTCCGATATTAAAATTCGAATTCTCATTACTTCGACTAACAAATACAATAGTAACACAGCAGAAAATTAAGTGTCATGAGTTGATTCACGACACTTATGTGATTGAGTATTACGAGAACAATTCCAGATTTTCATTTTTAGTACGCGGCCCCCCGGTTTATGTTAATTAATTATTTATCAAATCTTTACTAATATCCTCGAGATTATTGAGGGGGGTATAAATTAATTTTTTAAAACTAAAATTATAAATAAAATGAAAAATATTATTTTCATTTTCTTTGTGCTATTTCTTTCTTTAAAAGTAAATGCTCAAAATTGGATTATCGGTAAGGTCAGCGATGATAAAAATCAACCTTTAGCAGGTGCTACTGTGTTTTTACCCGAACTTAACAAGGGTAGCATAACCGATGAAAATGGTAAATATATAATAAACAATGTACCAAATGGTCTCATCAAGATTCAATTTTCATTTGTAGGCTATAACACTGTTATTCAAAGTATAAATATAACGTCTCAAGAGAATGTTTTAAATGTAAATCTGTCAGTTGCTTACATACAATCGCAAGAAGTGGTTATATCGGGAGGATATGTAAGCTCACAGCATCAGAATGCTGTAAAGATAGATATTTTAAAAGACAGAGAAATATTTTTATCAGGAACACCAAACCTGATGGAAGCTATAACACGAGTGCCGGGAGTGGATATGATAGCCAAAGGACCAGGTGTTGCAAAACCGGTTATAAGAGGACTTTCGATGAATGATGTATTGGTTTTAAATAATGGCGTTCGTTTCGAAAATTACCAGTATTCAGATCACCATCCGTTAGGAATAGATGAATTTGGAATAGATAATATTGAAATCATTAAAGGCCCTGCCTCACTTCTTTATGGTTCTGATGCGATTGGTGGCGTATTGAATTTTATCAGCGAAAAACCGGCTCCACTAAATAGTACGATCGGAGACTATAACTTGCAAATGTTTTCAAATTCGTTGGGTATAGTCAACAATTTAGGCATAAAAGGATCCACCGAAAAATTTTTCGGTGGTTTTCGATTTGGCCATAAGTCCAATGCAGATTATTTACAAGGAGGAGGTGATTTCGTGCCCAATTCACGTTTCGATGAATTATCACTAAAAATGAATTTTGGATTCTCCGGAACAAAAGGATTGTCAAATATATATTATACCTATCATCACCAGAATCTGGGTTTGGTAGAAGATGAAGCCGTAGAGGAAATTAACCAAAGAGGACGCCATTGCCGTATTTTTTACCAACAATTCAATACTCATCTGTTAACTTTTCAAAACAAATATTATTTTTCCAACATAAAGCTCGATGCTAATATTTCATATCAAAATACCGAGCTTATTCATTTTGGAAAAGAAAACGAGTATGAAATTCAGATGACTCTTGCCACAATGACGTACGAAACCAAACTCTATTTACCCTCTAGTAAAAATTCGGAATATATTATTGGGTTTCAGGGTATCCATCAACAAAATACAAATCTTAATGATAGAGAAACCAAACTCCTTCCCAATGCTCGTATGAATAATTACTCCGGGTTTGCTTTACTTCAACACACCTTTTTTAAACAACTAAAAATCCAGACTGGATTGCGTTATGACTATAAAACCATTGCAACTAAAGCTATTGGAGTGGAATCAGATACGGCTGCCTACCGACCAGCGTTGAATAGGGATTATAACAGCATGAGTGGTTCTTTAGGTGCTACTTATAATGTTTCAAATCAACTCCTGCTACGGGCCAATTTTGCATTAGCTTATCGCACACCCAATTTAGCCGAACTAACATCGAAAGGACAGCACGAAACACGTTACGAGCTTGGTGATCCAAATTTAGCTCCCGAGAATTCTTATGCAGTAGACGCAAGTTTACACTATCATGGAGAATTTGTAACTTTTGATTTAGCAGGATTTTATAACAAAATACGGCATTATATATTTATTTCGCCAACTCGCGATAGCACGACTTCAGGGATACGCATTTATCATTATTTGCAAGCCGATGCCACCTTATATGGAGGTGAAGCAGGAATTAAATTCCATTCCAAATCTATTCCGTATTTGCAAGCAGAAGTAGCATTCTCAACGGTTGTAGGGAAAAAATATAATGGAGATTATTTGCCCTTTATTCCGGCCAACAAGCTTAAATATGAATTAAATTTCGAAAAGAAAAAACTTGCATTCTTTACAAATCCTTCATTTAGCATCTCAGCCATAACTGCATTTGCTCAAAACAAACCTGCGCTAGAAGAAACTCCAACTCCGGGATATACTATCTTCAATTTAGGCCTTGATGCCGAAATCTCCTTTTCCCATCAAAGCATCATGATAGGAATAAAATTAAATAATATCTTCGATAAAAAATATGTGGATCATCTCTCTACATTAAAGACCTTAAATTTTTATGATCCAGGTCGAAACTTGAGCATTTCCCTCAAAATACCTTTTGCGATAAAATCTAACCATACCTCAATATTTCCTGAAACCAAACAGTAAGAATCAATGTTGAAGGTCTTTATGATAATAAGATTAAAAATTTATTGATAAAAATGTTTTAAGGGATTTTGAGAAATTTATGTGCTTGAAGGCTTAGTCGCCATTGTGGAAATTTCTTGATATAATCAATGATGACAGGTGTTATTTGTAGACGCTGGCTCCATTCGGGCTGAAGTAGCAAATAACAATCTGGCCGAACTTTTGAGGCATTTTCTTCGGCCCAGGTAAAATCGGTCTGATCATGAACAATGACTTTCAATTCGTCGGCTTTATCAAGTAGATCATCGAGTGGAGGAGAACTTTTTTTAGGTGAAACGCATATCCAGTCCCATAAGCCTGAGAGTGGCTGCGATCCGGAGGTTTCAAGAAAAGTACGAATATTATTTTCTTTTAATTTCTGGCAGAGATAATCGAGATTCCAGTTTAAGGGTTCTCCTCCAGTAACCACAACCGACTGAGGCTTTGCAGCCATTATACGTAATAGCAAATCGTCCACATTTTTTGGTGGGAAAAGGTTAGAATTCCAGCTTTCTTTAGTGTCGCACCATTCGCAGGCTATATCACAACCACCTAATCGAACAAAATAAGCTGCCCGCCCAGTTTGAATGCCTTCGCCCTGCAAGGTGTAAAACTCTTCCATGATAGGAAGCTCAATGCCTTTATCGAGTAAATCTTCATTCATAAATTCCTATCGTAAAAAATCAGCATCAAGAACGGAAGTTACTTCATATTTATCTCCTTTTATCCTGAGAATCAGTTTTTTGCTCGATTCCTGAATAGACCAAACATTGATATCGGCATTCCCCGTACATTTCATCTTCCATTCTTTTAAAAGGTTTCCCTTATTGTCAAAAATCTGAACTTTATAATTTTTAATTTTCTTACAAGAAGTCATTATCCTAAGTTGATCATTATCGAAGGCATATTGGTAAGAGAATATATCTTCACCTCTGAGGGGCAGATGAGAAGAGAGAGAAGGATAATCGAGTTTAAAAATTAAAGCAGGATAAAAGGCTGTAGCTTCGCTCGAGAGATAAAGAGATTTACCAGGGCCAAAACAAATACCTTCGGTTTGAGAAGCCGCCCTGTCGTCAAGCTCCAGCCTAAGAGCAGTCCATCCTTTGGTATCGATGGTTTGAAAATTTTTAATAAGCCACACAAAAGGAACATAATTTTTATATCCACTCAGGGCCAAGGTTTCATCAATTTCGAGAAAATCAGCTCCTGTAATCATTCCATCGGCATTGAAATCGAGCAAAAATATCGGTGAATAATCCCCTGGGACTTTGGGCAGAGAGTAAATCGAAGTTCGCTGATTGCCCCAATTTTTCGTAAGAAGTATCAAACGATCATGCAAACAAAACATGGCTTCACAATCAAAATTTGTTTTACGGTTTGAGAAACTCATCTCAGCAGATTTATCCCATTTAAAACGAATCACTTCGGGTGTAAGACTTACATCGCCTTGGAGAGGTATTTGTTTTTTTTCAATTCTGTAGATGCATAAATCGTTGCGGGTGCCCATGTTATTTCCAAAATCGCCAATAAAAATATAGTCATCATCTTGGGCAATGTCTTCCCAGTCTATGTTGGTAGCATTCAGATGAATAGTTTGGACGATCTTTCCTTTTAAAGTATCTATTCCGTAGATTTCGGGCTCACCACCGCTGTCGTTGTGAGTCCAAAATAAGCCATTATAGTAAATCAAGCCAGAAGTTTCGCTTAAGGTAGATGGAAGTTTGCGAATATGTATAGGTGGATTGTAATACTGTGTTCTAACGGGGAAACTCATATCCTCATTCTGAGCCATAAGTTGAAATGAAACCAACAGGCTCAACACAAGTGTCAAATTATATAACCTGAACATCGAACGTATTTTTGTAATTTTAGATATTTCAAAAATTATAAACTTAAACATCATAATAATTGAACATGTTTTATGGCAGTCAGATTTTTTGGCAAATTTACTCTTTAAACATTAAAGCCATCTTCGATGATTGAGCTCATCAAGATGACTCGATTATCTGATTTATATTTGCCACTTAAAGCCAATGGATGGATGTTAAAAAAGATTGCAGGGACAACCTTAGCGAGGCTTATTATTGCTCTTGCCAGCCTTGTTATCCTAAGTATGAATGCCAGGGTATTGGGTCCTCAAGGTTTAGGCATCATCTCCTTGATAGTAGTGGGTATTGCTATTATTCAGAATATAAGTAATGTGATTGGAGGTTCTGCCTTGGTTTATTTGGCCTCGCGATATGACAATTTTCACCTTTACTTGTTGTCGGCGCTTTGGGCGCTTATTTCAGCGTCCATTGGAACTGTAATTATGTCCTTAACCAGAACTATTCCAGCCGAACATGTTTATAATGTACTTTTTCTATCCCTATTGGCCTCACTCATCAATATTCAGCAAATGTTACTGCTGGGCCATGAAAGAGTAAAAGCATACAATTGGAGCAGCCTGTTGCAATCCATATTAAATGCACTGGGTTTGTTCTATTTCTTTTTTATAGCGAATGAACGAACAGTGGATGGCTTCGTTTATTCCTTATATCTGGCTTTCGGGGCTTGCTTTCTACTTACTTATATCATGATTTTTCCTTCATTGAAGATAACTGCAATCGAGGGATTAACCTCTTTAATTAAGGAAATCGTGCGTTTAGGTGGTTCTATACAGATAGCGGGTTTACTGCAAACCCTGAATTATCGCTTTAGTTATTTTTTATTGAAAAAATTTTTTGGAGCAGGCACTTTAGGACGCTTCGATGCAGGAGTAAAACTCTCGGAAGGAATATGGCTTGCTGCCAAAAGTATAGCATTGGTAGAATACTCAAGAATTTCAAATGAAACCGACGAACAAAAGTCGTATCGCATGGCAGTAGCTCTTTTTAAATTGAGTTTTCTTATTACTCTTGCAGGCATCCTCATATTGCTACTTCTTCCGGCTGGATTTTTCGAATTTTTATTAGGCAAAGGTTTCCCCGACATCAAGTGGATAATTCTTACCCTTTCTCCTGGAATTTTGGCCATAGCTTCTGGAATGATCTTTAGCCATTTATTTTCAGGAACCGGAAAACCTCATTACAACATTATTGGCTCAGGAATAGGTTTAATTACTTTAATTGCTACTGGTTACCTATTTATTCCAAAATACGGGCTCATGGCTGCTGGATTAGTAACTTCATTTTCTTATCTTTCTTCCTTGGCCTGCCAAATCTATCTTTTTAGAAAAATGTCAGGCTATACCTGGAGGGCTTTCCTTCTTCGACGCAGTGATTTTTCTTTCCTTTTTACAAAAACCCATACATGAGCAATAGTTTGAAAATCCTCCTCATCATCAATAACTTTTGCCTTATTTCTTCTTACGCATTACAAAAGGATTATTAGCCGAAGGATTATTTGATTGCTAAATTCAAATTAATAAATGCAACTTTTTGCTTATAAAAAAATTAATGTTACTTTTGTGATATGAATATTGATAATCCATCCGAACTATATTGTGAATCGCTGATAATGAATCAGGGACAAGTTACTTATACAGGATTATCTTCCATGATGGATGGAACTATTAGTCATGGCGATTTCACTGGTCTTTTAGCGAACGGCTATATGAATAAAAAATATTTTTACAAAAGTGCAAAGCCCATTTGCCCTCAGACACAAAGCAAAGATGCCGTGCTAATAATGGATAAAAACAAAGAAGCCAAGCCCTACCTAGATGAGAATGAGTTAATAATGAAGGGTCATTATACAAGCCTCACGTCCATCAAGCCAGGGGGGCGCATTGCGGTGGTTTACATAAAGCAGCTCAATTCTGCACTGCTTATCACTTGCCAAGTCTTCAAAAACGAAAATGATATCGTTGCCTCCAATTTGGCTCCTATCGATTTAAATTTATCTTACAAACAAATCACTACCATCTATAATAATCGGAGGGAAATAGAGGAATATTACAAATTGATAAAGCGTAATGCTTCTTTTTCAAAATCGCTTAGACGAATAGTCGCGACGCAGAAAAATCATTTTAATACATCCATCTCAGCATTCAAAGGATTTGGATTATTAAAAGCAAGCAGAAACAAAAAACAGGATGTAGTGTATTATTTCGCTTCTAAGCCGGAAAAACCAAGTCGGATGAATGGCTCTGCTAATATTACTGCAAGGGAGAAGATGGATTCTGATGTTGAATATGTATTGAAATCAAGAAACAAAGGAATGATCGGAGGAGGCAGCAGATTTACACAGGTAATTGAACATCAAAACAAAAATAAAGCTATTCACTTTATTACAAATGGAGATGCTGTGGGATTGATATCAGAATGTATCATTAAGCCAAAAGATATTGCTAATTCTGAGCTTGGTGCCGAAGCAGTTCGTAAAATTGAAATGAATAATATGCCTTTTGTTGCATTTGATAATTATAAAGGCAATGACTTACCTGTTGAGAGCAGAAAAAGAATGAAAATCAAAAAATTAATTTAATTTTATTAAATTTTAACTATGAGCAACTTTTTTGTATCATCTATTGGGAAAAAATTTGTAATGAGTGTCACAGGAATGTTCCTGATACTATTTCTCATTGTGCATCTTACTGTCAATTCAATGATCATAATTGATGACACTGGTGCATTGTTTAATAAGGCTGCACATTTTATGGCGACAAATCCCATTATTAAAATTATTGAACCAATCCTTGCCATAGGAGTTATTTTGCATATTTTATTCGCATCTCTTATTACTTTACAAAATCAGTTGAAGCGAGATATTAATTATCCAGGATTGAGAAGATATAAAAAATATGACACATGTGCTTCAACAAATTGGCAATCAAGGAATATGTATATTTTAGGTACAGTAATTCTCACTTTCCTTGTTATTCATCTTATCAATTTCTTTTGGAAAATAAGATATACTGGTAGTCCATTGCTTGAGCAGCCAACAATACTCAGTAGCGAAATTAAAAATGTTTATGCACTCGTTACAACAAGATTTACAACATGGTGGTATGTATTGATTTATGTTATAGGCGCTGTTGCTTTAGGTTTGCATCTTTATCATGGTGTTTGGTCGGCATTCCAAACATTAGGATGGAGCAATCGCAAATGGCGTAAAATCCTAAATGTAATTGGCGTAATTATCAGTGTTATTTTAGGTGGTGGTTTTGCTTTTATCCCACTTTTTGTTTTTATAAAGTCAATAATTTAACCTAACAAAATTTCATTATGATTGAATTAAATTCAAAAATCCCAGAAGGTCCACTTGCAGATAAATGGACAAATCACAAAAATTCGCTAAAATTAGTAAGCCCTGCTAACAAGAAAAAGATAGAGATCATTGTAGTTGGCACTGGCATTGCTGGTGCTTCTGCTGCTGCTAGTCTTGGGGAACTGGGATATAAAGTCAAATCATTCTGTTATCAAGATAGCGCACGAAGAGCACATTCTGTTGCTGCTCAGGGAGGCATCAATGCAGCTAAAAATTATCGTAATGATAATGATTCCGATTACAGATTGTTTTATGATATGATAAAAGGGGGTGATTTTAGAGCAAGAGAAGCAAATGTATATCGTTGTGCTGAATTAAGTAATAATGTTATTGACCAACTTACAGCCCAAGGTGTTCCTTTTGCTCGAGAATATGGTGGAACACTGGCAACTCGTTCATTTGGTGGAGTACAAGTATCCAGAACTTTTTACGCACAAGGACAAACAGGACAACAAGTATTGCTTGGAACTTATGCCTCTCTAAAAAGACAAATTGCTAAAGGAAATGTTACTATGTATCCCCGCAGACAAATGCTGGATATTGTCGTAAAAGATGGAAGGGCTCAGGGTATTATTTGCAGAAACCTATTAAATGGAAATATTGAAAAATATTCTGCTCATGCTGTTGTGCTTGCTACTGGTGGATATGGGACCATCTATTTTCTTTCTACCCTTGCTGTTAATTCAAGTGGATCGGCAGCTTATACAGCCTATAAAAAAGGCGCATTCCTTGCTAATCCTAGTTTTATTCAGATTCACCCTACCAGTATTCCACAATTAAATCCATACCAATCAAAACTTACTTTAATGTCAGAATCCTTACGGAATGATGGTAGAGTATGGGTGCCAAAAGAAAAAGGTGATAAACGAAATCCTCTGGATATTCCTATTAACGAAAGAGATTACTTTTTAGAACGTAGGTATCCTGCGTATGGAAATTTGGTTCCACGTGATGTTTCTTCTCGTGCAATAAAAGAACGTTGCGATGCTGGATATGGAGTAGGTAGCACTGGTTATGCCGTTTATCTTGATTTCTCTGATGCCATAAAAGAACAAGGCATTAAAGCGATTAAATCAAAATATGGAAATTTATTTGATCTCTATCAAAAAATCACAGGCGAAAATCCTTACGAACAACCTATGAAAATTTATCCTGCTGGCCATTACACAATGGGAGGTCTCTGGGTTGACTATAATCTTATGACAACCATTCCTGGTTTATTTGCTATTGGTGAAGCCAACTTCTCAGACCATGGTGCTAACCGACTTGGCGCTTCTTCACTATTGCAAGGCTGTACGGATGGATATTTTATTCTGCCCTATACCATTAGTGATTATCTTGCAGATAAAATCAATATTAAACCTTTATCCCTTGATGATCCTGAATTTCAAAAATCTGAAAAAGAGGTGATGGATAGAATTGATAGATTGATGAATATTAAAGGTAAAACTACACCCTTGACTTTTCATAAAGAATTAGGTAAAATAATGTGGAATTATGCAGGAATGGTTAGAAATGAACAGGGATTAAAACAAGGTCTGAAAGAAGTGTCAGAGCTTGAAGAACAATTTTACAAAGACTTAAAAATTACTGGTTCTAAACATAATATTAACCAAACTCTTGAAAGGGCTTTGCGTGTAGCTGATTCTTTTGAAATGGCAAGACTTATATTACATGATGCGTTAAATAGAAAAGAATCATGTGGAGCACATTTCCGTGAAGAATATCAAACCGAAGATGGCGAACCACTTCGTAATGATGAGGAATTTATGTATGTGGCTGCCTGGGAATATACTGGTGAGGATAAAGAACCTATTCTGCATAAAGAAGAATTAAAATATGAATTTGTGAAACCAACTCAACGTAGTTATAAATAAACTGGTTCCGTTGAAAATAAATGTTGATAGAAAGTTTTATTTCCTTAAATATGAGAAGTTTAATAGATTATTATTTTGTGGACTTTGAGGATTCTTTGTGCCACTTGTGGTTAAGCAAAATTAAGAAATCACAAAGATACTTCACAAAACCTATAATGATTGCCATATTAAAAAAATTTAAATCAATTTCTTTAAATTGAGCCTATAAATCAAAAATTTTTACATTGTTTTAATATTTAATAATATGAAACTTACACTAAAAATATGGAGACAAAATAGCCCTAAAGAAAAAGGTGCTTTTAAAACTTATATTCTTGATGATGCCTCACAAGACATGACCTTTCTTGAAATGTTAGATGCGTTAAATGAAAAACTCATTGCCGAAAATGAAGACCCGGTAGCATTTGATCATGATTGTAGAGAAGGTATCTGTGGCTCTTGTGGAATGATAATAAATGGAAGACCACATGGACCAGGAAAAGAAATCACAACCTGTCAACTGAACATGAAAGCATTTAAAGATGGCGATACCATTGTGATTGAACCATGGCGTGCTAAACCTTTTCCTGTAATCAAGGACCTTATTGTTGACCGAAGTGCATTTGATAAGATTATGGAAGCAGGTGGTTTTATCAACACAGATGTTGGCTCAGCACCTGAGGCAAATACTTATCCTATTAAAACGCATAAAGCCGAGGAAGCCTTCGAAGCTGCTTCTTGCATTGGTTGTGGTGCCTGTGTAGCCGCATGTAAAAATTCATCGGCTATGTTATTTGTTGCTGCTAAAGTTTCTCAATATGCTCTTTTACCTCAAGGAAAAGTTGAAAGCTTGCAACGTGCATGGAACATGATAATGAAAATGGATGAATTGGGCTTTGGATCCTGTACAAACACTGGTGCCTGCGAAGCAGAATGCCCCAAGGGTATTAGTCTTGCACATATTGCTCGCCTTAATAATGAGTTTATTAAATCAGGATTTAATAAACTCTTTGCTGATAAACATTAATGATAAACTATTATTTAGTTAAAAAACCTTTATGCAGAAATTAAATCTGCTAAAATGAGGTTCGTTCATGGTTAAACCAATATTCATCTCCAAGGACACAAATAAAATAACCCCAAAATTCTTGGAGAAAAATAATGACAGAAAACGAAATACCAAATGGTGAGTCAGCTCTTTTGCCGGGTTATGCCAAAAGGGAAAGAAAAGACCTCAAAAAGCTTGGACGAAGAACAATTGGCTAAAAAAGTCATTTTCATAGAAAGAACTTAAGGTAAAAATGAAGACGGAACTTTTTTAGAAAAAGATGGAACAGTGGAAGAACGTATAGCGATAATCAAAAAATCTATAGAAAAGTAAAGCATTATTGCCGATGCAATTCAAAGTTCGGAAAAGCATTTCGTGACCAAAGTTTAGGGACAGTCACCTAGGTAATGTCCCTGACATTTCCCCCTATTTAAGCTATTTTTAACTTCTTACAAAAGACTCCACGAAACGGTAAGGCCAGCCATGACGATGGAAACCATACTCATGAGTTTGATCAAAATATTGAGTGATGGACCCGAAGTATCTTTAAAAGGATCGCCAACGGTATCTCCAACCACCGTTGCTTTGTGAGCGCTGCTACCCTTGCCTCCTAAATTGCCTTCTTCTACAAATTTTTTTGCATTATCCCATGCTCCACCCGAATTTGCCATAAATATGGCCAGAACAAATCCCGAACCCAATCCACCTGCCAATAATCCCATGACTCCGGCAACACCCAACAGAATTCCAGTAATAATGGGAACTGCAATAGCCAGTAACGAAGGGAACAA
Source organism: Bacteroidales bacterium UBA5762 (assembly GCA_002418865.1). Classification (GTDB taxonomy): domain Bacteria; phylum Bacteroidota; class Bacteroidia; order Bacteroidales; family TTA-H9; genus TTA-H9. The sequence goes on along the minus strand of DIEY01000045.1, from coordinate 73,741 downwards.
CATTTCATGCTGTGCACCTTTGGTAGAAATTGCCACGCAACGAGCATAGTCAGGAGTTTCCTCGCCGGTAAGTATACCCTTAATTTCACGAAACTGGCGTCGAACTTCTTCCACCATCTTTTGAGCGGCTCGCCCCACGGCGTTCATCGTTAAGCCGCAGAACAAGAAAGCCATCATAGATCCGATAAAAATTCCAACTATGACTTTAGGATTCATGAGCGTGACCTGAAAATAGTTCATAAAATCCAGGAAACTTGCTTTTGCTACTTCTACCGTATCGCCATTAGCTAATTCCATGATTTTGTCACCCAAGCGTAACATTCCGATACGGATTTCTTCCATGTATGAGGCCAGCAAGGCTAATGCAGTAAGTGCAGCCGAGCCGATGGCAAAACCTTTTCCTGTGGCGGCCGTGGTATTGCCCAAAGCATCGAGCGCATCGGTACGTCGACGTACTTCAGGCTCTAAACCACTCATTTCAGCATTTCCACCAGCGTTGTCGGCTATTGGTCCATAAGCATCCGTAGCTAGTGTAATACCTAAAGTCGAAAGCATTCCAACAGCTGCAATCGCAATCCCGTATAAACCCATACCCAAATTTTCGGGAGTGAGCATATTTTTCACATCGAAACCGATGGCACTCAGATAAGCAATTAAAATAGCAATCACAATGGATGCTACGGGAATCACCGTTGAAATCATCCCCGACCCAATGCCTGAAATAATCACAGTTGCCGGTCCTGTTTGTGCGCTTTTCGCAATGTTTTGAGTCGGTTTATATGCATGTGAAGTAAAATACTCCGTTCCTTTCCCAATGACGATGCCGGCTAACAAACCAGCAATGACAGAAAAAGAAAGACCGAGCCAATTCTCAAATCCAAGCAAATAAAGAATGACAAAAGTAAGAACGGCGATGAGAAAGGCGCTGATGTTGATCCCTTTATTGAGCGCTGCCATTAAGGTTTTTATGGATGCATCTTCTTTTGTCCTCACCAGAAAAATACCCAATATCGAAAGGAATACTCCAATAGCAGCAATAATCATAGGAGCAAAAACAGCTTTCTGCTGCATTTGGGGATTTGCGATAAAGGCTGAGGCGCCCAGGGCGGCTGTAGAAAGAATAGAACCGCAATACGACTCGTAAAGATCGGCGCCCATTCCGGCTACATCACCCACGTTATCGCCCACGTTATCGGCTATAGTTGCCGGATTGCGAGGATCGTCTTCTGGTATGCCTGCTTCTACTTTTCCAACCAAGTCGGCTCCTACATCGGCCGCTTTAGTGTAAATGCCGCCACCCACGCGGGCAAATAGCGCTTGTGTCGAAGCTCCCATACCGAAAGTTAACATGGTAGTGGTGATCATAATCAACTTATGCCCCTCATTGGCTCCTTCCACAAAATGATCAAGAATAAGATACCAAAGCGAAATATCGAGCAAGGCAAGCCCTACAACAACCAGTCCCATCACAGCACCCGAACGAAAAGCAATCTGCAATCCTTTATTTAACGAGGTTCGAGCTGCATTTGCCGTGCGTGCCGAAGCAAAGGTGGCTGTTTTCATGCCCAAAAAGCCTGCTAAACCCGAGAAAAACCCACCAGTGAGAAAAGCAAAGGGTACCCAATTGTTTTGTAAACCAAAATAAGCCATGACGGCAAAAATCACCGACAACACTACAAAAACTATCGCAACTACCTTATATTGCTGTTTAAGGTATGCCATCGCTCCCTCTCGCACGAATTGAGCGATTGTTTTCATTTTCTCGGTGCCCTCACTTTGGCTCTTCATATTTTTAAAAAAATAATAGGCAAAGCCAAGCGCAACAAGCGATGCCAAAGGTACAAGATAAAAATAACTCATAGACTGGATGAAATGAAGTTGTTTGAATTAAGTTTATTTCAAGTCTTTTGAAATTAAGCGCAAAATTCTATAAAATTATCCAAATATAAAAAAAATAACACACAAAAAAAGTGCTTTTTCTATTCCCTTCGCATGTTTAGCACGCCAAAAGAACGTGCCGATTGCATCACACACACCCTTTGATCGTCAATGGAAATTCTTAATAATGATATTGACGATGGCCTGTAAATCTTCCACAACCGTTACCGACATCTATTGAATTTTATATACAAAAAAGTGGCCTTTGATCCAGCAAAAGAAATTAGCAATAAACTCCCGACTCTCGAAAGAATTTTAGAAGAATTCAGTAATTTCGCAGAAATTCAATCGAAATGAAGATTATCGAAACCAAGATACCAGGATTATTGATTGTAAAGCCTGATGTATTTGAAGATGAAAGAGGTTATTTCTTCGAATCATACAATCAGGATAAATTTCAGAGATTGGGGATAGATGCGATATTTGTACAGGATAATGAATCCAAGTCGCAGAAAAATGTAATACGTGGTTTGCATTTTCAAAAACCTCCTTTTGCCCAGGGGAAACTGGTCAGGGTGATGAAGGGTTCGGTTTTGGATGTCGCGGTTGACCTGCGAAAAGGATCTCCTACTTTTGGTCAATGGGATTCAATAGTACTGAGCGAAAGCAATAAATTTATGTATTGGATTCCCGAAGGAATGGCTCATGGTTTTCGAACTTTGGAAGACGATACCCTATTTTTCTATAAATGCACTCATTTCTATAACAAGGAATCTGAACAGGCTCTTCGCTGGAATGATCCCTATCTAAACATTGATTGGCAATTAACGGAACCACCCATACTTTCCGATAAAGACAAGCTTTCACCATTCTTCAAAGATTTTGTCAGCCCTTTCGAATATTAACAAGCACTGCATCATCTATCCACTAATAAACTAAAAGTTTTCTACAGATAATTCCCTGTCGATTTTACCATTTTGACGATGAAGATATTTCCTAAGGACTAAGAAGATATATCTTCCATTTAGATTTTACCACTACTATGAACAATCAAAAGAATTGCAAGTGGGTAAAGGTTGAAATTTAGAAGGAAATTTTTAGAAATATATACGACGGATATATTAAATATCAAAGCCCCACATTGTATGCAGGGCTTTTTAGTAGCGGGGACGAGATTTGAACTCGTGACCTCCGGGTTATGAATCCGACGCTCTAACCACCTGAGCTACCCCGCCTTAAGAAGTGCGGCAAAATTAGATAAAATAATCCAGCTTACAAACAATCTTTCGCTCAGTCGTAATCTTTGGCTATGCTTGCAGCATTTTTGTTCTAACATTTTTTTGCGTAATAATCACACCTGCAATTACCATTAACATTCCTACCAAAGTATTAACCGTCAATTTTTCGTGAATCTTGAAATAAGAAAATACCGCTGTAAATACTGGGATAAAATTCGTAAAGATACTTGTGCGGCTTACGCCAAGATGGTGCATACCAAAAGTAAAAAAGATGAAGGCAAGTGAAGATGCAAAAACAGCAAGCATGATCAGTGGGTACCATAATCCCCACTCGAAACGAAGCAAAATGAGTTGGCCGGGTTCGATTACCAAAACCAGTGGGAGAAAATATAATGCGCCAATGATGTTTAACCAGGTTACAATAGTGAAAGGAGAATAATGTATGGTCAATCGTTTCAATAATACAGCATAAACCACCGCTGTTGCAACAGCAAAAAATAAACTAACTATTCCAATTGGGTTGAATTGGAATGAAAAGCTGGGACCTAACAACATGAAGATAATTCCACCAAACGAAAGAAAGAATCCAAAAATCTGCAGTGGTTTTAAAACTTCTTTCAAAAAAATAGAAGCCGCAAGGGCCGAAAAAATAGGAATGGTAGAAATAATAATAGCACTTATGGTCGGAGTGGAATACTTCACTCCATATCCTTCACCCAAGAAATATAAAAAAGGTTCGAAAAGCGCTGCAAAGAGAAATAACTTGTAATCTTTCTTTTGAACGGGCTGCAACTGATGAGTAAGTCCGAATATAGAAAAAAGCAAAGCACTACTAATCACCAATCGAATAAAAATAGTCGTAATAGGATTTAAATATTGAAACACCATGGCCGTCCATACGTACGACATACCCCAGAAAACCATAGCCAGCATCATCATTAAATATACAAAAGCCGAAAATTTACCATCTTTTCTCATCTCTAAGCCCTTTAAGTTGGCATTGCAAAAGTACAAACACCCCTCTTTATTCTAAAAAATTTAGCATCAACGAGTATTTCCCTTGCAAAAAATGAAATTGTTAAAACAAACAGTATGTTTGGTTATACCGTGAAGCTGGTTATACAACATGAAACTATTCATCTCCGGCTAAGCTTCCAAGCCCGAAAAGTCACTTTTATAACCTTTAAACTATTAAAAAGAGACTTTGAGGGTGTGAGACAGGGAGTCTTTGAGACGGCAAGACTTCGGAATGAAAGGCTGTTCAAAAATTATTTTAATTTTTTATAAAAACCTTGACAAATTGAAAAACTATCTTTAACTTTGTCGAAAATTATATCGGTAAAAGGCTTACCTTTTGACAAAAAAAATGATGAATTTATAGATTAGAATACCCCAAGAAAGAAACAAAAAATGCAACAGATCTATAACATAATGGATAACAG
>DIEY01000045.1:55617-69154 GCA_002418865.1 Bacteroidales bacterium UBA5762 | reverse complement strand
CTGAAAGATCCTCCTTAAATAAAGGCGGATAAATGTAAAGGCTGACATTTGGATTCGAAAACCGCCATAAAAATTATCAGCCCCATTACAACGACTTTCCTCCCACTACATCTTACGACGGCTTATGCCGGTTTTAACGAGTAAAACAAAAATTAGTAAACTTAAACTTAAAAATCATGTTAACCATCAAGTTAATAAAGACAAAGAGAGCATTTAATCAGATTATGAAAGCCATAGGTTTGAGTTTCTTCGTTCTCTTCATCTTCTCGTGCAACAAGGATGAAGATCCATGGGCTCCACCTCCTCCTCTCGACACTAACTTCATTATTCAGGCTTCTTCCCCTCCTTTGCAAATTCAATGTGGCAATTATCTTCACTGGTGGTCTGACACTGCTTATTTAGATGTGGATTTAGATGGTATAAAAGATATCCTTGTTTATTTTGGAATACACTCTAATAATGACATAATGGTTTTTTATCAATCATTATTGCTTCCAGAATTATGGTTGATAAAAAATTGCGAAGATATGCGTAATGTTCCGAAGTGGTGTTGGACTACTTTGTATGCATCATGGATAAATCAAAAGTTGGATTATCTTGGAATAAGAGTTCAAAAGGAGGATGGCTATCATTATGGGTGGATAAAAACATTTAAAACTTACACTAATTATACTACAAACCGCATAGATTCAGTAATTTACTGTCGTTTACCTAACAGGCCATTTACGGTAGGGCATTTCGATATTGATCTCTAAGAATCTGTGTCTTATTGCTTGTATCTAAGAAGAATAATTCAATTCTTTTCCGTACTCCCATTTTACCTATCATTCTCAATTCATGAAATGATAAATGTTCAATTGAATTGTTAATTCAGTAATCTCACTTAAATGCAAGTTTTTGAATCAGATTTGCAAATGATTGGACTCCAAATTTTATTTAAGATTTTAAAGAGGCTCTTCATCTGCAAGTTATAATTTTTCTCCCTTATTCCAATACATTCACACAATATTCTATCTTCTTGGATGGTTACTGTTTCAACAGGCGAACTACATAAACTTTATTACCAGCCAGCACTCTTACTATATAAATTCCGGGATTCAGCTCACTAACATTTATTTCTAAAAAATTCCCAACGAGTCGAGTGGTTTGCTGCATCACCATTTGTCCTTGAATGTTGTAAATTTCAATAAATTGTGGTTTTGCATCAGGCGGCAACTGTATCCTGAAAAATTCCCGACAAGGATTGGGATAAATTAAAAGATGATTTTTCGTGTAATTATCTTCTATACCTGTACATGCAAAAAAGGTAATAGTTATTTGATCGGTTTGAGTACCATAGACATTATTAACGGTGCAGCTTACAGTAATGTTTCCCAGGCCTATTCCTGAAGTATCAACAATTATCTGGCTGGCTGTGCTCCCATTCGACCATGAATAAGAAGAAAATCCAGTCCCTGCATCCAATAACACTTTTTGGCCCGCACATACGCTGATGTCGGGTCCTAAATCGAGCACAGGGTTTGGCGCTATGGCTCTCGACTGTTTAAAACGCTGAGAAAATTCCTGGTAATAAAGATTGGCTATATCGGCATCATAAAGGATAAGCGTATTTTCGTCGTTTCTGGTTTCGGCATTGTTGCTCCAGTTATGCGAACCAGTGAGTACCACCGGATTGGAGTCAGTTTGCAGGGCATCGGCAATCAAAACTTTATGATGAAGAATACCGCTTTCGGTGGTTTCTCTAAAATTAGTTCCCAAAGCTTCTGTAAGTATCGCCACTACTTGATCGGAGCAAGAAGCATCATTATCTACCACCACCCGACAAAGCACTTCATTTTGTCTTCTCTTTGCGATAGCATTGGCAAGATCATCACGCGTAATTAAATTGGTAGGAATAAATAAACTCGTATTAGAGCTGTTAATAGCTGCAAGGATTTTCGAATTAACTCCATCTGAAGGGCTGAACCAACTTTCGATGGGTATTCCACCCACATTAAAATAATGAGGCGTATTGTTTTTCTTATAAGGGCCAAAACGTGAGGCAGATGAATTGGGCTGGCTGCCCGAGCCTCCCCACATTTCCTCGAACTCAATACGATAAGCGAGTGCCAAACTTTTATCCTGAATAATCAAAATATTGTTGGCATCCTTAGTAACCTGAGTAGAAGTAAAATTCATACTCCCCGTAAAAAGAATTGCATCATTAGGATTGTCGGTATCGCAATCGATGACCATGAATTTATTATGCATAATGCCATAAGACGATGAAGTAGGGCTGGCAAGCATGGGTACGCCTTGAAGCACATATATTGAACTGTTGGTGGTGCTACCATCGTAAATAACTCTCACCCTGACACCACGTTCTTTTGCCTGATTCAAAGCATAGGCAATGCCATCGATATTCATGTTGTAAATAGCCAAGTCTATACTTTTTTTGGCTTGATGTATGAGTTTGATTACAGTGTCGGCAGCAGTGCCAGGCAGATATATGGCTTGAGGACCAGTGGCTACATTAGGATCAACAGGACGAGTAAAATAAACCCTTATCTTTCCTGAAGATGCCGATCTCGACATCAGTACCAGTGTATCACCCCAAAGCGTGTCGCTTCCAATGAATTGAAAAGGAAGAACATATATCAGCTGAGAAGGATAAGACGCTGGAATATGGTAAGTATGATTCCGTACTGGTGCCGATGCAACCATGAAATTCGAACTATTCTTGCCCTCCATTGTGTAATAAACCCCTGATAAAACTTCTTCAGGAGTTTGCCATTCGACGATAATGCTATTGGATTGAATATCTACAGGTACAGCATGAATAAAGTTAATACTGTCTTGTTGCGCAAAAACAGCAATAGAAAATATTTGGAAAAAGAGGAATATGAAAATTTTGACAGATAAGGTTTTTAGAGAGAAATGATACAACATTAGAAATGAATATTAAATTGAGGATTTTTATTCTTTGACCAAGATAACATAAACCGGCAAATGATCGGAATAACCACCCTGATAAGCACCACCGGCAAAAGTGCGAAAAGGATAGCCCTTATACTGTCCTTCTTTATTGAAAAGAAATTTTTTATTGAAAACTCGAGCCGTATAAAATTTAAAACCATTATTTTCCTGATTTATCAAGGGATAAGTTAGAATGATTTGATCGAACAGATTCCAGTTATCGCGATACGCCAGGGATCCTACTCCATTCTTGAACAATTTCCACATAGGATTATACAAATCGCCAGGATGTACTTCCTTTTTTTCTCCTTTTGCATTCAAAATTATTGAAACACTGGGATCTGTGGGATCATCGTTCAAATCACCCATAACAATGACCTTAGCTTGTGGATATAAGTTTTGGAGTGAATCGACCAGTCGACGCGTTAAAGAGGCGGCAGCAGCTCTGTATTCAGGACCCTGAAACCTTGAAGGCCAGTGATTTACGATAAAATGTAACATCTCCCCATCTATTGTTCCAGAAACAACCAATTGATCACGGGTATCGAAATCGGGCCTGTTGGGCATCTTCAAGGGAAATGTGCGCGCCGAACTTACTTTAAAAATATGATATTTGTATAATAGAGCCACATCAACTCCTCTATTATCGGGTGAATCGAAATGAACAATGGCATAACCCTGCTTCGAAAGCTCTGGCATTTTAATTAAATCTTCGAGCACACGACGATTTTCAATCTCCGATAATCCCAATATTGCAGGACCACCATTTACATAATCATCTCCAATATGAGAAATTACTTCAGCAAGACGATTCAATTTTACCAAGTATTTTGATGAATTCCATTGATTAACCCCTTCGGGTAAAAATTCTTCATCGTCTGTAAACGGATCATCAATAGTATCAAAAAGATTTTCTACATTGTAGAAGGCTATACACACCGCTTTTTGCTTCCTTTCGTTTTGTTGAGCAGGCGATGAAATTATCCCAATAAAAATGAAAAAAATAAAAGCTTGAATAACAATAAAGATCTTACGCATTTGCTATGATAATAATTTGCGCCAAAAATACCAATAATTTTATTGATAGATTAATGCATTTCTATCAAGACAAAACTCATTGCTTCTATTTGGGGGGTTAAAATGTTGAGGTCAACACAATAAGTTGAATATACAGAGTTAAGCAAGCTTATTATGTAGCAAATTATGAAAATTGACTTCTAAAATTACATCTGCCCTTAACCTATAATTCATTAATTTTTTGTTCCTTTGTAGCCCCAAATTTTTTAATAGGGAAAAAATCCGAAAATTAAATTAAGAATGAAAAGACTCATACTTACCTTTTGCATAGGATTAGGGCTGCTTTCTCTCGAGGCTCAACAAATACAATTGAAAGGCATTATCGTTGACGAAATCACTCAATCTCCCATTACTAATGCAATTATTAAGATTGGGGACAAGGCCAGCAGTACCAACTTGGAGGGATTTTTCTCTTTCAGTGAACTCGAGCCAGGGCGTTTGGGATTATGGATAGAAGCTACGGGATATGAACCTTATTCTTTAGTCGTAATTTTTACGGGCGAAGCCATGGATCTAGGAAAGATTTCTTTGCGTCCGTTTGCTCCAACTGTCATTGACAATGGTTTGGCCGAAATTGCCCTGATTGCCGAAGGAAGCGATGATGAGTCGGAGATTCAGGCAGGTTCGGCATTGCTTGCGGCTTCTTCCGATGTTTTTTCATCTATTGCGGCTTATACCTTTAGTCCTATGTATTTTAAAACCCGAGGCTACGACAACGAAAATATAGCTGTTTACATGAATGGACTGATAGTAAATGATCCGGAAAACGGAAGGCCGTCGTGGTCGGAATGGGGAGGACTCAACGATGTTACCCGCAATAAAGAAGTTAGTAATGGCATGCAATTTTCCCAAAATCTTCTCGGTTTTTTGGGTGGAAGTACCAATATCATTACACGTCCTTCTCTTCAGCGAAAACAAACCAAATTTAGCTACTCTTTATCCAACCGTACTTATGTTCATCGTTTAATGTTTACTTACAGCACAGGTATGCGCCCAGATGGTTGGGCAATCAGTTTCAGTGGCTCGCGTCGCTGGGGAAATGAAGGCTATGTAGAGGGCGTATTTTATGATGCATGGGCTTACTTCTTAGGTATAGAGCGAAAAATCAATGATAACCATAGTTTAGCGCTCACACTTTATGGTTCGCCCACCCGCCGCGGACAACAAGGGCCTGCTACTCAGGAGGCTTACGATTTATCCGAAACTAACTTTTATAACCCATATTGGGGTTACCAACAAGGAGATAAACGTAACTCTCGAGTTAAAGATTTTCATGAACCCATGATCCTCCTTAATCATTACGGAAAACTTAGCGAAAACTTGCAATGGAACAATGGTTTGGCCGTTAGTTTTGGATATAATGGCGGCACAGCCTTAAATTGGTATAATGCCCCCGATCCCCGTCCCGATTATTATAGATACCTCCCCAGCTATGCTACCGATGAAAATATCCGCAAGATGATTACCGACCGTTGGAAAACTTCGGAGGATGTGCGCCAGATTAACTGGGATAAACTTTATCAAATCAACTATTTGAGCAATTCGGAAAATAAGGGTGCTCGTTATATTGTTGAAAATCGCCGCAATGATCAGCTTCAGTTCGTTTTCAATTCAACGCTCAATTATCAAATCCATCAGAATATAACGCTCTCAGGAGGAGCTAGCTACAGAAATTACCGCGGGTCTCATTTCAAACTCATAGAAGATTTGCTGGGATCGAATTATTGGCTCGATGTAGATCAATTCGCCGAACGTGATTTCACAGGTGATACTACCAAGATTCAAAATGATCTGAATAATCCTAATCGCAAAGTTACTGAAGATGAAAAATTTGGATATAACTACCGTATTTATCAACAATTGTTACAAGTATGGGCACAAACCGAATTTTCGTACGACGAAGGCAATTTTTATGCTGGCATTGCTTATACTGGGCAACAATTCTATCGCGAAGGCCTGATGCGTAATGGGCGTCATCCGGATAATTCCTTTGGCGATTCTCCAAAATACAATTTCAATGATGTGGCATTAAAAACGGGGGGCACATATCAAATCTTTGCCCGTAATTTCATTCAGGTAAATGGTATGTATATGACCCGTGCACCCTTTATCCAGAATGCTTTCATTTCGCCACGAACACGAGCCGATGTATTGCCTAAAATGGTCAGCGAGAAAATCGTGAGCGGAGAAGCCAGTTACTTGATGCGTTATCCTTTTTTAAATCTGCGCTTTACGGTTTTTCACACTATCTTCGACGACCAGAGCGAAGTAAATAGTTTTTACCACGACGACTACAAAACCTACGTCAATTACGTTCTCACCGGTGTAAGCAAGACTCATCAAGGGATAGAATTTGGAACAGAGGTAAAAATTACTTCAACCTTGTCGATACAGGCAGTTGCGGCTTTGGGAAATTACCGATATACCAATCGGCCTTTAGCTACCATCTGTTACGATAATGGTTCGAAACCCGATACTACTGAAAGAGTCTTTATCAAGAATTTCTATGTTCCCGGGACACCACAAACTGCTACTTCCTTAGGATTAAGATATGCAGGTCCTCGTTATCTTTACATTAACCTCAATGCAAATTACTTTGACCGCAGTTATATGGACTTTAATCCAGAACGTCGCACTTCAGCTGCCATCGCCAATCTTGGCCCTGGCGATCCTTTGATTGCTGTTATCACTCAGCAGGAAAAACTCCCAGATGCCTTTACCCTCGACGCTTCAATTGGAAAATCATGGAGGTGGGGAGAGTATTTTCTTAGCCTCAACTTCTCCGTTAGCAATATACTCGACAACAAAAAGGTAATAACTACCGGATTCGAACAAATGCGCTTCGACTTCACTACGAAAGACATAGCTAAATTTCCACCCAAATATTACTATGGCTATGGAAGAAACTTCTTCCTGAATCTCGGATTTCGTTTTTAAATTTCTCAATTAACAGAAAAATACCAAAACATCATAAAGTATGAATTTCTTAAAAACCAAGCTTTTCTTTTTTATTGGCTTTATAGCAGTTGCCGCAATTTTCACAGGCTGCGTCAAAGGAGATTTCGATGAACCTCCCATCAACATTCCTACTGTTGATTTTGAAGCCAATACAACTATTGCCCAGCTTAAGGCCTCATATACAGGAGTTCTCGATTCTATTAGTGACGACATTATCATCAAAGGAGTAGTGGTTGCCAACGACGAATCGGGAAACCTTTATAAACAAATGGTTATTCAGGATGAAACCGGAGGCATTATGCTTCTTATCGATAAATCCTATCTTTATACCGAATACAAACTAGGACAGAGAATTTATGTTAAATGCAAGGGAATGTATCTGGGTGATTATAACAAACTCATTCAACTTGGCTATATTTACAACAACGCTATAGGGCGATTGCCTGAAGTAATGGTCGAAGACCATATTTTTCGCGATAGCTTGCCAGGAAAAGTTCCCGCCCCAGTCAATATAGACCTAGCTCATAACAATTCAGCCTATATCAATATGCTGGTAAGAATAGAAAACGTTCATTTTCTCGAAGTGGGAGTTCCTTTTGCACCCCAAGGAGTTTCGGCTACCAACCGTACTATTGCCGATGCCTCGGGTAAAGAACTTATCGTAAGAACAAGCCAGTATGCTAATTTCGCAAGTATGCTTACTCCTGCGGGTTATGGCCATTTACAAGGCATACTTACCATTTATCAAACTACTTATCAACTCCTTATTCGTGATACAGCCGACATTATTGGGTTTTCTGGTGCCACCCCACCACCTCCTTCAGGCGATTTTGTATATCCCAATCCTGATATTCCCGCCGTTTCTTCCCTTGAAGAAAATTTCGACGAGATTACTAATCAAACCGATATCTCCATCCCTGGCTGGACTAACGAAGCCACTACAGGCAACCGCAAATGGCAAGGAAAGATCTATCAAACCGAATATTATGCCCAGGCTACTTCATACAATTCAACTGATGCAGAAAATGTAACTTGGCTTGTCACTCCTCCTGTTATCTATTCCAATAATTTGATCTTGAATTTCAAAAGCGCAATGGCTTACTACAAACACGATGGACTCAGTGTATGGATTCTTACTAATTATACTGCAAATCCAGAAACTGCCACATGGACCCAAATCAATGCCACTTTGGCCAATAGCGCCTCTGGCGACAACAATTGGGTTTCATCGGGCGATATCCCTCTTTCTAATTATGTTCCAGCTAATTATACGGGTAATATTTACATTGGATTCCGCTATGAAGGAACTCAAACCAATACTACTACTTATCGCATAGATGAAGTAAAAATCAATACTACTGGAGGAGGTGGTGGAGGTGGAGGTACGATTACCCCAGTTAGCGAAGTGCACGAAATGTTCGATAATGTTCAAAACGATGTAGATATCAATATTGAAGGCTGGCTAAATCTTGCCCAAGAAGGTACACGCTTTTGGAGAGGAAAAATATTCAATACCGAAAAATATGCGCAAGCCACCTCTTACAAAACCCTCGACAATCAGAATATATGCTGGTTAATTACTCCTCCGGTGATGTATGAAGGTGGAAAGATTCTCAACTTTAAATCTGCTAAGGCTTATTGGGTACACGATGGCTTAAGCGTTTTGATTTCGACCGATTTCAATGGCTCTAATCTTACTACGGCCACATGGACACCTATTAACGCAACTCTCGCTGGCCAAGCCAATGCCGACCACGAATGGATTTCTTCAGGGAACATCTCTATAAGTAATTATGTTCCTCAGGGATTTACCGGAAATTTTTATATTGCCTTCAAATATATTGGCGATGCCATAAATACTACCACTTTTCGAATCGATGAAGTGAATATCGGGCCAGCTAAATAAGGCCCTCGCATCATTTTTTCATTTTTTATTTTCACCGGAGTAATCCAATTCGTATTGCTCCGGTTTTTTCAATCCTTTTATTGAAAACAAAAACAAACACCTTACTTCAAAAACGATAACGCAGTTAAAATACAAGTAGTTTATTAGGAAAATGTATAATGAAACTCACTAAATTTTGAGATATTTTGTAGCTGCAAATTAAATCATTTGCTAGAATTTTTCAAACATGAGCAAACATTGGGATTAAAAAAGTTGATATTCATATTGCAGAAAATATAAAAAATGTCCATATTTATGTTGCGTCTATTGAAAATCTCTTGAGCTCGAATCCGATCATTATGTACAAAGCCACATTTAAGAAAAACGAAGCCTAACCTATTTTTAAACCCAAACTCAGATTTTTTTGTAGATCCTTATTCTGCCTTTTGATGCTCAGAAAATAGCATTATATTTGTCTCATAAATTTGTTTGTTGAAAATCTTTTGAGAAACTTCTACCCAAATGTTTCGCGAAACAAATATAAAAAACATTAAGAACCCTTTAAATGAGAGAGGTCGTACAGCCAAATATAAAACTATTAATAAATTCGTTTGTTTTGCCCTTCTCTAAAGATATTGCTGAGGAATCATAGAGAAGGGCTTTAAAATATTTTTCTACAACTAAAGATAACAGCCTTCTATTCAATAATTTAATTTTTTAACCTCAATTAAATCTTTAAATCATGAGAACAATAGCTAAATTCTTATTAATCACTCTGTTTTCAATTGTTGGAATAGGACAATTAAATAGAATCAATGCCGCTCCAGAGGAACCACCATGTGTTACTGTAGCAAATCGTATGTCCAGATAGTCATTTGGCCGGATATGCTGTTATTTGTAACATGGAAGACCTTTATACTTGGACAGAAATACTATGTGAAGAAAATCCAAATTAAACCCAGTATAATTTGGCATAACATAGAATCGCCTCAAAGCTATTAAAGACCATGTTGTATTTGTATATTTTTGTAAAACTTTAATAAATATTATAGAAATGAACCACAACAAATTAAAATTCATTCTCTTCATTCTGTTTGTTAGCTCTTCTTATATGGGTTTTTCACAAATCTTTCCTATTCCTAAAGATATTTTTATCGAAAAGCCCCAACTCAAAATCATCTATCAATATCATTACCAATTAGATTCTACCAATCCTGATAAGATTTCGAAAAGAACCTTATGGCTCTTGATTGGCGATAATTACTCCTCATTCGTAGATCCTAAAAAAAAGTGGTATAAGGATGAAATGAGAAAAATAAACTCCCAACAACAATTGCAGGACTGGATATTTAAGAATGCTGGAATGACTAATTTTGAATACTTTACGATTATTAAAAACAGAAAATTAAAGAGTCTCACTTACTATAATTATATTTTAATGAGTGGGCATTACAAGTATGAAGAAACTCCACATTTAATTTGGAAACTCGAATCGGATACGGCCAATATTCTTGGATATACCGTACAGCATGCCTGGACTTATTATGGTGGTCGCATTTGGCATGCGTGGTTTACGCCTGCAATTCCCATCAGCGATGGTCCTTATAAGTTCATGGGTTTACCCGGCCTCATTCTGAAAGCCGAGGATTCGAAGCATTATTATACCTTCGAAGCTATTGCCATAGAGCAGCCAGCCGAGGGCGAAGATATTACTTACGAAGAAAATCAATACATAGAAACCACAAGAGAGAAATTTTTGGAAGCCAATCGTAATTTACGTCTCGACATCATTAACAAAGCACAGGAAGCCGGTTTGAATGCTGGGGCCCAACAAACTGCTGCACAAAATATGCGCTTGCGCAATAATCCTATCGAACTTAAATAAATAAGCAGCAACCTTAATAATGAGAATGCGCAGGCTTATTATCTCCTTTATGTGCCTTACGAATATTTTACCTCTTTTTTCTCAGGTGGTGATAGAAGGAAAAGTTAGGGATGAGCAAAATAAACCTTTAAGCGACATTCATGTGATGGTTTCTATGCTACATTCCGATAATATCGTTGGATTCGATATTACCACCAATGAGGGATTATTTCGTATCCATTTGCATTGTGCCGGAGATTCTGTGCGAATAAAAACTTCTTCGATAAATCATGAGGATTTTAAGAATAGTATAGCATGTAAAAGTCAATATCTCGAAATCATTCTGAAGAAGTCGGTGAAAGATCTCAAAGAGATTACTGTAAAAGCAAAGCATGTTGTCAAAAAAGGTGATACACTGAGTTATTTGGTGAGTCCTTTTGCACGCGAACAGGACAGGACTATCGATGAAGTGATACGTCGTATTCCAGGGTTAGAGGTAGAACCTTCAGGTAAGATACTTTACGAGGGTACACCCATATCACATCTTTATGTAGAAGGCATGGACTTGATGGAAAACCGTTATTCTCTCCTAACGGCCAATCTTCCATACGATAAGGTTTCTACCATAGAAGTCATCACTAATCATGAACCCGTAAAGATTCTTCAAAAATATGCGACTTCGGGAAAGGTTGCCCTTAATTTGAGATTAAAAAATAAAACCACCCTCACTGGTAATGCCGAGCTGGCTGGTGGTATTCCATTTTTTACACATAAAATCAACTTGACACCCATTTTATTGCAACCAGCATTACAGTCTCTTATAACCTTTCAATCGAACAATAACGGCGAACCCTTTGTCGAGACATTTGGCCCTAAGTTCAATTACCAACAGAATTTGCGCTTCGATCAACCAGTATCCATTTCTGCACCCAACCCACGAAATATCCCTGTAGCCGACTTGCCTCCACAATCATACATCGACAATTCCTCCCTTCTTACATCGGCTTATATACTCACACGTTCTTCTAATCAATGGGAATGGCGAACTTCAGTTTCGTATAAAAACGACAAAATCGACAAAAATTGGTCGGCCCAAACATCTTATCTATTGCCCAGCGATACACTGATTTTCGAAGAAATGTCAGCTTTTACTTCAAAGAGCAAAATATGGACTACTGAAATCAATTTAAGACACAACACCGAAAAATATTATGCCGATAACAGATTAAGCTATTCAATAGAGCCAAACAAGCAGAATGGAATATTTACAAGAAATTCTTCTGTATATAGAGAATCATTCGAAGAAAAACCACAAAAACTGGATTGGAATGGCCGCTGGATTTTCCCTGCTCGAAAAAACTTGATAGAACTTTATTCTTATCTCGATTATTTTTATAATCCTAATTTGTCGCTTCATACCTTTCCTGGATACATTCTTTTCAACCAACCCTCCGATTCCGTCTTTCAACATTTTTCGGGAAACAGGCTTGCCTTCGAGAATTATATTTCTTTCTTTTACAGTCCGAAATCAATTAATTTAAAAATAGATGCCGGATTTTCCTTTCAACGGCTACATATAGAATCAGATTTGCATGCTTTTGACGCTAACTTCGATTTCACGGGGCAGGATACAAACTTTTTGAATGACAATCTTCAAAAAAGACTCAGGATATATATTAGACCAAGCTTGATGAAAAAGACATCTACTACAACATGGGATTTTCAAATACCTCTGAGCTCGCTTATGCTTTCGGAAGAGTCGAATTTACATGCAGTGTCCCAAGAATATGCTAAAATTGTTGCCGAACCCTCATTGGTCTATAATAAGAAAATAAAGAATCATTGGAATCTACTTGCCTCGATAAAAAGATATTATCAATATTTTGCTTCTTCCGAAATATTTTATGGTTATATTTTAGCTAACCCCGATTTATTGAAAAAGAACGAACCTCTTGTTGCAGGTAGATTGTATGCAGTAAATCAGGCCAATGCTTCCCTAAAATATAACAATATTTTGACGGGTTTATCGGCTTATGTAAACGCCGGCTTTTCTTTTCAGCAATTCGATTTTTTAAGGTCAGATTCAATAGGCTTAAGTGGCAGCCACATTTACACGATAAAAAATTATCCAAACAACCGCTATCTTTCTTTGATGAGAGGTTCAGTTTCTAAATCCTTACCCGATGTAAGAACTAACTTTACGGTCAATTTGAATTTGCAATCAGATAAAGGGAAGGTCATTGTCAATGGAAACATAAGCAACAGCAAAAGCCATTACCTCACCTTAAATCCTACAATTTATTATTATTTTTCGGTATTCGATTTGGTTTATGCCTTCCGTTGGTTGAACATTAACACCGAACTCGGTAATTCTAACCAAAAACAACACAGTGATTGGTTTCGACATGAGCTTTCCCTCACCGGAAATTTCACAAAAAAAAATCTAATTGTAACGGCTTCATTTATTTACAATGATATAAACAGAAATCGTATTTTTCTTACTGATCTGAGTATTAGATATAAAATAAAAAAGATTTTATCGTCGAAATTAGAAACAGGAATAGTGATCAATAATTTATTTGATACAGGGAAATATACCTATAACCAGCTCGATAGTTATGTTAATATGGTAACAGAGTTTCCCATGCGGCCGTTTCAATGTTTGTTATTTGTTAGGTTCAATTATTAAAAAGAGCAATGATCTCTAAATAATTATTACGAGTATCTATCCCAATCTTACCCTATCTTTCAGTCACTGAGCGATAAATTAAATATATAGGGCAAATGTAGTTTATCTT
>DIEY01000045.1:46122-55597 GCA_002418865.1 Bacteroidales bacterium UBA5762 | reverse complement strand
CGATATTACGGAAAATATCTAAATAATAAATAAAATTATTGGAAAGAATAATTGGGTTTAAGGGAAAAATCATTTTTTCAAAATTCTTACATAATAGTACAGCAAAGGAATAAGGAATAGGCTAACAATGATTCCAATAAACAAGCCCAAAACCAATACAAGAGAAAATGGAAATTGTAATACACTGGCCACATCTTTCCCAAACATTTGTGGGATAACCGCTCCTATAGTAGTCAAACTAGTTATCAGGATCGCTTTTAAACGAGCCTCCCCTCCTTGATGAATTGCAGATAAAAGTTCGTAACCATCTTTTTGATTATGAATAATTTTGTCAACTTTTAAAATGCTATCGTTGATTATAATTCCTGAAATCACAATCAAACCTATTAGAGCCATAATATTCAACGATTCTCCTAATATAAAATAGACTATCAAAACAAAAGCAAAGTCAATGGGAATCTCAAAAAGGACAACTAATGGCATCCACAATGATTCGAATTGAGCCGCAAGAATCAAATAAAGCAAGAGAAAAGAAATAATGAGTATATAGGATAATTCTTTTATTACATTTTGATTATTAAAATAACTACCTTCGAGTTTTATTTTCATATCTGGATGTAGTTTTTCGTAATCATTGATCTCTTTTATCAATCGAGTTCTCTCTTTTCCTGTTGCTGGTATAATAAATGACACATAAGGACCAGCCTTGTCGGATTCTATCATCGAATATTGCGTCTTGCCTTTTATCTCTATCAAATATTCAATTGGAACCTCATCCCCTTCCTCATTCTTGACAAATACTTCCGAAAATAAATGATTATCAAATTTATTTCCCGACTTTACATAAATAGGAACATTTGTTGAACCAAATTCAATCTCACTTGTTTTGAGCGGAACAAAATATTGAAGGATAGAATTTTGCAAATCAGAGAACTCAATATTTGCAGCGCTCATTCTTTCATGTTTTGGAAATATTTCGTATAAATATTCTGTAGTTGGCTTTTTTAAAATATAAAAATTTTTGGATTCGAATTCATCTATAAGTTTATAAATCATGTCAGGGTCAAGATTTGTAGCATTATTGGAATAAATTTTAACAAGGTTATCCGTATTCCTTTCCCGAAATATGCGGTTAATGGGATTATCTGTTTTTAGAAATTCAACCGAGGCTAAAGGATAATATTCCTTTATTAATTGATTAATTTCTGACTTAATGCGTATAAGGGCTTCTGGTGATTTAGCCTTAATATAAAAATATGTTTTGTTTGATAATCCGCCAAAAACTTCGGAGTACTTAAAATCCTGACGGCCACTATAAATTTCGTAATACTGCGGAAAATTCTTCAAATTTTTTATCAAACTATTGCTTCTCATATTATTTAATTCGGGGCTAATGGATTCATTCCAATCTATTGTAACTAAGCCATCCTCCTCGGGAAGTGAAGGAATGCTCTCTTTTTCGAGATTTAAAAATGAAAGTATTCCTCCACTTATCATTAAAATAATTATTATTGCAATGGCAAGTTTATGTGAGAATGTCCATCTAATTTCTTGGCCATACAACCTCTTCAAAGTGAGTATATCATCCTTTGTTTTATTGGCGACTGGAGAACGACTATTTTTAAAAACGATTTTAAATAAAACAGGAATAACAGTTATAGAGACGATAAATGAAGCAATTTGGCTTGTAACAATTGCTACAGCCTGATCGTAGAATAATATTCCTGCCATTCCGCTCAGAAATATCAAAGGAAGAAAAACCACGCAGGTAGTGAGTGATGAGCTCAGCATTGGGGCAATTATTTCATTGGTTCCCAGTGATATTGCGTCATCAAAAGAATAATAATCGGTTTGAAATTTCTGGGTAATATTATCAGTCACGATTATTGCATTATCAATGGCTAAGCCAAGAGAAATAATTAAACCCGATAAAGAAATTATATTTAAAGTAATATTGAAAATATATAGCAATAAGAAAGTAAAAAGCACTGAAATAGGGACTGTAAGCGAGATAATTATTATAATTTTTGGATCAGAATAAAAGAAAAAAACAATAATTAAAACTATAATTAATCCCAATAATAAGCTTACAAATAAATTATTAATCAAAGAAGTCAACATCATGCTTTGATTATTCGAAATTGTTAAATTAATTTCGGGGTTTTGTCTTTTAAAAGACTGGATTATATTTTCTAAAGCCGTTTCGGCTCTATTCAAACTCGAATTGTATTTTTTATAGACTGCCAAAATAATTGATTTACGGCCGTTGGAAATCGTATAGCCTTCTTGTTTCTCATATACTAATTTTACATTGGCAATATCGCCAAGACGGTATAAATGCCCATGAAATGACAAATATAAATTCCTTATATCATTTATATCCTGAATCTCGTTGCGTAATCCATAGGTTTGATATAAATTATCTTTGATGAATTTTAAACCCGTTACTTTAATGTCTTGTTGTTGTATTGCCGAAGCCAAATCTGAATTGCTGATTTGAAGTTTAGTAATATTTTGTGGGTTAATGCTAATTTCTATAAAAGGTTTTTCAAGGCCGGTTACATCAACAAATGCGATATGCTCATTTTGTTCGAGACGAGGAATAAAAACCTCGTTTGTCCATTGCGAAAGCTCGAAGAATTTTTGCGCAACATCTTCATTTGCTGCAAAGGTGTCGTTCAAATTTACTGAAACATAACAAAGAGGAATATCAGATAAAACACGTTTTAAAATATCAGGCCTATTAATTCTATAAGGAATTTCGAATAATGCAAGGTCCACTTTTTCATTTACTTCGTAGAAGGCATAATCCATATTAGTACCAGGCTCAAATAATATTGAGATTTTAGTATGGCCATTGGTGGTTTGTGAATTAATGCTTTTAACTTTATTGGTCTGGTTTAATTTTTGAATAAAAATTCTTGTTATATATTTATCGAAAATTTCAGCATCAAGTTCATTATAATCGGCCATGACAGTAATCTCAGGGACTTCCAACTTAGGCAAAAAAGTAGTCGGTATGTTAAAAATAGCAACGATGCATAATATTATTATTGCAACCACAATCACACTTACTCCAATTGGCCGATTAATAAGAAACTTAATCATATAGATATACTATAAATTTATTGATTATATTTTTTGCGTTTAATCAAAGTAATTGGCAAGAAAAAGAAAACTAATATAAAAGAGAAAACAAGGCCTCCGATAGCCCCGGATGCAAAATTAGAAAGCACAGAATTTTCAGCCGACAAGATTGCCACAGGCAATAAACCAGCTACAACAGAAATTAAGCTTATGGCAAGAAATTTTATTCGGTTAGAATATGCTTTAATATAAGCATGAATAGAAGGTTTATTCAATAAATTCTTTTGATAATCATAAATAATAAATAATGCTTGATTTACAACAATACCTTGAGAAACGATAATAGCAGCAATCGTCCCTCTGTTGAATGGAATTGCAAATAATGCATGCGCAAGTAATACTCCAAGAAAAGACAACAATCCGGTAGCTACAACAATAAGTGCTGAAGACAATGAGTTGAAAAATCCAGAACAGATCAAGAAAATATAGATTAGAATAATAAAATAGATAAAAATCAAATTAAAATTAATTATATCTTTTTGAATATTTTGATAAGGATCATATTTCTCGACTTTGTATCCTATGGGTAAATCTTTGCGAATTTGGACAAACAAATCATCATAGAAATTGGTGGCAGGTACAGAGGGACCAATATATCCATAACTTATACTCAACAAATATTCTTGATTTTTCCTATAAATAGGCACCTCAGTATTATACTCATTATAATCGTACAGAGATTGCGGAATAAAATTTGCCTTAGAACCTCCCTGTTTCTGTTCTATCTCCCAGAGACGGCTCTTTTGAGGATTAGTATCATTGGCATAAACCGAATATAAAGAATTATTAAATGAAAGAGAACCAAAATAATTTTTCCCATAAGAATTATCTAACAGGTAATCCAGAATTTCATCAAAAGTATAACCCTGGGCAAGAATACTGAAATTATTCAATTCGAAGATTTGGCTCTTTCTCCCAAGTTCACTCCTGCCCATAAAATCTCCCGAAAATAAAGAAATATTTTCTATACGATTATTCCTCCTCAAATCGGAAGTAATTCTTTCAGCAATATTAGTAAGTTCATTAAATGAATACCCTCGCAAATTTAAATGATAATCAGCTCTTTCTTGAAAACTGGCCGTTGAAAAAAAATCAGACCCATAAGAAAGATCAAAGTCAATCGTCTTATATTGCAAAGATAAATTAAACAAAAAATCAAAAATTTCATTGTTCTGATTCTGATCATTACTTTCTTTAGGGTAAATTTTAAATGTTACTTCATCATCAACATTTATCTCTGTAAAAAAATAATCGATAAAATAATTTTTTTTTAATTGTTCTTCGATGTAATGCACAAACGAGTAAACTTTATCCATATCAAAACCTTGAGGTATCTGAAAAGAAAAGAGAATCCATTCTGGTTTAGATTTATCAGAAAAATTATATTGATTTATACACCTTCTATAATAATAGCCTGGAATACCTCCGAAGTATTTTTCGAGGAATGGTTTGGCTTTGTCTGAAAACCATTCATTGTCCATCAAAGCATTATACGTTTTTGCAAAACGATCTTCCGAATATAATTTTAATGGTAAAAGATAAAAAGGTAATCCAATTAATAAAGCCAATAAAATATAAAAGATATATTTTCTCTTATTAATATTATTTATATAATTTTTAAATAATAAATAAGGTTTTCGGTTGATTATTATTTTCTGGGAACTATAAACATATTGATTTTTCCAAAATACAGCACCCCACGAAGGCATAAAATAAAGGGAAACAAAAAGCGAAATTATTAAATTAATCATTAAAACAACTGCCATTGATTTAAACTGATAAAATTGAACCTCCGGCAAAGCATATAATCCAACTACAGCAGCCAATGAAGTGAGGCTGGCAGCAACGAGTGGATAGGCTCCATCTGTTTTTGATGAATTCGAAAGATAGGAAAACCGCATTAAAAAACCATCTGAAATCAAGGCTACACTTATGGCAAAGGCAGCAACGGCATTTATATCGATACGTATATCAAAAACAAAATAAAATATTAATGATATACTTAAAGTAATTAGAATACTTAAAATAACTGAAAAAACATAGCTATTGTTACGGGTAAAAAGATAAATTAAAATGTAAAGTCCTATGAGAGATATTAATAATTGTAAAAATACATTTTGCAATTGCCTTCTTATTGGTGAAATATTATCATAAATTTTTCGAAAGCTTAAATTAGAAGGAAGCGAATGAATGAGTTTAGTTTCGGCTTTGTGAACAGAATTCCCCATCTTTATTGCATTAAAGTCTTTTTGGGGCAAAAGCGAAATCCTAATCGTATTTTGTCCATTATATCTAAAAATATATTGCATAGATTCTGAGCCTATATGCCATCTCACAATCTTAGGAAATGGGATGATACTTCCTTGCTTATTTTTTATTGTTAAAGCATTGAAGAAATCATTTAAATTCTCATAATCTCCAGAAACAAGTTTATAATTTTCTAAATAAAAATTATCTTGAGTTTTTACAAAACTTATGGGAAGGGAATTTTCGATTAGATGAATCTTTTCTTGGACCTGCTGTAAGGAAACTTGATGTTTAGCCAAGGCCTCTGAATTGTAATCAAGATATAGAGCCGGCTCAACAATCCCTGTTATCGTAATATCTCCTATTTCTTTAATTTCTCGTAAAACCGGTAAAATGTTATTCTGCAACTCATCCTCAAGCACTCCCAAGGGGACATCCCCACTTAAACAATAAGTAATTAATTCATCTCTCTGGGTATTCTGCAAATCGGCTGAATAAACCTGAGGAAAGGAAACACCAGCAGGTAAATTTTTAAATACTGAATTTATTCGTAATTTTAATTCTAAAATAAAAGATTCTATATCGGTTTTATTTGAAAGAATTATTTGTATATAACCCAATCCGAAACCACTATAAGATCGCACTTCATTAACTCCTTCGAGCATACTGACAACTCCTTCAATTGTCTTTGCGACATTGTTGCAGATGTTTTCGGGGGTTGCTCCCGGCCATTGATAAGTAATATTAACCGATTCAACTGGCTGTAAATTCGAACTTTGAATATTTAATAATGGAGTTAATGCTATTCCTCCGATAGCTGCAGCTATGAAAATCAAAATCTTCGAAAAATCTCCTATCCCTTTTCGATAGCTCATATTTTCAAACCTTCAAAGATGATTTTGTTCTAAGTAATCAATGGTATCTTTTATTTTTATTGTTGCATTATGTCCAATAAACTCATTGTTATTCAAAATAATAACATCACCTTCCCTTAAACCATCACTAATGGAATAGAATTCATCATTTTCACCCTCTATTACTACATAATTCCATTGAGCATTATTGTCATTGACAGTAAAAACAACTGGTCGTCCTTGCCTATAAAGCAAAGCCGATTTAGGAATAATCAATGCATTTTGCTGATGATAATTGATAATAATTTTTACATGCATTCCATCAATAAAGTTATGTGCAGGGCTTAAAACATTTGCACGTATAGTGCATAAACCGTTTTTATCTAAATAAGGATTAATGGCCGAAATTTCTCCTTTGTATGTCACACCAGGATTATTCAACGATTGAATTATAATTTCAGTGCCATTGTGGATATTGTTCAAATAACTATCGAAAATTGTAAAAACCGCCTCTGTTTTCTTATTATTAGTGATTTGACAAAATACACTATTCATTTGAACATAAGCGCCTTCACTGTCAGAAATATCGGAAACCACACCATCGAATGTAGCTTTAATCCGGCAAAGCTCCATATCTCGCTCTGCACGTTTAAGAAGATATTCCGCATCTTTTAAGCCACTTAAATATTCAGCTGTATATTCCACATCTGTAGGAATTTTTCTTGAACCTTCTCTTTCGTATCCTAATGAAAGTATGCGATCATGATACTGAACCATTGCTTTTTCTTTATCGATCAGAGCCTTGTAATATTCAAGATATGCTTCGGTTGTATCCATTAAGGCGAGTAATTGTCCGCTTTTTACCCATTGGCCGTTTTTAACATAAATTCTTTTAATAAATCCACTGAAAGGATAATAAATTTTTGTTTTCTCTTTTGAAAAAATTTGTCCATTCGATACCAATTGCTTTTGAAATAATGCCCTTTGCAAAATACCAACAGAAACTTCGGCCGGAAGTAGGGCCGGAATATTGCTTGAATTATTCTCTTCCGAAATCACTTTATCCTGTGAATCATTATTACAATGAGTTATGAGGATTAAAATTATAATTATAATAATTAAGTGAAAAACAGATTTCAACTTATTCATAATGAATATTTTGGGTCTAATGTAAAATTCGGTCTTCAATTTCGCCAAGATATTGTTCTAATAATGAATCATGATTTATATTTGGGAAATAAACAGAATGAATTCTATAACATGTATCCATCACGAAAAGATAAGGTTTATTGAGTTTATCAGCTGGCAAATATAGACCAAAAGAACCAATACATAAAGGGGCATATCTGTCGGCTTTTTCATAAAAATTCAAAACATTTGGATCTTCATAATCGGTTAACATGATGGTTTTTTGGAATAACTCCTTGTGCTTACTCAATATGTTTCGTACATGATCAAGACAGCTTGAACAATTAGAACGAATGGTTCGAACCACCAAAAAGCGGCATTTATCCGGCAACAAGTCCGATAAAGAACCTCTCGTTCCATTGGATAAAACAAATTCAATTTCATCGGAAATAATGAGTCCATCGGTTAATGCCGAATATAATGCCTCAATATTAGGTTCTTCTTTGTTGATGATCATGCGGTTTTGTTTACCGAAATATCTTTTCGATAGACCTAAACTCAGAATTACAGTTAAAATAAAAACAAAAATAAATAAAAACGTATGTTTGATCTTGCATTTCGATTCCATAATAATTTTAAATTAAATTTAATTCTAAGATAAAATAGGTTAATGCTTATCCATAAATAATTTGGTTATTATTTTATTTTTATACTGAACATTACAGGATTATCGGTGTATTTAAGATTTTTCAATACCCGAATTATGTCATTGACCTTTTGATCAGGCAAAAATTTACATTCAATATTTCCTTTTTCAATGGCGTCAACAATTATATAAGCATCTACAAAACATATTATTCTTTCATTATATGTTTTACAGAAATTAGAGTTTCCAACAGGATCGAATAATTTTATCTCATTAGATTTCAGCAAATAATTTTTCTGTTTGTCTTTCATATATAATCCACAAATTCTTTTATTCATAAAAACGAAATCATATAATAAATAATTCCCAATATCATTGAACGCATTAATGAAGTCAACCTTCTTTTTATAATAGCAATATTCAAAGAGTTCGTCCGCGTTATCACGCGTAGCGGGCAAGTCTTCATTGGGTTGAATGCCATGAGCACCAAAGTCGAAACAATAGGCTGGAATAATACTTTCATCAGCTAACCTATAAATAACATACTGACAATTGGGAGGCAATAAATAAACATTGTCGTCAGATTTAATAAATCTTGAGAACAATCCTATTGGAAAATAATTAATAGGTAGTTCTTCCCCTATATATTTCCCATCTTCATTAAAAATATACAGGGAATGTGAAGTTTCTCTTCCTACATCGTAAAAAAAATAGGTATTATTATACTTATAAAACTGATCAGGGTAAAAAGGTTTATTCATTTTAAAATGTTTTAAAAGCACCTGTTCATCTAACAGATTACCTTTAAGATCGAAGGTGTAAATAGAGGACCAGCTGAGGATATACAAAGTAGTATCTTCTATAAAAAAGTATTTTATTAATTCTATTTCGCCTGCTCCTTTCCCAATCTTACCAATTGAATACAAATACTTTCCATCCATTGAAAATACCAGGAGAGGATTTTGATGATCTTGTTGAATAAAAATTTTATTATCCGCAATGGAGAAGTCGATCACAGATCTAATCTCAGAACCAGGAACCAATTCCAATGAAACTATGTCCAAATCATCGATAAATAATTGATAATATTCGTTAAAATCAATTCTTTTTTGTTCTACATCGACCGGAATATACTTACAATCTTCATTTTTAACTCTTTCATCATTATTACAACTAAAGAATATCAATATTAGTGGAAAAACTGATAAAGCGAATATTTTGGATTTCATGGTATATATCTTAATTTGATAATTAAATAAAAAAATAATGATAAGCGGGATGGCTAATCTTATCCATCGCACTTTTATGAATTAATTAATCAGAAGTGTCAAGTTTCACAAGGTTGTTTAGACTTTTATTCGGTTTCAAACATACAATTTATTTTTAAATATACAAGGATCTTGCTTAAAAATTTCAGGTTTTAACATAAACCATGGTTCGGCTTTGCTCACCA
>DIEY01000045.1:0-46072 GCA_002418865.1 Bacteroidales bacterium UBA5762 | reverse complement strand
TTGCTCACCACAGGTTTTTCGACAGTCGCGAAAGGGCTTACGCTGAAAAAATAACCAGGGCCTTACTGTGAAAAGGCTTGCTCAATAATATCGTCACTCTCGTAACCAAAAAGATTGAATTGATTCCCACTCAAACGCTCTATCATCTCCCTGGCCAATTGCTCAAGCCTTTCAATTTCGTGCTGCGTGGTGGCGCAATCGATGGTTTTAACTACTTTATATCTGCCTCGAATCTTCTGTATTACCTGTACAGGTTGACTTACAGACCGATTTTTTTTACTTTTCTGATAAACCTGATAAAAATTTTGCAACCCAAAATTACAGAATAAAGATTGAATATCAAGATGTTATATTGTAGTACTCCCAAAAACCAGCCACCAATTGCCATCACTTATTAAATATTTCAACTATGCGTGTAGGAGGAAGATGATCATTACGAATAGCAACGGCTCTTGCAATATTAGCCGCAAGCTGTGCAAAGGCTTTTCCCTCGGGTGACTGCTCGTCCAAAGCAATAGGATTTCCCTTATCGCCCGATTCGCAGATAGATTGAACAAGGGGAACTTCACCTAACAGGGGTACCTTATATTGTTCTGAAAATCTTCGCCCGCCTTCTTTCCCAAAGATATAATACTTATTATCAGGCAATTCAGCAGGTGTAAAATATGACATGTTTTCGATGATACCCAGAATAGGAACGTTGATTTTTTCTTGAGTGTACATATCGAGAGCCTTACGTGCATCGGCCAGAGCTACTTCCTGGGGAGTAGTTACCACCGCTACTCCCGTTATGGATAGTTGTTGAACGAGGGTTAAATGGATATCACCCGTTCCTGGGGGCATATCAATGATTAGATAGTCGAGCTCGCCCCAATGAGCATCGGTAAACAATTGAGTCAAAGCTCCCGAAGCCATTGGCCCTCTCCAAACTAAAGCCTTATCGGGATCGACAAAAAAACCAATGGAAAGTACTTTGACGTTGTATTTTTCGACGGGTTCTATCAAATCGCGTCCATTTATTCGTGAAACATTTGGTCGCACCTCATTCAAGCCAAACATCAAAACCTGAGATGGCCCATAAATATCGGCATCGAGCAAACCCGTGCTTGCACCTGTACGAGCCAGAGCCACAGCCAAATTGGCTGCCACGGTGCTTTTCCCTACTCCACCTTTCCCTGAAGCAATGGCTACGATATTTTTTACTCCAGCTAAAGATTCTTCCGATTTTTTTCTCATACTCGTTACCTTCGAACTCATCTCTACTTCAACTTCCAACATAGGATCGACAAATTGATGAATCGCCTCTACACAATCTTTCTGAAACTCTCCCTTTAATGGGCAAGCCGGAGTGGTTAAGACTAACTGAAACTTCACCTTATTTTCTTCAATCTGAAGGTTATTAACCATTCCAAGGGTTACCACGTCTTTTTTGAGATCGGGGTCAATAACATGGCGTAAAGCAGTAAGAATTTGTTCTTTAGTATACATAAAGTAATACTTTTAATATGGCACTTTCGAAAAATTGATCAGTATAAAATTTAGCAGGTAATCACGATATCCATTTTTATATCCTCGGGTCCGGCTGGAATATGAGGCAATAACTGAAAAGGAAAACAAACGCCAATCTTAAAAGTTCGAATAGACATTAGAAATCTGTCGTAATAGGCCTTCCCGCGTCCAAGCCGATTATTTTGTTTATCGAAAGCAATGCCGGGAACTATGACCATTTGAATTTTTTCGGGATGTACAAAATCTTCTGCATTGGGTTCTTCAATCCCAAAATGGTTGCTTACCGTCATATTGTTTATTCCAGTAAATTCTTTCAGCCTGAGATAAGAACCATCTACGACAGGCAAAACGATATGCTTATGCTGATACCAATGAAGAATAAAATCCTGCGTCTGCACCTCGTCGGGCAAAGCCCAATATGCCATAATTGTGTCGGCCTCACAAAACTCAGGCAAACCTTCTATTTTTGTGAAGATACATCTACTGTATTGCTGAATTTCCGAGGGCGTCAGTCTTTCCTTCTGTTCTTTAATCAATTTTCTAAGGGCTCGCTTTTCTTCTTCGAGTGTATTCATGAATAGGAGTATTGCATTCCTTTGTTTTGTGGAGATGGATAAGTAGTAATTACAAGTTCAATAAATCAATCACTCGAAATAAATATCGTAAGGAAGCCGAGCGATAGGGCCTTTGATTTTGGAAAGGTTTTGCCATGTCAAAAAATAACGGAAATAGGGGCCAAGCTGGTTTTTTAAGTTTTTCTGTAGACGTGCATTTTCAAAAGCCTCCATAAATTGGGTTAAAGGTGCTTTTGCCTCGGGATATTCAACCACCTTATAATTTTGAATTTTTGCCAATTGTGCAGCTACATTGATGGCATATTGTAAATCACCAAATTCATCAATAAATCCGATCTTTTTAGCATCCACACCGCTCCATACTCTTCCTTGGCCGAGGCTATCTACTATTGAGGCTGCCATATCGCGGCCATTGGCCACATGCGAAACAAAGGTTGAATAAACTTTTTCGATTTCTTGTAGAATAACTTGCTTTTGGTAGGAAGTTAAAGGACGGTTAATTCCAGCAAAATCGGCATTATCGTTGGTTTTCACTTCATCGAAAGTAAGGCCTAAACGATTATTAAAAAATTTCTGTGCATTGGGTATTACGCCAAAAACTCCAATCGACCCTGTGATAGTATTGGGTGAAGCAATAATTTTATTGGCATTGCAGGCTATATAATATCCACCTGAAGCAGCCACGTCTCCAAATGAAGCTACTACAGGTTTTATAGCTTTTGTAAGTTCGATTTCTCTCCAGATAATGTCAGATGTAAGAGCACTCCCGCCAGGACTATTTACTCTAAGCACCACGGCTTTCACTTTATCATCTTCACGAGCTTTACGAATGGCTTCGGGAATATTTTTGGTTCCAATGGTTTGCTCATCTCCCTTAGTATCAACTACTTCTCCCAGCGCATAAATTACAGCTATTCGTTTAGAACGATCAATATTCCTTTTAATGGGATCTGGGGCATTGAAATAGTCCGTAATATTCATATAATTTATTTTAGACGTGGTGTCTGTGTTAAACTTTAATCCAATCAATTTCTCAATTTCATCTTGATATACTAGGCGGTCGACTAAATTTGAATGCAAGGCTTTTTGTGGATTTATAGCCAGTAGGCTATCGGTAATTTCATCGAGACGTTGAAGCGAAATACTCCGACTTGCTGCAATCTGGCTTGCAATATTTTGCCAGATTGTGTTAGTATATTGAAAAGTCTGTTGTCTGTTTTCAGGACTCATTTTATCGAGCATAAAGGGTTCTACTGCGCTCTTATTTTTTCCATGCCGTATAATCTGGGCCTCTATATCCAGTTTTTCGAGCATATTCTTTAAAAATACGGCATCCACCATCAATCCCTTTAATTCAACATTTCCTTCGGGATGCAGCCATACCTGATCGGCAACCGATGCAAGGTAATAAGCTTTTTGTGGATAGATATTACCATAACTTACAATGAATTTTCCAGAAGACTTAAATTCGTAGAGTGCATTACGCAATTCCTCTGTGATACCCATACCTAAAGGCGCCATCGAAATCTCGAGTAGTATACCTTTAATTTTTGGATCATGTTGAGCCTTCTTCAAGTTTAATAGCAACTCATTTAAGCCATAGTGAGAGGCGGGTTTCATCTCCGACCAATTAAAGGACAAAAATGGATTGGTTGATTTTCGGTCGATAATATCCCTATCAATCTTGAACTTTAGAACAGTATTGTCTTTTACTTCAACCTCAGGTTTAGTAGTTGCCACCGAGATTGTACTTACAATAAATCCAAAGAAAATCAAAAAAATGATGAGAAATGTTACAAATGTTCCTAAAACCGATGCAAAAAAATATTTCCAAAAGGGTTTCATGATTGAAAAATTTTTGAATTTATGATGCTACAAAGATAACTTTTCGAGTGAAAGTAGAAATGAATAATATTGCCAAAACAAAAATTGATGGAACAGGCAGTATTATCTTTAGGCAGCAATATAGGCGACAGAATGGCTAAGTTACGAAAAGCAATTTCGCTGTTGCCCAAGCAATCAGAATCATCTTTTTTGATTTCATCTGTTTACCAAGCCTCGCCTTGGGGTTTTAGCTCCAACGACTTATTTTTGAATTGTGTGCTTGCTTTTGAAACAACATTGACTGCAGAACGCCTACTCGAAAAGTGCCAAGAAATCGAGATATTATTGGGTAGGCAGCGACAAGGCAAGGGTTATGTTTCTCGCACCATGGACATTGATATTCTTTTTTATGGAGATATAATCATAGAGAATGAAAAGTTAATAGTGCCCCATCCACTCATAGAAAAAAGAAAATTTGTGTTGATTCCTCTCGAAGAAATATTACCCCAATTCATTCATCCAAAGCTGCAAAAATCTATTCATCAATTACTTGAAATTTGCCAAGATATGGAAACAGTTGAATTTTACGCTCGGGCTGCCGATTTATTCTAAAAACTTCTTAATTTTCACCTATTCTGTTCATAGATTTTATTCATTATGAAAACTCTGGTTTACAACTATATAACTATAGAAGGGTGTATTGGAGCCGGAAAAACTTCATTAGCTCAGGCTTTATCCGAAGAATTCAATGCTAAGTTGATTCTCGAACAATTCGAAGAAAATTCATTTTTACCAAAGTTCTATTCCGACCCTTTACGTTATGCTTTTCCTCTCGAGCTCTCCTTTCTGGCTGACCGATTCCAGCAAATGAAAACCCATGCCGTAACCATGGATGTTTTTCATCCTTACATCATTTCTGATTATCATATCCAAAAGTCTATAATTTTTGCCCGAAAAACCTTACAGGCTGATGAATTTCAACTGTTCTCGAAACTCTTCCACCTCATGGTTACTCAACTTCCTTCTCCAGAATTAATGGTGTATCTCTATCTTGACGTCGAACACTTAATGGCCAATATCCGTAAACGTGCTCGTCAATTCGAACAAAACATTTCAGCCGATTATCTTCAGTCCATTCAGGACAATTATTTCGAATTTATAAAACAGCAAAAAAACTTGAGAACTTTAATAATCGATACCAATCATCTCGATTTTGTGACTCAAAATGCAGATTACGAATTACTTAGAAATTTGATCAACCAAAAATATCCCTTAGGGATTACTCGAATACAACCCAAATGAAATATCGTAACTTTTTTTAAAACGATTTTCCATTGAAAACATTTTAACTTTATCAAAAATTGCCAAATTTATTGGGGCAGTGATGCAATGATATGAGGAGATTATAGTCATAAAACTTTAAAATTTATAAAAGGATGGCTTGCAAACCATTTTTTCATTATCGGGTCAAAGCATGCTTAAGGCAAGACTTTATATAAGTATACAAACATTTGAAACCTGATTCTATGAGCTTTTGGGGTATAACAAATCGACCCGAAGCCATGGCACCTGCAACTTCAGCATATATCAACCTCCAAGCAAAAGATAAGAGTTTAACGGCAGAAGACCTCTGCAATAAATGAGCCTATTAAAGGGCAAAAGGTTATAATCAATCATTTATATGGCTAACCAATTGATAAAACCGTTCAGACTCGATTGATAGAGAATGAAATTCAGCGCCTTCGCCAAATCAAGTAAGCCGATAAAGTAATGTCTTGTTTCTCATCTTTAATAGAACCGCCTAATGTCGAATGCAATAAAGGCAAAACTCTTGCTATCACTTTTTCTATTTGCCTAATATTAAACAAAGAAGAATATTCACGCCTCTGCTTGTCATTTCAACTTTCTTACTGAAGCTTCACAATTCTGATCTGATAATTCTGCTAAATCATTCGCAATATCTTCAGAATGCTTATTAATGAATACCTCTGTCAAAATGGAATCTCACTTAAGTTCATCTTGCCAACAACCCTGACTTTAATATTGTTTAGCACGCAATATGAAAATAATCTAACTTTATAATAATTAAAAGCCATAACTTTGCCTTTCATTTTAAAGGTTCGGATCATAATGGCTTATAGTTTTCTTATTTATGTTAACAATTTGTATCCGAATGCCTTGCTCAATAATAAAAATGCATCATCATCGTAATCAAAACAAATTAATCATAAATCGAAATGGCAGAAAAAGACAGCAACACCGACAGGCTTTTCGAAGAATTCAAGCCTGTAAGTACTGAAGAATGGGAAGAAGCTATAAGAAAAGATCTTAAAGGAGCCGATTACGAAAAGAAACTCGTTTGGCAAAGCCCTGAAGGGTTTAAAGTAATGCCTTATTACAGAGAGGAAGACCTCGAGGGAATTCCTTTCATTCATTCATTACCCGGTATTTTCCCTTATGTACGAGGCAATAGAAAATTCGATAATACATGGAAAATTCGTCAAGACATTTCGGTGGATAGAAACAACTTTGAGAGCTCACTGCAAAAAGCGAAGACTATCATTCAAAAGGGGGTCAATTCTATTGGTTTCCGCATAGCCGAAGAATTTTTGATGGAATATCCAGAGTTTGAAAAGTTAATGATGCAAACCTGGCAAAAAGGGATAGAAATAAATTTAGAGGCAGGGCTTCAGACACCTCGGATTGCGGAATTTTTATCGAGATATGCTCGAAATAATAATTTATCATTCGAAGATTTAGAAGGTTCTCTTAGTTTTGACCCTCTGGCTTATGTTTTATTGAATGGGAACTATCCGATTAATGAAGATGAAATCAGTCTTTTCGAAAAAGCCCGACAAATTATCGAAGCCACTCGAGATTTCCCTCATATAAAATCTCTTACGGTATCTGGTTATCTATTTGGAAATTCAGGAAGCAGTATTGTTCAGGAACTCGCCTTCAGCTTATCGGCCGCTGTAGAATATCTTCATCGTTTGACAGATTTGGGATTGAATGTTTCTGATATCTCGAAGAAGATGCGTTTTATTTTCTCTATTGGATCGAATTATTTTTTTGAAATAGCCAAGCTGCGAGCCGCACGCTTATTATGGGCAAAAATCTTAAAAGAATTTCGACCCGACGACATGGAGGCAAGCAAGATGAATATACATTGCGTTACTTCGGCTTATAACAAAACACTTTACGATCCTCATGTAAACATGTTACGTACGACAACTGAAGCCATGGCAGCAACTTTAGGAGGAACCGATTCTCTCGAGGTTTTGCCTTTCGATTTTCCTGCAGGTAAAACCACGGAATTCAGCGAACGTATCGCACGCAATCAGCAATTGATTCTGAAAGAAGAAGCCGGCTTCGACAAAATTGCCGACCCATCTGCAGGGGCTTATTACATCGAAAATCTTACCCATAATATAGCTCGTGAAGCGTGGAGGCTTTTCGTCGAAATCGAAAATCAAGGAGGATATTATCGAGCCCTTAAAACTGAAAGACTTCAGGATATGATCTCGGAAAATGCCCTTAAACGCGAAGCTGCCATCGCCTCGAGGAAAGAAACCTTGGTTGGCACAAACCAATATCCTGACCTTAACGAATATATCAATAAAGAGCTTGATCCCTCTATCTATACAAAACCTCAGACTCCAACTTCGGCTTATGCTATTCAACCTCTTATCCCTTACCGTGGCAGTATGCCCATGGAAGAATTAAGATACAGAACTGATCTCTATTCCAAAAATCATAAACGTCCGGCAGTATTTCTTTTGCATATCGGGGATGTGGCCATGCGACAGGCAAGAGCCCAATTCTCAAGCAATTTCTTCGGATGTGCCGGCTTTCAAATCATAACGGGCAGTCCGGTATCGAGCATTGAGGATGGCATTCGAGCAGCCCGCGAAAGCAAAGCCGAAATTGTAGTCATATGCTCATCCGACGACGAATATATACAATATGCTCCTGCTATCTACCAAGAATTAAAAGATGAAGCCCTGATCGTGATAGCCGGAAATCCACCCTCTGCAGAAGAACTGAAGGCCTTGGGACTGACACGTTTTATCCATATCCGTTCACAACTGCTCGATACCCTTCGCCAATATCAAAAAGACTTGCACATTATCCCTTAATGATAAAGCATAAATTTTTTATCAAAACAAGAAATTATATTTGAATACATAGAAATATTTATTATATTGTAAATTAAGATATAAACGCTTATAATACAGCAATGAATGATAAATCAATTATTTAATAAAATAAATCTTCAGAAAATATTTTTCTTTTTCACTTTATTTGTTTTAGATAATACATTATTTGGACAAATAAAAATTCATACAAATGAAAGTTATGAACTTGCAAACATAATTTTAGCAATTACACCCTATGGAAAGACTGACCCTTGGGAAGTTTATAAAAATACCATTTACTACCAAGACGTAATTGCATATTTCGATAAATATTCGAATCATCCACTTATTTCAAAAGTTAATTATTCTAGGGAAAGCTGGGATAAATATTTAAGCTTTCGTACCGATTCCTATGGATATGAATTTGATTCATCCGGAACTTTAAAAAAAACTAAAGACTTTTATACTATTAAAGGAATTAATGAATTTGAAGAAAATATAGACTTAATTAATGATTTTATAAAGGTTTCGGGTTTTCGAGAATTTTACAATAATCATAGTTCATATTACGATCATATTATTGCTACATATCAAAAATCTCAGATGGTTCCAGAAATATTGCAATTCTTGAAAGAAGAATTTAAAATTGAAAAGGTTAACGGTTTCACTATTGTAATCTCCCCATTGGTAAATCGAATGAATTGCCAGGTATCCATTGATAATATTCCTACAAGTTTTATTACATTACCTACATATATTTTTGACCTCGATAAAAATAGACAAGCGTCTCAATACGACATTGCCAAAGAATTGCATATGCTCTTTACTGAAATTGATCACGAATTTGTAAATCCAACTACTGAAAAATTTAAACTGATTTGTAATAAGTCTTTTAACCCTCAGAAATGGGATCTAGGAAGTGGCTATGAAAATTATACTAACGCTACCTTTAATGAATATATGACGTGGGCTATTTATGATCTGTTTGTATATAAATATTTTCCTCAAGAAGCTGATGATATAGTTAGAAATTGGCATTTACAAAATGAAAGCAGGAAATTTTTTGCAAGTACTTTGTTTGGATCACAACTTAAAAATTTATACGATACAAAGCAGGAAACAGAGCGAATAATTGATTTGTATCCTAAATTACTCGAGTGGTGTCAAAATATTCAAGATGATTTATCATTACCCTATGTTATTAATACAAATATAACATTTGACAAAATTACTTTATCATTTTCTGAAGAAATGAGTGAGGACACACAACTTGATGCATATGTAATTATAAGGACAGATTCAACTGTAAGTAAATTAGTTAGTTTAGATAAAATTTATTGGAGTAATAATGGCAAATTATTAAGTTTTCAAAATCCATTCGATTATAGTTGTGATAATGAATTATATTTTAATGCAACATGGAAAACAAAAATTGTATTAAAAAGTAGTAAAGGAATTCATTTAACACCTTATACTAAAATTGAATATAAAAAAGAATAAAAATGTTATATATAGAAATTTTCGGCAAATTCGATTGAAAAAGGAACTAAAAGATGAAACCAAATTTTGAAGACATTTCAGCATTTGCGATAGAGCAGTTTACAGAAGCAGCTGCTCCAGCAGAGATACCAACGTGGGAAACTCCCGAGAACATTCGAGTGAAATCGGTTTACACAGCCGAAGACCTGGCTAATATGGAACATTTGCATTATGCAGCTGGTATTCCTCCTTTTCTTCGTGGTCCATACAGTACGATGTATGTAATGCATCCATGGACTATTCGGCAGTATGCAGGATATTCCACTGCAGAAGAATCGAATGCTTTTTATCGTCGCAATTTGGCTGCTGGTCAAAAGGGACTTTCCATTGCTTTCGATCTGGCTACACATAGAGGCTACGACTCCGATCATCCAAGAGTAATTGGAGATGTCGGGAAAGCAGGTGTGGCTGTAGATTCCATACTCGATATGAAAATTTTGTTCGATCAGATACCACTCGACCAGATGTCGGTGTCGATGACTATGAATGGAGCCGTATTACCCATCATGGCTTTTTATATTGTAGCCGGGCTGGAACAGGGTGTCAAACTGGAGCAACTTTCGGGCACCATACAAAACGATATTCTCAAGGAGTTCATGGTGCGCAATACTTATATCTATCCTCCTCAACCTTCCATGCGCATTATAGGAGATATCTTCCGTTACACTTCGCAGTATATGCCAAAATTCAACTGCATCAGCATTTCTGGATATCACATGCAAGAAGCCGGTGCTACTGCCGACCTCGAGCTGGCTTATACACTGGCTGATGGTTTGGAATATCTGCGAACTGGAATTCATGCTGGTCTTCAGATCGATGATTTTGCACCCCGTCTTTCGTTTTTCTGGGGTATAGGAATGAACCATTTTATGGAGATTGCCAAAATGCGTGCTGCTCGTATGCTATGGGCCAAAATCGTGAAACAATTCGATCCAAAAAATCCCAAATCTATGGCTTTACGTACACATTCACAAACTTCGGGCTGGAGTTTAACGGCTCAGGATCCTTACAATAATGTGGCACGTACTTGCATAGAAGCCATGGCTGCAGCTTTAGGACACACACAGAGTCTTCACACCAATGCTTTGGATGAAGCCATTGCCCTACCCACCGATTTTAGCGCCCGCATTGCTCGCAACACCCAGATTTATCTTCAGGAAGAAACACAGATATGTCGTACAGTCGATCCATGGGCAGGCTCTTATTATGTGGAATCATTGACTCATTATCTTGCGCATAGAGCATGGAAGCTCATTCAGGAGGTAGAAGACCTAGGAGGAATGGCAAAAGCCATAGAAACCGGCCTTCCAAAATTAAGAATAGAAGAAGCTGCCGCCCGCAAACAAGCCAGAATAGACGCTAATAAAGATATCATAGTAGGAGTAAATAAATACAGACTAGAAAAAGAAGAACCTATAGAAGTTCTCGAAGTTGATAATACTGCTGTGAGGGAAGCTCAAATCAGACGTTTGAACGAACTAAAGGCCAACAGAGACAACGAAGCCGTCAAGAAGGCATTGGATGCGATTATGGAAGCTTGTGCCACAGGTGAGGGCAATCTTCTGGAGCTGGCCGTTGAAGCTGCCAAAGCAAGAGCTACCTTAGGAGAAATTTCTTATGCATGTGAAAAAATATTTGGGAGATATGAAGCCGTGACTAAAAGTATATCAGGAGTTTATTCATTAGAATCGAAAGACGACGACAATTTCCGCAAGGCTTGCGAAATGGCTGATGAATTTGCCCGACTCGAGGGACGCAGGCCTCGCATAATGATTGCCAAAATGGGACAGGACGGTCATGACCGTGGAGCCAAAGTAGTAGCTACAGGCTATGCCGATATCGGCTTTGACGTGGATATAGGCCCTTTGTTTCAAACCCCAGCAGAAGCTGCCCGACAAGCCGTCGAAAATGATGTACATATCCTCGGAGTTTCTTCCTTGGCTGCAGGCCACAAAACCCTCGTCCCTCAAGTCATCGAAGAACTCAAAAATCTCGGACGCGACGACATCTTAGTGATTGTAGGCGGAGTTATTCCACCTCAAGATTATGAATTTTTATACAAAGCCGGTGTGGTAGCTATATTCGGCCCAGGTACAGTGGTTAGCGAGGCTGCTATTAAAATCCTCGAAATCCTTATTAAAAGCCGTAAAACCACATAAACTTTTTGATTAAAAGGAAAAAATTCACTATCAGCTTTGCCTGCTGAATAGAGATCTATTTATCATGACCCAAAATTTGCTAATGGCCAATTACACAACCAAAAAAATTTAGCAAAGAAATGAATCATGATATTTTCGATGGAATTAATGCATCTAGCCCAAATATCGTTGGGTCGAACAATAAAATAGCAGAATGTTCTTTGTTTTGAATTACGAGTATCCCAGCAACTCTCTAACGGCTTTCATTATTCCTGCTTTGTCGTAGCCACATTCTTTTTGTAATTGTTCAATAGTTCCATGACCTACAAATCGATCAGGGATGCCCAGCCGTCTGATTTTGGCCTTATATCCATTATAATTCATAAATTCCGAAACAGCACTGCCTAAACCTCCGATAATGGTGCCGTCTTCTATGGTAATAATTTTATCAAATCTATTGAAAACTTCATGCAATAAGTCCTCGTCGATAGGCTTTAAAAAACGCATATTGTAATGGGCACAATCAATGCCTTCGGTTTGAAGTGATTCGATAGCAGTGGAAGCTACATTACCGATATGGCCGATGGACAGAATGGCCAGTTGAGAACCTTCTCTCAATTTTTGGCCTTTACCAATAGGAATAGCTTCGAAAGGAGTTCTCCATTGGGTTAAAACTCCACGACCACGAGGATATCTAATAGAAAAAGGACCCATGCCATCGAGTTGTGCAGTGTACATCATGTTACGCAATTCCTTTTCATTAAGAGGAGCAGCAACTATTATGTTAGGAATAGCACGAAAGTATGCCAAATCGAAAGCTCCGTGATGAGTTGCGCCATCTTCACCCACAATACCTGCCCGGTCGAGACAAAAAATAACATGGAGTTTTTGCAGGCAAACATCATGAATGGCTTGATCGTAGGCTCTTTGCATAAATGAGGAGTAAATATTGCAAAAAGGAATCATGCCAGAAGCTGCTAAGCCTGCCGAAAATGTAACGGCATGTTGTTCAGCTATACCCACATCGAAGGCTCTTTCAGGCATAACTTTCATCATCATGTTAAGGGAACATCCAGTAGCCATGGCAGGAGTAATTCCAACAATTCGAGGATTGTTACGTGCCAACTCTATAATAGTTTTTCCAAATACATTTTGATATTTAGGTGGTAGTATTTCTTCACAGGTTTTTTCATCGAGTTCTCCAGTCTCCTTATTGAATGGTCCAGGTGAATGATAGGTTATTGGGTCTAATTCTGCCTTTTCGAGTCCTTTGCCTTTTTTCGTAATCACATGAAGCAATTTTGGACCGGGAATATTCTTTAAATCGCGCAATAAATGCGAGAGTTTTACAACATCATGCCCATCCACGGGGCCAAAATATCTAAATCCCATTGCCTCGAATAAATTGCTACGATTTAAGAGTGAAGATTTTAGAGCATTGCCAAGCTGTTTAACGATTTGACGCGTATTAACTCCATATTTGCTGTTTCCTCCCAAGACATTCCATATTTTATCTCTGAACCTATTATAAGCTTTTGAGGCCGTAAACTGGGCGAGATATTCTTTGAGGGAGCCTGTATTTTTGTCGATAGCGATTCCATTATCATTAAGGATGATCAAGATGTTGGCCTTAGTACTTCCAGCATGATTCATGGCTTCAAAAGCCATACCTGCTGTCATGGCTCCATCGCCGATTACAGCTATATGTTGACGCTGGTTGTCTCCTTGTAGTTTTGCTGCTATAGCCATTCCAAGGGCAGCCGAGACACTAGTGGAGGAATGCCCTGTTCCAAAAGCATCAAATTCACTCTCTTCCATACGTGGGAATCCACTAATTCCGCCATAGGTCCTATTCGTAGGAAATCTATCTCTACGACCGGTTATAATTTTATGTGCATAAGCCTGATGCCCTACATCCCATACTAATTTATCTACAGGTGTATTAAAGACGTAATGAAGGGCCACAGCTAGCTCAACAGTACCAAGACTTGCCGCCAGATGGCCTGGATTGGATGACATGACTTCTATGATATAATCCCTAATCTCCTGACATAAGACTGGTAATTCTTCTTCCGAAAGTTGACGTAATTCTTCGGGTGAATTTACCTTTTCCAAATGTGGTCCAAAACTATATTTCATCTTAAAAATCTCAAAAATATTAAAATTGCAAAATTATAATCCTCTCCCTCAAAATACTTAAAAAAATAAAAACGGAGAAGTGGGTCAGGGTAGTTTTATAAGAGTCCGAGTTCGAGTAAGGCAGCGTCGCTTATCATGCTTTGATCCCAGGGTGGATCGAAAGTGACTTCTACCTGACAACTTTTTACGCCATCTATATTTTCAACTGCATTATTTACATCCGCTGGCAAGGATTCTGCTACAGGACAATTTGGAGCCGTAAGCGACATCAAAATGTATACATTATTATCGTCGTCAATCTTGATCTCATAGATAAGGCCCAAATCGTAAATGTTGATGGGTATTTCGGGATCATACAATATTTTCAGCTCTTTGATAATTTCTTCTGTGAGCTTACTTTTTTCGATTGGATTGCTCATTTTTTCAAAGTTGAAGGGTTATTCCTAATTTTCCATGCTAAAGCATAAAGCTTAATTTGTTTAATCATCGATAGAAGACCATTATTGCGTGTAGGGCTAAGATGCTGACTCAAACCTGCTTGTTCGATGAATTTGGGTTCGAATGATAGAATTTCATCAGGTGTACAGCCAGAATAAACTTGTATAACCATACTTACAAGGCCACGCGTAATCAAAGCATCGCTCTCGCCTTTAAAATAAACTCGCCCATCACGATATTCCGAAGTCAGCCAAACCTTCGACTGGCATCCTGAGATCAAATTTTCGTCGATTTTAATTTCGAGCCCAGCGGTAGGCAATTCTTTCCCCTTATCAATTATATATTGATATTTATCTAACCAATCGTCGAATTGATTGAGTTCTTTCACAATCTGGTCGGCCTTTTCTTGAATACTTTGCATAATCAACATCTTTTACAAAAAAAAGTTTTTTACTTTTTCTATGGCTGAGGCTAATGCATCTATTTCTTCTCGAGTATTATAAAATGATAATGAGGCTCTTACAGTTCCTGGTACATCTAAAACATTCATTAAAGGCTGAGCGCAATGATTACCCGAGCGGACGGCTATACCAAACTGGTCAAGCAATGTTCCGGAATCGTATGGATGTATATGGTCTATTAAAAACGAA
This sequence comes from Bacteroidales bacterium UBA5762, assembly GCA_002418865.1. Lineage (GTDB taxonomy): Bacteria > Bacteroidota > Bacteroidia > Bacteroidales > TTA-H9 > TTA-H9. Next base: position 31,121 of record DIEY01000045.1, on the reverse strand, counting down.
ATAACCGAACAACGCTTTTGGGCATTTCCGACGATATGAACACCATTGATTTGACTGAGGACGTTCAATGCATAATGAAAAAGTTCGGTTTCATAATCAAAAATGTTATCGAGGCCGATCCGGTTAAGATATTTCAGTGCGGCAGCCAGTCCAATGACGCCTTCAACATTAGGGGTTCCAGCTTCGAATTTAAAAGGAATATCGCTAAAGATAGTTTTTTCGAAACTAACGATATCAATCATTTCGCCTCCAAATTGAAAGGGTGGTAATTTCTGAAGCCATGATGATTTGGCGTAAAGAATCCCAATTCCCATAGGACCATAGATCTTATGGCCAGAGAAGGCATAAAAGTCACAATCGAGTTGGCTCACATCCACAGGAAGATGCTGAACGGCCTGTGCTCCATCAATCAACACAGGAATCCCATTTTGATGAGCTATTTTAATGACTTCCTCAATAGGCAAGATGGTTCCTAAAACATTAGAAACATGGGCTAAAGCAATGAGACGGGTCCGGTCGCTTATTAGATTTTGAAAGGCATCGAAACGAATTTGGCCAGTATCGTCGAGAGGAATAACTTTTAGATGTGCTCCTTTTTGCAAGCACACCTGTTGCCAAGGTACAAGGTTGGAATGATGTTCGAGAGCCGAAATGATAATTTCATCACCTGGTTGAAGCAATGATTTAGCAAATCCATAAGCAACCAAGTTAATCGACTCGGTAGTACCATGTGTAAAAATGATTTCTTCAGGATTAGGCGCATGAATAAACGAAGCGATGTCATTTCGAGCTTGCTCCATGGTATCTGTGGCTTTAGCGCTTAAATAATGATTGCCTCGATGAACATTGCTGTTGAGTTGTTCATAAAAATTTGTAATGGCTTGAATAACCTCCCGAGGTTTTTGGGTAGTAGCAGCATTATCGAGATAAATCAAGGGTTTGCCATACACTCTTTGTTGAAGTATAGGAAAATCATTTCTGAGAGCATCAACATCTAATTTCACGTCTAAAGAATTTATGCAAATTTATATCTTGCTCAGATCAATATCGAAAACTACAGGTTTTTCGGGTGATTTACAATGCAATACACATTGATCGCAGATAGACAGCTCACCCCTGAGACGTTTTTTAACCAAGTCGTCGAGGCGGTCTTTTAAAGCAGGGATATTAATACGATTAAGAACCTCTGCAGCAAATGCATACATCAGTAATAAACGCGCATTATCCTGATCGATACCCCTGGAACGCAGATAAAACATGGCATCCTTATCGAGCTGCCCAACCGTAGCTCCATGGCTGCATTTTACATCATCGGCATAAATTTCGAGAAATGGTTTTGTATTAACTAAGGCTTTATCGGTGAGTAGAATATTTCTGTTACTTTGATAAGCCTGAGTATGCTGGCTGTCTTTTCTTACCAGTATATGGCCATTAAAAACACCATGGGCATAGTCGTCGAGCACACCCTTAAAAAGTGCATAACTCATACAATCGGTAGCTGCAATATCAACAAATATCAGATTATCGGCTTGCTGATTTTTGTCCATTAAATAAAGTCCAAAATGATTACCCTCAGAATGACGTCCTGCCAAATAATTGTATGTTTCATTACGAATCAAACCTCCGTGTAAATTGATGCTATAGGTATTGCAGAGACTTTGTTTTTCCTGATAGATGTAGGCATTATGCTCGATCACGCTATGATCATTGATGTTTTGCAGTTTGTAATAATCTACAGTAGCTCCTTCTCCTACATAAATCTCGGTAAGCGAATTGGTAAAAGCTGCTTCATTGTTATTGGAATCGTCGCAGTGAAGTAATTGAAGGCTACTTCCTTTTCCGGCGATAATTAAATTGCGGGTTTGCATTAGCAAAGGTTCCGAGTAATTCACCACATTAACCATTTGAATAGGTTTTTGCAGCTGAACGCCATCCGGCACATATATAAAGAAACCTTCCGAAGCAAAAGCAGCGCATAAGGAGGCAAAAGCATTTTGACTAAAATCGGCCTTCTGACCAAGATAATTCTCGATTATTTCGGGAGCTTCGACCAAGGCAGCACGTAAACTACCAATAACTGTCCCATCGGGAAGTATTCGTAAAGGAGCGTTCTTATAAGTGTACCATCCATTAAAAAGTGTAATCAGTAAGGTATCAAATCCTTGAACTTCACATAAGAAGAAATCTTCTACTTTGACAGGTTTTTCGGGAGGCTTAAACTGAAAAGTCCATCCCTTAGTGAGTAACTTACGTATATCTGTATTTTTCCAACGTTCATGGCTTTGATCGGGTATGCCCAAGGACGAGAATTTTTCAAGAGCATCCAAGCGCATTTGCGTAATCCACGGAGTATCGTATTGAGTTATGATTGAACGATGCTGAGAAAATATTTCTTCCCAGAAAGAAGTATCGATGAAAGATTGATTTAAAATTTCCATAGAATCCTCATTTGAAAATTACAAAGCACTTACTTCTTTTTTTATCCATTCATAGCCTTTTTCTTCGAGTTCGAGAGCAAGTTCTTTTTTCCCAGATTTCACGATTCTTCCGTCGAATAGCACATGGACAAAATCAGGTGTGACATATTCGAGAAGACGTTGATAATGAGTAATTACAATAAAGGCATTATCGGGGCGGCGCAATTTATTAACTCCATTGGCAACTATGCGCAGAGCATCAATATCGAGACCTGAGTCGGTTTCGTCGAGAATGGCTAAGGTAGGTTCGAGCATAGCCATTTGGAAGATTTCATTCTTTTTTTTCTCTCCTCCGCTAAACCCTTCATTCACACTACGATTGGTAAGTTGAGATTGAATCTCAACCAATTGTTTCTTTTCTTCCATTTTCAGCAGAAATTCTGATCCACTCAAGGGTTCGAGGCCTTTATATCTGCGTATGTCATTGAGGGCTGTCCGCATAAAATTGGCCATACTAACTCCAGGAATTTCGACAGGATATTGAAAACTCAGGAAAATGCCTTCGCGAGCCCTCTGTTCTATAGGCATTTCGAGAAGATTCTTGCCCTTATAAATAATTTCTCCCTCAGTGACTTCATAGTCTTCTCTACCCGCAATCACAGAAGCCAAGGTACTTTTCCCAGTTCCATTGGGACCCATGATGGCATGCACCTCACCTTCGTTAACTATTAAGTCAATCCCTTTTATAATTTCTTTTCCCTCAATGGCTACATGAAGATTTTTAATCTGCAATAACATATGATTTTTTATAATTTTTTCGATGAATATAAAGTTTAAAATATTTCCTAAAAAAATCAACCAACGCTTCCTTCGAGGCTAATAGAAAGCAATTTCTGAGCCTCGACAGCAAACTCCATGGGCAATTGTTTTAAGACCTCTCTGGCATAACCATTCACTATCAATCCTATGGCCGATTCTGTGTCTATCCCTCTCTGCTTGCAATAAAACAACTGATCGTCAGATATCTTCGAAGTAGTAGCCTCGTGTTCTACAATAGAAGATTTATTTTCGACCTGAATATAAGGGAAAGTATGTGCTCCACATTTATCGCCAAGAAGTAATGAATCGCATTGGCTATAATTTCGTGAATTTTCGGCTTTCTTAGCAACTCTCACCAGCCCACGGTAACTATTGTTGCTGAAACCTGCCGATATTCCTTTACTAATGATGGTGCTCGATGTATTTCGACCCAAATGGATCATTTTGGTTCCTGTATCGGCCTGTTGATAATGATTTGTAACTGCCACAGAATAAAACTCACCTCTCGAATTATCACCCTGAAGGATACAACTTGGATACTTCCAGGTAATGGCAGAACCAGTCTCAACTTGAGTCCAAGATATCTTGGAGTAACTTCCTTTACAGAGGCCACGTTTAGTTACAAAATTAAAAATACCACCCTTGCCATTCTTATCTCCGGGATACCAGTTTTGAACCGTAGAATATTTTACTTCTGCGTCTTTTAAGGCCACGATTTCGACAACGGCAGCATGAAGCTGGTTTTCGTCTCGCATAGGAGCCGTGCATCCTTCCATATAGCTAACATAGGCACCCTCGTCGGCTACTATGAGTGTGCGCTCGAATTGACCCGTCTTTGCGGCATTGATTCTAAAATAAGTCGAAAGTTCAACCGGGCAGCGTACTCCTTTAGGAATATATACGAAAGACCCATCGGAAAACACGGCCGAATTTAAAGCCGCATAAAAGTTATCAGCATAGGGTACAACGCTCCCTAAATATAATTTTACTAAATCGGGATGATGTTTGATGGCTTCACTCATCGAACAAAAAATAATTCCCAATTTATTCAGAGTTTCCTGAAAAGTGGTTTTAACCGATATGCTATCCATTACAGCATCTACAGCAACTCCAGTGAAGCGTTTCTGCTCTTCGAGCGGAATACCAAGCTTTTCGAAAGTCTTAAGTAATTCAGGGTCGACTTCTTTGAGTGAAGAAGTACCTTTCTTTACCTTGGGAGCCGCATAATAAATAATATCTTGATAATCGATAGCAGGTATGGTTAGATGCGCCCAACGAGGATGCTTCATCTCTTTCCACCTATGGTAAGCCTTTAACCTGAAATCGAGTAAAAATTCAGGCTCTTCCTTTTTTTGAGAAATATATCGAATAATATCCTCTGACAAACCTTTAGGAGCAAATTCAGTCTCTATATCAGTAACAAAACCGTATTTATAATCGGAATTCGTTATTTCATTTAAAATTTCATTTTTATCGTTAGGCATAGCTATAATTAGATTCAACTGATTGATTAATGTGCAATTCCAACTTGTATTCAAACAAGTTGCCTTAGTTTTTCTTGTCCCTTATCTATTGTTTCAATATAAATTTTATCCATTTCAAGTAATTAAGAGTTATTTGCAAAATTAGACAAGTTTCGGCATCTGTGATAAAAGAATAAATCCCTCGATAAGATAGTAAGAAAGGCATCTTAACAAAATACAAATTTTATTAATATTCAATGAACTTGTTTAGCGTATTGAAAAATATGAACGAATTTACTAAAAAGAAGAAAGGGACTATCTCCCGACAGGCCCTTTCTTAAAAAGAATCAATCACCAAAATCCAAAAAACATTCAAAAATCAATCTATCTGATTGTAGAAAGAGCATTACGGTAATTTTCTTCTACTACTTTCCAATTTATGATATTCCAAAAAGCAGCAATATAATCCGGGCGACGGTTCTGGTATTTCAGATAATAGGCGTGTTCCCAAACATCGAGACCCAAAATGGGTAAGCCATGACATTCGGCTAAATCCATCAGTGGATTATCTTGATTGGGAGTTGAAGCAACCAAAAGGCTTCCGTCGTGATTGACGCTAAGCCATGCCCAACCACTGCCAAAACGGTTTTTGGCAGCATCACTGAAAGTGCTTTTAAACTCATCGAAAGAATTGAATTTCTTGAGAATAGCTTCACGAAGTTCTCCTTGAGGCTCTCCTCCACCTTTACCCGAAAGAAGTTTCCAAAACATACTGTGGTTGAAATGTCCTCCACCATTATTGCGCACAACCGTGGGGTATTTGCTGATATGATTCAACAATTCAATGAAGCTCATATTCTCCATTTCGGTGGCCTTTACGGCATTCATCAAATTATCATAATAGGCACGATGATGCTTGGTATAGTGTATTTCCATGGTCATACTGTCGATGTAAGGTTCAAGAGCATTATACTCCATCCCCAATTGCGGAAAAATTAAATCCTTTGTTAGTGTATTCATGATATTCTTCCTTTTATTAAGAATCTTTCTAAATAAACAATGCAGAAGTGGAAAGAGTTCACCCAAATAGAAGAAAATAGAAAAATTTCACACAAGAAATTCCAGTTGGCTGATTGAACAAAGAGTTTTGGAAAGAAATCTTTTGTTTAGAACAAGGAAAATTATTTTTTGATGGCTAGTGTAATGCCATCTCTCAATGGAAGCATCAATACAGAAAGTTCGGTTTTTTTGGCCATCTCCTCATTGAATTGAATAATTCCTTTAGTTTCTTTATCGAGTTTTGAGGTGTCATGAACGACTTTTTCGCCCCAAAGAACATTATCGGCTATAAGTAGTGAGCCCTGTTTCATCATAGGCAGACAAATCTCAAGATACTGTGGATATTCTTCCTTGTCGGCATCAATAAAAATAAGATCGGGCGATAATTGCAAACGAGGAATTATTTGAAGTGCATCACCCATGAGAAGTTTTATTTGTTTGGAATAAGCTGATTTTGAGAAGACTTCATTCAATTTTTCTTCGAGTTCCAGATTTTTTTCTATAGTAACCAATACCCCCTCGGGTTGAAGACCTTCAGCGAGGCAAAGTGTAGAATATCCGGTAAATGGACCAATTTCGAGAATGCAACCTGGTTTATGTATGCGACTAATAAAACTGAGCAAACGCCCTTGCAAATAACTCGAAATCATGTGAGGATAAGCCTGGGTTGTCCATGTATATTTGGCAATTTCATGCAATAGGGGCGATTCAGGATCAGAATGCTCCTGACAATAAGTTTCTATTTCGTTTAAAAAAGTAAAATCACCCTCCATCTTACAAATCGGGATAAAACATTAATGTACTAAAATTGGCGTAATCAAGATATTCTATGGCAATCTCCTGAAGTTGCTCGGCAGTAATTTGATTAATAATGAGTGAAATATCGTGTGGGTCATAAATCCTGCCTTGAGAAAGCATTTGTCTGCCCATGTTGAGGATTCTATTTTGATGAATATCCCAGGCTATAGCCGTCTGACCCAAATATTGCCGCTTAGCCTGCGATAATTGTAAATATCCTAATTTTTTACTGCTCAATGTTTTCAATTCTTTTTGAATGAGTTTTGTAGCAGATGAAATATTTTCAGGAGAGGTTTGGAAATAAACATACAGATAGCCAGCATCGGAATAAGAAGTGTAATTGGATTCTATATTGTAAGTAAGTCCATGTTTTTCGCGTAGTGAAAGATTGAGGCGTGATGTCATGGAATTGCCTCCCAATATGTTATTGAGAAGATTGAGGGCAAAGTAATGAGGATGACTAGCTTCGACGGTGCGAATTCCCATGATGTAATAGGCCTCATGGTTAGGTTTTAGTTGTTGCAGATGGAATACTGGCAAAACTGCAGGCGAATTTTGTTGTCTGGATCTATTAATTATAGGCATATCTTCAAAATAACGAGCAATGATTTGAGTCAGCAGCTGAGGCTGAATGTCTCCGGCCGAAATCATCAAGATGGATGAAGGATTATACGATTGCGCCATAAAGTCATTCAAATCGTTTTGGGACAGTTGTGAAACACTTAATGCAGTGCCAAGAATAGAATGTCCGAGAGGATGGTGATCAAAAATTCGATTCTCGAATTCATCGAGAAGATTTTCGTCGAGATCGTCTTCATAGGAAGCAATCTCGTTTAAGACCACCTCCTTTTCGTTTTCGATTTCTTTTTTTGGAAAAGCAGAATGGAGTAAAATATCGCCAAAGAGCTCAATCACGCGAGGATAATAAGATGATAGAAAAGAAGCGTAAAGACAGGTTTCTTCTTTGGTAGTAAAGGCGTTAAAATCGGCCCCTATGGCTTCGATACGATTCATGACCTGAAAAGCATTACGTTTTTTTGTGCCTTTGAAGAGATTATGTTCCACAAGGTGTGCAAGACCTTCTTTGCCAGCCTTCTCATCACGTGAGCCGGCTTGAATGAAAACTGCCAAATGCGAAACATTGGAATGAATGCCCTGGTGGATGAGCCTAAGCCCATTAGGAAATTCATGAAACCAGTAATCCATAAGTTGAATTTAAGCAACAAAATTAGAGATATTTGTATGCTCGAAAAGGACAAGCCATATAAAGATTAAATTTGCATCCTGAAAATGCTGAAATTTTTATTAGCGATTATTTTATTAAGTGTTGTGGTTACAACCGTAGGAAATATCATGGAAAAACAAAATAAAAATAAGAAGAAGAAAAGTTTTGCTAAATGGATTGGAGGTGGTTTAGGATGGGCGTTGGGAGGACCAATAGGCGGCATCATTGGTTTTGTATTGGGTTCGGTTTATGATGGCATGCAGACGGGAGAGTTCGAATATAAAGGAGTACAAGATGTTTTTCCAGGTCAACCTACATTTACCCGAAGAGGAGATTTCACAACCAGCCTTCTGGTTCTTGCAGCAGCTATCATGAAAGCCGATGAAAAAGTAATGAAATCGGAACTCGATTATGTAAAAGATTTTCTAAAACGAAATTTTGGAGAAGAGAATGCTGCTGAAATGCTTCTGGTGTTGCGCGATATCTTAAAACAAGACATTCCTGTCCAAGCCGTATGCCAACAAATACGCGAAAACATGGACTACAGCATTCGCCTCGAATTGCTGCATTTCCTCTTTGGGCTTACTATGATTGATAAGCAAGCCAGCCATGGAGAACTCGATATCATACAGTCGATTAGCAGATGGTTGGGAATCTCCATGGCGGATTATATTTCTATAAAATCGCTCTTTATTAGAGATACGAAAGCTGCCTATAAAATTCTTGGAGTTGATGAAAATGCCAGCGATGAAGAGATTAAAAAGGCTTACCGCCAACTGGTTATTAATCATCATCCCGACAAAGTATCTCATTTAGGAGAGGATATTCAAAGAGCTGCCAATGAAAAGCTAAAACAAATCAATGCGGCTTATGATGAGATTAAAAAACAAAGAGGCTTCAACTGACATCAATCATAGCGATGAGATTGGTAAGTTTTCCTCCACAATATACTTTTTTATTCGATCCCAATCATTTATAAAAGCTTTCATGGCTTTAACTTTGGTGAGATAGCTTTTCTTTGACACCGGGTTTGATGAAAAGATTTTGCAAACCATCTCTATTAAACCACAGCACAATAAGCCCTCCTACCCATACCATCAACTTAATTTCAATAGGATGATGGAAAAACAAGCATAAAACAAGACTAAGTGCTATAAGAATTGAAGGGCCCCAAACCGCATATCGCTTACGTATGAATCCGAAGACAAGAATAGCATCCACCACAAAAGCAACTCCTAATTCGATGGGAATAAAATACAAAAACATTCCCAATAAGGTAGAGGCACTTCGTCCGCCTTTAAAATGATAATACAATGGATAATGATGTCCGATTACAGCACCTATACCAAGACAAGCCAGAGCAATATTAGAAATCTCAAAGAAATAATTTGCAATAAGCATAGGAACTATTGCTTTTACGGCATCTAATATTCCTGACATCACACCCCAAAACTTACTAACCTGTGCATAAACATTATAGGCGCCAGGATTATGATTCCCAAGGTCTCTAATATTCTTTCCAGAGATGATTTTTGTGATTAAATGGGCAAAAAGAATGGAACCTATTAAATAGCCCAGAATAAGACAAACGACATCAATTCCTATTTCATTCATAGCGTGAATATTATAAATATACCGAAACTCCATAACCTCCAGGGCCAACATAAACCGTATCCACAAGCGCAGGTTTTCCATCAATATAATCATCATGAGGAATAGATTTTACCTTTTCGAATAATTCGGTATAAACATCGGCATTCTTATCTCCATAACCACTAATTGAAATGATTCTTTTTATTTTACTTACACTTTTTTCGTTCATCTTTTCAATTATTTTATCATAAATCATTGAATTGACTTGCTTAAAGGTTCTGCCTTTGCCGATGGGCACAACAATACCTTCTACTTCAGTTCCTAATATTCCTATAACCGGAATTATATGCAAAATGCTTCCCATCAGCGATTGAGCCTTCCCTATTCTCCCACCCTTATACAAATATTTTAAATCATTCACAACAAAATAACTAAAAGTACTTTCTACTACTTCTTGAGCTTTCCTTTCGATTTCTTCTCGACTTAAGGCTGGATTAGCTTTCACGATGTCGATGATTGCTAATAAAACATTCCCAACGCCATTAACTGCTTGCCGACTGTCAACATTGATGATGGGTATAACATTTTCATACTGTTTACGAACATTTTCAGCCACTTTGAAAGAAGCTGCCGACAGACCACTACTCATCAACACATGGATCATTAAATCAAAGTCAGATTTGTTTTTTTCAACTATTTCAATTATCTCTTTTTGTACTAAAGTAGATGTTTGAGCAACTACATTTTCGTTCTCATATTTAGAAATCAGCCATTTAGCATTAAATTCATCGCTTTGACGATATTCTTTCCCTTCAACGATAACGGGAAATTTCAAAATTTCAAGGTAAGGGTAATCAATCTGTTCTCTTATCAGGCCCAAATTATCGGCCGTAATAAAAAATATTTTCTTTTCCATAATTCTGATATTTATTCAAAAGTAATGTAATACTCAAATTTTGATTGGCCTCCATCATATACTTCGAATTCGATGTTGGGATATCTCAACTTTAAAACTTGAAGTAATTCGTCATTATTTTTTACTCTTTCTCCTTTGTAGAGTGTAATAAGAATACTATCGCCAGCGAATTTATCGATAATCTCGATAATAAGCTGGTGCAATTGCGTATTGGCGGCTATGATTGATTTACGATAAACTGCAAAGTATTCATTTTTGTTAACCACAAGACCATTTTCGCCGGTAACATTTCTAGTAGCCCGAGCTATGGCAGAAAAAGGAATGGTGTGAAGGTTTTTCATTGCCTGATCGAACATAGTTGTAATATCATATTCTTTCGAAATGTTCATCATCATGCTAATCAACGAAATGGGATTATCGGATTCGACGATATAAACATTCGATTTGCATAACGAAACGGCCAATTTCAATGCCATAAGGATATCATAATCGTCGGCTGCAGCAATAATATTCTTTGCTTTCAAATTGTTCAAATTTTTCAAGATCTGATTTACCGAAGGCTTATTTTGGCCATAGCATAAAATGTCATCTGCTCCTAAATTTTTCAAGATTTCGGCAAATCCTTTGCCCGAAACAATGCAAAAAATGCTTTTATCGCGCTCATAGTCAACAAAATCTTCACTAATAAAATTTCTATGCTGTTTTTTCATATCATCTACCTTGGTAAACAGCAAATCGCCCAACTTGGAAACTTCTTCAAAAATATCATTAGGTTTATTGGTGTGAATATGAATCTTGAACTTATTGTCGCTCTGAATAATCATTAAACTGTCTCCATAACCATTAAGTTTTTCTTTGAGGTACTCTTTCGAAGTAAGATCGGATTCTAAAGTAAATTCAGTACAATATCGGTATTTTATTTCAGGATTCCATGATCGATCGATCTCTTGTAAATCGTTGATGATTTTTTTCTGTAAAGAGATTCTATTATTTATGTGGCTAAAAACTTTACGAGCATCTTCTATAACTTCCTGAAGTCGATTATTATAAACACGATTAGAATTGATATTTAGAATGAGGGGGAGCATAGGATTTTTCCTAAGATTCGAGCGCCTGTCTTTCAACAGTTGTCTGAGTGTTTTGCCAATACCCAATAGCGATGGAATAGAAATTCCTGTAATATGATGGTTCTTTAGTTCTTTATCAATACCTTCCAATAGAATGATAAAACCCGAAGCGCCCGAATCGACAACTCCGGCTTGCTTGAGCACAGGAAGCATTTCGGGAGTTTGATTTAAGACTTCTTTTAGTTTTGGAATAATTTCACGGATGATGAGTAGAGGATCATCCTCATTTTGCATTTGTTCGTAGAAAAAGTCGCGGAAGGCTCTCATCAGGGTAAGCATGGTTCCTTCTTGAGGATTTTCGGTGCCTTCGTATGCATTTTTGTAGCCATTTTCGATGGCTTTGTAGATATTTTCTTTCGAAAAATCATTGTTGCTTACCACATTTGCAAATCCCTGAACAAAAAGTGAAAGAATAACCCCAGAACAGCCTCTACTATTTAAAAGCATATTATCGGCCAATTCTTTTAGGTATGCCCCAGCCGATATGTCCAGATCTGTTTTCCCAACCATTTGTGCTATGGCTCCCTGAAGCGTAAGCACCATGTTAAGACCTGTATCTCCATCCGGTACGGGGAATACATTCAGGCTATTCAAGTACTCCTTGTGTCTATTCAGATATTGATAAATATTGCTGATTACCTCCGATAGATCTCTTGTATTGGCAATAGATACAGATAATAACGCATCTTTCTTACTCATTTATGTTGGATTGAGAAATTTTCAAATAAACAGGTTCTGCTTAATAAAAATGTTGACACGAATACAAAATTATAGGATAATATTTAATGAACCTACAAAAGGAATAAAGTCTTTTTTCGTAGGTTAGCATCCTTTATTAAAAAAATCAACACCAATTAATAAGAAAAAATTTTTAAAGACTCAACAGATATCCGCTAATTTCCACGCAAATATAGGCTAATAAAGATCTGCTTTGATAAACACGAGATAAAATCTGCGAAAATCTGCGAGAAATACTAATCTGCGAGAATCTGCGAGAAAAAACAAACAATTGTCCGATATTAGATCATAGCTTTCCCCCAATCTTACAAGTACTGTTTTCGAAAAAATTTATAGAAAGGAGGCAAAAGAATATTTTTTTAACCTTTTTACCTTTTCATCCATAAGTATATACCCTATCACTCTATAAATTTGACAAGAAGATTGGGCTGGCTTATCCGCTTGTTGAATCTTTCCTGTTTTCTTGCTGTATCAGTTCTTTTGTACTAAGCAAGCCACAAGCCGCCGATATATCCTGCCCACGTGAAGCTCGTATGGTTGTCAAAAGATTTTTCGAATTGAGATAATCTTTAAATAAATGTATGGTTTCATCGGTTGAAGATTCTAATTGTGTATCATCAAATGAATGAAATCGTATGAGATTGAGACGGCAGTTGAGGCCATTGAGTAATTTCAGAAGAGCCTTGGCGTGAGCAAGTGAATCGTTGAGTCCTTTCAGCATGATATATTCGAACGATAATCTTCTTTGTCCCGACCAGTCATACGTTCTAAGAAGCTGAATAATTTCATTGATGGGATAGACTTTCTGGATTGGCATGAGGTGTCTTCGTTCTTCATCGAAAGGAGAATGAAGACTGATGGCCAAATGGCAACGAGAGTTGTCGAGAAAAGTTTTCAAAGCAGGAAGTAATCCAATTGAAGAAACAGTTATTCGTTTGGAACTCCATGCATATCCCCATTCAGATGTAAGTATTTCGAGGCTCTTCATTAAATTATCGATGTTGTCAAGAGGCTCACCCATTCCCATGAAAACGATATTGGTCAACTCATGAAATTCAGGAAGACTCCTAATTTGATTCAAAATCTCGTTTGCATTTAAATTAGCCTGAAAGCCCTGTTTACCTGTCATGCAAAACAAACATCCCATTTTGCAGCCTACTTGAGATGAAATGCAAAGGGTTACTCTATCCTTATCGGGAATATAAGCTGTTTCAATAAATCTTTGCTCGTTCGTCTCGAATAAATATTTTTTGGTTCCATCTTTTGAAATTTGGACTTTTACTGGAGATGACAAGCCTATAGTAAAATTCTCTTTCAATCTTTGCCGAGTCACTCTGGAAAGATTACTCATTTGGTCTATTTGATTAATATGATGGTAATAAAGCCATTGAGCAATCTGTTTTGCCGTATAGGAGGGAAAACTCAAATGTTGGCAAATTTCTTCCAGTTCAACTAAGGTTTTTCCATAAAGAGCTTGCATATTCCAAAGTTAAAGGAAGCGGCCTCATCAATTTTCAATTGATGAGGCCGCTTAGAGAAATATAGATTTTTACTTCAAAATAATTTTTGCAGAAGCATTACCAATTTTACTCTCAACCTTCAACAGATAAATCCCTGAAGATAAATTCCCGAGATTTATCGGATATTGTTGAAGTTGAGACGAAGATAACGAATTACGATATACTTCATTCCCTTTGCTATCGATTATGCTTACAACGATTTCAATAGATTTTGACGTATTCAACGTAAGGAAGAAATTTCCATTGTTTGGGTTAGGTTGTATCTGCAGTTTGAAATCGGGAGAACTGTTTTCGACTATTCCCACGCAAGGGTCGAGATAAAGAGTCATTTCATCGGAAACATCATCAACACAAGGGGATATAGGTTGACCAGAAAGTTTTAGGATAACACTGCCATTAGCCTTGTCATTAGGGCCTGCAAAATAACTCGCATTCAAATTTTCAGGATTGTCGAAGCTTCCGTCTCCATAGGTAGTCCAATAAACCGAGCTAGTATTGGAGGCTTCGCCGAGACAACCAAAGGGAAGTTCCCAGAAACATATTAAAGTATCGATACCAGCCGAAACAATAGGTAAAGGAGTAATATTCAAGGTCATTTCGTCGATGGCGGGACCGGGACAACCAGTAAGTGCAGTAGCATAAAGACTCAGATTAACATTTCCGTTGGCAATATCACCTGCACCCGGGGTATAAATTGGGGTAGTAGTATTGGTAGCGGAAAAAGTTCCATCGCCCGAAGTAAACCACATAAGTGAGTCGTAGTTTGCAGCTAAAGCATTAAGCTGAAGTGTATTATTGGCACATATTACGGTATCATTCCCCACCCATACCATAGGAGGAAGATTTACAAAAACAGAAATGCTATCACTAATGGTATCGCTTCCATTGATTACCTGGCAAATATAAATAGTTGTATCAGTCGGACTAACCCAGGGATCGGGCTGATTCGAGAAAAAGCCTTCGGGATAAGAAGTCCAGGAATAGGTATAACTACCAGTCCCACCCATGGCCAAAGCATTTAATTGAGATGAATCGCCAAAGCAAATGTGATCGGGATTAGCAGTAAGCGTAACGGCAAACACGTTTTCGAACGAAAAAGAAGCAATACGTGTTTTCCAGCCTTGAGAACTAGTGGATTGCATATATTATTGAGTGTACCAAAAAGTGGCAGGGGCTGAAGGATCAATTGACATCGAAGAATAATCACCCCATCGGCCATTCCCCATAAATCCTCCAGTTTGTGAGCCTCCACCGTTAACTATGGTAGTCTCCTCTATTGTCATTTCTCCTAAGGAATCACTTACCAGACGTCCAGTATAACGAATCCCAGGATAGACCGTCGAACTTGAAACGGAGTAACCTAAGGCAATGTTTCCAAAAGCATCCATGGCAATAGAACCCATCCAACGATTCACATTATCAGGAGCATAGGTCCCTTGTTGATATAGCGACCACGAGGTTGTTGGAGTCTTCCTCACTTCATACCATCTCACTCCAGCTGTACCACTGACATTTACAGTATGATTAGTAACCATACTAGCATGGGAACCAAAATTTCTATATTGCAATCTAAACATCAGGCGATCGGTAATGGGATCGAGCTTACGAGTAGTACCAGGTTGGGGAATACCCGAGATATTAGAACTATAGAAGGCAACAAGAATAGATTGATCAATTCCAAAGGTCGAAGCTGTAGGATTAGCCCAATCTATGTTCATCTTATAAATTACCAGCTGGTTAGGATCACTTTTATATGCAAAATAGGCAGGTTCATTTTCGGGAGGTAAGGTTCCATCAGCATCGGCTGGCAACATACTATAAGGGCCATTTGTTCCATAAGTAAAAGAAATCATGGCTGCATTAGGGTCGCCTATAAGCATTTTGGAGCGTTCGAGTGCATATGCCCCTACGCCTTTATAAGTGGTACTTCCAGAAGAAAAACGATTGACTGTCAATAAATAAGCATTGTTCCACACCCCTAGTTTAGGATAATCAGGCATATCGGTAAATTGAAAAGCATAACGATACCAACTCCCTGTTGGATCGGGTGAAGTACTTATAGCTATAAGTTCCCAAAATGGGCCATTAGGATAATTAGGAAGAGCAAATTGTGAGGCAATCCAGCGATCGGCAAATTCATCGTAAAGAACGATAGGATCACCGTCGTTAGTGCCTGCCCATGGACCCGGAAATCCACTCCAGATCGTACTATTTGCAGCTGGTCCATATACGGAAGCTCCATTTTTATCGAAGATCTGAAACGACAAATTAATCATCTGAAAATAATGATTGGGACCCACATCCCCCTCTGTATCGGGTGGCATAACATTGTTAATATTCCCTACACCGTTGATGTTAACGCCTATTCCCCTACTGATCCATTTCCCCTGATATCTTTGTGCTACCATGTCCACAACAGGTGTTGTGTCGGGTTGACGTAGATTTAAAAAATTCTTCACTACCCCATTCTTCCAAGTCCTATCAGCTTCTTGAGGTGGAATAGGAATAATATCCCGTAGAGGTAAACTAACATCAAAATATACTGCCTTAGTTATAGAAGTTGGATATACCACTTCGTTTTGTGCAAAGCCCGTTAAAATGAAAATTAACAAAAAGGCTAAAGTGGAAAGTAATGATTTATACATAGATGTGTGATTAATGATTGTTTCTTAATTTATTTAATGCGTTTTATGTTCAATGCTAGCTCAAATTGTGTTAATTATCTATAATTAATTCCTGATTCTACATGGTTAACCATTAATTTCGTTTCTGCGTCTTTTTTGGTAACTTTTTGATAAAAGATGAAAAATGACCCTTGAAATCATGGTTACAACTTCTTGGAAAGTCATCTTTAGCTATTAAGATGCACATTATGAATTTACTTTGAAGGGTTAGCTATAACACATTTATGAATTATAAAAGCTTGTCAGAAACAGTTTGTAAAGATATGACAATTCCATATCTCACCCCAACATATTAAAACACTTGAAATAAATTTTTGTTTCATCAATATATACTTATCTCTGAAATTAAACAGATGTAGTAGATTGTATCAAGAAAATATAAAGAAATGCTTGATAAAATTCACAGGGAATAGCTCTAATACTCAAACCAAGTATTAACTCTTTATTTAAAAGAGGATATTCTTGCGAAGAACTTAATTTCCCCAATCTTGAACAATCTTATTTTGAGTTTTGTTAAAAATGCAAACCTATTAATACAAAACTTATATGATATTCTTAATGGTGATTGGACTATTTTTCAGTTCACAACCTCAACCAAAGAGCATCTATGATTTCACGGCCAAAGACATAGATGGTAAAACAGTGGACTTTTCTTCGTTCAAAGGGAAGAAGTTGATGATTGTAAATGTAGCAAGTAAATGTGGGCTTACTCCTCAATATGAGAAGCTTCAACAATTATATGATACATACCGCGACAAGAACTTCGAAATAATTGCCTTTCCGGCCAACAATTTCTTAAATCAGGAACCAGGAACCGATGGTGAGATCAAAAATTTCTGTACTACCAATTATGGTGTAACTTTTACCATGATGTCGAAGATTTCGGTGAAAGGGGAGGATATGCATCCTATCTACCGCTGGTTGACTAGTAAATCGGAAAATGGAGTCATGGATTCGGAAGTAGAGTGGAATTTTCAGAAATACCTTATCGATGAAAATGGCCGATTAGTCAAGATGTTGCCACCACGCACCTCGCCTCTCGATGACGAAATTATTCGATGGATAACTCAAAGCACTGAATAGGAGATATATGAGGATGACGGCATGACGGAGTTAGAATGTGGTGTTTTTTCGGCCTGAGGCCGTCAACCTTTTCATAATTTACCCAACAGAAATCTCAACCCGAAAGAAAGCCTTAATTTAGCCTCATCAATTTTACTTGTAATATTAAGATTAAAATGTTGCAAGCTTATCTGGTCTTTCTATCAATTTTTAAATAACAGTATTATGTTAAAATCACAAATTTATTCCAATCGTCGCAAGGCTTTGCGTGAGTTAATGGGAAATGGAATAATCTTTTTTCCTGGCAATGTCGAGGCACCTATGAATTATCCTGCTAATACTTATCATTTCAGGCAAGATAGTAATTTCTTATATTTTTTTGGCCTGAATCAGGCCGACTTGGCCGGGATTATTGATCTCGACAAAGGAACAGATATACTTTTTGGCGATGAACCCAGCATGGACGACATTATCTGGATGGGGCCACAGCCTTCGATGAAGGAAAGAGCTTCTTTGATTAATGTTTCAGACACACGCTCCTTAAGCCAATTGGCCACTTATCTATCGGATGCTATACATGCAGGAAGAAAAATTCATTTTGTTCCTCCTTATCGTGCAGACACTGCTCAGTGGATTTCTATCTTATT
The DNA here is from genome assembly GCA_002418865.1 of Bacteroidales bacterium UBA5762. Taxonomy (GTDB): domain Bacteria; phylum Bacteroidota; class Bacteroidia; order Bacteroidales; family TTA-H9; genus TTA-H9. The sequence goes on along the minus strand of DIEY01000045.1, from coordinate 13,053 downwards.
GGGAATAAAACCAATGTTCCTCAAGGCTTATGCTTCACTTGAGCTGATGAAGGCAATCGTCCAACTTCGCGAAATAAAGAAAGCAGAAGAGATTGAAGAAATTGAAAAGATGATAAGCGTTGCCAGTCTGATGCATACAACGGCTATGCGAATGGCCAAGCCAGGCATCATCGAAAGGCAGATCTTTGGGAGAATGGAAGGCATTGCTTTTGAGTATGCTAATGGGACAAGCTTCCCTACTATTTTATCTATTAACGGACAAACGCTTCATAATCATTATCACGGCAATGTCCTTACCGAAGGTCGCTTAATTGTTTCCGACGCTGGATGTGAATCGGAAGATGGTTATTGCAGTGATATTACTCGTTCAACTCCAGTTGGTGGAAAATTTAACAGCCGACAAAAGGAGATCTATGAAATTGTGCTGAACGCCAATTTAAAAGTCATAGAAACCGCAAAACCCAATGTCTTTTACCGAGATGTTCATTGGGAGGCATCCCGCATTATTGCAGCGGGTTTAAGGGATTTAGGCTTAATGAAAGGAGATGTGGATGAGGCTGTTGTGGCAGGTGCTCATGCTTTGTTTTTCCCCCATGGTCTTGGCCATCAAATGGGCCTCGACGTGCATGACCTTGAAGGCTTAGGAGAAGACTTAGTAGGATATGATGAAGAAATTAGCCGTAGTACGCAATTCGGATTAGGTTCACTAAGAATGGCAAAGCGTTTAAGACCTGGACATGTAGTTACCGATGAGCCTGGAATTTATTTTATCCCAGCACTCATCCAGCAATGGAAGGCTCAAAACAAGTTCGACCAATTTATTGACTATCAAAAAGTTGAAGCTTATCTCGATTTTGGAGGCATACGCATTGAAGACGATATTTTGATAACCAACAATGGCTGTCGGGTTTTAGGCCCTGGCATCCCCAAGACGGTAAAAGAAGTAGAAGAAGAGGCAGCAAAATCGATTGGAGATTCCAAGTAGAATACTAAGTAGACAATAAGTATTGATTTGTGGGCGGCCGCAAGCGGCCGCCCACAAATATCTCAAAATTAACTCCTCATCTTCACTTATGCTCTTCATGCAAAGGATCATCAGGCTTCTTGCAGCAAGCAGGTAACTTACTGTATGCCTTGGGTTCGGCAGTTACATCGTCAGCATCATACCCAACTAAACTGATGGCCTTGCGAATTTTTTCGGGCGTGGTCTTGCTCGGTTTGTACCATACCGAAACCTCCTTGGTTTCAAGATTCAATTCCGCTTTCTTAACGCCTCTTTCGTAAGCCAAAGCTTTTTCGATGCGCTCTTTACACTGCTCGCACTGAGCTGAGGTCTTAATCACAATTTTTTCTTCTTTGTTAGCATTCTGTGCCTGAACATAAATGCTCAAAAAAGAAAACAACAGACAAAACATTATTATTCTTTTCATATTTATTGTATTTTAAGGTTTGATTAATATATTCTCATCCATTCATTGTATTTCATACAGTAAAAGGTTTTTGTTATTTTATAGATCGACTCTATTCATTTCTATATAATTTTCCATCTAAGTCCAGCATAAATCATTCTACCATTTAATGGCCCCCAGATGAGAGAAGCATCGAAATAAGGGCCAAAGGGATCATCTGCTTGCAAAATAGGATTTTTTTGCCTATAGTCACCTAAATTTTCACTTCCGGCATAAATCTCCCATTTTTTGAATCTACGAGTTATTTGTGCATGAAATATTAAAAAATTGGGTGAACTTTCTGGCAACTGATATTCGATGGGATTATCACCAGTAAACGGAATTCTAACACTTGAGTTGTAAAGACCAGTAAAATCGAACTGCCATTTTTCGAATCGCGTATTGTACGAAAGATTGATTAAACCCTTGTATTTGCTGACAAAAGGTTTTTCGATCAAAACATCATTCATCGTAATTTTAACATCATTGAATCTGAAAGCTGCTAAAACCTTCAATCTTTCTACAGGTTCAATATGTAATTCGGTTTGCAGACTATTGGAATAGGATTCACCTTCGAGATTGTGAAAAATCAGTTTGCGAGCCGAAAATTCAGCATCGGCAACGATTTGATGTATAAAATATGTACGATAGAAGTCAAGGGTAAATTCTATATTTCTTTCATCCTTCAATGGCCAGGTCTTTGTGATATTCAATCCATAATTCCATGCTTCCTCCAAATCCGGATTAGACTCCAGAATTATTTCCCTTGAACTGGAAAGATAACCAAGATTCTCGGCCAAAGGGATAGACGAGCGGTATCCTTTGCCGGCCGAAGCTCTCAATATGAGCGAAGGGCGAATTTGCCAACGCAAATGAATCCGTGGAGTGAACAAGCTTCCATAAATATTGTGATAATCTAATCGTGCTCCAGCTATCATCGTAAGATTTTCACCTCTTTCATAAGTATATTGAATAAATACGCCAGGTATGTTTTCACTGCGTTCTAAGGTATCTTGCCAAAAATCCTCATTGATTCTATCATATTGAAAGCTCACTCCAGTGCTAATTTTATGTTGTTCGCTGTGTCCAGGTTCTAACTGAAGAATCAAATTTCCATACAAACTTTGCTGCTGGGCATTATAAAACCTATCTCCAAAATAAGCATCCTGCGTATGAATGACTCCTGAAGCCTGAAAACCAATACTATTATGTCCATATTCATCCAATCTGAATCCCGATTTCAAAAATCCCTGATATCGTCTAGTGTTTACCTCCGAAGCATAAAGCCCATGCTGACGCCATAATGGATCATCATGAGCTCCCATAGAACCTCCAAAACGATACTCATCTATCACATTGATACCGAGCTGAGAATGTCCTAATTCACCATAATCATAAGTCCAGCGATTGAAAAAGTTAAGTTGTCTGTTTCGTGGTAAATCCATAAAACCATCGTTGTTGTTATCCATTTCATTGGTCAGCATTGACCCATGCAGCATGATGAGCGTAGAAAGAGCCTCAGCCAGTTTGGCTTTTGTAAGTACATTTACTTCAGCTCTACCTTCCGAATTCCCGAACAAATTCACGTAAAGACGATCATCCCAATGCTCGGGCTTTAAATATTCTATATTAATCTGGCCCGTAATCGATTCGAATCCATTGATGACAGAACTGGTTCCTTTACTAACCTGTATCGACTGCATCCATGGCCCAGGAACAAAATTGAGCCCATAAGGAGATCCCATTCCCCTAAGAAAAGGCATGTTTTCGAACATCAACTGAGTGTAGATTCCAGCTAATCCTAACATCTGAATTTGCTTGGCTCCCGAAACTGCATCCGCATATCCTACATCAACAGTGGCACTATTTTCAAAACTCTCCGACAAATTACAACATGCCAACTGTTGTAATCCACTGCTTGTGATATTTTCCGTTTTTATAGTGCTAAGTTGACTAATAAAATAATTTTCTTGTCGAGCTTTTATTTCAACTTGATGGAGAAAAGTGCTTTCTTCATTTAATAAAAAAACAACGAGAGAGTCGTTTTTGTCGCTATTTAAAGTATCGCTCACATACCCCACATAAGAAGCTACTAATCTGCTATCTCCATTTCTTTCTTTCTGAATAATAAAATTTCCATCTCCGTCAGCAACCGTTCCTTTCTGACTTCCAACCCAATAAATGTTCGCATAAGGCAAAGGAATGATCTGACCCTTTTCATTCTTTCCTTTTACAGACCCAGTGATAAATTCCTCCATAGGAGGCTGAGATTTCACAAAAGTAAAACTCATCGATATAAAATTAATTAATAACACATATTTTAATGTTGATTTCATTTCTTTAATATTATTATTCATGTTCATGTATTCTTAGTTACAACAATTAAATTAATTATCAATAAAAATCAGAATTAGCGAAAATTCGATCTCCTAAATAAACTGATTCCCTTAAAAGTCGCCAGCTTATAGCGAGATGTTTTATTCAAATTTATTTCGATAAATATAATTGCAGCAGTAAAATTTTGGATAAAACAATCCAAGGCTAAAGCTTTTCATCTTCACGCAGACAGTAGCTCCGACCTTTAAAATTCATATCGGAAATCAAGGCGAGATATTCTGCGAAGCTTTTTACAAACAGCGCTTCGATTAATCAGATACGGAATACACAAAACAAACTCTGAGCTGTATTCTTCTTAAACAATTCTAATGGAAAAGAAGACTCAATCTTCGTTACATAATTTCTTTCGTATAATAGATCATTAGGGCACTGAAAAACAAAAAATAAAGTATCAGAAAAAGGACTAAGGGAATTTAAATGCTTGTTTTCGTTTATAAAATCATTAAGTTTGATCGAAATAGTATTATTGTAACAGCATTTGGAATGAAGAATTAAATGAGAGGTTAAGGTATTTGTATTATGATGATGACAAACGTTTAGGCTGCAAAAACAGGAATGTTCACATGACATAGATTGGCTACCTAAGGCAAATTGCGAGGTTTGCATTGTTAGGCACAAATGCTGATTAACCATAATACCCGAATTCCCCAATAGAACTAGGAACACCATAATCAACAGAACCCCATCTCTAATTTTCCTAATCATGGAGCAAAATTAATAAAATTCAAATAGCACCAATAAGCCCCAATCCTATTTTTCTTTTAATCATCATAATAAAAATCTTTCTTTGTGAAAAAAGGAGAATTCAAGGCATTGAAACAAAATAACAGTTTAAATAAAATATTCAATCCTGCTAATAGTGAAATTGTTTTGATAGAAAAAAATGAACGGGATAAGTCGGTTTCGAATATCTTTGCCTTGAAAACGCATTTTAAGTCATCTAATGTATTTCAGTGATATTCCGGGAATGGAAGAGCTTAAAGAAAAGCTCATGGAAAGCGTTAAGAATAAACGCGTAAGCCATACCCAGCTTTTCTTCGGGCCTGAAGGTTCGGCCAACTTGGCTTTAGCCATTGCTTATGCGCGTTATATCCAATGCAACCAACCCACAGAAAATGATGCTTGTGGCAAATGTCCATCATGTTTGAAATACAATAAATTACAACATCCTGACTTGCATTTTATTTATCCAGTAGCTAAAAAGGGGAAATCATCCGAATCGGATGAGAATGAAAGCAGTGATAAAAGCGGCGATGAGCCTTCAAGCCTCGACTTTATCAAAGAATGGAGAGAATTTATATTAACTAACAAAGCCTTGGTTAGCTATAAAGACTGGCTTGAGTTTGCAGGCTTTGGAAAGCGTGCATTGATATATACACGCGACACGAGAGAAATATTTAAACGCCTCAACTACAAGAGTTTCGAATCTCAATACAAAATTTTGATCATTTGGTACCCCGAAAAATTTTTTCACTCTGCTTCTCATCGACTGCTGAAATCACTTGAAGAACCCCCTGACAAAACAGTTTTTATTTTGGTGTCTGAAAATAAAGATGAAATCCTTCCTACTATTCTTTCACGCTGTCAATCCACTTTTGTTCCTCCTTTTACGCAACCCGAACTCAAACAAGCCCTGCAAAACAATCTTCATCTAAGCGAAACCGAATCCTCCCATTATGCCTCGGTTGCCGATGGTAATTTCGTGGTTGCTCGTCATCTTGCTAACGAAAACAGCGACTTCCACAACTATTTCGATTTTTTCGCTAATTGGTTCCGCTATTGCTATAATTTTAAATACAAACCCAAAAAAACAGAGGCAAAAGAAGCTCCTTATTTTACAGAAGCCTTAAAAATCTTCGAATCTATGGGACAAGAAGGGCAAAAACACTTCTTGCTCTTTGGCATCCGATTATTAAGAAATAGCTTATTTTATAGCGTTAAAACCGAAAAACTCGTAAAACTGGAAGGAGAAGAACAATTATTCGCCCGTAATTTTTCTCCTTTCGTTCATTCTCAAAACATTACTTTATATTCTGATGCTTTTGGGAAAGCCATTATGGCTCTAGAACGAAATAGCAGCCCTAACATGGTTTTTACGAATCTCACCATAAGCGTTCATGAGCTAATAAGCGCCACACGAACAAAATCAGTGAGCTGAATTTGTATAATTTTGTAAAATCTTTTAAGCGTGTTTATCAACACAGCTTAATAGAATTATAATGAAGTATTTTGTTACAACCTATTGAAAAATGACAAAAAAAGTAGATATTAACAATCCATTATTCTCGAGGGGTTGCACCTGTTTGCCTTTGGATGGCGAACCAAGTCCTTATTCCAATGGATGTGCTAAATTCTCTGCATACGATTACCTTTCGCAAATACCGGCTTCGGGCTACGAAACTGATTTTGAATTTGCCGAGATACGTTTGAAAAATAATCATAAAGAATTCATGCATGTACAACCTGATATAAAACTTCAACAAGGCGATATCGTGCTGGTGGAAGGAAACCCTGGTCATGATATCGGTATAGTAAGTCTTACAGGTCATACTGCTCGCCTACAGATGAAAGCCAAAAATATAGACCCTGAACATACGGAATTGAAAAGAGTACTTCGCTTAGCCAAACCGAACGACATTGAAAAATGGGCAGTTTCAAGCTCACGCGAAGAGACTACCATGCTTCAAACCCGCAAAATCGTGGAAAATCTCAAACTTTCTATGAAAATAAATGATGTAGAATATCAAGGCGATGGAAGTAAAGCCATCTTTTATTATACAGCCGATGAAAGAGTGGATTTCCGTGAACTCATTAAAATTCTTGCCGATCGTTTCAAAATTCGTGTTGAAATGCGCCAAATAGGCATAAGACAAGAAGCCGGCAAATTAGGGGGTATTGGGCCTTGCGGTCGCGAGCTTTGCTGCTGTTCATGGATTAATCGATTTCATACTGTTTCTACTCAAGCGGCTAAAATACAACAACTCGTTCCTAACCCTCAAAAACTTACCGGTCAGTGCGGCAAATTGAAATGTTGCCTAAATTATGAACATGAAGCCTATATGGATGCCTTGAAGGAATTTCCCGATTTAGAACTTGTACTGAAAACCCAAAAAGGTGAGGCCATTTGCCAAAAAATAGATGTGTTTAAAAAATTGATGTGGTATGCTTACCTCAAAGACCCTAATAACTTCCTGGCTTTACCCCTCGATAAAGTTAAAGAAATTAAGGAAATGAACCTTGCTGGTCAATATCCAGAAAACCTCGAAGACTATGCCATGGCTGAAGAACCAAAATCCTTTTACGAACAAGCCAGCGACTATGACCTCCTCAATGAAAATGGCCCTGACGAATAATTTTTAAAATGACCTCCTCACCCAAATGAAAATCCCTTCATTTTTATATTTATGCCTCTTGTGCATGTTATCGATGTCATGCCAAATCAACGACATTTACAACGACATTCAAAAAATCCCTGATGCCAAATGGCACAGTAAACAAGAGATAACCTTTCAAACTTCTATTCATGATACACTTGTTCCGCTCGATGTTTATATTCAATTACGTAATAATCAGAAATACCCCTACTCTAACCTCTATCTCTTTTTGACCACCATTTTCCCTGACCAAACTGCCTACAGAGACACATTGGAATGTATACTTGCAAGCCCCGAAGGACAATGGCTGGGAAAAAGAACAGGAACGGTTTTCGAAAGTCGTTTTCTCATCAAGCACAATGTACTTTTCCCCCGCAGTGGGCGTTATGTTTTTAAAATTGCTCACGCTATGCGTGAAGCAGAAATAAACGGAATTACTGAGGTTGGGATTAAAATTGCAAAGCCTCAAAACAGATAAATAAATCATAGATAATTAATTGAGTTTTCAATGTCATCCAAGGGAAATTTTTTTAAGAAATATTTTACTAACCAAGGGCAGTATCCAAAAGAAATGAATTTTTACATTAAACGAATGTGGCAGATATATGCCGGGTTACTTGCAGTTATCCTATTATTTTTTATCTTACTTTCTGTCGGTGTTTTTGGAGAGATGCCCTCATTCGAAGATCTCGAGAATCCTAAGAGCAATTTGGCCTCACAAGTTATATCGGCCGACGGAAAAGTTTTAGGAACGTATTATATACAAAACCGCTCGAATACTCATTTCAATGAGTTATCGCCTTTTCTCATCCAGGCGCTTATAGCTACCGAAGATGCCCGTTTCGAAAAACATGCCGGAATAGACTATAAGGCACTTCTAAGGGTAAGTGCCGGAGTTCTCACTGGCCGATATGCTGGAGGAGGAAGCACCATCACACAACAACTGGCTAAAAACCTTTTCCCACGCGGCCAGAATTTATCTACACCTGCCTTTATTTTAAGAAAATTTAAAGAATGGGTCACTGCAGTCAAGCTCGAACGCAACTACACAAAAGAAGAAATTCTTGCTATGTATTTGAATACGGTGGATTTCGGCAGCAATGCTTTTGGCGTAAAATCAGCTGCCAATACTTTCTTTTCTAAAGAACCTCGCGAACTTAATGCAGAAGAATCGGCCTTATTAATCGCAATAGTTAATGCCCCTACTCGATATAGCCCAATCCGAAATCCAGAAAATGCCCTCAAACGCCGTAACCTTGTTCTTGCTCAAATGGCTAAACATGATTACCTCACTCAACATCAAGTCGATTCTATTTCCCAATTACCTATCGACATGTCGAAATACCGCATGATGGACCATACAAGCGGACTGGCAACCTATTTCAGAGAAATCTTAAGGGAAGAACTCACCGACTGGTGCTCAAAACATTATAAAAGCGACGGTACTCCTTATAACCTCTATAAAGATGGCTTACGCATCTATACTACGATCAATTATCACATGCAGGAATATGCCGAATATGCCGTCAAAAAACACTTAAGCGAAGAACTTCAACCGGCCTTCTTCCGACAAATGAAAGGTCAAAAAAATGCTCCTTTTTCGAATGACCTAACAAAACAAGAAATCGACAAAATCTATGAAGATGCCATGAAACGCTCAGATCGTTACATACGCATGCGTCAGGCAGGTATATCGAAAGATTCTATCTTGAAAGCCTTCCAAACCAAAATTCCCATGAAGGTTTTTAGCTGGAAAGGAGATATTGATACGATGATGAGCCCAATGGACAGCATTCGTTATTCATTTAGTTTTCTGCATGCCGGATTGATGAGCATGGAAACGCATACAGGCTTCGTCAGAGCTTATGTAGGAGGCATAGATTATCGATATTTCAAATATGATCATGTAAAAATGTCGAAACGTCAAGTGGGCTCTACGTTTAAGCCTTTTCTGTACACCCTAGCTATGCAGGAAGGTGAATTCAACCCCTGCTCTATGGTACCAAATGTTCCGGTAACTTTCGAACTCTACGATGGAAGCCTTTGGACACCCCAAAACAGCGACGATGCACGCGAAGGACAAATGGTGCCTCTGAAATGGGCTTTGGCGAATTCTGTCAATTATATCTCCGCCTTTCTAATGAAACGATATAGCCCTGAAGCTGTTATCAAAATAGCACAAAAAATGGGAATTGCCTCAGAAATTCCAGCCGTTCCTTCCATCTGCCTGGGTACACCCGAAATTTCTCTTTACGAAATGACAGGAGCTTTCAACACCTTTGCTAATGAAGGTGTTTGGGTAGAACCTATCATGCTTACACGCATAGAAGATAAGAACGGTAATGTGCTCGAAAGTTTCGTGCCACGTAAAGAAGAAGCCATTAGCCAGGAAACTGCCTATCTGATGGTGGAATTGATGAAAGGCGTCGTCCAAAGTGGAACAGGAGTTCGGCTGCGTTATAAATATGGTTTCGATAATCCCATCGCCGGAAAAACAGGCACAACACAAAATCAGAGTGACGGATGGTTTATCGGCCTCGTTCCTCAGCTTACTACTGGTGTATGGGTGGGCGGAGAATTACGTAGCATCCGCTTCCGTAGTATTACCATGGGACAAGGCGCAAGCATGGCTTTGCCCATCTGGGCTCATTATATGAAACGCATTTACGCCAATCCTTCTCTCGGTATCCGTAAGGATGATTTCGAACGCCCTTCTTCTGTACCTCCCTTCGACTTCAATTGCGCTACAACCGACGAAGATACCTCCTTATACCAAGAGGATGAATTCTGAAAAATTAAACCTAAAGATTTTCTTATTACATAGCAAACATCAAAAAAGCATTAACACAAAAACAAATTTTTATAAACACAAAGAGAGATAAATACGGGTGTGTCTGCTAATAATCAATTATATCTCTAATTTGATATGCATATTTTCCAACAAGATTTACAGGAGAAAATCTATAACGAATGAACTAAAACTATACTTTCAACTTAGCTCATCCAAAATCTTATTCAATTGATGGAAGTAATGATGAAATCAAGTATAAAATTCTCAGTTCAAGTAGAGTTTCTATTACTTTCTATATTTTTTGAAAAAGGCTGTATTGACTGTGGCCAAAAAACCAGTTAAAATCCAATACTTTGCAAATTCTCAACATTCTCTTTAACTCTTAAATATTAATTTAAGTGCTCTTAAATTTACAGGATTTCGGTTTTTAACCCAGTCATAAGTAATTTCCCAATCTCTCCCTCTCTAAAATTATATATTGAGATAGCTCGATTTATTTCTTGATGAATAAGAAGGCTACAAATTCTCATTTTATGCTGTCTGAGAACATGAATTCCATTTGTTAAATTTTAACTTATTCATTATAAGTATTTTACGGCACTTTATCGATTAAATAGTTAGTTACAATGAATAAGCCATTATAAAAAACATTATATTTGCGAGGTCTATATATTTAAACATTATATATATAAATTAACGTATTTTGAAAAGAAAACAAATAAGCCATTTTTTAACAACTGAATAATGGAAAATTGCAAAATGTTTCTGACTAAAGATTCAAGTAGATATTCGCAATATATTAAAGGCCATAGTGTCTATTATTAAATGTTTAATCCTTAAAATTTAGTGAATGATGAAAACTATCAAGTTTTGGTTATGTGCATTTGGCTTATTAATCCTTAACATAGAGGGAATAAATGCACAAGAAATGTGGAATTCAAAAAATGCAGTGCATAATGATTTAGTTGGCGCTGCAACATCATCGAAGCAATCGAAGGACTTAGAAAATTTAGCCAAAGAGGCAAATTTATCGAATGTAAATCTATCTCCTTCTTATGATTTAAATCAAAGATTATCTCATAGGACAATTTTTGATGAAAGCGGTAATCTTCCTTTCACCATGTTTGGGAAGAAGGTATTTCGTAAGAATGAAGTTCAAGGACAAACACCAAGCTGGAATTCTGATGCTGGTTATCCATGGAATAGCATAGGGCCTTGGGGAGGAGATGTTTTTTCAATAGCCTCATCGCTCGAAACGCCCGCAACTTTATATGCGGCGGCTGGCTTACCATTCATTAAATATGATGCTTCTTCATCGTGGATTTTATGGGAGAGCCTGGCTGCCTATACGAGTAACGTTAACTTAATAGCGACTGCGCCAGATGGCATCATATATGTAAGTGGAGGCAATACTTTAAGTTTTTTTAAATCTAACGATGGTGGACTCAACTGGATACAACTTAATATTCCAACTGATGTACGAGATATCACGGCTCTTACCATCGATCCTACTAACAGTAACATTGTATACATTGGCCTTGGCAGCAGCTCGGGAGCCACAAATTGGCTACAAATTATCAAAACTACCGATGGTGGCTCTTCATGGCAAATATTAAATACTTCGAATCTGAATATCGATTTTGGCATTGCCGATATAGCAATTTTTCCGGATAATCCTTCTCAATTAGTAGCTGCTGCTTATGGGGCTTTTGGAGGAGGTGAAGTAATTTACTCAAATAATTCAGGCGAAACATGGCAAATCGTAACCAATAATCTTCCTAATTCATTTCCATTCAACGACATCGAAATAGCAGAGAGTACAGTGTATTTGGGAGGTGGCCAACTATTCGGGAGCCAATATTTAGGGCTATATAAATGTATCCTGGGTGAATTTACATGGCAGAATATATCAACCGGCTTTCCTCTTAAGGTAGTTACAAAAGTGCTCGTTAGCCCAGAAGATTCTTTGAAGATTTACGCAGGTACAGATGGAGCTGGAGTATATTTTTCGACTGATGGAGGCCTTAATTGGGATTATTCTTCCACTGGAGCTTCAAATTTCTCGATTGCCGACATGATTTTTTACCCTAACAGTGCTGAAGAATTATTTATCGGATGCAAAAATACAGCCGTATATAGAAGCCAAGATGCTGGTTTAAATTGGGAAGTATTTAATATGGGTATTGCTACATTAGCAGCAAATGATATTGCTATTGATCCTCAGAATAGTAATAACATCATCGTTGCTTTCGAATCGTGGAACTCGGGAGGTTGCTATATGTCCAACGATGGAGGAAATACATGGGATTTAGTATGGGGCTTACCAGCAACAAGATTTTCGGCCGTAACATACGATATCAACAGCAACGTATACGCCGTTTCACAAGGCCCTTCATCGGTGGCTCAGGAAGGCGTCTATAAATCAATCGACGGAGGAATTACCTGGACAAATACCGGACCAAATATTGGGTCATTATTCGAAACAGAACTCTGGACAATTGAACAAACACCTACTCAACCCGGATTGCTATTCGTAGGAGGAAACCACTTTGGAGTGGCAGGCTATGCTGCTACTATTTACAAAACCCTCGATGGTGGCCAATCAGGGTGGGAAGAAGTTTATATAGGCTCAGATTACGTTGAAATTCATGCCATCGAAATTGCACCTTTAAGCGATGAACAATTAATCTATGCAGGATATGTCGCTTATGAGGGTACTACTGGTTCTTTGTTGAAAAGCACCGATCAGGGTATTCACTGGGTAGATATTAACAATGGTTTGATCAATAATTGTTGCCAAACTTTTGCCATTGCTGTGGATCCCTCAGATCCACAAAAGGTTTGTGCCGGAAGTGGCTATTATTCAGCAGGATATTATATAGTAAAAACTGAAGATGGAGGTGAAAATTGGACTCCGATTTTCTCTTTGCCTTCTCAAGTAAGATGTTTGGCTTATATTGAAATCCCTATCCTTCTTATTAAAAATCAAGAAAATATTTCTTGCAATGGAAATCCAAGAATTATTTATGCTGGAACATCAGGT
>DIEY01000075.1 GCA_002418865.1 Bacteroidales bacterium UBA5762 | reverse complement strand
AATTATTTATGCTGGAACATCAGGTAACGGGGTATTTCTTTCAGATGATGATGGATTAACATGGTTGGATGCAAGTGAAGGACTTCCTTTCAATACATGGGTTTCGAATTTTTCTGATCCTTTCTTAGCTGGCAACTCATTGAAAATAAATGCAAGTACCGTTGGTCATAGTGCTTACAGTACTATAGTTGCAATCTTAGAAGGAATTGATGAATTAGGGAAAGATGAAGTGCTTACATGGAACGAACCTAATCCATTTTCACAACAAACCACCATTCATTTTACCCTGAAAAAGAATTCAACCGTTCATTTGTCCATTCTAAATATGAATGGACAGGAAATCGCTACTTTACTTGACCAACAGATGAGTTCTGGGGTACACCAATATATTTGGAATGCCACAAGCAACGGTAAAAAATTAGCGAGAGGACTTTATTTCTATCGTCTTACCATAGATGGGAAAGACTATTTCAATAAATTAATCATACAGTAAAAAAGTTAATACGATACACAACAAATAATTCAGGGGAGCCTTAGCTCCCCTTTTCGAATTTTAAATAAGAAGTATCTTTTAAAGAATTAACTTAAGTGTTTTATTGATTCTCAATCTGGCGTAGATTTTGAGACTATTCAAAGGTTATGTGAAGATACATTTTTAATAATCTTTGTAATTTCGCGGCATGGAACAAATGATGTTCGATAGCATTCGTTCATTCAGAGATAATGAGGTTCATACCTATCTCTCATCCATTGTTAATGAATCCTTATTTCAGGAAGCCCTAACCTATCAATTCGGGAAAGAGAAATTAGCTGATTGGCTCGAAAAAATCACTAATTTTCAATCAATTAATGAGTTACAGCAACAATTGCTCTTACCTCTTCTGAAAAATCTTTTAAATGAATCAGTGGAAGCATTGACCTACGACGGCACGGAAGCCTTGGATAAAAACACACCCTATCTCTATATTTCGAACCACAGAGATATTTTGATGGATAGTTTCATTTTGAATTATATTTTATATTCCGAAGGTTTCGATACTATCGAATCAGCTATTGGCAACAATCTATTCGTGATCCCATGGATAGAGCATTTGGCGCGTCTAAATAAAAGCTTCGTGGTTAAACGAAATGTGGAAGGTAAAGCACTTTACGAAGCTTCACTCGTCTTATCTCAATATATTAGAGATACTTTGCTCAGCAGACATCAGTCGGTATGGATTGCTCAACAACAAGGGCGAAGCAAAAATGGTGATGATTTTACGCAACCTTCATTGATAAAAATGCTGCTTATGGCCTCCAATAAAGGTGAAGAATTGAAGCTATTAAACCAATACAATTTTGTACCCGTTTCGGTTTCTTATGAATTTGATCCCTGTGACGTTTATAAATGCTGGGATGCTTTTCAAAAATCTAATGGAAAATCTTTTGATAAAACCGACAAAATGAGGCTCAACGAAATGAAAGAAGGGTTAATCGAGTTCAAAGGGCATGTACACTTTTCTATTTCTCATCCCCTGTCGTTTTCGATGAGCGAATTCAATATGCGAGAAGCTATTCAACATGTGGCCAATGCTATAGATGCAGAAATCCACAGTCATTACAAAATCTTTCCTTTTCATTGGTATTGTTACGATAAGGCAAATCACTCCTATCGCTATAAAACTGAATACGAAGGTAGAGAGAAAGATTTCGAAACCCGCATCGATCATCAATTGCAAAAAATCGAAAAATTATTTTCCCAAACACAGGAAGAAGATATTATGCGCAGCTATCTCTATGACTTCTATGCAAATATCGTGAAGAATTACCTCGCAAGAATAAAACCAGCTTCCTGTTCTAATCTCTAAATAAAATATATACTTTCCCAAAATTTGGTTCTTTAAACTAAAAGTTCATTCGCTAATTTCCAACCTTTCTGTTTACAGGTTTTCACGTTTTTTTTGAAACGCCACAACCAGTATTGCAGTATTGAGCCGAATTAATTCTTTCGTACTCCACAGAAACAAGTTACTAAATCTAAGATTTTAGGCTATCTATTCGAACCTGAACCTGCTACTCTCAAAAATGTAATGGAAAGGAAGGACAGGGTTGAGCCCATGTCCGACAAGCTGATTGGGATGCTGCGTGAGTACTACAAGGCTTACAGGCCAAAAATATGGCTTTTTTGAAAGGCAGAATATGCTAAGTAGGTAGAGCGAAAAGAGTATAGAACAAGTTTTGAAGAAGGTCGCAACGAAAGCAGAGATAAATAAATCTGTTACCTTGTATTGGTTGCGTCACAGCTATGCTACGCATTTGTTAGAAGCAGGAACCAATTTACGGTACAGTCAAGAGTTGCTTGGGCACAAAAGTTCAAAGACTACTGAAATATACACACACGTAACCGATAAAAATCTTCAAAAAATAAAATCACCGTTCGATGATTTATAAAAAAGTTTAACTTCGTAGGCTTAAAAAACAGAAAAAGATGACAAACAGTTACGAAATAAAAAACAGTAAAAACTGTACAATACATTCCAAATTTGGTAGCAATAGTACAGTTTTACTGTATCTACAAGCGAGTTATTTGCCATGCAAGTTTGCGCATTGTTATAAATTGAGGTGAAATGATGTTGTTTTCTCAAAGGAAGGGACTAACGCCTGTTAAAAAAGTCATTCAATCAGATTCAATGGATGATGATCTGAGACATGGCTTATGGAATGCATTGGATCTCTTTTGTTGGCACAGGCAGGGAGAAGTAGTTAATTGGATTAGCCACGGAAATCTCGAAATTCTCTTTAAACGTCTTTGGCTACATTTTTTCAAATGGCCTCTAGACAATTTAGATGATTATTGGCCAGACACTTATTCGAAAATACGCAAGATATATTATGAATTTTCTTGGTATGAGGTATATGACTTTATTGAGTTTATTGCAGCGAATGATGAGCACATGGACTCAAAAGAATTTATGGATTTTTGCAATTCTATTTTAGAGCGAGAATTATCCGCATATCGCTTTGTTGCAGGAAAGATTACTCAAATTACAACAGAGGAAGAAATTTTAGAGGTTGAAAAAGCATTGAGAGTTTCAGAGCCATATAGTAATATTAGAACCCATTTAAAAACAGCTTTAGATTTAATGGCGGATAGAAAATCGCCTGACTATAGAAATTCGATTAAAGAGTCTATAAGTGCTGTAGAAGCACTTTGCAAGTCAGTAACAAAAAATCCAAAAGCAACTTTAGGGCAAGCCCTAAAAGAAATCGAAACTAAAGTTGGTTTACATCCAGCCTTAATAAATGCGTTCAAAAATTTATACGGATATACCAGTGATGCTGATGGAATTCGTCATGCTTTACTTAATGAGTCTAATCTTACTTTTGAGGATGCGAAATTTATGTTAGTTTCCTGCTCAGCATTTGTTAATTATCTTATCGCCAAGGCATCACAAGCCGGGATTAAAATATGATTTGCACGGCAGATAACACAGCATATACGGCTCACTTCGTTCGCCCAAATTTCGGCTTCGCCGACCTTCTTTTACACCGAAAACGTTAGCACCAATTGTAAAACGACACCGTAACAGACGAACATAGACGATAAATGAAGTATCAAAATATAAGAGAAGAAGAACTGAAAAACAAAGTAGCCCAAGACTATTTTTGGCTATACGACTGTACAAAAATCATTGGCAATGTGGACTTTTGTGTGTGCATGTATCAAAGCCAAAAAGAGCTGTTTGAACAGGAATCGCTGCTTTGGGCAGAAGCCAAAAAAGGATCATCCGATATTTACTACTCCTTAACGCAATTGATTCTGACCATCGGAAAAGCTCGTACTTTCGACAAGTATTTGCCGCCTGCCATGTTGGGAGCGTTCGACGGTGAAAAAATTGCGTTCATTCCTTACAACGACATTCACGAAGTCTTCTACATAAACGACTTTAACTGGAACGTAACGCCTTCCAACTACGCCACAAAAGAGTTTAAGCTCATTTACGAAAAGGTAAAAGCAGTCATTGACAGAAAAGCGCTGCTCTTTAACTTTTTAAAAGACGACCGGGAGCTTAAACAATTTATTAGAAGGAATTTCATTGTCGGAAAATTTGGCTTGACAAAAACCAAGATTGACAAGAACAATTTTATGGTTATTTACAACAAGTGGTTGCAAAACGTAAAACCGACTATTGCTGTAAATTGGGATGCTGCCAAAAAGAGTGGAATCATTGACGGCGACTTTTATCTTGCCGACTTACTTTCCCAAGAAAACAACACCCTCAAAGAAAAGCTGTTTGTATTGCTCCGGCACGACCACTACGAGCTTGACCGAAAAATTGACGAAACGGGCATGTTCAGCAGAAAACAGGCTGACTTCACCGACCAGCAGGTAGCACATACGCAGTTCTGGAATAAGTACGTCCGACCGCCCGAAGAAGAATATTGGGACTACATTGTGGAAAGAAGAGATTTACTGGTTCCGCAAGACGTAAGGGAACGCAAGGGCAGCTTCTTTACGCCACAAATTTGGGTAGAGCTGTCGCAAAAGTATCTGACCGACGTGCTGGGCGAAGATTGGCAGGACGAATACTACGTTTGGGATTGTGCTGCCGGTACGGGAAACCTGCTCAACGGACTTACCAACAAGTATAACATTTGGGCTTCGACCCTCGACCAACAGGACGTGGAAGTGATGCACGACCGTATCAGCAACGG
>DIEY01000052.1 GCA_002418865.1 Bacteroidales bacterium UBA5762 | reverse complement strand
TTCCAGATAAAAAAGCTATATATTCCTTTTGGATATACTGTCTATAACTTGCATGGCAACAAACCCGACCCTTTTTCACTGGTCTCAACCGCAATAGGCACAGGCCGTTATTCCTCGGCATAACGAGCGCTCTTGCCGGCGGTCTTATCTCTGGCAAAGGTGTCGTCCACTTGATCATGTTTGCGAGACGGATACTGTTCAAGTGGGCCATCAGTTTCTTGATCTTGCGGAGCATAGTGCCGGCAGTGATCCAGGAAACGCCGAGGGGTTTTGATGAGCGAAGAGTAGAAATGTCGCCTTTTTCTGAGACCATGAGATAGATGTCCCAGAACCATACAATCAGGTGAATTTTGGTCGCATGAAACAGCGTGTCAGCCGTTACCGACACATCAGCCGTTACCGACACATGTTATTGACATTGTGCGCATTGATACAGATGGTGCGAAGAACCATAA
Organism: Bacteroidales bacterium UBA5762; assembly: GCA_002418865.1. Taxonomy (GTDB): domain Bacteria; phylum Bacteroidota; class Bacteroidia; order Bacteroidales; family TTA-H9; genus TTA-H9. The sequence continues at coordinate 2,242 of DIEY01000052.1, read as the reverse complement.
CACGCTTTCATGCTGCCGCATACCGGACCCGAAATCCCTTCGAGCCATCGGGTTTGGATGTGAGCTTTAGCGCTGGAGTTTTCCATTCCGAACCGCTTCTGCCATTCAACCAAGCGTATTTTCGGCATTTTCATTGCACGAATTCATTTGTCGATATTAATATGATATTACAATAAAAAATAAGAATCGGGCTGAATTTTGTTTAGAGCCATTAAAGGGTATAACTCCGTGTACTCCGTCGATGCAACTAGCGCCGAATAATGATCTGGGTTAGGTTTAGAAGAATATCAGGCTGATATCCACCCTTGTGCACGGTTTAAACATCAGTAACCTGCGCACCGTTTTGACCCCAAGCACATAGAAGAGAAACCAAATGCGTTCCGAACTTATGCGCGGATCTATGAAAGGGGGGTATTCCTACCACGACCGAAACTTTTGAGGAGTATTATCTATGACAGATGCCATTTTGATTTCAGACTCGGGTAATGATACTTTTTCTGCCACCAGTCCATTACGACTTCAAATAAATAGTAAAGTTGCTCTCATACAAAATGTCGTTAATTTTCTAAATAATAATGGACAAATCGTACCACCAGTACATGGTGAAAATGAGAAGAACTGGCATTGCGCACCGAAACTGAACGGCTTAGTGCTCTATGATTTTCTTCAAAAAGAAGGTCACCAAATTGAGTTGATTAACTCTTACAGTGAAGAGAAAAAATTATTTTTAAAATGTCTCGAAAACAACCCCAAGGTGGTGGTTATATCTACGACGTTTATTTCAAACAAAAAAACCCTTTATGACCTGGTTAACGATATCCGTCAGGTAGCCCCAGATATATATATCATTGCTGGGGGCCCATTTGTCCTATCTTCATACCTTCTTGCTAAACGTGCTCACGATAATAGTTATGATACTACAAGCCCTAGAGAAGATTATTTATTTTTAACTCATGAAAAAAGACCTCATGTTGATCTATATATCATCGACAAAGGAGGAGAACAAATTCTATCAGAAGCAATCGAACGGATAAAAAATCACAAGTCTGTCGATAATTTACCTAATACAGCTAAATGGAATGGGAAAGAATATATTTTTTCGGATTTTAAATTATTAGATCCTTTAAAAATTAGAATTTCCTGGAAGGATCTTCCCGTTTCAGTTTTTAATCGAGGTGTTGTTAATGTTCAGGCTAGTATTGGTTGTCCCAATAGTTGCCAATTCTGTAATTTTGTAAAAGATAAAAAATACCTTTCTGTAAAGCCTCTTAATGAACTGATCTGGGAATTAAAAGAAATTTCGGATAAAGGAATTAAATATGTCAGATTTGTTGACGATAACTTCAGGCTAGGAAGAAGAGACTTAAATGATGTATGCAGGCGATTCATCAATGAAAGTCTTGATATAAAATGGATGAGTTTTATCAGGGCAAGCACTCTACAACAAACCGACATCAACTTACTAAAGGAATCCGGTTGTGTGGAAACACAAATGGGAATTGAATCGGCAGATAAATCAATCTTAAATAATATGAATAAAGAATCTGATCCTGAAATGTATTACAGGGTGATTTCTGATCTACTTGAGGTTGGAATCAATTGTTCTTGCTGTTTTATTGTTGGTTTTCCTGGAGAGACAAAAGAGACATTTGATAAAACTTTAAATTTTATTCAATCCATACCGAATGATTCACAAAAAGGTTTGTTTTTTTGGTCTATTTATCCATTTCTTCTAGCTCCACTAAGCCCAATATATGAGCCTGAAAATAGAAAAAAATATAATCTTACTGGATATATGAATAAATGGGAACACAGCACCATGAAGTCCGAACAAGCATATCAATATATTTTGGATGCATTTATGCAAATAGATAGCGCAAGTCCGATATATAGTGGAGATAACATGGAAATGTTGATGGCATTATCCACTAATCAGAAAAATAGATTTATGAAAGCACGCCATGAATTATCTAAACGGTACTTGAACAAACCACTTGATAATTCGGTCGCCTTTGAAACTTTCAGGGATATTATTTATGGACCATCCGGAACTGATTATCAATCCATTTCATTGAAATCCTGAGTTTGAGCAAAATATGACGATGGAGTAAAGATAAGAAACTAAAAAAATACAAATTAGAGGCAATTTCTCTTGCAATCTTCGAGAACTCAGGGCGAAGATAACCGCTATGCTTCGGGACCAAATGAACTGGCGGGAGGTTGGAAGGAGATCAATCCCGGG
>DIEY01000076.1 GCA_002418865.1 Bacteroidales bacterium UBA5762 | reverse complement strand
GGGATATGAATTAATAAATGAAACGGTGTTTGATTTTGCAGATCAGCGGAAGAAAAATAATATACATTGTGACATTCTGATAACATATCTGCATAGGATATCATTTGATGAATATTCAAGGGCCGCTTTGAGGTGTTGCGGAGACTTTAGGGAACCGATTATTCCAAAAGGGTCAATTGTGGTGGTTGATCTTGACGACAAGGAGCACATCGAAGAGAAGATTTATTGCGTGAATATCCCGGAGGGTGGGATTGATATCGCAGCCATCAAACGGATTCGAATATGGGAAAAAGGGAAGGGGTTTGTTCTGATCAGTGAGAATTATATGTACCCGATCAATCCTATCAGGACTGGCAGGAGTTGTGTGTAGGTCGGGTAGTTTGGATGTGGAGGGATATCAGGAATATTTAAGGGGGTGCTGCAGTTACCTATCATTACAAAGGGTAAATTACATTATTAATCTTGATCTTGACCCGATTCATTCGCGATCCCAATAAAATATTGAATTTCGTAAAAAGGTAAATCATGTATTCCCGAAACCTTTTTGATGCTGTATGCAATGGAAATATCCTTAACGCACGACATCTTATTGCATCAGGAGATGATGTTAATGTGGGAAGATAGTATGCAATAACGCTACTATTAATTGCGATCACCCCAAAAAACAAGGATATGGTTAATTTACTCCTTGAAATGGCGCTGATGTCAATTTCGAACATAAGAAAAGGAAGAAGAACTCCACTGATGTATGCTATCAGTGATAAACAGAAAGATATCGTTGAACTCCTTCTTGACAGAGGCGCTGATGTTAATCATGAAACCAATCAAAAAATGGAGGGTGAAAAAGTGATACGTTTATTTTACCAGATAACCATGTTTCTTTTATTTTTTGTATCCAATGGTTTTTGTGATCAAACGGTATTTGTTTTATTCCCTGCCCAAATGAGAAATGCACCCAATATGACGGGTGATATTATAGAGAAGCTTTATATAGGAGAAAAATTAAACGTAATTGAAACTGCGGATAAATATTGGCTAAAAGTTGAAACAGAATTCCATAATATAGGATATGCATCGACCCAATGGGTAACAGATGATATTGAAGTTATCAATAAGAAAAAAGTTGAACTTCAAGAACAACAAGATAATGAGCAAAAGTTATTGAGGGAGAAAGCTGAGCGACTGAAAAGAGAAATTGAAGAAGAAAAAAAGCGTATTGAAAAAGAGGAACAAGAACGTATCAATTTTTTAAAAACGACCTATCCTAAATGGTCAAAAAATGATCTCAATCTAATTATACAGCATCAAATTAGAATTGGAATGGACATGGAACAATGTATTCAATCATGGGGACACCCAGACCATGAATCTAAAACAACTACTGCAGCAGGTGCAGCGATCGTATGGTGTTATGGGAAATTCTGTAACAAATCTCTTCATTTTAAAGACGCAAAACTGGAAATGATTAAAGAATGATCAATTTACGGCAGCCGATTACCTGAAGTAGGTATCTTCGGGTATTAATAAGAAGGGGCTATCCATTAGCCTCTCGTAATGTGGAGTTAGCCACATTAAAGAATTAACTTATCAAAAGATTGGAGGACTGCTATTGTCCTACATACTGATACAATGTAGTCGTTTGAATTTATTTAAATTAAACGCTTCTATAACGCAATTAACGAGAGTGAAGTGGATAGCCCCCTAATAAGAAATCATCAAATAGGAGAATAAAGAAATGAGAATTGTCTGGCTATTTTTATTTCTTGTTTTGATTGGGTGCGGAGGTGGAGATGATTCTGAAATAAACTGCTCGAAAGAAATACAGGATATAATAAACACCCACGGTGAAGCGGATGAAGTCGATACATACGAAAGTGATGGATATTACAGCGCGACTTATTGGTATTGGTGTAAAGGCTTTTCGACGACTTTTACATGGGGGAAAGCGTAGGGACCTGTGAACAAAGTACTTACACTTTCACGCCGATTTGCGATTGACACTCTTTTAACTTCTCGCAGAACGAGGAACATATGGCATTTGCATTATGGCCCAAACAGATTAGGTGTCCGAACTGTCAGTATGAAGGAAAAGCCCAAGTTAAAGGTTCAGGATGTGGCCTTTGGCTACTTTTTTTAGTGGTGTGTTTTCTTTCTTGTTTGTTCTTGCCATTGTTTATCATAGCCGGGATCATGTTTCTATGGTTGTTACTAAAGCCAGCCGATCAGATTTGCCCAAAATGTAAATACCCAAATCCGATACCAAAATGATACAATCAAAAAATCATAACAACCGCATCAACTCGAACTGGTAATTTCGCTACCGTTCCATTCCCAGCCGATTATGCGGAGCTTTAGGCCACAAGGCTTCAAAGGATGAATATATGAGAATTTTGACTATTGGAATCTTCCTTTTTGCACTTTCAGGGATTGCCTTCGCACAAGCAACCAAGCCTGGCAAGTACTACGTGACAGAAAGCGTCCTCGAAGAGCATCTGGCTCCAAGTGCTTCTGGGAGCGTTACGAACAAAATCTATCATCGACAAAAGGTCGAAGTCTTTGAAGTGAAAAGAGGATGGGCACGAGTATCGAAATACTTTGACGGTGCCTTCGAGGGAAAAAGTCGGCAAGTGGCACGTTGGGTGCTCGCAAGTGGTCTCTCTTCTTCTCTGCCTGCTGAACTGCCGCAACCGTATTTTCCTACCGACCCGCGCATAGCTAAAGATGCATTTCCAAAGGTCGGACAAAGCGGCTTAACCGAGCAAGATGTTCAAAATCTCAATAAAGGAGCATTAAAATACCTTAACTCCGGAAAATGTGCACGCATTGAGTATGGGGACAAAAGTACAAGCAAGACCAATACCTATTACATCAACTGCGGTGGCCCCAATATATTTTTCACCGCTGCTGATGTACAGTAGAAATACAGCCCATCTATAGCTTTCAAGATAAAGATTTTGGGTGCGTATCGGTCGGGGATGGCCGAACAAAGGACTGTCCCCTGCTGCCTTCTCAAAATCATTACCTTAAAAGCTATATTAAGGTTCGATCTGACCGGGAAACATGAATGGTTAAAATATTAAGGACAACTGTTTTTAATTTTTTCCGAACTGGCGGCTTCAGATTGGAATGAATTATGCTTAGGTATGGTTGGCTGGCAGTGAAAAAATATGATGGAGGCGTGAGATATTATCAACCTTTTATTTTTTGATTATAATGATACTTCAAATAAGGGGTGAACAAATGAGTTTTAAGATAGAAGAAATTTTTGACGGTAAGAAATTAAAATATGTCGCCCATATTCACCACAAGGGTATTGGGAAATCCAAAGTCATTTCAGGAACTGAACAATATATTGTTGAACAAAAAATTAAAGCTCAGTTGTCCGATTGGGAAATTTTATGGGAAAATAAAAATCGCAAAGAAAAAGAACTGCAAAATAGATTGAATGAAAAATCTAAAATTATTTTAGAAAAAGAGCGAATTGCCGCTGATAGACAATTAAAAATTGATGAAGCAAACAGACAAACCACGGAGGCACAACAAGAACTTGAAGGTATAAATAAAATTTTGCTTCACACTTTATGGGTGAACGATAAAGTTGATTGGGAACGGCTTAAAGACAAGAAAGGTTTTGGAAAGCCTGTACCTGTTTTAGTAAAGCCAAAAAAGCCCCCTGTCCCTCCCCACCCAGATGTACCTGAAACGCCATTCATAAGATCGATTCCCCCCGAGCCAGATGAAAACGATTTAAAATACTCCCCAAATATTCGTTTTCTCGATTCGGTTTTTAAATCAAGAAAAAATGAAAAAATTGAATCCTCGAAGAAATATTTCCAGGTTGATCATAAAAAATGGGAAGAAGAACGAAATATTATCCTGCAGTCGAATCAGAATACATTAAAAAAATGGGAAGAGAATAAAAAAGAAATTGAGAAAGAGTATAACCGAGAATTAGAAAGAATTAATAAGTCGTATGAACTACAAGTTAATAAAGCCAAAGAACAGCATGATATTGCGATGGGTGTTTGGTCAAAAGAAAACAATGAGTTTTATCAGGAACAAAAACGTAATAATGAGCTAATTGATAAGAGAAAGAGTCAATATTCTGATAAATTACCTGATGCTATAACAGATTACTGTGACATGGTTCTTTCCAATTCAAAATATCCTGATTCTTTTCCACAAGAATTCAATTTAGATTATGTTCCGGAGACCAAAATATTGGTGGTAGATTATACGCTACCTCGTCCTGAGGATATACCTACTTTAAAAGAAGTAAAATATGTTCCTGCAAAAAATGAGTTCAAAAAGGCTTTTATTTCAACATCTGAATTAAATAAACTTTATGACCATACGCTTTACCAAATAGCGTTGCGCTCTGTACATGAACTTTTTGAAGCTGATTCGGCAGATGCAATAGATTCCATTGTTTTTAATGGATGGGTAACATTTTTAGACAAAGCTACTGGAGAAAAAGTTACTGCATGTATTCTCACCTTACATACAAATAAGAATAATTTTATTCTTATTGATTTAGCACAAATTGATCCTAAAGAATGTTTTAAACGACTGAAAGGGGTTGGAAGTTCAAAGCTATATGGTCTTACACCGGTTGCTCCTCTTCTTCAAATCGACAAAAAAGACAAAAGATTTGTTGCTTCTCAAGAAGTAATTGACAGTATAGAAGAAGGAAACAACATCGCCACAATGGAATGGGAAGATTTTGAGCATCTTGTTCGTGAATTGTTTGAAAAAGAATTCTCTTCTATTAATGGCGAAGTGAAAGTTACCAGAGCAAGCAGAGACGGTGGTGTAGATGCAATTGTATTTGATCCCGATCCCATACGCGGTGGAAAAATTGTGATTCAGGCAAAACGATATACAAATACGGTCAATGTATCAGCTATTCGTGACCTATATGGAACTGTTGTTAACGAAGGGGCAATCAAAGGAATTTTGATTTCAACAGCCGATTTCGGCCCCGATTCATATAATTTTGCCAAAGACAAACCCCTGTCCCTATTAAATGGCTCAAACTTATTATATTTATTAGATAAGCACGGCTATAAAGCAAAAATTGACTTAAAAGAAGCCAAACAAATTCTATCCGCTAAATAATTTGGGTGTGGCTCTTTTG
>DIEY01000019.1 GCA_002418865.1 Bacteroidales bacterium UBA5762 | reverse complement strand
AAAGGCAAAGGCGGCACAAATGATGGTTATGATAAGTTTTGTTGGCATATCGTTTGGTTCATGTTTTTAATTTGATTCACCTCGTGCAATGATCGGCATTTTCATCTTGAGTAAATTTAATCGATTTTATTAAACTTACCCAGATGTCTGATTTTTGGGGAGTATTATACCCTTAAATTCAACGGGTAACTGGTTCAATAAGACCGGGAACTGGTTCAATAAGGTCAATAAGTAGTTCTTTAAGGCCCGCAACTGGTGTAGTAACCGGGACACTTGTGTCCGGAACTGGTGCGGGAAGGAAATGAAACATCGCTCCCGGAATGTAATAAGTAGCCCTGCTTCGACCTGCGGTGGCGAGACACACAAATTGCAACACTACTCCATGCATCAATTTTTAACCTTTCATTTCATATCATTCACAGAGTGCCCCGGAATAGATGGTACAATTTGGCCGGAATAAAAATAGACTCAGATTTGTAACGATTCTATTTATACTTTACAGTTTATTTTGTCAATTATTTCTCTTTAATATAAAATGGCTGAGTATAAATTTTCCCGTCAACACCACTAATCTCTGCACGAACAAACCGGCAATAATCCGGAATATTTTTCATGGAAATGCCATTGCCTACCTGGATAATCATTGATTCCCCGCTTGAGGGATTGTAGGTCAACCATTGTATAGTATCAACCAATGAGTTATTATCAATTTCAATATTGATCTTATCATCAGATATTTCAATTTTTTTTATATTGAATGTTCTTCTGTTATATTGCTTTGATGGTTTCCATAAATAAAAATAACCCTGCTTTAAAGCTTCTTTAACCTGATGTGTCGAACCATCCTGGATACTTTGATGTAGTGAACCTGGCACAAAATTATCCAATAGTATTACATTCCTGTTCCATCCAAGGGTGGTTTCTTTATGCATGTCATCTTCTCCAAATAACCAAATGGGTCTATCTGCACCCAATACATGCACAACCTTATCATAAAATTCCCTGTCTTCAGGATAATTGTCGACTCCATTATAGATGGATTGCCCAACAAGAGCATTGTACCTTTTATATAAATCAGCATACCAGTACTCGGTTAAACCCCAACTTGAAGTATACCTTCCCGGGTGGGCAAAATATACTATTCCTCCAAGTTCTTCAATTTTTTTGATTGATTCTGATTCTGTCTTTAACCCAGTAGTTAAAGAATTGAATAAACTTACCATGTGATGTGGTCCCGACACTTCACATCCTTCTACTGAGATCATGTTTAATTCAACTGGATCTCTGTCTTCATATGGCCCATTAGCTATTTCAGCATAAGTTTGGTTGTTTTCTGTTAGATTCTCAACATCCTTAATTTTCTCATAAATTTGAGACAATTCCGTCCATGGATATATGCTTTCAATATGTTCATCAGGTATGTCATAATCATGCCCTGCTAACGTAAGTATTTTATATCCCTCTTCATGGTATCTGTCAATAGTCTGATGAGGATCATATTGTTCATCGCCCAGCCCAGGATGAGTATGAAACATAGCATCATAATACCCAACCTGGTCCCAATTTACTGAACTATATGGCGACCAAAAAACTCTATCTTGATTTTCATTGCAACAAAATAAAAGACTAGCCAGCAAGAAAAACGGAATCATCTTATAATTTTTCATAATTTGAATATTTAGTTTTCCAAATCAGTATGTACGAATCTAATTTTTTCAAGATTATCTGAGATTTTTATATATATAAATCCATCATTGTAAGGATCTTGAATCTCTCTATACAATGTACTACCTCCGGAAATATAATACACCCCTTCAAAAAATAAATTCATGTATACATGATTGTGCCCTTGAAGCACTACTCGAAGGTTATATTCTTTAAAGAGGTTCAGAACAGTTTCTGCGTTTTCTGAAAGTAATTTTTCACCCGAACTTTTGACGGCTAAAGGATTTATTAATGGAGAATGAATGACAATAACGATCGGAGTATGGCGATTTATCCCATGTAATTCATTTTTAATCCATTCTATTTGCAGGGAATCCACGCCTGTTGTATAGTTTCTTTCCTTCTCAAGAATTTCTATTCCATCAAGAAGAAAAAACTTCCACCCTGAATTGGTGAAAGATTTAAATCGACTGCCATAGCGTAGTTCAAACATTTGTTTGCCAAAATATGGATTTGAAATTGCCATTCCACTTTCTGCCCTAATACCCACACACTCATGGTTGCCAACGACATAATGAATAGGAACTTCCAATTCCCGTAATTTATCGTCCATGAAATCAAACAGGGTTTCTGATTGCTTTTCATCCAGATTTCTTGCAGTATAGATCATATCTCCGCCTGCGATTACAAAGTCCGGGTTATGATCTTTTATGACTCTGGCAACCATTTTAAATTTTGCCTCAATCATTGAATCAGGTTGTAAATGGGTATCAGGCAAAAAAACAAAAGAGAAATCCTGTTGTCCGGATAAATCTTCTATTTGAAGTATGATGAAAATTATAAATAAAAGCTTTTTCATAAATACAGTATTAAAACCGTGAAATGGGCAATACCGATTTTCCCATTTGATGGTTTTTTATCTCATTTTCAATAGGTTTAATACTGAATGAAAACTCATATTCCTTTTTATCTAATACATATTCAGGATGTACACGTGGGCTCCAGCTATCATCACCACCCAGACCCATCTGCTTTAAGTCGATATTCAGGTAAATGTTGTTTCCCCTGATCAATTGATGAGTCAATTTCGAATCATTTAGTGCATTTAATGAATAATCCTGAGCATTAAAGTTTAACAGGGAATCACTTTGAATCATCAATCCTTTTCCATCATTCGTTGATAAAAAAACCCATCTGACATCTGTTTTATTTCCGTTTTCCTG
>DIEY01000091.1 GCA_002418865.1 Bacteroidales bacterium UBA5762 | reverse complement strand
GGAAATTCGACTGAATCGATTTTTGAAATACAGTTCAGCATGGTAGGTGGTTCATCAAATGGACTGACTCAAATCCATATGCCATCAAATACAATTTATCTTCCCAATCAGGCAAGTTCACCCACACGAAGAATCAGGTCTCATAAAGTAACCTTTGATGATTTTGTTAACTTATATCCCGGTGACCCCAGAATTGACGCTACCTTTTTGTATGGCGAAATTCCAAGAAGGGATGGATCTATCTTAAAAGTATATCCAAGCAATCTCACATCTGAGGGTTATCCATATATTTTTAAATATTGTGATCCGGCATGGGTTGCATCGGTAAGTAATTCCAATTTTATTTATCTCAGATATGCCGATGTGTTATTGATGCTGGCTGAAATAGAAAATGAACTAAATGGACCGGCAGGAGCCTATAAGTACATTAATGAACTCATGGCGCGAGCACGGGATGCCAATGGCAATGGCATTACAGATACGAATGAAACTTCTCCATTGGATTGGTCGGGAATGACTCAAGAAGAGTTCAGAAACAGAATAATGCTTGAACGGAGGATTGAACTGTTAGGTGAGACACATGAATTTTTCGATACACGCAGAAGGGGGATTGAATATTTAAGATCATTCTACGAACATCATAATTCGCATCCCTTATTCAATGCTGTAAATGATTTTCAGTTTCCTGTAGACAATTCATCTCTTACAAGATTGCTATTAATGCCAATCCCGGCCGGGGAGATTAATGCGAATGAACTAATAAGTCCATCTGAGCAGAATCCAGGTTATTGATCAATCTTTTGCAGAACAAGGATTACTTAGTCTAGTCCTACATTAATAGAATATGATGCGTTTAAAAAAGCAATCAATATTTTATAGATCACTCGTTACAACTTCCCAGGATTAATCCTGGGAAGTTGCATACGATTGGATGGAAGATAAACCTTTATATGTAAGCTTTTCCTGTAGCTATTTCATCTGGTAATAGTTTGCCTTTTATTAATCAGACGGAATGTATATAGATGACTTTAACATGTCTTGTTTCATGTGGAATTTAAAAAATAAATTACAATCGTATGAAATCTTTAAAATTTGTTAACCTGTTTTTATTCTTTCTGATTTCCGGATTGAGTTCAGCTCAGGATAAACCGGTAATAAAGATTCCTGATATTTTAGGTTATAAAACACTTAAATGTGATTTTCATATGCACACGGTTTTTTCTGATGGACAGGTTTGGCCGACCGTTAGGATTGATGAAGCCTGGAGAGATGGACTTGATGCAATATCTATTACTGAACACATTGAATACCGGCCGAATTTGAAATACTTTTCAAATGAGAAAGTGATTGTTTCTGACCATAACATACCATATGAAATAGCATTAGAGAATGCGAAAAAGAAGGATGTTTTGATTATTAAAGGGGCAGAAATTACCCGTGCAATGCCTCCGGGTCATTGTAATGCGCTTTTTCTTACTGATATTAATCTCCTTGATACTCAATGGGAAGATGATGGAACCGGCAAACAAGGCTGGATGGGTAGCGGATTGCTTATAAACAATTGGCAAGAAGCTTTTTATGAAGCTAAAGAACAGGGAGCCTTTATATTTTGGAATCATCCGGGATGGAAAACGCAGCAACCCGACACTACCTTATGGTGGCAAGAGCACACTTGGTTATTCGAAAATAATTTGATGGACGGTATTGAAGTGGTGAACGGGAACTCCTATTATCCGGAAGCCCATCAATGGGCTATTAATAAGAATTTGACGATGATCGCTGGTTCAGACGCTCATGGACCAATCGGTGGAAAAAAAAGGCCAATCACCTTGGTTTTTGCTACGGAAAGAAGCGTATCCTCTGTCAAGGAAGCATTGTTCGACCAGCGAAGCGCCATCCTGTCTGAAAATAAAATAATTGGCGACAGAAAATTTTTGGATGCAATATTCTTTGGTTCAATTACTATAGAATCATTCATCGAAACATCAGAAGGGTATCAAATTGTTATCCAAAATTCTGCCGATATTTCTTTTGAACTTTCAAAGGTGGATGGAAATAATGAGAATATAAGCATTCCCGATAAGATATTTATTCATGCGCGAAAATCCACAACGGTAGAAATAGCAGTAGCCCAACCTTTATCTAATTCTAAAATTGATTTGAAGTTTAATGTGGATAATCTTTTCGTTGGCCCCAACAAGGGTCTTCCGGTCACTATTTCATTTAGAATTGATGGTTTGTGAAAATATCAATACTTTACAAGATCGAACATGAAAAAAAGTGTATTTATTTGTTTGCTTGCAGTTGCTGTTTTTGTAATTATAGGATTGGCATGTGTCCGAACAAAATCAAAGCCAGTAGTTTCTGACAAAATTACCGACAGCGAATCGTTTATAAGGGTAAGCGCAGAAAATCCACGACAATTTGAAACAACGGATGGCAAACCGTGGATTCCGATCATGATTAATCTCGTGATGCCAAATGGCGTAGAGGAAGAAGTATTCCCAAAGGTTGAAAACTATTTCAAGAACTTTTCACAAAATGGAGGGAATGCAATGAGAATCTGGATCAGTTCACCTTTTCTTGAAATAGAAGACACAAAAGTCGGAGAATTTAACCCTGAGAAGATAGCAAGAATTGATAGTGTATTACACTTAGCCGAAAGGTATAATATCCGTATCAAGTTTACTCTGCAGCATATCAGAAGTATTAAACCTTCGGGCGAAGGGGTACAAACCTGGTCGAACAGACCTTTTATGTCAGTCGAGGACGGTGGTCCTTTTAAGGATATCAATGAATATATCGATACGGAAAAAGGCAGGACCACATA
>DIEY01000051.1:7837-52521 GCA_002418865.1 Bacteroidales bacterium UBA5762 | reverse complement strand
GTTGGAATGATTTTGAACTCATCGCACAATATTAATGTAGCCGGATCAATGGGAATCTTGTCTTCATAAATGACGCAACCTTTATTGGATTGCTCACAAATATGAAGAATATCGCTGGCTAAACCATCTGAAATGTCGATCATGGCTGTAGGTTTAATATTGGCTTCATGCAAAAGCCGAATGATGTCTTTTCGGGCTTCGGGTTTGAGTTGGCGTTCCAAAACATAATCATTTCCCTCGAGTTCGGGCTGCATGTTTGGATTAGCTAAATAAACCTGTTTCTCACGTTCTAAGAGCAATAATCCCATATAAGCTGCTCCCAGATCACCCGTAACACAAATAAGATCGTTAAGTTGAGCGCCATTTCGATATACTACTTCATCTTTCGAAACTTCCCCAACCACACTTATCGAAATAAACATCCCTGCTTTGCTCGACGAAGTATCTCCACCTACCAGATCAACTCCATAATGCTGGCAAGCAAGACGTAAGCCTTCATAAAACTCATCGAGAGCTTCCACTGAAAAACGATTCGATACTCCCAAACCAACCACTAATTGGCGAGGAATGCCATTCATGGCATAGATATCCGAAAAATTTACTACCCCAGCCTTGTAGCCTAAATGTTTTAAAGGCGTATAAGTTAAATCGAAATGTACTCCTTCTATCAAAATGTCATTGGTGAGTAAGATGAGCGAATGATTATCATATTGCATAACAGCTGCATCATCTCCAACCCCCTTTATAGTGCTTTGGTTATGTAACGTTAAATCTTTAGTAAGACGCTCAATCAGACCAAACTCACCCAATTCTGAAAGTTCGGTACGTTTTATATTTTCGTTTTCTATCGACATAAAAAGAAATCTTTAAATGCAAAATTACTGCCTGCAAGCGAAAGATGAGATAAATTTATTGAATCAGTGCTTATTTACTTAAAAACACATGAAATGAATCTCAGAAAAATCATCCATTCTATAGGCTTATGCTCTGAAAATTTTGGATTTTTATGCGATATAGGCCATTCCCTTTTCCAAAATTAGTGTTTTTTGTCACTAATCTAATCCATCGATTTAGAGGGCTAAAACAATTTTAATAGATTTGTAATCTCTTGTACAAAAGCATGATGAACTGTTTTTTTGCTCCTAATATAACAAATCAATATTGAATGAACCTTAAAGAGCATATATATGGGTCGAATGCTAAGATTTCGATGTATAGTTCTTAAGAAATTAAACATTTCGGGAAATTGGTTGTATAATTCTGCATGATGCTACAGATTTACGAGTTTCAGAAACATTCTGCTTTTATTAGAAAAATGATAGAAAAAGCGAGGCCATTCGTGCTTTTTCGTATGCCTATGCAAAAAAACACTTATTGCTTTATACCGGGCAAGATACGAATGGTTGAATATCTGGAATGTTTTGCTTCAATAGAGGATGAGGTTTTCGTTTTTGCTCCTTTTAGTCCCGATGCACAAGCTGTAATTTTTGAAGATTCATTATCGTGGGAAGAAGTCAATTATCTTGAGGGTTCTGCTGTGTATGAAAGCAATGGCAGCTTTAAAGATTTACTCAACCCAACCAAAGAGAATGATTATATTGCTGAAGTTGAAAAAATGATCGCTTTTTTAAAAGACGGACAGGCAAAAAAAGTCGTATTGTCAGCCATATTTTCGAAGCAATTTAAGGTTCAACACTTGTCACCATTGCTTTTTGACTTTTTATCTAATGAACATCCTGGGGCCTTTGTTTATCTTGCATTTATTCCAAATTATGGTTTATGGATTGGTGCTAGTCCCGAGTTATTGCTTTCTTATGAGGGCCAGCATTTAAAAAGCATGGCATTGGCTGGAAGTGTACCAAGGTTCGGAGATAAAAAATGGGGCGAAAAAGAAAAACTCGAGCATGATTATGTTGTTGAATTCATTTTGCAAAATTTACTAAATGCTGGTTGTACTGATATAGAGAAAAAAGGGCCTCAAATCATTCAAGCTGGAGACATCGAACACATGTGTACTACTTTTGAAGCTCTTGGTAATTTTGAGCAAGCTGTTAAATTGGTTGTTTCTATGCATCCTACACCTGCTGTTTGTGGTGTGCCAAGGGAAGAAGCTTTTCAGATTATCAAGCAAACCGAGAAACACCCGCGTCTTCTATATTCTGGATTTCTTGGAATAGTGTCGAAACAATTCTTTAGATTATTTGTTAATTTGCGCTGTGCAAAGCTTGATCCCCAACATGCATGGATATTCGCAGGTGCTGGCATTACATCACAATCCAATCCTACGGCAGAATGGGATGAGGTTTGTTTAAAAAGTCGAACTATAGCCAATGCTTTAGAAAAGACCGAGACCTTTTTGAAAAATGGAGATTTTTATCCATGAGCTTCGATAAAAAAAATATTGAGATTTTGATTTCGCTCATGTCTCAACATGGAATTACACATGTTGTCATTTCCCCTGGTTCGAGAAATGCTCCGGCTATTATTCTTTTTCAAAAATCGGGTTTATTTCGAATTATCCCCATAGCCGATGAACGCAGTGCCGGATTCTTTGCCTTAGGTATGGCTCAATATTTACAGCGAACAGTGGCTTTACTCTCTACTTCGGGAACTGCTGTTCTTAATTATAGTCCTGCAATTGCAGAAGCTTATTATCAAAAAATTCCCTTGTTAATTATTACAGCCGATAGGCCGGAAGAACTTATCGATCAAGGTGATGGACAAACCATTCATCAACGCCAAGTATTCGATAATTTTATTCGAAAAAGTTTCCATGTTTCCCCAATACATACTGAGCTTGAAGAACGTCATAGAGTTCGAATCATTAATGAAGCTATTGCACTTACCCTCTACCCGGTGCCAGGACCTATCCATATCAATTTGCCTCTTGCTGAGCCTCTTTATGATTTACCCTCTATCGAAAATGTTCATCATTATCCTATTATCCAGTTTGTTGAGGGAAAAACTACTTTCGATGATGGTATAATACAAAACTGGCTGTCATTCAATCGTAAACTGCTGATAGTAGGGCAATTGCACCCTGATCATCCGGTTCTCCCATTTCTCGAGCTGATGAGTAAAGACCCCACTACACAAATAATTGCCGAAACCACCTCTAATCTCTTTTCTCCTCACGTTATTATTAATGCCGACTTATTATTGGCCAACCTGTCAGAAGTTGAAAAGTACTCTATTGCGCCCGATTTGATTCTGACATTCGGCGGCAACATTATATCTAAAAATGTAAAGAGTTTTGTTCGCAATCTTCCACTTTCTATACCTCATTGGCGTATAGGCATCGATCCGCAAGAATTTTATCAGGATACTTTTTATCATCTTTCGCATACTTTTTTCAGCAAACCCGAAGATTTTCTTGAAAATATTCTGCGTCGAGGATTGCCATCAAAAGGGAATTATCAGGAGCAATGGCAAAAATTCAGAATTAGAACAAATCAAAAGCTGAACGAATTAATCCATCAAGCCAATTTTACCGATTTATATGTCTATTCGCAAATTTTCAGATATATGCCTGATGATATGGTAGTACATCTTGCCAACAGCACACCCGTTAGATATGCACAATTTTTTGATCACCCTAAAGGCAGGATGTTTTTTAGCAATCGAGGTACAAGTGGAATAGATGGATGTTTATCTACGGCAGTTGGATTTGCTTATGCTGCCCAACGACCTGTTACCATTATTGTTGGCGATATGGCCTTTTTTTACGACCAGAATGCTTTGTGGAATAAATTTGTCAGTTCTCAGCTGAACATCATTTTAATTAATAATTGTGGGGGGAATATCTTTCGTATTATCGAAGGACCGGATCAATTCGAAGAACTCGAAGAGTTTATAGAGATGAAACACCATTTTGATGCTCGTGAAATTTGTAAAGCACGTCAAGTCAGATATTTAATGGCTGATAACAAAGACTCTCTTAAGGAAGCTTTACAGGATATGTTCTCTCAACATCGCGATGGGCCTTTACTGCTCGAAATATTTACACCGGCCGAAGAAAATGCTATGGATTTTAGAAAGTTATATCAATAAACAATAAACTATAGAGATGATGTCAACAAAACGAAACTGGGTTCCTATCAAACAGTACGAGGAAATAAAGTTTGATTTTTTCGAAGGTATTGCTCGTATTACAATAAATCGACCGCGATATCGCAATGCATTTACGCCAGATACCATTAAAGAAATGATAGATGCGATGATTCATTGCAGAGAAAATCCCGATATAGCAGTAGTAGTGATTACAGGTGAAGGCGATAAGGCATTTTGTAGTGGAGGCGATCAAAACGTAAAAAGTCTTGGGGGTTATGTAGGCAAAGATGGTATACCACGTTTGAATGTTCTTGATTTACAGCGCTCGATCCGTTCGCTTCCAAAACCCGTTATAGCTATGGTTAATGGATATGCTATAGGAGGAGGACATGTGCTTCATGTAGTATGCGACCTAACCATAGCAAGCGAAAATGCAATTTTCGGACAAACCGGTCCAAAAGTTGGCAGTTTCGATGGAGGATTTGGTGCTTCTTATCTGGCTCGCATTGTAGGTCAGAAAAAAGCAAGAGAAATGTGGTTCCTCTGCCGCCAATATACTGCACAGGAGGCGCTGGATATGGGTCTGGTCAATAAAGTGGTTCCTTTCGATAGTTTGGAAGACGAAGTAGTAGATTGGTGTAAAACCATAATGAAACATAGTCCTATTGCCCTGAGAATGATAAAAATGTCGCTGAATGCCGAACTCGATGGACAAGCTGGCATTCAGGAACTAGCCGGTAATGCAACATTGCTGTATTATCTTACCGAAGAATCTCAGGAGGGTAAAAAAGCTTTTCTTGAAAAACGCGATCCTGATTTTTCAAAATTTCCTAAATTTCCATAAGTTTTGATGATGAATAAAACAATTTTGAAAGAATGGGTAGATGCAGCACGACCACGTACACTTCCTTTATCTCTTTCAAGTGCGCTGATGGGAAGTTTTATGGCTTTATCTTTTCGTCAGTTCTCATGGAGTGTGTTTATTCTTGCTTTGCTGACTACTGTTTTACTGCAGATTTTGGCCAATTTAGCTAATGATTATGGTGATGCACTGAGTGGAGTCGATAATAAAGAACGCATAGGACCTAAACGCGGCCTTCAGAGGGGGGCTATTTCTCTTCATGCCATGAAAAATGCCATTTTCGTTACCATTATTCTTTCGGTTATTTCTGGTATATGGCTTATTCTTGAAGGTTTACACTACCGTTTGAGTTTTACTACTTTAATTTATCTCTTGGTGGGCTTGGGAGCCATATTAGCCGCCATAAAATATACAGTTGGTCGCAATCCTTATGGATATGTTGGATGGGGTGATTTTTTCGTTTTCATATTTTTTGGTCCTGTTGGTGTTGCCGGTACATATTATTTGCATACCAATGCTTGGGATACTTTGGTCTGTTTGCCTTCTATTTCATTGGGATTGTTTAGCGTTGCTGTATTGAATATCAATAATATGAGAGACCTATACACCGATGCATCTTGGGGGAAAAAAACCATCCCCGTTTTGCTTGGCCCTCAAAAAGCAAAAATCTATCATCTCTTCATTCTTTTATTTGCCGAGGTGGCTTTTTTCATCTATGTCTATTTTCGGCAAACTTCTATTTTGCAATGGCTGACTTTATTGAATATCCCTTGGTTTGCCTTGCATCTAATCAGGGTTTTTCAAATTAAATCTCAACAAGCCCTCGACCCTGAATTGAAAAAAGTGAGTATGGGAACTATTATTACGGTTTTATTATATGGGATTGGTTCGTTATGGGTAATTTAAAGGCAAGAAATATTTATCGTAAGCTTATTTTCGAAAAACCTGCGGGAACTTCAAGGGGTACGCTTATTACAAAAGATAGTTATTTCCTTTTGCTCTTCGATGAGGATAATCCTCAAACTGTTGGCATAGGAGAGTGTAGCCTTTTGCCTCACTTAAGTCCTGATATTCGACCAGGATTTTATGAAAAACTTCAATATTTATGTAACTCCCCCCAATTGGTTGAACAAATAGGGTTTTTTAATGGTTTCCCGGCTTTGCAAATGGCTTATGAAACCGCTATGCTCGACCTCTCGGGTGGTGGAAACCGAATTTTATTTCCTTCGGATTTTGTTAAAGGAAAGAAATCTATTCCTATCAATGGGCTTATTTGGATGAGTGAACCTGAAGAAATGAAACGTCAGGTGGACGAAAAGTTAATGCAAGGCTTTCGTGTTCTAAAACTGAAGATAGGAGCAAACCGTTTCGAAGATGAATTGGACGTTTTAAGATATATACGCGAAACTTATGCTTCCTTGCCCATTGAGATACGCCTCGATGCTAATGGTGCTTTCCAACCGGCTGAAGCACTTAGAAAACTCGAAATTCTGTCTAAATATGACATTCATTCCATTGAACAACCAATAAAACCTAAACAAACACTTGCTCTTGCCGATATTTGTCATAAATCCCCTATACCTATAGCGCTTGATGAAGAATTGATTGGGATTGAAAATGATGATGAAAGATTACGTATTCTCGAAGAAATTCATCCACAGTACATTGTGTTGAAGCCATCATTACTCGGAGGATTTCGGGCAACAAAGCAATGGATAGAACTCGCCGATAAATTCCAAATTCACTGGTGGGTTACCTCGGCTCTTGAAGCTAACATTGGATTGAATGCACTCGCCCAGTTTGCTTCTACTTTGGATAATCCATTGGTCATGGGTTTAGGGACAGGAAGCCTCTACCTCAATAATTTCGATTCGCCTTTGACTATCATACATGATCGCTTATCTTTTATCCCTAATAAAAAATGGGATTTACATGATTTATTCTAAATAGGATGAACCCTTGGATTTCCTTTTCTCTTACCCTGAATGGGAAAACTTATGCAAATGGTCAATTGGTTGAACTGGCCAATGAGCTCAACAAGGCATTGCATAAAAACTGGCAACGACATCTTGGAAATTTTATTAAAAGTTGGATTAGCGATTCCGATGAAATTTCAGTACAAACCTCAGGTTCTACAGGTAAACCCAAGCTTATTCGAGTAAAAAAATCTTCTATGTTGGCTTCGGCAGCTAATACATGCCAGTTTTTTCAATTGCAGCCTAATCAAAATGCCTTGCTTTGTCTCGATACTGAATATATTTCAGGCATGATGATGGTTGTGAGGGCTATGCTGGCAAAACTCAATCTAATAGTCGTTCCACCCAGTAAATCACCTTTAAAATTTTTAGCTGATTCTCAGAAAATTCATTTTGCCTCTATGGTGGGTGCACAAATTCACCATTCCCTCATAGATGAAACATGCAGAAAGTTCCTTAATCGAATGGATACTGTTATCATTGGTGGCTCTTCAATTAGTAGTTACCTCGAAATAGAATTGATAAAATCAGAAGGTAATTTTTGGTGTACTTATGGCATGACCGAAACCCTTTCGCATGTGGCATTACGCAAAATTTCTCCCCATTTGCCTCCTAATGAATATACGGCTCTACCCGGCGTTCATTTCGACCTCGACCCCAGAGGTTGTCTGATAATTCATGCAAACTACCTCCCTGAACCAGTTATAACGAATGACTTAGTTAAATTAATAGATTCCTCGCATTTCCAATGGCTCGGAAGATGGGATTTTGTTATTAATTCTGGGGGTATAAAAATCTATCCTGAAGAATTAGAAAATGCCCTCTCCCCTTATTTTCATTATCCTTTTTTCATTACTTCACTATCAGATGAGATAAAAGGCGAAATTCCTGTTCTTATGGTCGAATATGATCAAACTCCCGATGAAAAAACAATGAATGAATGGAATAAAATTCTCTCCTCTGTAATTCCATCTAAAAAAAAACCCCAATTGATTTTCACCTATCCACATTTTATTTACACCTCAACTGGTAAAATTAAAAGGAATCAAACCCTTCGCCAATATTTAGAAAAAAATCATGGAAAAGACTTTTAGTCCATTTAAAACTTACCAGATCTGAATGACCTGGTAGATGTAGGTTGATTTAAGAAAACAGATGGTTAAAATAGTTGATTAAATAATTGACTCGCTGTTTGTCTCCCTGACAGGATTCGAACCTGTGACCCGCTGATTAAGAGTCAGCTGCTCTACCAACTGAGCTACAGAGAGTAACCTCAAATATTGCTGCAAAAGTACAGTAAATTTTTCATAATTATTCATGAGATGGCCTTTAGATCTATGAATGATTATTTTTAGGGCTGAACTATTGGAAACCTTGTAAATTCTTTAATAAGAAAGCCCACTTCCTTATTGTGAAATGGGCTTTGAAACTTATAGAATTAATTTTTTATTCCACAATCTCTGTCCATCCATATTTATCAGGGATTTCGCCAAACTGAATGCCTTGCAAACGTTTGTACAGTTCAGTGCTTATTGGGCCAGCCTTGCCATCTTTACAGTAAGTATAAACTTTATGAAGTTCCCGATCTTCGATAGCACAAATGGGGGAAATTACTGCTGCAGTACCACATGCTCCAACTTCTTCAAATTCAGCCAATTCTTCAACAGGAACCGGTCTAACTTCCACTTTCAATCCCATTTCTGCTGCTAATTCCCTTATGCTCATATTGGTGATAGAGTTAAGTATGGAAGATGATCTTGGTGTAACATAAGTATTGTTTTTAATGCCAAAAAAGTTGGCTGGACCGGCTTCATCGATATATTTCTTTTCTTTAGCATCGAGAAACAAAACCGATGAGAATCCTTCGCGATGTCCTCTTACAGTAGCTTGTAAACTAGCTGCGTAATTACCACCTACTTTGTAGGTTCCAGTACCAAGTGGTGCAGCTCTGTCGAAATCACGTACAATTTGCATTTTTACGGGTTTGAAGCCTTCTTTGAAGTAGGGACCAACAGGAGTTACAAAAACCAGGAAGAGATATTCGTTAGCAGGTTTTACTCCTACCTCGGCTCCACTGCCTATTAGCAAAGGACGAATATAAAGTGATGCGCCTGTACCATAAGGTGGAACAAAACGCTCATTGAGTTTGATTACTTTCCATAATGCTTCCTTGAAAAGCTCTATTGGAACCTCAGCCATCATAATTCCATGGGCAGAATGAATCAATCGCTTGGCATTCTCCATCCATCTAAATACCCTAATCTTGCCATCAACTCCACGGAAAGCTTTTAGTCCCTCAAAAGCTTCCTGCCCATAGTGCAAGGCAGTTGCTGCCATGTGTAAATTAATATATTCCGAATCGGATATCTCCAATTCGCTCCACGCGCCATTGCGATAATATGCTCTGACGTTGAAATCGGTTTTTAAATAACCAAATGGAAGTTCGCTCCATTTAATGTCTGGTATATTGCTCATGATGTAATGATTTTAAGTTTCCGAAAACGTTTGCAAGGTACAAATAAATATCTAAACAGGTTGTGTGGCTTATGTTTTTCATTTTTTATAATTCATTGTATTTAATTTTGTCTCATTCATTTATTCAGTTAATAATTTTATTTCACTTGTATGATTCTGCTTATTTCATATTTATCTATTTTTTACAGAACCAAAAACAAAAATTCTCTGATTACCTTTATGTTTCTTAAATTTGCCAAATCATTGCAATGATCGGGAATCGATGAATTTATTTAATACTGTGGATTTTCATCGTTTTGCAAGGGAAATCTTGATGATTATGTTTCTTATACTGTTGTTTTCATGTCATCGACATGAAGTTTCTACTATTGGAGTAACACGTTTGAAACCTTCTTATGAGCAATGGTTATTACAAGCCGATTCAAATCTTAGGATAGTCAATCTGTATGATTTGGGTATCGACTCAGCTTTATTGTTTCTGGATGAGTGTGATGGTTTGTTGATAACTGGTGGTGAGGATATTTATCCAGCATTTTATGGGAAGGAATCCGACACTTTGAAGTGTGAAGATATTGATCGATATAGAGATACACTTGAAATGATGGCTTTCAAAAAAGCCTTACATCGAGGTTTGCCTGTTTTTGGTATTTGCCGCGGGTTGCAGCTCATTAATGTAGCTCTTGGTGGAACTCTGCTAGCCGATGTTCCTTCGGATTTTGGAATTGAAATAACTCATCGATCTCATAATAATGAAGATTGTCTTCATCCAGTTTGTGTGAAAGATAGCACTCTTTTGTTATCCATCACCGGTATCAAAGAAGTTTATGTAAATTCAAAGCATCATCAGGGAATTGACAGGTTAGCTGATGATTTGAAGGCTTCAGCCTTTGCGCCCGATCAGTTGATTGAAGCAATAGAATGGAAAGAACCCTCGCAACGAAATTTTCTCATGGGTGTGCAATGGCATCCCGAACGTTTGACTATTAGCCCTGAGATGAGCCAAACTCTCGCCAACGAATTTATTCACCAGGTAAAACTCTTTCACGCATTAAAGAAATAAAAAAACAGTCGCTTTGTTCAAAGCGACTGTTCGAGAATTCATATTTAAAGACAATTATTGGAAGCTTAAGATAGATTTCTTAATCAGTTCAATGGCTTCGCGTAATTGTTCTTCAGTTATAACAAGAGGAGGGGCAAAACGGATGATATGTTGATGAGTGGGTTTAGCCAGAACGCCATTTTCAGCCATTTTTAGGCATACATCCCAGGCTTCTTTTCCATTTCTTGGGCGAATAACTATTGCATTCAACAGGCCTTTCCCTCTCACAAGTTCTATCATTTCGCTCTTTAGGGCTCTCATTTCATTTCTGAATATTTCGCCAAGCCGGGCAGCATTTTCCGCCAAATGTTCATCTCTGATTACTTCTAAGGCAGCTATAGCTACTCTTGCTGCTAGTGGATTACCGCCAAAAGTTGAACCGTGTTCTCCTGGTTTTATGCAAAGCATAATATGATCGTCGGCCAAGACTGCCGAGATGGGCATCACTCCTCCACTAAGAGCTTTGCCAAGAATCAGAATATCTGGTCGTACATTTTCATGATCGCAGGCGAGCAATTTACCTGTACGCCCTATTCCTGTCTGTACCTCATCGGCCATAAATAATACATTTTTTTCCTTACACATGGCATAAGCTTTTGCCAGATAGCCTTCATCAGGAACATATACACCAGCTTCGCCCTGAATAGGTTCGACCAGAAATCCTGCGACATGTGGATCTTCCAGTGCCTCGGCCAAAGCATCTAAATTATTATAGGGAATTTTTATAAATCCTGGCGTATAAGGACCATATTCACGGTATGCATCAGGGTCGGTCGACATTGAAATCACCGTGATAGTACGTCCGTGAAAATTACCTTCACAAGCAATAATCTTAGCTTCCCCGTCGGGTATGCCTTTTTTTTGATAAGCCCATTTACGACATAGTTTCAAGGCCGTTTCATCTGCTTCTACTCCAGTATTCATAGGCAAAACCTTGTCGTAACCAAA
Source organism: Bacteroidales bacterium UBA5762 (assembly GCA_002418865.1). Classification (GTDB taxonomy): domain Bacteria; phylum Bacteroidota; class Bacteroidia; order Bacteroidales; family TTA-H9; genus TTA-H9. The sequence continues at coordinate 41,111 of DIEY01000051.1, read as the reverse complement.
ATACTCGGTTATAAATTTTTCGTACACCCCTAATGAATCATTGAAAAATGCACGTGAGGTGAGAGTGAGTTTTTGGGCTTGCTCAATTAGCGCATTCACAATCTTTGGATGACAATGTCCTTGATTGACTGCCGAATAAGCCGATAAAAAATCGAAATACTTCTTCCCTTCAACGTCCCAAACAAAAGGGCCTTGACCTTTGGCTAACACTACGGGTAGAGGATGGTAATTGTGTGCGCCATAAGTTTCTTCCAACTGAATGAGTTGCTGTGATGTAAGTTGATTAACCATAATAAAATTATTTATAAATAGTGAATGTTTATTTCTTGTTTCCAAATCACGCAAAATTAGCCATTTAGTCGAGGATAAAAAAATTCGCTTCAATAGTCTTAAATTAATATTCTGATAATTTATTGTCAATCTGCTGTCTATATAGCAAATCTAATAATTTTGCAGAACCGTTTTCAAAATGTTTGTGCATATTTCCTCTTCATTGAATCTCATTAAGAGCATGATAATAGTTAAAACTTCGAAAGAAGAAGAGTTAAAAGGCTTAGCAAGTCGGTTGCTGTCAGCTTTTCCATATCATCGGATTTTTGCAGTAGAAGGTGAGATGGGTGCTGGAAAAACTACCCTAATCAAGGCTTTATGCAGTAGTTTACGAGTTTCCGATGAGGTCGATAGCCCTACATTCTCCATTATCAATGTTTATGCATCGCCTCAAGGATTTGTCTATCATTTTGACCTTTACAGATTAAAAAATATAGAAGAGTTTGTGGCTACTGGAGCAATTGAATACCTCGAGAGCGGAGATTATTGCTTTATTGAATGGCCTGAAAAGGCTTTGTCTATGCTTCCACCCGAAACCATCAGTATTAAGATAGAAGTAGAAGAAGATGGGTCAAGAATTTATAAAATAGAAGAACTAAAACAAATCACAGAATACTTTTAATCAATAGTGGGAATTGAATTAGATTCTCACGTTGTATTTGGCTATATGCAAAATGTATAATAGCAGCATAAAAAAGTTATAAATTTGAAAGTAAAATCGAAACGACATTTTCAGGGCAGCTAAAATAGATAATTGTTCAATAAATATTTAATACCTACATATTATGAACATGGAGCCTATTGCCAATGATTTAAGTCAGACTAATTTGGCCGAGACGCTGGCACCTCAGGAACAACTAAAACCTGCAACTCAAACCCTTAAACGCTTTAGCATTGGCATACCGAAGGAGATAAGTATAGATGAAAACCGAATTGCTCTGGTTCCTTCGGCCGTACAAGAATTAGTACAAAATGGGCATGCGGTTTACTTTGAACGTGGAGCGGGCGACAATGCGAAATTTAGCGACCTTGAATTTTCGGAGGCGGGAGCAAAGATTTGCGAAACCACTCAGGAGGTTTATCAGGCTGAAATTATTGTAAAGGTGGCACCCCCAAAAAATCAAGAAATCGACTACCTTAGGCCTCGGCAAGTATTATTTTCTTCTGTTCAGTCCTTTATACAACAAAGAAATTATTTTACTTCATTGATGCAAAAGAAGATTACCGCTTTTGGATTCGAATTCGTAAAAGATAATTCCAATGCATTTCCAGTTATGCGTTCGATGAGCGAAATTGCAGGGGCGGCTTCTATTTTAATTGCTGCTGAATATCTTAGCCATCCAATGTGGGGGAAAGGATCTATGTTAGGTGGCTTTCCAGGCATCAATCCCTCAGAAGTGGTAATTTTAGGCGGAGGTACAGTGGCCGAATATGCTGCACGTACTGCTTTGGGTATGGGAGCTTTGGTTAAAATCTTCGACGACAAAATATATAAACTTCGAAATATTCAGTATCAATTAGGTTCGAGAGTCTTTACATCTATTATTCAACCTAAGGTGCTGCTTAAGAGCCTCCAGTCAGCCGATGTGCTTATTACGGCTTTATATAGTCGGGAAGGAAGAACTCCAGTTATTATTACCGAAGAAATGGTTAGCCAAATGAAAAAGGGGTCGGTTATCATCGATGTTAGTATCGACCAGGGAGGATGTGTTGAAACTTCGCACCCTACTTCGCATTCCCATCCCGTTTATCAGGTTCATGAAGTTACCCATTATTGCGTACCCAATATTGCTTCAAAAGTTCCTCATACAGCTTCTTATGCTATCAGTAATGTGTTTTCTCCCCTTATCCTTAAAATTGGTTATGCTGGAGGCATAGAGAAGTATTTGTTTCGAGATTTGGGCCTTAGACAAGGTGTGTATATTTTTAATGGCCTTCTTACCAATAAAACAATTGGTGAATATTTTACACTTCCATTTAAAAACATTGAATTATTAATGGCAGCTTTCCATTAATCTAAATCACTTAAATTGTTTTATTATAATTAATGTAACTAATGTAAATTTGGATTTCATTCGCAAGAGATTTCTATCTGATTTGATAGGTTTTTTCGAAATTGAAAGCATGATTATTATATATATCATTGTTAATTAATACTTTAAATTTTATAAAAAATTTCATCCTCCTTGTTGGATTTTTTATTTTATGTTGTAATTTTGCGGCCAATTTTGAGAATCCATTTTAACTAACTTAATTAAATTTTATAAATATAACTAAATTACTTTGAAAATGAAAAATAGATATATCGATCTTATTGAGCAAACTTTTGAATTTCCTAAAGATGAGTTCAATGTGATTGACAATGAACTTTACTGGAATAATATTCCTTTAATGGATATCATTAAGCAATACGGAACACCAGTTCGTTTGACTTATTTGCCTCGAATCTCTGAACAAATACAGAAAGCCAGAATCAATTTCAATGTGGCAATGGCTAAAACCGAATACAATGGTGAATATAATTATTGCTATTGTACAAAAAGTTCGCACTTTTCATTTGTTTTAGAAGAGGTGCTCAAAGAAGACGTACATATTGAAACTTCATCTGCTTTTGATATTAATATTATTGAGGAATTGTATAATATTGGCCACTTGAAGAAATCGAGTTACATTATTTGCAATGGGTTTAAACGGCCTCAATATATTGAAAATATTGTAAACCTTATCAACGAAGGATTCGAAAATACCATTCCCGTACTTGATAATAAGTTCGAGCTCGATAAATATATAGAAGCTGGGCTAAAGCGTAAAACAAAAATTGGAATACGCATAGCAACTGAAGAAGAACCTCAATTTCAATTTTATACTTCTCGTTTAGGGATACGCTATAATGAGATCATACCTTATTATCAAGAAAAGATTCAGAATAATCCCTTATTCGAGATGAAAATGTTGCATTTTTTTATCAACACTGGTATTAAAGATACTGCTTATTACTGGAATGAGCTATTAAAAGCCGTCAATCTGTATTGCGAACTGAAGAAGATTTGTCCTGAATTGAATGCTTTGAATATTGGTGGTGGCTTTCCCATCAAAAACTCATTAGAGTTCAATTACGATTATGAATATATGGCCCAAGAAATTGTTTCTCAAATTAAAAATACCTGCATGCAGCATAATGTTCCCGAGCCAGACATATTTAGCGAATTTGGAACTTATACTGTGGGAGAAAGCGGTGCTATATTGTTTTCTATTGTCAATCAGAAACAGCAAAATGATCGTGAGCTATGGAATATGATAGATGGCTCGTTTATGACTACTTTACCCGATACATGGGCGATCAGTCAACGTTATATTCTTCTGGCAGTCAATAATTGGGATTATGAATATCAAAGAGTGCATTTGGGTGGGCTCACTTGTGATAGCCAAGATTTTTATAATGCTGAAGCTCATTCCAATGCTGTTTTTTTGCCAAAAATTGTCGAAAAAGAAGAACAGTACATCGGTTTCTTCAATACTGGTGCTTATCAGGAATCTTTATCTGGATTCGGCGGTCTTCAGCATTGCCTTATTCCTGCACCCAAACACGTCATTATTGATCTCGATGAAAATGGTGAGTATTATACAAAATTGTTCGCTAAAGAGCAAAGTTATAAATCAATGTTAAAAATTCTTGGATACTAAAAACTTATGCTTTATTGCTTTAACATTTAACTTTGCAAACTCAAATGCAACAAAATATAATTAATCTATTGAAAGTCTGAATCAATTAAAATAAAGCAAAATGGGCAAGAAAGATTTTTTAAAAGATGTTATCGAGCATATTGATATTACAGCCTTTGATGGTCGACCACTCATTGATGCTATGCGCCTAATGTCGTTTTCCTCGCGTGACACTGCTCAGGCGGCTGATATCCTCAATAGGATGCTGAGCGATAAAGATTGCTCCATCATTCTTACTCTTGCAGGAAGCACCAGTGCAGGAGGTTGCATGCAGGTGTATGCAGATATGATTAGATATAATATGGTGGATGCAATCGTTGCTACAGGAGCAAGTATTGTGGATATGGATTTTTTCGAAGCTCTTGGATTTAAGCATTACAAGGGCACTCCCAATGTTGACGATAAAGTGCTCCGCAATCATTATATCGATAGGATCTACGATACATTTATCGATGAAGATGAACTACAGGTGTGCGATAATACCATACAACTTATTGCCGATAGCCTCCAGCCCAGACCTTATTCGTCGAGAGAATTTATTTACGAAATGGGGAAATATTTAACTACAAATGCCAAAAAATCCCATTCATTAGTTCAATTGGCATACGAAAATAATGTCCCCATATTTTGTCCTGCTTTTAGCGATAGTAGTGCGGGTTTCGGATTGGTAAAACATCAATGGAATAATCCAGAACGGCATGTTTCAATCGACTCCGTGAAGGATTTTTTAGAACTAACCCAAATTAAAATCAGAGCCAAACAAACTGGTTTATTTATGATTGGAGGCGGAACACCCAAAAATTTTGCGCAAGACACAGTCGTGTGTGGAGAAGTTTTGGGATTCGATCCGCCTATGCATAAGTATGCTATTCAGATTACTGTTGCCGATGTAAGAGATGGGGCCTGTTCGAGCTCAACTCTTAAAGAAGCTGCTTCGTGGGGGAAAGTCGATACAGTTTACGAACAAATGGTTTATGCCGAAGCAACCACTGTTGTGCCTCTTATTGTGAATTATGCCTATATGACTGGGCACTGGAAAAACCGTAAAAAATATGAATGGGCAAAAATTTTCAATGAGAAATAATGCCCCTTCCTAAGTTATAAACTAGGCCTTTTTCTTACCAAATTCTTCCCAAGATACCCTCGAGGGATCATAGAATCCTCTTGCAGCAGGTTTTTCATTGGCATAACCAATACAAACCATTGCAAAAGGGTGAATATGCTCGGGTAGTTGAAATAAGTGTGATAAATATTCCATTCTTTCTTGCCTTGGATAAACACCTAACCAAACACTTCCTAAATTGCGAGCAGTGGCTTCGAGCAACATATTTTCTGTAGCTGCCGAACAATCTACAGGCCAATAATTCTTGTGAGTTTCACGAGACGAATCACCACAAATGAGAATAACTACAGGAGCCTTGGCAGCGGGACGTGAATAAGGCCCGGCTTTCGACATTTGTTCACGCCTGGTTTCGTTCTTTACTACAATAAACTCCCATGGCCGCTGATTACCTGCCGAAGGTGCAAACATTGCAGCTTCCAATATCCCTTCTATGTCTTCCTGCTTCACTTCGTCGGGAAGGAACCGGCGAATAGAACGTCGACTTCTGATAATATCCATTCTGAATCCCTTTTCTTTTTTGCAAAATTAGCGCAATCACTCTATCATAGTTGCATCTCATAATGGTAAACATCTCTTTGCGTGAAATTTAATAAATAAAAACAATAAACTTTAAAATTTAATCCCTTCAACTAAAATCTATGGTAAATTTTATGATGCTTCAGGTTTACTTGATTTAAGAGTGAAACTTGGATTGTACCCTATTCAGGTGATGTTGAAATTTATTCAAACTATTTCAATGAATAGCCATAATCGAAAATTTTAAACTCCACACTCTATGGTCTTTTCATAAGGTATTGTAATAAATGGTAAAAGGGTTGATCAGTTTAGGAATTGGCAACAAGTAAAAAAGCTGTAAATTTGCAGCCAAATTGTAATTTAATTAAAATCAATGATTTATGGCAACAACTGCAGATTTCAGGAATGGACTCTGTATCGAGTTTAATGGAGAACCTTATACAATTGTTGAGTTCCAGCATGTAAAGCCTGGCAAGGGTGGAGCTTTTGTTCGTACAAAACTAAAGAATTTACGCACTGGAAGGGTCATCCCAAATACTTTTACGGCTGGTGTAAAAATCGACATTCTCAGAATAGAAAGGCGTGAATATCAATTCCTTTACGCTGATGGTGAGGCGTATTATTTTATGCACAATGAAGATTTCGAGCAGATTTCATTGCCGAAAGAATTAATTGACGCTCCTCAATTTCTGAAGGAAGGAATGATATGCGAAATCTTATTTTTAGCCGATAATGAGCAACCCATTTCCTGTGAACTCCCAACACATGTAGAACTGGAGGTTACTTATACTGAACCCGGAGAAAGAGGCAATACAGCTACTAATACCCTAAAACCAGCCACAGTCGAAACCGGCGCAATCGTTAGAGTTCCTCTTTTTATAAATACGGGAGAAATTATCCGTATCGATACACGGACAGGAGATTATGTTGAAAGAGTAAAAGACTGATTTTTGAATTCCTTCTATTTTATTCTCTTATATCTTTTTTATATCAATGAATTTTTCACAACCTATCCCACTTCATTCATTAGCTACTTTATTGGATGCTACCATTGAAGGCGATCCCCAAATTTTGGTAAAAGGATTGAATGAGATTCACATGGTAGAACCCGGTGACCTCACCTTTGCCGATCATCCAAAATACTATCAGAAGGCCTTAGACAGTAAAGCTAGTGTTATTCTTATTGATCAAAAAGTCGATTTTCCCATCGGCAAAGCCTTACTTATTCATTCCGACCCTTTCGAGGCTTATATCTCATTGGTAAGGCAGTTTCATCCCTTTCAACCTTCCTCCTCAATGATTTCACCTTTGGCTGTTATTGGTGAAGGGACTGTTGTTCAACCTGGGGTTTTTATTGGGAATGATGTTGTTATTGGGAAAAATTGTCTTATTCATGCCAATGTAAGTATTTATGATCATACTATTATTGGCGACCGGGTTATCATTCATTCCGGCAGCGTGTTAGGTGCCGATGCTTACTATTTTCAGAATCACCAAGGCCATTACCGCAAATTGGAATCATGCGGAAAAGTAATTGTGGGCAATGATGTTGAGATAGGTGCTTTATGTGCTATAGATAAGGGTGTATCGGCCGAAACATATATTGGTGATGGAACCAAAATGGATAACCATGTACAAATTGGGCATGATACCCACATTGGGAGAAATTGTCTGATTGGTGCCCATTCAGCTATTGCTGGGGTTACAACTCTCGAAGATAATGTTATTCTTTGGGCTAGGGTTTCTATAAATAAAGACTTAGTCATTGGGAAAGGAGCAGTATTATTGGCCACTAGCAGTGTCTCGAAATCACTTGAGGGAGGTAAGACTTATTTTGGTGCGCCCGCCATCGAGGCCCGTGCGAAATGGAGAGAACTTGTAGCCTTAAAACAATTGCCCGATTTACTTCAAAAATTACATTCCTTGCTGAAAGATTAATATTTGACATATTTTTGTCAAATTGACGTATGTAATTTATTGCATGTTTTATTTTTTTATTGTATGTGCTTGATTATATTTCAATTAATATTTGCTATCGTAGGAATGGCACAAAGTTTGGCAATCACACATAAAAAATAATTTATGAAAATTCCAGAAGTTAAGTCACTTGCTGAATTAAAACAATATGCGACTGATGAAGCGAGGGTATTTTTGTTTTTATATAGAGGCGGTTCTCAGCAAAGTGAATGCGCCTTAAAAAACCTCGAGGCTATTTACGAGAAAATGGAAGGCATAATACTTTATAGAGCCAATGTCGAGGTGGTACATGATATTCATATAGAATACAATATTACTACGGTTCCGAGTCTGCTCGAATTCAACAATGGGAAACTAAAAAACATTGTTAAGGGTTGTAATCCTCCCGAATTCTATAAAGCTTATTTTGAGAACAGTTTATTTGCCGCCCAAGCATCGGAAAGTAACAGTCGGAAAGAGGTTAAAGTTTATACAACACCAACTTGTACTTATTGTAATGCCTTAAAATCGCATTTGCGTAAACATCATATTCCATTTCAGGAAATCGATGTATCAATAGATGATGCTGCTGCTGAGGAGATGGTAAGAAAAAGTGGACAAAGGGGAGTTCCGCAGATTGAAATAGATTCACAAATCATTGTGGGATTCGACAAGAAACGTATCGATCAAATGCTTGGAATTACTGAATAAACCTTAAAATTTATACCATTATGCAAGAATTACATCCTTTAAATCAAAATGTTTTGCTCGATTTGAATGAGCTTCAGGGAGAACAGCGGACAGCTGCGGGTATTATCATCCCTGACACGGCCAAAGAGCGGCCGCAAGTTGCCAAAGTGCTAGCGATTGGCAATGTCGAAAATGCCGAAATTGCAGTTGGAGATAAGGTGCTTTTCAAAAAATATTCAGGCACAGAAGTCGAATTCGAAGGCAAAAAGTTTCTTCTTATTCCTTATGCCGACTTATTGGCTAAAGTGGTCGAAACAGAGACCATTTAGATAGGCTCGTTTCCATCTTAAAAGTTTTTGCAAAATTATGCCATCTCTTCACTTGGTAGAGATGGTTTTTTGTTCTATTGGCCTTCACTTTGCTTTGATTTATTAAATTTGCCAGAGGTTATATCAAAAAAATAAATTTCTAAAATAAGGTTCTTCAATGAATATTGTTGTTTTACAATTAGATTTAAAATGGGAGCAACCTCATTTGAATCTGCAGAAAATAGAAAACTTATTGTCTGGCATTCATACTGAAACTGATTTGATTTTATTACCCGAATTTTTTAGTACGGGATTTTCGGTTAAAAATGTCAGTTTGGCTGAACCTATGCATGGACCCACTGCCATATGGATGCAGAAAATAGCAAGAGAAATGAATGGGTTAGTGGCCGGCACAATTCCTATCATCGATCAAGGGCATTGTTTTAATAGAGCGCTTTATGTATCAGCTGAGGGGATTATCGGTAGCTATGACAAACGCCATCTATTCAGCTTGGGAAGTGAACACAATTTATATACTCCTGGCAATAAGAATGTAATTGTTGAATATAAAGGTGTAAAAATTGAGCCACAGATATGTTATGATCTTCGTTTTCCGGTATGGAGCCGCAACCGATATCTCAATTCAAACTTTGCTTATGATGTTTTGATTTATCACGCCAACTGGCCTGATCCACGAGAATACGTTTGGGAACAATTATTAATTGCACGTGCAATTGAAAATCAGGCTTATGTTGTGGGCATAAACCGTTGCGGAAAAGATGGCGAAGGTATTGGTTATTCTGCTCCTTCAATGATTATTGACCCTAAGGGAAGTATCATTGCCCAAATGGAATCTGGTAAAGAGGGTATTTTGTCGTGTAATATCGATTTGACTGAGTTAAAGCGTTTTCGTGAAAAATTTTTTATCGCTTCTGATTGGGATAATTTTGAGGTACTTCCTTGAATGTTGTCCAATTAAAGATACTTTTTAAAGCATTCAATAGGAATTAAATCAATGAATATTTGGTTTGTGACTGAAGCTTTTTTAATAATAAATACTAATAATCAACATATTAGATTATTAGAAGGCTGAAATCTAAATAGTCAATAATTTTTGCATAAATTCTTAATAATTATTAGAGATTTCCTTGAAGCTCTTTAAGATTTCGACATCTTCAGATGTGTAATGATTTCGATTTCATTTGCCGCCTAATGGTGAATCTCTTACAGAGTTTTTGGGGAAATAAGTTTCACTTTTAATACTGTTATAAATTAATAGAGAAACTATATTGATCAAAACAATTTAGAGATGTGTGCAAATTTTGCTAAAAGATCTTGAAATGTCTTTAATGTATTTAAAAAATTTAATGTTCTTTGGTATTTTTGCAAAAGGCTTTAACTTAGCCTTGTTTTATGAGGGATTATTCCAAAACAACTTAACACTGCCAACAGAGATCAGATGATAAAGATGAGAAGGGTTATTCTGCTTTTCCTGTTATTCACGGGGATCGTCAGGGGGTATACGCAAGATATTGAATATGCTCGATTTATAGTGAAAACACTGAGTTCAGATGAATTCAAGGGACGTGGTTATGTAGGCAAGGGTGATAAAGAAGCGGCAGACTTCATCGTAGAGCAATTCAAAAAATATAGGCTAATATCTTTCGGAAAGACTTACTTGCAGAAATATTCATTCCCTATCAATACCTTCCCAGGGAAAATGGAGGTTGCGGTAGATAATTTAGAATTGATTCCAGGGAAGGATTATGTTGTATCATTGGCCTCAAAGGGCGTAAATGCTACTTATGAATTGGAGTGGCTCATCAACGATAGCATTGCTGAAAGTAGCCGTTGGGTAGAATTATCCAAATTAGATTTATCGCAAAAACTTGTTGTTACAGATAAATTTCATAAAAATCTTGCAGAGGCTAATTTGCTGAACGCTGCTGGATATATATTCATAAAAGATAGTAATGAAGTTATCTCTTGGAAAGCCTCTAATGGAAGAATTCTAAAAGATTTTCTAGTAATGGACATTCGTAAAGAGAAGTTAGAAAAGACTACTCAGAGAATATCAATTTCCTTTAAGAATAAATATGAAGAAAATTATCAAACCCAGAATATAATTGGAATGATACGAGGAATAGCATGTCCCGATACTTTTGTTGTGATTTCGGCTCATTACGATCATTTGGGCATGATGGGCGAAAAAACCATATATCCGGGAGCCAATGACAACGCAAGTGGTGTAAGCATGATGCTCGATTTAGCCCGACATTTCAGTTTGCCTGGTAATGAGCCTTATTATTCTATTGTATTTATGGCTTTTAGTGGTGAAGAAGCCGGATTGATGGGTTCCAATTATTATGTAGAACATCCTTTGTTTCCTTTATCACAGATTAAGTTTCTCATCAATCTTGATATGGTAGGCAGTGGAAGTAAAGGCATTGGACTTGTCAACGGCCAGCATATAAAGAGAGCCAGTCAGTTGATTCAACAGTTAAATGAAAAGGGTAAATATCTACCAGAAGTGGCTTTAAGGGGAGAATCGAAAAATAGTGATCACTTTCCTTTTTACAATAAAGGAGTTTCTTGTTTCTTTATTTATACCATGGGGGAAGAATGGCCTTATTATCATACTCCTGAGGATGCTTGCTGTCCACCTTTTACTGCTTATATTGGCTTATTCGATCTTTTGAAAGAATTTATAGTTAAAGTTAGATTTCTTTAAATAAGGCTTATCAAAACATGTAGGCTAATTTATTTTTTATTCGCCAGTTTTTATATAATACCCAGAAGTTCGTTTTTGGAGACGATTCACTTGAAAATTTTGGAGATGAACATTGTTTTTCGTTTCATGATTTGAAGCCGGGTTTTCTTTTATTGGTTAGGGAAGCAGAATAAAAGGATAGATAGGAGGATTATATGGTTATGAGTTTGGATAGTAACAAAAAAAGCCCGGTTTTAAGGCCGGGCTGAAAGGGGGAAGCACAAATATGGGAAATTAGTATTCCCACAAGTCTTGTTCGAATTGTTGTATCTCGCTTTTTATTCTTTCTGATTCCAGCAGAGCATCTAATCCAGAGGCATAATCGGAGATCATTCTATCGTAAACATTTTCTTCTTTGTAGATGTAGCTGGCAAATCTTCTTTTCGTAAAGATATCGTCGTAAGTACGCCATTCGGCATCATTTTTTGGATTGTAGGCTTCATTATTAACGAGCCAGAAGCGTGCTTCAGGATAATAAACCCAAAAAGTAGGAGAGGGGTCTTCGAGGTATTGTTTTTCTCCATTGCTCATGATGAAACGATAATAAACCGGACAAATAGCATGAATACGAACGTCGAGCTGGCTACGTCTTTTATCGAAGAACCAATCTTCAATGATGAAATATTTTACAACATCCTCGGCTTTCAACTCATATACTTTCTCCTGAGTGGTTTCATTTCCCAAAGAGTCTAAATAAGTATCACGATATTCGAAACTAAGTCGTCTTTTGACGTCATCTACGGTTGTATAACGTTCTGCCAAATCTTCATCGGTATAAGCGGTTAAATAATTCGAGCCGTAAGGATTTTCCTGTTGAGGAGTAGTAACGGCTTCGAAGAGAACTGAAGCCAATGATTTTCTATCGCGAACGGGACGAAGGGGATAATAAAGTGGTAGATTTTGTTTTTCCCGTAGATCGATAACTCTCCAAATTCGTTTGGCCCATATCACATCTGCTTCACGCACTGGTGCATAAGGTACGGGTCGTTTTCGGTTAGGTGTATGTATCTTGGGCCAAGGTCTTTCCATGGGTTTCACTTTGGGTGGTTCAATTACTTGAGCTTGGCTTCCCCAGCAGTAAAATGAAAGACCTAAAATGATGATAGCTAATTTATGATACATTTGATATATAATATTTTAAAGTGTTTTCAAATTTACGGCTGTACTCAATGGCCTATCTTTGCCATCGGGTCCTCTTACCGAAATATTACTGATAATTACTTGCTGATTACTGCCTAATCTTCTTAGCATGTTTTTGGCCTCATCACTCATGGTGTTTCCTCTAACTGTAACACTTTGTGTGAGTCCACTGATGCTGGCAAGGACTTCGAAACGTGTTACAATGAATCGTACATCGTCGAAGAGGAACCCTTTAAGTACAGCATCCACTTTAGCATTTTGCAAATCGGCCAGTGCTATAGATTGTCCTGCAGTTTTTCCTCCTACAACAATAGTAGGATCGGGTACGGGAAGAAGACGTAATGAACGTTCGCCCATTAAGCGAGAAGTATTATCGATTTGGGCATATACTTGCATAGTTAATGTCCCTGGAGCAGTTGGTTTTATTTCGAATCTTCCAGCCGATAGTCGCTTGCTTTCAGCGGGTCCTAAAATCCTTATATCAAGGTTGTCGGGAGGAATTCCAGGTACAGAAACTGTAATAGGATTACTCAATCCAATATATAAAACTGACATCTTATCTAAAGAGATGACAGCAATGGGTTCTTGTACCACAAATTCATCGGAAAATTCATATTGTTCTTCAACCCCTAATGGATTCAAAATAGTGATTGCTCCAGCAAACTTTTTAGGACCATAATCCATTCCAGCAGTACTGATTTTTAATTGCGCCGTACCTAACTCTCCTTTAGTAATGCTGGATGCGCCAGCTGCATACGAAGGCAACCATTTATCAATCCCCATGCGATATACAACATTAGGACTCGAGGTTGTATCGTAAGCTGCAACTAAAATTTCGGCTTGGTATTCTTCTCCTTTGAAGAGATATTTTCGAGTAGGAATAACTTTTGCAGCTATTTTGTTAAATTTAAAATCAGTAGCTCCAATATAACTCGATAAAAAGGTAATAATATCAAATTCGGCATTTCTTACGTCGGCAATATATTTGTTGAGGATGACTAAATCAGCTGCAAGTATAGTGTGATAAAAATAATGTTGCTCCCAAGTTTGTACAGCACCATATTCATCTACAAATTCACCTTCCGTAATTAAACCTAATCGAAGTTTTGGACGGTCTTCCTCTTTCACCAGTTGGCTTATCTTTTCTTTGTAATCATTGAAGACTCTTTTCATTTCTTCTGCTTTGCCCTTAGAGACATCTGTTCCCAGGAAAAACCTAGTAGGATCATCGAAATTATCTTTTGCTTTGATACGGACTAATGGAGTAGTATCTGCTTGTTCTAAGGTCTTGATACTTCTATCTGAAAAAACGATTAATTCGTTTTTCATGTGTTCAAGGTAATTTACAAGGCTATCGGAGAGATTTTTCGCAATGAGTGCCTTTTGGTACCAATCTTTGGCACCCTGTCCTCCTATTGTTGCCTGACTTTCGAATTTAGAATAGGTGTCGCTGAGTTTTTTATGTAAGCTCTCGTTAGTTTGTTCCATGCTTTCGTTCACGGTTACAAAAGCCTGTATGATGTCTTTCGAAACGTTTAAGGCTAACATGGCAGTGAGCACCAAATACATCATTGACATCATTTTTTGCCGTGGGGTTTCTTTGTAACCAGCCATTATAAATATATTTTAGTGAATAACAATTTTTATAATGTTACCAATGGATTAGGCTTTAACAGTCATTGCGGATAGCATGTTACCATAAATACGTGTGAGGTCAGCCATCTTTTCGGCCAAGTTTTTGGCTTCTTTTTGGTAGCTTTCGGTATTTGTAATAGCTATGCTGATTTTAGTGAGCAATTCATTGTAAGCGTTTGAAACTTCTTCGCTTTTCTGAGTTTGCAGGTGAGATCCCGAAATCTGCGATTCAAGAGCCTTGCTTAATGCAGAGAGATTTTGTGTAAACTGACCAGTTACTTCTGTTGAACTCAATAATTTATTAATTAGTTCATTGATCGTCTGTATGCTTGTGGAAGTAACATTAGCATTCTCTTGAACTGCTTTCATTTGAAGTTCGTAGGCTGCATTGAGACTTGTCAATTTTGAATTGATTTCTGAGAGTTTTTCTTTGAAAGCTGAACCATTGTCGCCTATATCAATGGCGTTGGCTGCATTTGTAAGAATTTGTGCAGTTTCGTTGTATTTTTCAACCAGATAAGATGCTGATAACGATGCATTTTGAATATTTTGGTTCAATTCGGTTCTTATAGAATTTTCTTCACTTATTTTGTGTGTGATTTCACCGTAGGCTTTACTGGCTAAACTTGAGTTTTGGGTCATACCTTCGAGGTTAGCTACGTGTTCTTGAGTTAGTTTCGATTCCTGATTGAGCACATCAGCGGTTTGTTTATAACTATGGCTTAGCACCTCTGCATTTTGGTTAACAGATTCAATGGTGTTGACAAGATTAGTTGATTTAACGGCTACTTCGGAAATATTATTCAGTTCTTTAAGTGTAGTGTTCAAATTATGCAAGCCTTGGCCAAGGCTTGCAATTACATCTGTTTGTATATTTGCTTCTTTCAGCATTTTATCCAATTCGCCTGTAAGACTCGGTTCTTCCTCTTTCTTTTCTTTAATAATTCCTTGTTCTTTCATTTTTTGAATTTCATCGTCTGAATGATAGAGACCTGCGAGCTCTGGATGTACGAGACTCCAGTCCGGGTCAATATAAGGGGGTTCGAAAGCCGAGAAGAAGAAGATGATGGATTCCGTGATTAAACCAACGAAAAGCATCAGGTCGGCTCCACGTATATGGGTAATTTTGAAGAGGGCTCCAATAATTACTACAGAAGCTCCAATTCCATAGAGCCTTGCCATAAAAGTTTTGTACTTTTTGCTTTTTACCAGATCGGACAGATTCATGATTTAATTGTTTTGGTTTAATTTGAGATTATTTCGATATTATAATTTAATTATTAATTATAGATTTCGGATGATTTTGAGGGGTTATCATCTTTATTGCGGCCCAGATAAGATTGTACGCAACGGAAGCCGATATAAGATTTTGCAGAATCTTGATACTCGAAGCTTCGTGTAGAGACTTGAAGAAAATAGCCTATATCTTTCCAAGAACCACCTCTAACTACTTTGCGTTTCATAACGGCTGGGTCGTCGTAATTGGCGTGATAAGTATAAGATGAGTTGAGGTCCCAAGTAAAATTATAGGACGATTCGTCGAATGCGCTGTTTGTCCATTCAGCCACATTTCCGGCCATATCGTAGAGTCCGAAGTCATTAGGTGGATAATGTGCCACGATAACGGTTTGCAATCCGCCGTCAGCCACATAATTTCCTCTATTAGGTTTAAAGTTGGCCAGAAAGCATCCTTTTTGATTGCGCAAATAAGGTCCTCCCCAAGGATAAGGGTTGAGTTCGTAACCTCCACGAGCAGCCCATTCCCACTCACTTTCGGTGGGCAATCTGAAATCGTTTACCAATGCTTCTCTTTTACGAGTAGAAAGATAGCTATTCATGTATTCGGTTCTCCATACGCAGAATGCCTCGGCTTGTTTCCAGTTAACGCCTACAACTGGGTAATGATCATAAGCAGGATGCCAGAAATAGGTTTTGGCCATGGGTTCGTTGTAAGCATAAGTAAAATCGCTTATCCAAACTAAAGTGTCAGGATAAACAGGAACAACTTCTTCTTTAACAAAGGCTCTTCGGTTTCCTTCGGCAACAATATTTTGGGGGTATGTGCCTTCTTCACCTGTTATTCTTCCTTGCTGGTCGCGATCGAATATGTATCTATTTTCAGGCCTTGCGGCTTTAGGAAGGTCAACCCAAAAGTAGCGGTAAAAAAGTTTTCTTGTGTCGATTTCCTTACGGCGGAAGAAGCGTTCTTCTTCAGGTAGATACATTTCCTCTAATGGGTTAGGCTCTCCTTCCTGGAGGCGTTTCCCTTCCCAGTCGATCTTTTGTTTCCAGTTGATTTTGTAATAGGTTTGGGTTGTACCATATTGTATTGGTTGTCCCTGTTTGTCGGAAACGAAATGTTCTCCATAATCTGAACCGGCATTTCCCAAAATAGTATGGGCCAGTGAATCTCTCACCCAATAAACAAACTGCCGGTATTCATTGTTAGTAATTTCAGTTTCGTCCATATAAAAGGCAGCAACCGATATGGTTTTGGGTTGATGAACATTGGCATAGGGAACATCCTGATCGCCAGCACCCATAGTAAAACTGCCTAAAGGGATAAAAGTCATCCCATAAGGATCAGGTTGATAGAACTTTGGCCTATCGGGAACACCAGTTAATTCCCCACTGCCTGTGTTGCGGCAGCTGGCCAAAGTTATGATTGCAACAGCTAAATACAGCAGTTTTTTCATTTTATCAACGGTTATAATCGTTTAAAACATGATATTTCACATCAAAAAATCTAACGCTACAAAAATAAAAAAAACTCATAAGTATCTTGTATTTCTATAACTGCGAGGATTTTTATCGAGTTCTAATTTAAAACGGTAATTCAAGAATATTTCATGGCTTCCAGAACTTCCTGCGCTTCCAAGTTGTGAAGTAGTCAGATCGTAAGAATAGCCAAAAATAAAACTTTTATAGTTCAATCCAATTAAAAATGCGATAGCATCCTGTAATCTGTAGGTTATACCTCCCCAAAATCTGTCATTATAGATTGCCGATAAATTAATATCGAATTGAGTGGATACGAAGTCGGTTTTAACAAACAACGTCGGTTGGAGTTTTACAAGAGGGTTATCTGGCAATGTATAGAGGTAGCCTGCATGTGCATAATAATGACGTTTTAGGTTGTAATTAGTTGCGTCTACGCCAATACTCGAGCCCGTTTGTATAAGTTGAGAAGTGGAAATTCCTATGAAGTATTTGTTTTTAATCTCATAAAAAACTCCGAGGCCAACATCCATCATCATGGTACTTTCTTGGGCAGTGCCCAATATGGGATCACCGCTCTGGGTAGGTTTGAACTTGCTGAAATCAATAGATTTATTTAAAAAACCAATCACTGGTCCTACAGCCAATTCTCCATCCCATGCAGAGGTTCTATAAGCATAATTGAGACGTATGCCTGTATTATTCTCGAATCCTAGACGATCGGAAGTAATAGAGATTCCAAGTCCACCATGAACTAACCTAACGGGCATATCTGCCGTAAGAAGATAAGTTTGAGGTGCTACCTTTTCTCCATCCATATCTTTGAATCCAACCCATTGTTGACGCATCAGTCCTGTTACAGATATATCACCCGAACTACCTGCAAAGGCCGGATTAATGGCCATACGTGTAAACACATTATGGGTAAATTGAGGCTCTTGCTGGGCTAAGGTTCTACTCCCACTAAAAACCAGTAAGAGTGCAATATTCACCCACGTTGTGCTCTTCATTAGATTCATTTCCGCATCCCCACTGAAATCGGGCATAAAATAACACATAAAATTTCGACTGTACAATGATAAACCCAAAATTTCATCCCTCTAACTAGGCCTTCTGAGCTAAATGCCATTCTTTTGCAAGTTTGATGTTTCCGCTCATGAATTTGATAAATGCCCTTGGAGGGTTTGAAAACTTCGGTACACGTCATTTAACTACAAATGTAGTCTTTTTATTGTAAATCAACCTAATTTTTTACCTTTTGATTGAAAAATTTTTCAAACCTATAGGGTTAGAGGTTGAATAAAACTTGCTTCTCTTCCTGTGTTAAGTAATTGAAAACGTATCGCCCTTTTGGTGAAGGTTTCGTAATTTTGCAAAATTGTCAATATTTCAAATAATTAGAATAATTTATGTCAAAAAATAAAATAACTTTCAAGGAAGCTATTGTAAGTTATGGGTTTATTGTGATTGGTGCATTCATCGTGGCGGCAGGATTTGTTCTATTTATCAATCCTTATAAGATTGTCCCAGGTGGGGTATATGGAATTGGTATTGTAGTACACTATATTACAAAAGGATTAATTTCTTTTTGGCCTGAGGGCATACCCATCGGTCTTGTTGGATTGAGCTTAGATATTCCATTGATTATCATTGGAATGCGTTTGCTTGGAGCAAGGTTTGGTGTCAGGACAATTTTAGGTTCTTTTTTGATGTCGACATTTATGATGATGCTGACATACTTTATTGGAGAGCATGATCCATTGGGATTACAAGATGATGTTCTGTTGAGTTGCATTTTTGGTGGGCTCACTGTAGGGCTGGGACTGGGCTTAATCTTCAGGTCGAAGGCCACTTCGGGCGGTTCAGATATTATTGCCATGATTTTAGCGAAATATACAAAATTTCCTGTTGGTCAACTACTTATACTTGTAGACTCTACCATTGTATTGATAGGACTGGCGATTTTTCAAGACTGGCGAATTCCTCTCTATTCGTGGATAGTGATTTATATTACTGGCAAGGTAATCGACCTTGTGGTAGAGGGAGTTAATTTTGAAAAGTCGGTTTTTATCATCTCCGATAATCCCGAGGCCATTCGTCATAAGATTATTTATGACCTGAATAGAGGTGGAACCTACATAGAGGGGCAGGGAATGTACAATGGTAAACCTCGTAAGATTATTCATACCGTCATGTCCAGACGTGAAGTTTCACTTTTACTCGATCATGTTCGTACAATCGATCCCAATGCCTTTATTACAGTGACGGATGCCAGTGAGATTCTTGGTGAAGGCTTTAAACCTTTAGACGAACCCCATACTTTATAAAAACTCGACTTCTATGACTTTTATATCAGTTGAAAAATTTCCGAGTAAACGATGGTTTTCTGCTTATGGTAAAATTCTGATTGGATCAATACTGATTGCTCTTGGCTATGTTTTATTTATTACACCTTATCGAATCGTACCTGGGGGTGTTTATGGTATAAGTATTATCATTCATTATCTATTCGGTACACCGGTAGGCTTGACAGCACTTGCCTTTAATATCCCGATTACTTTGCTTGCTGCAAAAGTATTGGGCCCTCGTTATGGTGCTAAAACGGTTACAGGTTTTATATTAACTTCTATATTGATTGACGGACTAACTTATTTCTTAGGCAGCGACCCATTGAAAATAGGAGACGAAATCCTGATGTCGTCCTTATATGGAGGCTTGTTTATCGGAATAGGTGTTGGTTTGATTTTCAGAGCTAGGGCTTCATGTGGAGGAACCGACGTAATTGCCATGATGATATCGAGATTTATTCACCAACCTGTTGGACAAATTATGATTTATGTGGATTCTTTGATTGTTTTGGCTGGTTTCATAGCTTTTAAGGATTGGAAGATACCTCTGTATTCTTTAGTAACCATTTTTGTGGTAGGCAGAATGGTGGATGTTGTGATGGAGGGTTTGAATTACAACAAATGCTTGTTGATTGTATCTGATAAACACGATGAAATTTCACAAATTATTCTTCATGATTTGAAAAGAGGGGGTACCATCTTTAATTCGAAAGGTATTTATTCAGGTAAGGATAGACCTCTAATTTTTACAGTTATGAGCCGAAGTGAAATGATTAGATTAAAGTCATTTATACGTCAAATTGACCCTAAGGCTTTTATTACCGTTATGGACACAAGTGAAATTTTAGGAGAAGGTTTTCGTCCTCTCAAAGAAAAATTGGATTAGATGGCAATGGTGCAGAAAGTCGGTATTAATGAGGCAAAGATTTTAAAATGTCGAATGTCATTAATTTTATAGTTTTGCAAATATAATTTATCCACATGAAAACTTTTCGTAAGGGTGTATATTTAGGAATTTTAATACTTTTAGCAGGAGGCATTTATGCCCAGAGTAACGAGCCAGGTGGCTTTCGGAAATTTTCGATTGGTTTCGATTTATTTACTGATTTTTGGCAAAATCCGCCCTCTGTGCTTGATGCGAAATGGTATAATCGGGGGGCCAATGTTAATATATTGGTAAACAATCAAATGGGTGAAAGTCGATTCGATTTTTCCTATGGAGTCAGTTTTGGATCGCATAATTTATATACCGATGCATGGATAAAAGACGTTAATCAGGCAAGTGTTTTCGAAAAAATTCCGGATACACTCGATCATAAAAAATATAAAATCACCTTAGCCTATTGTGATTTTCCTCTCGAGTTTAAATATAGAGCTAAAAATAAGTGGCGTTATTATGCGGGTATTAAATTGGGTTTTCTCATCAACCATCACTCAAAATACATAGGACTCGATCCAGAGACTTATGCCTACAATGTAAAAATTAAGAGGGATGATGTGCGTTATGTAAATTTTTGGAGATATGTTGTTTATGCCCGTGTGGGGTATAAGTGGTTCAATGTCTTTGGACAATATTCGTTAAATCATACATTTAAAGATGGGCAAGGGCCCGACATGTATCCTATATCTGTAGGAATCAGCCTTATGCCTTTTTAAGTGAAAGAGGAAAAAATTTCAGGGAAAAACATTAAACAAAACATAGTGGCGACGAAACCATTCATCCATCCCATGATGACTTGTAAGAAAGTATGTGCTTTAAGCCGCCAGCGTGCCCATCCTAAGAGAATACCTACAACAATCAGAATGAGAATAATGTAAGGAAGAATGCTTTTTTGTGGCCAAATGACAAAGATTATAATGGAACTTAAACCTCCCAGGCCTGTCAAATGAATGCTGATTTTCCAAAATTTATTGATTATCCACGCCATAAAAAGACTCATTAAAAGTGCTATTGGAAAAGTGAGAAGAAAAGGGTTAGGAGCAATAAAAACATATACAATATCTAAAAGCAAAGCAGATGCAGCTGCAAATATGAGAGGTCCTTCGCGTTCTATTCTTCTATGTAAATACATTGATGATATTTTGCCCATGTGCTGAAGAATAAGGACGAAGCCCCCAGGTAAAACAATTGTGAAAATAATTAGAGGCAAAAAAATTTGAAGTGCTGGGTAATGAGAAAGCTGGAAACGAGCAGCTGATTTACATAAATATAGAATAAGAATACTATATAGAGGAACTAGCAAAGGATGGAGCACTACAGTGAGGAATTGGGCAAAAATAATGTCGTAACCTCTGTGGCGGATTTTCATAAAAATTTTAAAGTTTTTTCCGCAATCTTGCAACCGGAATTCCTAACTGTTCACGGTATTTAGCCACTGTGCGGCGTGCAATGATGTATCCTTTTTCTTTTAAACTCTCCATTAATTCTTCATCTGTAAGTGGTTTTTGAGGGTCTTCTGATTCGATAAGATCTTTGAGAATTTTTTTAATTTCACGAGTTGAAACTTCTTCTCCCTCAGCATTCTGCATTGATTCCGAGAAGAATGATTTCAGCAGAAACGTTCCAAAAGGAGTTTGTACATATTTACTACTAGCTACTCTGGATACAGTTGAGATATCTAAACCCACCTTTTCGGCTATGTCTTTCAGTATCATTGGTTTTAATTTGGTTTCATCACCTGTAAGGAAATATTCTTTTTGGTGATCCATGATAGCTTTCATCGTGATATACAGTGTATTTTGTCGTTGTTTGAGGGCTTCGATAAACCAACGTGCCGAGTCTATCTTTTGCTTAACAAACATTAGAGCTTCGCGATCATGTTGAGTTTTTTTGGATTTTGCATCGGAGAATGATTCCAGCATTTCGTAGTAAGACCTGTTTATTCTTAATTCGGGCATGTTTTTCGAATTGAGAACCAGCTCGAGTTCTCCATCATTATTATTGATGATGAAGTCAGGCACAACATATTGCTCGGTGTTGAAGATATCTGAGTAAATATCACCAGGTTTGGGATTAAGTTTTAAAATCTCTTCTATGGCTTCTTTTAATTGAATTTCTGTCAGATGAGCTTTTTTGAGGATTTTGTCGTAATGTTTTTTACTAAACTCATCGAAATACTTTTCGATTATGTTGATAGCATTAATTACTGATTCTGATTGAGTTTTACGGTGAAGTTGAAGGAGAAGACATTCTTTGAGCGAGCGCGCTCCTATGCCAGGAGGATCGAGTTCTTGAATAATTTGGAGAACTTCTTCCAATTCATTAACATTGGTTTGAATATTTTGCAAAAAAGCCAGATCATCAACCAGTGATTCCAGATCACGATTCAAATAGCCGGAATCGTCGAGGTTGCCAATTAAATGCGAAGCTATTTGATAGGTGCGTTTTGATATATCTTTGAGGCTGAGCTGCTGTAGAAGGCTTTCGTGGAAAGAGGTGGAAGAGGCTAGTGGTAATTCATGTTGTTCGTCATCCGGGCTGGTGTTATTGGTCTGATAGCGATAAGAATCGAGGTCGTCTTCACTCATGTAGTCTTCCATGTCGAATTCATCGGCTTGATCTATGGTTGGTTCTTCGCTGTCGGTTTCTTCCTCTGTTTCTGAAGTTTCATCAGTGTTGAGATTATTGGCATCAAAGTCGCTGACTTCATCCTGTTGGTAAATATCTTCATTATCAACTTCTTCCAAAGCGGGATTTTCTTCTAATTCCTGTTTAATTCTTTGTTCGAGCGCCAAAGTCGGAACTTGCAGCAATTTCATGAGTAAAATTTGCTGAGGTGAAAGCTTTTGTAAAAGTTTTTGTTGTAATTTTTGATTGAGCATAAATAGAATAATGGCGCTAATTGAAATATTTTAAACCGTTAATTTTTCATCGAAGTAAGTTGAAGTTATTTCGTTTTTGTTCGATGTCAACAAAATTAATCATTTTTTATTTATTCGCAACTCTTTGAGGGAGTATTTTGACAAATAGTAAAGAAAGGATGAGGGTGCTATTAAAATTCAGCATTTTGAGGTGTACGAGGGAATGGGATAACATCGCGAATATTAGTCATACCAGTTACGAATAATACCAGACGTTCGAATCCTAAACCAAATCCACTGTGGGGCACTGTACCAAATCTTCTGGTATCGATATACCACCAGAGATCATTCTCGTTCATGCCGAGTTCATGAATTCTATTCAACAAAGCCTCGAGATTTTCTTCACGTTGTGAACCCCCAATAATTTCACCAATACGGGGGAATAACACGTCCATGGCGCGTACAGTCTTTCCGTCGGGATTTTGTTTCATATAGAAAGCCTTAATATCTTTGGGATAATCGGTAAGAATTACTGGGTGACCAAAATGTTTTTCCACTAAATAACGTTCATGCTCGGCCTGTAAATCATTGCCCCAGCCTATAGGGAATTCGAAGGTTTGACCAGAATTTTCCAAAATTGACATGGCCTCAGTATAACTTAAACGTACAAATTCAGAATGGACAACGTTTTCGAGACGTTCAATCAACCCTTCATCATACATTTGATTCAGAAATTTTAGGTCATCGATGCAATGTTCGAAGATGTAGGAAATCAGATATTTCAGGAATTCTTCGGCGAGGTTCATGTTATCATGAATATCGTAAAAAGCCATTTCTGGTTCTATCATCCAGAACTCTGCCAGATGACGGGGTGTGTTGGAATTTTCAGCCCTAAAGGTCGGTCCGAATGTATAAACATTGGAGAGAGCCATGGCTACCAACTCGGCTTCTAATTGGCCTGATACGGTGAGGTTGGTTTCTCTTCCAAAAAAATCTTTCGAAAAATCTACACTTCCATCCGGTTTGCGCGGAGGATGATCTATATCGAGAGTGGTAACTCTGAACATTGCACCTGCACCTTCTGCATCAGAAGCCGTAATAATGGGCGTATGCACATAAATGAATCCCCTTTCATTAAAAAATTTATGGATGGCGAAAGCCAAAGCGTGACGTATACGAAGAACTGCCCCAAATGTATTAGTTCTTGGCCGCAAATGGGCAATAGAACGTAAAAACTCAAAGCTATGTCCTTTTTTTTGAAGTGGATATGATTCGGGGTTCGCTTCACCCAAGATTTCAATTTTCTCGGCCACTAACTCTATGGGCTGTCCTTCTGCAGGAGACTCTACAAGCCTGCCTTCCACTTGAATAGCACAACCCGTTGTGATTCGTTTGATGATTTCCTCATCAAATTTCTTCAATTCAACTACAATCTGCAAATGATGAATAGTAGAACCGTCGTTTAAAGCTATAAAGGCAATGTTTTTATTCCCACGGCGAGTCCTTACCCAACCCATTACTTTTACTTCCAATCCGGTTTCTTTCGATCTTAGCAGATCGATAATTTTAATTCTTTGCATACGCTAAAACAAAGTTTTTATTTCTTCAAGCAATTAAGCCCGCAAAATTAAGGGCAATTTTTGGAATGTCCATTCGTCGCTTTATCTTTCTAAATTCCAAAATGCTCGAGTTCATTTTTTCTATGTAGAATTGTAGATTCTCAATAATAAAAGTAGATAAGCCTTTAGTATATCGATTCAGATCAACATTCTGTAAATTTATGCGAATCATCGTCCCCTTAGAATGACAATAAATGCCGATGCAGTTTGAGATCTCATAACTTATCCATTAAGATTATAAGGGAAAATGGGCAATAGAGTTTATAAACTTTCATGTTGTACATTAATCTTTCAATCAAAAGTTGAGATATAACTGATTTCGTATTTTTTTGCCTGTTTGCTGTGGGTCAACTCTGAATGAAATGGGAAACTTCAGAAGAAAAATAGATTTTTCGAATCCTTAGTTGAAGTTTTTAGGTGAAGTGAAAATTGCATATCTAAATATCTATTTGTTTTAAATATGCAATGATTATCTTTGCAAAAATTTAAAGTTGTGAAGAAATGTCGAAACAGAAAAAATTAGATGTTGTGCGGCTCGAAATGGCTGCGGGGAGGCTACGTGCATTAGCTCATCCCATGCGCATAGCTATCATAGATATGTTGACATCCAACCCAAAAATGAGTGTAACTGAAATTTATGAAAGATTAGGGATTGAACAAGCTGCTGCTTCTCATCACCTGAATATTTTAAAAAACAAAGGAATTTTGGTTTCGAAGAGGGATGGGAAAAAAATTTATTATTCCCTGAAAAATGATGCCTTGATGCAAATAGTCGATTGCCTCGACCGTTGCGATACAGATTAAGGGGTTTTCAATCCACATCTTTGCCTGTAAGAAGCTTTCAGCTGTATTTTTTAAATACAGAGAGGAAGTTAGAGCCTCTAGACAGTGGCTATAGCGTTATCTATTCAAATATTTTTTAGTGAAGTCTTGGTTATCGATTCATGATCAATGAAATTGGTGATAGGCTATACGCATGAATTATGAGAAGGTGAATGCCATGAAGCCAGACTTCTTTTATATTTCGACAGCTTAATCATAGAATATAGCGGACTTATTGGGAAGAATTTTTAAAATAAAGCCTCGGGGAATGGAAGGGATTGGTTAATTTTGAGGGCTACAATTGAATTTATAAAAAATTAAATAGAATATTTAGAATGAGTGAGTTTGTACACTTGCACGTACATTCCCATTATTCACTTTTAGATGGAGCAGCAAAGATTTCAGATCTTGTGCATAAGGCGAAACTTATGGGAATGCCGGCTATCGCTCTAACAGATCATGGGAATTTATACGGGGCTTTTGAGATGCATGAAACTGCGTTGAAAGAAGGGATAAAACCCATTCTTGGAGCAGAATTTTACATTGCCATGAAAGGGCGAACAGAAAGGGACAATAGAGGTTATCACTTAATTTTGTTAGCAAAGAATTTAACAGGATATCGTAATATTTGCATTTTAAGTACGCTCTCGTTCAAAGAAGGCATATATTACGTTCCAAGGATAGATAAAGAATTACTAAAACAATACCACGAAGGGATAATTGCTTCATCGGCCTGTTTGGGTGGAGAAGTGGCTAAAATGATACTTAACCAAGGGATTGATCAAGCCGAAAAAGTTGTTTGGGAATATAAGGAGATTTTTGGGGAAGATTTTTATCTTGAATTGATGCGACATGGCATACCCGAGCAGGAGACCGTAAACTCGGCTTTGGCCATTCTTTCTAAGAGATGCAATGTTCCTCTAATTGCAACTAACGATGTTCATTTTATAGAAAAGACTGATTTCGAAGCTCATAAAATTCTTATCAAGCTCAATACCGACCCAAGGAATTTAGAAACTGACTCCAGTCTTATTTATACAGGAAATGAATATTTAAGGAGTGCAGAGGAGATGGCCGAGCTTTTTGCTGATTTTCCTGAGGCCTTAGAGAACACTGTAAAATTGGCCGAAAAAGTGGAACAATACCCCCTGAAGCGAGATATTTTGCTTCCTCGTTTTCCTATTCCTGAAGGTTTTAGTGATGAGAATGAATATTTGAGCTATTTGACATACCAAGGAGCCCAAGAAAAGTATCCTGAGATTATGGATGAAATAAGGCATAGGCTCGATTTCGAACTGGATGTGATTAAAAACATGGGGTTTTCGGGTTATTTTCTTATTGTACAAGATTTTGTGAATGCTGCTAGGCGACTGGATGTAATTGTTGGGCCAGGACGTGGGTCGGCTACTGGTTCTGCTGTGGCTTATGCCATTGGAATAACTAGCATCGATCCTATTCGGTATAATTTACTTTTTGAACGTTTTCTTAATCCCGAAAGAATATCCATGCCGGATATCGATATAGATTTTGACGATGATGGTCGGCAAAAAGTTCTTAATTATGTGGTTGAAAAATATGGAGAAGATCATGTAGCCCAGATTATTACATTTGGGAGCATGGCAGCAAAATCGGCTATTCGTGATGTTGCGAGAGTGATGGGAGTACCACTGCACGAAGCTGATAGACTGGCCAAATTAGTACCCGATAGATTAGGAATTAAATTGCAAGAAGCCATAGATGAAGTTCCTGAGCTTGCTCAAGCCGCTAACGGCCCTGATGAAAAAATTCGTAAGGTTATTCAATATGCAAAAATTTTAGAAGGATCGGTTAGACAGACAGGCACCCATGCTTGTGGTGTCATTATTGGCCCCGATGACCTGAAGAAATATATTCCCTTGGCCACCCAAAAAGATAGTAAACTTTTGGTTACACAATTTGAGGGCACAACGATGGAAAAAGTGGGAATGTTGAAGATGGATTTTTTGGGATTGAAAACCTTAAGCATTATCCGGGAAGCCTTAGACAACATAAAACTCAACAGAGGACTTACCATCGATATTGAGCACATACCGCTCGATGATCCGGCAACTTTTCAACTTTTCCAAAGGGGAGATACTATAGGCACATTTCAATTCGAATCGGAAGGCATGCGTATGTATTTGCGGGAGCTAAAACCAGAGCATATAGAAGATTTAATTGCCATGAATGCTTTATATAGGCCTGGCCCCATGCAATATATCCCAATGTATATCAATCGCAAGAAGGGTAGAGAAGAGGTTACTTATCCCCATGAAATGCTTCGTGATATTTTAGAAAATACTCAGGGAATCATGATCTATCAAGAACAGATTATGCAGGTTGCCCAAAGAATGGGGGGGTTTACCTTGGGTAGTGCCGACATTCTTCGGCGAGCCATGGGGAAAAAGAAATCGGAAGAAATGCAGCAACAAAAAGAAATATTTGTTAAAGGAGCCATAGAAAAGGGCGTTTCTAAAGAAAAAGCTTACGAAGTGTTCGAAACCATGCTTAGGTTTGCTCAATATGGGTTCAACCGCTCACATTCTGCCGCTTATTCTATTTTGGCTTATCAAACTGCTTATCTGAAGGCAAATTATTTAGCCGAATATATGGCCGCCGTTTTAACTCATAACCTTAATGATATAAAAAAAATTACGTACTACATTGATGAATGCCAGAGAATGGGAATAAATGTTCTGGGCCCCGATGTAAACGAAAGCCAGAAAAACTTTTTTGCGAACAAAAAGAATGAGATTCGTTTTGGATTAACGGCCATCAAAAACGTAGGGGATAATGCAGCCGAATCTCTTATTGCAGAAAGAGAGAACAATGGCTTATATACTTCGCTCGAGGATTTCATTTCCCGACTCAATTTGAAAACCATTAATAAAAGGGCTCTCGAATCGTTGGTAATGGCCGGTGCTCTCGATGGGTTCCCAAATGTTCATCGGGCTCAATTTTTTTATAAAGGTCGTGAGGATGAACCCACATTTATTGAGAAGTTATTGCGCCATGCCTCTGTGTTTCAATCAAAAAAACAATCGAGCCAAATGAGCTTATTTGGAGAATCGGAAGAATTTGCTCTTCCTAAAATCATTCCACCTTCTTGCGATCCATGGGATAAACTAACCCAGCTCCGTTATGAAAAAGAAGTTACGGGTTTCTATATTTCAGGCCATCCTCTTGATTTATTCCGATTGGAAATCGAGAATTTTTGTACCCATTCCATAAAGGATTTTAAAGATAAGCTCGAAACTTTATCTAATAAGGAAATCATTTTCGCTGCCATGGTTTCTGAAGCCAAAGAAAAAATTGCAAGAAACAATAAAATATTTTCTACTATAGTTTTAGAAGATTTCGACGAGTCCTTTCCTCTGACTCTATTTTCGGAACAATATTATAAATATAAGCACTTGTTAATCCCCGGGAACAATATAATTATTAAAGCCGCCGTACGCCAGCATTATAATAATTCTTCCTATGAGTTGGCAATAAACCATATAAGTTTATTATCAGATGTTTTGGATAAATGGGTGGAAAAAACTCAAGTTTTTATACCCTTACCCGAAATGAATGATCATTTAATTACTCAACTCGATGAAATAATCAAAGAAAATCCGGGTGATATTTCGATAATTTTTACCGTATTCGATCCTAACGATCATTTGACATTGAACTTCAAAAGAGATGATCTTTTGGTGAATGTTTCGGGTTTTGCAAGGGCATTGAAGAAGATTGACGGATTAAGCATTAATTTTATCAAGAAAAAGACGTTGGTCTGAATTTTTATACAGAATGAATTAATTTTGACAGCACACAATAAAAATTTTTAATTATGGCTCAAATTCTTACCGATCAGAATTTTGACGAAGTTGTCTTAAAATCAGATAAACCCGTTGTAGTTGACTTATGGGCAGAATGGTGTGGACCTTGTCGTTCGCTCACGCCTATTATCGAAGACCTTGCTCAGGAATATTCGGGAAAAGTTGTGGTAGGCAAACTCGATGTGGATAGCAATCCTCAGACAACTATTCGACTAAAAGTCAGAAATATACCTACTATTCTATTTTTCAAAAATGGTGAAGTGGTCGATAAACAGGTAGGAGCCGTCCCTAAATCGGTCTTGATTTCAAAAATTGAGAAACTTTTGTAATATCTCAGGATATGATGGTAAAAAGGAAACGGAAAGAAGTTATCGACATCATTTGCCCAATTTAAGATGAGATGCCCCTTATCGATCCATTACGAATTCAACCAATAACTGGGTTAGAGTTTTTTGCACGCGAAGTTGTAGAAGGTTTTATCACAGGACTTCACAAAAGCCCTTATCATGGTTTCTCAGTTGAATTTGCCGAACATCGTCAGTATAATACAGGTGAACCTATTCGAAATATCGATTGGAAACTTTATGCTCGGACTGACAAGCTGTTTGTCAAGCGTTTTGAGGAAGAAACGAATCTTCGCTGCCAGCTGGTGATAGATACCTCGGCCTCAATGTATTACCCTCTGATACAAAATCCAGATGCCGATCATCTTACTAAACTTCTTTTTTCGATATATGCTGCTGCAGCTCTTATGCTTTTGTTCAAACAACAAAGAGATGCAGTTGGCTTATCTGTTTTCAATCAAGATATAACCGAAACCTTTCAGGCTCGTTCTACTAATGTTCATATCCAATATCTTTTTTCTGAGCTCGAAAAATTAGCACAATCACAACCTCCCCCTCGGCCTCACAGTAGTTCAGTTGCTGATTCTCTTCATTCTATAGCCGAATCGGTTCATAAAAGATCATTGGTTATAATTTTCAGCGATATGTTTGATAAAGCCAACGACCCTGAACCTCTATTCCACGCCCTGCAACATCTTCGACATAATAAACATGAGGTCATACTATTTCATACTATAGATAGACAATTAGAGATAAATTTCGAATTCGAAAATCGACCCTATTTATTCGTCGACATCGAGACGGGTAAAGAAATCAAGATGAATCCTTATGAATTGAAGGAACGATATATTTTATCGATGAAAAATTTTTTGGATGAATTGAAGTTTCGCTGCGCTCAATATCATATCGACATGATAGAAGCGGATATACACGAAGGTTTCAATCAGATTTTACTTCCATATTTGATAAAACGCTCAAGACTTTATTAATGGATGGAGAATGGTGGCTGGGTTGTTGAGTAGAAAGTTTAGAGTTCATAAAGTTTACATGGGAGGCCAAAAAACAAAGGATAAAGAAATCGCATAACTGATTTTCTCCTTATGTTTTTGAGTTGTGATTATTCCCAAGGAGCAAATCAGTGAGTTTCTATTATTTGGAAAAGCTCATCGAGTTTTGGAGTGAGTATAATCTCGGTTCGACGGTTTTTTGCTCTGCCTTCGCTAGAGCTATTGGTTGCAATTGGGGCATATTCACTTCTTCCGGCTGCAGTGAGCCTGCTGGGATGAACACCCGAATTCCGGGTTATTATTTTAACAATGGCAGTCGCCCTCATTACGCTTAAGTCCCAGTTATCCTTTACCTGACCACTTCCTCGATAGGGTACATTATCCGTATGGCCTTCTATCAAAACATTGATATCGGGATTAGCTGCTAATACTTCGGATAGCTTTTGAAGGGCTGATATTCCCCTTTCGTTCACTTCCCACGAACCACTTCTAAAAAGTAAACTTTCTTCCAAAGAGACATAAACTTTTCCATTACGAATTTCAATGCTTAAACCTTTACCCTCGAAACCCAATAAAGCTTGGGAAACTTTTCGTTGCAGCGCATTGACGGTAGAATCTTTTTGGGATAAAATCCTCTGGAGTTCCATCATTTTTTGTTGTTTAGATTCCAATTCCTCTTCTAAAACTCGTAATGAATCCTGTTTACGAATTAGTTTTTCTTGGGATGATTGTAATTCAGCCATTATTTTCTGGATTTCGGCTTTACTGCCAGCTTCCGATTTACCAGCAAGTTCGAGCAACTCTGTGTATGATAGGTTTAATTTATTATAATCGGTCTGAAGATCCCTCAGGTCTTGTCCCAATCGTATAGTGTCAGAAATTAACCGCTGAAAATCTTTGTTGAGTTTCTCGAGTCGGGATTTTAATTCAGTATTATCTGCATTCAGGTCATGGTTTTCCCCTTTTATCGCAGTCAGTTCTTCTTCGCATTGAAGTCTTTTTTGTTCGGTTTCGGTAAATTTTTTCTGTGAAACGCAAGAACTCATCAATAAAACTACAGAAGCAAAAACTAAAATTTTGAATGCACTTTTCATTTCATCTGATTTTTGTTTGATTTTTAATAACGCCAAACATACATAAATTGTCTATTCAAAAGGAATTTTAATGTCAATTTTGCACGGCAAATCCTATATTGTGCAAAATTGAGCAAGAAAAAGTTTCTATTCAATTTTTTAAATATCTCAAAAGGAATGAATTTTCGATTTTAAATCATTTGCAGTGGGGTGATAATGCACAACCAGAAGGATTGATTAAGTTTGCATGAATAAAAACAAATAAAATTGGCAAGCAAGGTTAGGATTATTAATGATCCGGTTTATGGGTTTATTTCCATTCCAGATGAGCTGTGTTTTAATTTGATCGAGCACTCGTATTTTCAACGTTTAAGAAGGATAAAACAATTAGGACTCACGCATCTGGTTTATCCTGGGGCCTTGCATACACGTTTTCATCATTCTTTGGGAGCCATGTATCTAATGAAAGAAGCTCTTCAGGTTTTACATGAGCGGGGAGTAGAAATTAGCGAAACCGAAAGTCAGGCAGTTACCATGGCCATTTTATTACACGATTTGGGTCATGGTCCTTTTTCACACTCCTTGGAAAGTACAATTGTGAAAAATATTACACATGAAGAGCTTACAGGTTTGTTCTTACATGAGTTGAACAAAGAATTCGACAATGCATTGATGCTTGCTATTTCGATGTTTCGCAACGAGTATGAAAGAAAGTTTTTTCATCAACTTTTGTCGGGGCAGCTCGACATGGACCGGCTCGATTATTTACGTAGAGATAGTTTTTATACTGGAGTTTCGGAAGGACAAATTGGTTCGGAGCGTATCATCAAAATGCTGAATGTGGTGGAGGATAATTTAGTCATAGAAGAGAAAGGTCGATTGTCGCTCGAACATTTTCTTTTAGCCAGGCGAATCATGTATTGGCAGGTTTATTTTCATAAAACAGTTGTGGCTGCCGAAACTTTACTCATTAAGATTTTGGAAAGAGCAAAGTTTTTAGCCGCTCAAGGCGAAAAACTTTTTGCCACT
This sequence comes from Bacteroidales bacterium UBA5762, assembly GCA_002418865.1. Lineage (GTDB taxonomy): Bacteria > Bacteroidota > Bacteroidia > Bacteroidales > TTA-H9 > TTA-H9. The sequence continues at coordinate 8,317 of DIEY01000051.1, read as the reverse complement.
CCTCATTTCTTACGATTTCTTCAACACGATTTTAGTTACATTGATTTTCAGCGTGATGCCACTTTGCTGCGGTCATTTGCTCGTATTGATGATTTTGATGTATTTTCTTCTATTAAAGTATGGACGGAGCATTTCGATCCTATTTTATCCTTATTGTGCAGTTATTTGGTCGATCGTCGTCTTTTCAGAGTATATTTTTCCGACATTCCATTTGATCAAACACAGTTGAAATTTTCCAGAATGAAGGTTGAGAAAGATCTGGGTTTAAAACAAGGCGATGGAATTTGGTTTGTGGGAATGGGTGAAGTTTCAACCAAGATATACGATCAAGGAGCTGGACCTATTTTAATAAAATCCAAACAAGGGAAAGTCGAGGAATTAACATCTATGATTTCTTCACCTTATAGATATCTACCTTTACAATCGGAAGGAAAATACTTTTTGTGCTGCCCCAAAACGGTTGAATTAAAACTTGATTTC
>DIEY01000051.1:0-7820 GCA_002418865.1 Bacteroidales bacterium UBA5762 | reverse complement strand
AGAGATTGACAGAATAAAGAAATGTAATAATATTGGATCATGTTGTTTCTTCATAAGAAAGGAAGAACTATCTATTTGATTTTTTCATCAATTTATTTTATAATCCTCATAAATAATCATTTGGTCGATTGTTGACGAAGGTATAGATGCCGATGCAGGTTTGACACTGAAATTTGTTGTCTGCACAAATTCGGCAAAAACTTTTAAATTTGGGGTCAGAATTTAATTCTCGTATTTCATATGAAAAGAAGTCCACAAATCCCTCATACTTATGTAATTGTTTTTGCCATTATTTTTTTAGCGGCTATTTTAACATGGATAATTCCAGGTGGACAATTTTCGCGCCAGCTTATCAGAACGAGTGATGGCACTCGAGAAGTGATAGATGCTCATTCTTTTCAGTGGATTGATCATGAGCCTCAGACATGGCAGATTTTTTCGGCATTTTATAAAGGATTTATCAGGACGCCCAAAATCATAGTGTTTATTTTGATTCTTGGTGGAGCTTTTTGGCTGCTTAATGAAAGCAAAGCCGTAGATGTGGGGGTTTATTCGTTTTTAGGAAAGGCTGATAAATTTAATCGATACAAATTTTTTCGTAAGATAGGGGTCAACAATCTCATCATAACTGTTGTCATGTTGATTTTCAGCCTTTTTGGAGCGATTTTTGGCATGAGTGAAGAAACCATAGCCTTTGTTATCATTTTTGTGCCCATGGCTATCTCTATGGGCTACGATTCCATAGTAGGAGTGAGTATGTGTTTTATAGGTGCAGGAATTGGCTTTGCTGGCTGTCTGATGAATCCATTTACGCTTGGAATTGCTCAGGAAATTGCGGGCTTACCTTTATTTTCAGGCATAGAATATCGATTTTTTATATGGATTGTAGTGAATATCTTTGGGATTGGATTTATCCTGTGGTATGCCAATCGCGTCAAACGAAATCCGCGTTTTAGCCCGGTTTATGAAAATGACCATTATTGGAGAGAACAACATGCAAATCGGCAAAACCTTAGTCTTACGTCTGCTGACAAATCCACTTATCTTGCATATTTTCTTATTTTGGCTGCTGCTCTTGTTTCAGCCATTATTCTTCCTATGAATCAAATTAGATTGGGAAGTACAAGTTTCAGATTTCCAGCTTTACCCTTGGCTGCTTTGTTATTTGCTTTCTTTGGCCGGGTGAGTTTGAAAAAATCGAGAGAATATTTCATGTTGAATATTCTAGGGTTTACCATATTATATTTAATTATTGGTGTAACTGGGTTTTCGTGGGGTTTGCTTGAGTTAGCCACCTTGTTTTTTAGCATGGCAGTTGTGATAGGCATAGGCCTGGGCAAAACTCCCAATCAGATTACGCAATCATTTATTGCGGGAGCCAAAGATATTCTATCAGCCGCTTTGGTAGTTGCCTTAGCAGGTGGTATCATTGTGATTCTGGAGGATGGGAAGATTATCGACACTATTTTATACAGCATATCAAATTCTATTCAAGGAGCTGGTAAAATTAGCAGCCTTTCATTGATGTACCTTTTTCAATCGGGCATGAATGCCATTATTACTAGTGGAACGGCAAAAGCTGCTTTGCTGATGCCCATTTTACGCGATGTTTCCGACATGATAGGCTTATCACAACAGGCAACCGTGACCGCCTTTCATATTGGTGACGGATTTACCAATCTCATTACTCCAACTTCAGGAGTATTGATAGGTGTGCTCGAGGTTGCCCGTATCCCTTTTGTCAAATGGTTCAAATGGGCTTGGAAATTTATTCTGATGATGGTGATTATAGGCTGGTTATTGCTCATTCCTACAGTAACTATTCCTTTGAATGGATTTTAAGGCATTAAAATGCGTATTATACGAAAATTCATTGAAGAAAATCAATGATTGTCTGAAACCGGCCTGATTTTTATTTTATCTCAATTTTTTGAATTTTCATTGAGATACATGGCCTTAATATTTTCATAGGCATGCAACCATCGTGTAGGTTTTCCATTTTTATCGAATATACCTTCCCAAGTATTCAAGGGTTCCCAGATAAAGCAACCCTTTCCTTTGCCGTTAGGTAAGGCAAATACTGCCCCAGCCACTTCTTCTTTTTTCTGAGAATATTCTACCACTATGATGTCTTTGCCATATCGTCTGATCAGGTCTCTCATGTTGTATTTTAAATCATCGAGGGTGCAGTGCCAGCGTGGATAATATGAAAGTCCAATGACGTCACAATCTATACCTCGAGCAAACATATTATTGAGCCAAAAGACCGATTCGTCGTTTTGCCCTCCCAGTGCAAGATGAAGCATTATTGGGACTTCGGGAGCAACTTCTTTGATTCCTGAAATGGAGGCCTCGAGCAAGCCAGATAGTTGATCCGGTTGTGAAATATGACCTTCGGGCCAAAGCATACCATGATTAATTTCATTCCCAGGCTGAATCATGTCGGGTAATGTGCCCTGAGCCTTCAAAGCAAGAAGTACTCTAACCGTATAGTTTCTTACAGAATCTTTCAAAATCTCGAATGGCAATGAAGCCCATGCAGCGGGTTTGTATTGTTTGCCCGGGTCGGCCCAATAATCGCTATAATGAAAATCAAGCAGAAATTTCATCCCGGCTTTTTTAATTCGTCTGGCCATTTCGAGGGTTTGCTTTAAATTGCAATATCCTTTATCGGGAGAATATCCTTCGGGGTTTTCGGGTTGATAAAAAATTCTGAGTCGAATGTAGTTGAATCCATATTTTTTAAGGATTTCGAAAACATCTTCGGGAACGTTGCTCCCAAAATCATAGAATTTCATTTCTTCAGCTTCTAATTGTGGCAAAAAGCTGATATCTGCTCCCATAATTCGTTCTCCATCAGGTAAGCCTGAAGGTTTGATCTGGTCTATGGCAGGAGCAATATTATGAAAGGAGGCAGGAAGGGTGTGAATTTCAGTCGAAGCAGGCCATAAGCCTTCAGTAGAAGCCTCAAAACCTACCTTGCCGGGTGTATCGCCCATTTGAAGAATTACCTGACATTTTCCCTGGAACAAAGATCTTTGCCAAAGGCCAGTTTCGCATTTATCAGGTTCATGGGATGAGGGATCGCCATTGCCTACTCCAATGATTTTAGCAGGGCCTGTAACCTTGAATCTGACTCTGTTGTTGGCTGTTGGTATCTCACGTCCTCCTGTATCTACTGCACTAATATTAATAACTACAACATCGGTCGAATTAGCTATAGCAGTAGTTTTATGCGGAGAAACCACCAATTCGAAGGCTGGGCCGGTGGTTTCGATTTTCGAAATAAACTCGAAACCATTCTTGTATCCTTTTGCCTCGAGAAGCCCTGGTTCATATTTTACCTTCCATTTTAAATGCTGATTTTTTTGTATAAGACGAGTCCCGAGGTCTTTTCCATTCAGTTTCAAATTTACACTGTCGGCGTTGGAATCTATCCATACTTCTGGTTCAAAGCCCCAGCGATTGAGCCAGTTCCAGTGTGGTGCTATATTTAGAACAGGGAGGGTAGTATCCCACCATGATTGGTAATAATAATAGAGATTTTTTGGGAAACCACATTGGTCCATTACGCCAAAATGAGAACCAATATTAGGCCAGTGAAATGGGGTAGGTTCGCCCATATAATCCATGCCTGTCCAGATAAATCCACCGGCAGCCCAGGGGTTTTCAGCTACTATGGGCCACCATTCGTCTGCTCTGGAAGCCCACCATGGTGCCGTAAGGTCCAGATCAGGTAAATAACAATTGATAGAATCGTAAGAATAAATTCCACGGGTAGTAACTGTACTTCCCATCTCGGTTCCAATAATAGGCTGATGTGGATGATCCTTGTGATAATCTTCCATGGCTTCTTCTCGATAGTTAAAACCACGTATGGGAATTACTTCATTAATTCCTTTGAAAACATTCGAAACATCGGCAGCATAAGTAACCTTACGTGATGGATCCAAACGTTTTAATTTTTCGATTAGAGTAATAGCCATACGTTTGCCATTTCCATTGGTTTGGATATATCCTTCTTCATTGCCAATTGACCATAGAATGACTGAAGGATGATTCCTGTCGCGGATCACCATTTTGCTGAATTGATCGAGGTATTCAGGTGAAGTGTTCAACAAACGGTTCTCGTTGATTACAAGCATGCCCAAACTATCGCAGGCATCCAACAATTCGGGAGTTGGCGGATGATGCGAACAACGGTAAGCATTCGCTCCCATTTGTTTAAGTCGGTTGATGCGATAATATTGCATTCCATCCGGTAAGGCGACACCTAAGCCTGCATGTCCTTGATGCATGTTTACTCCTAATAGTTTTATGGGTCTATCGTTTAGGAAAAAACCTTTGTCAGCATCCCATTTTATAGAACGTATTCCAAATGGCATACTTGTTCTATCTATAATTTTATTTTCTGAGACAATACTGGTTTCGATACGGTAAAGGTAAGGATCGTCGAGGTTCCATAAGTGTGGATGATCAATTTTAATGTCTTGGTTTATTATGGACTCTCCCAAGGCAGATATTGAAATCGACTTAGATAGGGTTCGAGCCATCACTCTACCATCACGACTTTTTATTTGCGTTTCCACACCCACTATATTATCTTTTAGTGATGAATTGATAATAGTAATTTCCAGATGAATGATGGAACTTTTGCCTTTAGGAATACTATAAGCAAAAACACCATTAGAAGGAATATGAATTTCGGGATAGCGATTCAGCCAAACATGGCGATAAATGCCTGCACCTTCATAAAACCAACCTTCGTATTGTGTAGCGTCTACCCGAACCACCAGAACATTGGGTTTATCGAACCAAACAAAGTCAGTAATGTCATATTCTATACCTGAATATCCGCTTTCATTATTACCCAGATAATATCCATTCAGCCAGAATTTTGCATCTCGATACACCCCATCAAAGGTCAAAGAAAACCTAAAGCCTGAATCGGAACTTGGAATATCAAAATTTCGCCTATACCAACCTATAGAGTTTTCGGGAAAATATCCTCCAATGGGTTTGTATCCATGACTCATTACATCGGAAGAAGGATGATTTACGAAAGGAAGTTCTATGGCCCAGTCGTGAGGTAAATCTACATTACGCCAGTGGCTGTCATCAAAACCAGGATAAATGGCGGTGCCTTCCGATTTGCCATTTTTCGAATAAATGCTCACCAACCCATAGCCAAAATCTCTCTCAGCTGAAGAAGCGCTGCCAAGATGAAATTTCCATCCTTTATCCAAAGAAATGTGCTGTCTGGGCTGGCTTAGAGATATTTCCGAAAAATAAAAAATCAGAAACATCAAAAGAGACAACAAGAAGAAATGTTTTTTCATTGACTCAATAATTTTTAGTGTATTTATTTTTCAGAAATAACATATTGGGCAGTGTTGCGGCTACGTTGTTCCACCAAAATCAATTTTCCTTCTATCCATTGGTCGATGAACTGAGGTTGTTGAGCATAATTTCGGAACGTCAACAGAGTAAGTTGACGATTATATTTTACTTCGAAAGATTCCATGAGTTGAGTGAGGATGTCTTCGACTCTACTTCCCTCATCGTCCAAACACACTGAAAAGGTAAGGGCAGAATTTTGCATTAGATTGATTTTCATAGCGAAATTATCGAACATGGCTAATACGGTCGAAAGTGTTTTTTCCGTTATAAAGGCAAGGTCTTTATGGGAAATAGTGATTAGAATCTGATTATTTTTATGGATGATGGAAGGAATTTTCGGGATAGTTCCGGCTCCTGGCCCAATGAGAGTTCCTTGTTCTGCAGGATGAAGGAAAGGTCGGACATACAATGGAATTTCTGCGTTCTCCAATGGTTTAATAGTTTTGGGATGGATGATTTTAGCCCCATAATAAGTAAGTTCCACGGCTTCGCGGTATGACACGAATTGAAAAGTAACCGCTTGTGGATAAAAATCTGGGTCTGCATTCATCACACCAGGCACATCTTTCCATAGAACTACTTTTTCGGCTGAAAGAGCGGTGGCGAACAATGCAGCCGAATAATCTGAACCTTCGCGACCAAGCGTAACCATGTTGTCTTGCATATCCCGTCCTATAAAACCTTGAGTGATTATTCTATAGCGGGAGGTTGTATTTTGTTGAAACCATAATCTGATTCTATCGTACGAAAGCTCGATATCAACATTCGCAGCACGGAAACAACTATCGGTTCGAATTACAGAACGCGCATCCAGCCATTGATGATCTATGCCTCTGGTATTTAGGTAAACACTGAAAATGCGCGAGGCGAGAATTTCGCCATAACCCACAATTCTATCATAAGCCATGTCATAAGGCAAAGAAGATAATCTGGTGGATTGTTGTTGTATTTCATCGAAGATTTTCTCCAATTCTTTCCAGAAAAAATGTTCTTGAGGAAATAATTGATAACAAACTTCCAAATGGAAGGATTTAATGGGCTCGAAAGCCTCCTGAAAATTAGCCGATCCATTATATATTATCTGGAGGAATTTTTCGAAAGCATTAGTCGTTTTTCCCATGGCTGAGATTACAACCACGAGTTGTTCTATATCATGGTATGAGATGAGTATCTCTGCCATGTTTTTCAATGCCTGAGCATCTTTCAGCGAAGCTCCTCCAAATTTAAAGACTTCCATTTTTTAAGAATAGAAAAGCAAAAATACGTGATAAGTCAAAAAGTCAAAGCCATTGTAAATTGAAATACCATTAATAGTTGTAGGGGGGCAATAAAAAACTCACCCATTGATATGGAGGTTTTTTTATTTATTCAGTTTAATAGTGTGTGCTGTTAATTCGACATAAGTCTTTTGAATGAGTTATTTCGCTTCTTTGAATGTGATATGCACTATATATCATAACGTTACAAATTCATGTTGCAAATATGATACAAATAAATAAGCTGATTTACCTGCCCGTCAGTACGGGGATTCTTCACACTTTGTGGAATGCTACGCATATAAGATATACCTTTCCAGCTTCCACCAATGACAGTTCTAACCTTGCCAGAAAAGCCACCTAAAATACCTTGCTTAATAGTACCTATGTTAAAAAAATTTTAAAGAATGAATGAATAGAAAATTACTTGGACTTGATATGAGGCAAACATGTTTCAGACCTTATCCGTGTACGAAATTAGCACATAAATGATTGATTGATATTGCATTGGTTTCTTTTGCGTCGGATTACGTCTTTTTGCCGCAGGATAAAAAGAAAGCGGTGAAAATGAAATGATAGCTATCTAAAAAATTGGCTGGAGAGGCAGTCAAGGTTTTTGGGTAAAATACTACCCGAAGCGAAGCGAGGTGTGGAGATTTTTTTTAAGCTGCTTGTTATACCCTTACGGCTATGTTTTTTTTGAGTGCAGGAATTTCGGCGGCGGCTCAGCAAAGCTTCAGCGAGCTGAGCTGTGCGTTCGCCTTGCACGAAATTTGCGAACAAAGCGAGTGATTGACGAACACCTTATAACCGTGCTCTGTTGGAACGGAGGCTGGATATTACAAGATAATTTATACCGCTTAAATTGAAAGTCCCCATTTGGGGAATTTTGGAAAATGCCGATTCCAAACTAATCAGTTATAACTTCATCAAAATCACCTAAGTTAAAATCTTCCTTTTAGTTACCTTTAAAGATTGGATTTAAACGTCTGAAAGGTGAATCAGAACAATATTGTTTACAGCGTTTTTGTTCGACAGGAATGGATTTAAACTCATGACAATAACTATCAAAATAAGTTTTTCTGACAATCTACTCAAAATATTTATTTGAAAGCCCTTCCATAATCTTAATTATTACTATAGCCAAAACTGATTGCTCCTAAT